>CAVVLC010000016.1:0-74162 GCA_963748885.1 uncultured Actinomycetota bacterium
TAGTGGTCTGTCTGCGATTTGATCTGGTTGAGGGTGTCGCGGCCACGTCGCACCTTGGTGCTGATGTCGTCGGCGGTAGCTTTCCAGATGAAGGGTTTGGGGTTGGTGTTCCAGTGCGCGGCCCAGGCGGTGATGGCATCGGTGAGTTCGGCGACGCTGGTGAAAACACCACGGCGCAAGCGTTTGTCGGTGAGTTCCTTGAACCAGCGCTCGATCAGGTTCAGCCAGGAACTCGACGTCGGGGTGTAATGCAGATGCCAGCGGCGACGATGCTTGTGTGCAAGCCATTTCGCGATCTCGGGAGTGGAATGCGCCGAAAGGTTGTCAAGCACGACATGCACACCCAGACCGCGCGGGACCGATGCGTCGATCTGCTTGAAGAACCGCAGGACATCAGCACCGGTGTGGCCTTTGCGCAGATCGGTCAGGACCTCGCCAGTGGCGATGTTCATCGCCGCGAACAGGTCGATGGTGCCGTTGCGCTTGTAGTCATGAGTCATGGTCCCGGCGCGGCCGGCCTTCATCGGCAGCGAGGGCTGCGTGCGGTCCAATGCCTGGCATTGAGTCTTCTCATCGAAACTGAACACCACCGCACGCGCCGGTGGATTCACATACAGCCCAACAACATCCACGAGCTTCTCCTCGAACCGAGGATCGTTGCTGACCTTGAATGTTTCGACCTTCCACGGCTTGAGTTGGTGATCGGCCCAGATCTTGGCCACCGCGTCCTTGCCGATGCCGACCCGCGCGGCCAACGAACGCGTCGACCAGTGCGTCGACCCATCGGCGGGACGCTCTTTATGGGTCAGTCTCAGCACTTCTTCGACTGTCCCAGCCGGCAGACTCGGCTTGCGACCACGGCCTTTCGCGATCCGTCCGACCCCGCTGACGCCCTCGTCAGTAAACCGAGAACGCCAGCGCCGCACCGTATCGGAATCCACCCCGCAGCGCCGTGCGATCTCCTCGTTGGCCACTCCATCACAGGCCGACAACAGCCCCCGCGCCTGCATCACCTGCCGATGCGGCAACGAGGTCGAGGCCGCCATCTTCTCCAACTCCGCACGCGCAACATCGCTGACCAGCAATGCGGCAGCTGTCATAACAGGCATAGTACAACCTACCGTACTAATTCACCGACAGACCACTAGCGAGCTGTCATCTGCCGTTTGCCTCCCGATTAGCGGTTCGATGCAGTTAGCTCATTGCGGCCACCTACACACGGGTGTATGCGATGTGCTGTCTTCGGGACCGGCTACCTGGGCGCTACCCACGCCGTCGGGATGGCGGAGCTGGGGCACGACGTTGTCGGGGTCGATGTAGATCCGGGTAAGGTCGCCAAGCTCGCCGGTGGTGACATTCCGTTTTACGAGCCTGGCCTGCGAAAGCTGCTGACCAAGAACCTCGCCGCGGGACGGCTACGGTTCACCACCGACTACGACATGGCGGCCGAACTCGCCGACGTGCACTTTCTGGGAGTTGGCACGCCGCAAAAGAAGGGCGGCTACGGTGCCGACTTGCGCTATGTCCACGCTGTCATCGACACTCTGGTGCCCCGCCTGACCAGGTCTTCGGTACTCATCGGCAAGTCGACGGTGCCGGTGGGCACCGCGGCCGAGCTGGGCCAGCGCGCCGCCGCGCTGGCGCCCCCGGGGGTCGACATAGAAATAGCCTGGAATCCCGAGTTCCTTCGTGAGGGCCATGCCGTAACGGACACCCTGAATCCGGATCGTATCGTCCTTGGCGTACAACAGGATTCGACGCGTGCCGAGGCGGTCACCCGCGAGCTCTACGCGCCGCTGATCGACGCGGGTGTGCCGTTCGTGCTAACCGACCTGCAGACCGCGGAGCTGGTCAAGGTATCCGCCAATGCATTTCTGGCAACCAAGATTTCGTTCATCAACGCGATCTCCGAGGTGTGCGAGGCGGCGGGCGCCGACGTCACCGTGCTGGCCGACGCGCTTGGCTACGATCCGCGGATCGGACGCCAATGTCTCAACGCGGGTTTGGGTTTCGGTGGCGGCTGCCTGCCGAAGGACATCCGGGCGTTCATGGCCCGCGCCGGCGAGCTGGGTGCCAATCAGGCGCTGACGTTCCTGCGTGAGGTCGACAGCATCAACATGCGCCGGCGCACGAAGATGGTCGAGTTGGCCACCGCCGCGTGTGGCGGCTCGCTGCTGGGCGCCAACATCGCCGTGCTCGGGGCGGCGTTCAAACCCGAATCCGACGATGTGCGCGACTCGCCCGCGCTCAACGTAGCGGGTCAGCTGCAGCTCAACGGTGCCGCGGTCAACGTGTATGACCCGAAGGCCTTGGACAACGCGCGTCGTCAATTCCCCACGCTGAACTACGCGGTTTCAGTGGCAGAGGCTTGCGAGGGCGCGGACGCGGTGTTGGTGCTTACCGAATGGCGGGAGTTCGTCGAACTCGACCCTGCCGATTTGGCCGATCAGGTACGTGCCCGCGTCGTCGTCGACGGCCGCAACTGCATCGACGTCACCCGCTGGCAGCAGGCGGGCTGGCAGGTATACCGGCTGGGCGCCCGACGGCCTAACGGGGCGCCCTAGCAGCGCGCGAGCACATCGGTCATCGCCAGTTTCTCTTTGGCCGACACCCACAATCCGTATCCGGTCTTGACGTCGATCTGACGCGCTACAAAGCCGCAGCGGAACGCCGCATTCGGCGGCAACCATGAGGCGGCATCGCGAAAGTCCTTGTCGAAGTTGGCTTTCGGGCTCACCGCGAGCAGGTTGCGCGGATCGTTCGCAAAGTCCTGCCGTCGCTGCGGATCCCAATACCGCGCACCCTTGTACCAGGCGTCCGCCAGCGAGACGACGTGGTCGATCTGCACGCTGCCCGATGTGGTCGGGCCGCGGACGAACTCGATGGTGGTGCCGGTGTAAGGATCGT
This sequence comes from uncultured Actinomycetota bacterium, assembly GCA_963748885.1. Classification (GTDB taxonomy): domain Bacteria; phylum Actinomycetota; class Actinomycetes; order Mycobacteriales; family Mycobacteriaceae; genus Mycobacterium. The sequence continues at coordinate 2,908 of CAVVLC010000016.1, forward strand.
GCAACGTTCCGCTTTGCACGTAGCACGTGCCAAGCCGCACAACAACGTTGGTCAAGTCGCGGCGAAGGATATCGTCACGCGTGTTGCATCCGTTGTGTCCGAGCTCGACGTTCACGCCATCGCTCCAGGCCTCGCCAAACCGGGACCGCTCGAAGTCGGAACGGCTGTCCCAGCCGTGGACGGCCAATGCCGCCAGCTGTGCCCGGGTTGCGTCGAACCGAGGGGTGCCGGCGACGGTCGATGTCGGCGCCGGCTTCCACGTCGGCGACGCCGAGTGCCGATGATCGGTCCACTGCCGCCCGCGCACGACAAGCACCGCGACCGTGGCGAGGACCACCAAACCCAGCACGACGAAGCCGCGTCGCCGTCGGCGATGGCGTGCGGGAACGACACGTTCCACATAGCGGTTCTAGCACGGCAGCAACACAAGAATTTCGCAAATGCTCGGCGGTAACCTAAAGCTCGACAGGAACTTAAGGAACCGCCATGGACGACCACTTGCTGATGAACGAGGACGACCCCGAGAAACGCATCGCCGAGCTGGAACGCCAGATGGCCGAGCAGAAGATAGCGTCCCGGGGAGTGGTGGACTTCGGGATCTGGCGTGGTTCACGCGATGCGATCAACGAGTCATGTTGAACGCTAGGCGATTTGGTGTTGTTTGGCAAGCGCTGCCGCGGCGTGTTTCTCGGCGATAACGGCCCGGAGTTCGTCCAGGGAGACATCGGAGAGATAGCGGCGGGTGACCTGCCACTCGTCATGGGCTTCGATGACCACCGCGGTGGCCAACCGCAGGAACGCCGCCGGGTTGGGGAAGATTTCCACGACATCGGCCCGGCGCTTGATCTCCTTGTTCAACCGCTCGATCGGATTGTTCGACCAGATCTTCTGCCAATGGGCCTTCGGGAACGCAGTGAACGCCAGCACGTCGACCTTGGCGTCAGCCATCATCGCGGCCACCTTCGGAAACGAGCCGGCCAGGGTGTCAGCGACCCGGTCCCACTGCGCGGCCACCTCTGCTGGGTCGGTGTGGGCGAAGATGGTCTTGACCGCCGCGGTGACCGCCGGGGCATGTTTGGCCGCCACCGCGGTGTGCAAGTTGCGCATGAAATGCACCCGGCACCGCTGCCACGACGAGCCAGTGAACTGTTGTGCCACAGCAGCTTTCAAACCGGCATGGGCATCGGAGATGACGAGATGCACCCCGCTCAGCCCGCGCGCTTTCAGCGAGGCGAGGAATTCGCGCCAGAACTCATAGGACTCGCTGTCCCCGACGGCGGTGCCCAGCACTTCGCGGGTGCCGTCGATGGACACCCCGGTGGCCACCACCAGGGCCTGAGAGACCACGTGCGCCCCGACGCGGACCTTGCAGAACGTCGCATCGCAGAACACGTACGGAAACTGCGTATGCGCCAGGCTGCGGGTGCGGAACGCCTCGATCTCCTTGTCCAAGCCGGTGCAGATCCGCGACACCTCCGACTTGGAGACACCGGATTCGACGCCCATCGCCGCGACCAGGTCATCGACGCTGCGCGTCGACACGCCGTGCACATAGGCCTCCATGATCACCGCGTGCAACGCCCTGTCGATGCGGCGGCGGCGCTCCAACAGCGACGGGAAGAACGAACCGGCCCGCAGCTTGGGGATCTGCACCTCGATATCCCCGGCGGTCGTCGACACCGTCTTGGGTCGATGCCCGTTGCGGTGCACCGTCCGCTCACCGCTCCGCTGGTAGCGGCCGGCACCGATCGCCTCAGTGGCCTCGGCCTCGATCAGCGCCTGCAGCCCGGCCCGGATTAACTCGGCGAACACCGCGCCAACATCAGCAGACTTCAAAGCGTCAAGCTGGGCAAGCAGGGCAGAATGGTCCTGGGTCATCGCGTCGTATGTCTTTCTGTGAGTCACTTTGGTCGGTAACTCACTGACCACTACGCGATGGCCCGCCTCTACCCCGGCAGCGACACACCCGGCCACCAGGCCCGGCGCCGTCACCCCCGGCTCCCGAAACCCCACCAAGCCAGGGGACTTACCCGAGCAGAAGCGCGTGGCCGGCGCGCCCGTCGCAAACCAGGGATACAACGGGCAGGCGGACAGCTTCGCGTCGACCACGGGTGGTCGCCTTACTCCAGAGCAGGTCCGCAACGTGGCTTTCTCCAAGCCACCCGCCGGAAAGCGCGGTTACAACGAAGACGAGGTCGACGCGTTTCTCGACCTCGTTGAGCGGCAACTGGGATCTCAGCCGGGCGCGTATCCGCCGTCACCGCAGGCACCGCTGCCGCCGCCACCCATCGGTCGGTTGCCCAGAACGGACGCGGCGGGCACCCAGGGCCGGCGCCGTCGCTTTATTGATGTTATTCGGGGTGTTCTCGGTAGCTGATGTCTCTGTTATTTAGCCCTTTTGTCGCGAAACTTAATGCGGGCGGCAGGAATTGGTGACATCCACGAGGCGCAAGCGGGTCGTATTGGCTCGCGTCCGCGATTCCATTCGCCGAGGCTCAGCCGCCGTCTCGGCCGGCCCAGGGGAGGCCCGATGTCCACTGCGCGTGGCGAATTGACCGCCGATAACGTCCACAACGTGGCGTTCTCCACGGCGCCAAGGGGAAAACGCGGTTACGACGAAGGTGAAGTCAAAGCATTCCTCCGGCGTCTTGAAGCACATCTCAGAAACCCACAGGCGGTGGGCGGACTGACAGCCGCTGAGCTCGACAGCGTGGCTTTCTCGAAGCCGGCGATCGGTCAACGCGGTTACCACCCACATGAGGTCGACGCATTCGTCGAGCGAGCCGTCAAACAGCTGAAGCCCGACGTGGGCTGCGAACCAGGGCTTCCGGCAGCGGTCGGCGGCTTTCGGGGCGGCAGCGGGACACGCTCCAAACCGCGGCGGTACGAGTGGGCAGTCTTGCCCCTCGCAATGCTTATGGTGGCACTTTCGCTTGTGGGCTTCGGCATCGGCTTGTACGACGTGCATGGGTATCGTGTCGGCACACCGACGACGGCGAAGGTCGTTAGCTGTGGTCACATTCGCGGCAAGTACAGCACCCGCACCTGCACGGGCACATGGAGTGTCGGCGGAATGTCATATACCGGCCGGATCGAGGGAGACGGCAAGGATTACCAAGTCGGATCATCGCTCGATGTGCGGGTGCGTGGCCGCAGTGCCTATACGGCCACTTCGGGGAACACGTGGTTCATCATGGGGACGGGGGCTGGCGCCTTCGCAGTCGGGGGCTTTGTTGTTTTCCTTTTTGCGAGGCGCGGACCCACCGATGCACCCGCGACCGAGGGACGCCACTCCCGTAGATAGCTGCTCGAGCGACAAGCGGCTGGCGGCCCCGTTGCCGGCCGGGCAGCCAAGGCCGACCACTCTGGTTGCCAGCCGGATGCTCCTTGAGTCCCCAAGAGCGTTCTGAAATGCCGATGTTTGTGCCAAAGGCTCAGAAACTAGGAGCCGACCAATCGCACTTGCGGGCGTCCGCGGGTTCTTGTATCCAGATTGCAGCTCATTTGAGCAAAATTGCGTGGGGCCACGATCGGGGCACGTCTCGGGGCATACCCCTACGGCCAGGGAGCGCACAGAGGGGCGCAGGCAGGCCCACGCGGCACGTGGTCGCCCTCGACAATATCGTTGTGCTGCAGGCTATCTGGGAATCCCGCCGCCGGATACCAGTAGTCGTGGCAGACATTCAAGTCCCCACTCCTCCCACTGGATAGCGGCGATCGGGCTCATCCACCAGCAACATCAGTCATAGTGCTCCGTCTTACCTCAGGAGTTACACCGTATGACTTATGACAGCCAAATTCTGAGGTTGATCCGATATTGATATGTATCAGGGATCAAGCAATACGTTCGGAAGTTGTGCGTTCCGGGAAGGGTCTGCCATGCGGAGGATGTCGAAGGCCGAACCCGTGCTGCCGGAACGTTTGAGGCCCTCAGGCGCGCTGTACGGCAGAGATGACGAGCTGGCTGCCATCGCGGCGGCCTGGACGCGCGCACGTTGCGGAATCGGTCAAATCGTCTTTGTTGAGGCGGCGGCGGGGGAGGGCAAGTCTTCGGTGGTCGCCCATGGAGCGAGAAACGCACTGCGGGTACCAGGAGCTCAGGCGCTGTTTGGAGTGGCGCATCGAGATAGTTACTTGGCGTTTGAACCGTTCACATTGGCGATCAATGAGTGGTGTGGACGTGCGGATGCCGCAGATCTAGCCATCGCAGTTGCTGATGTCGGTTCGAATTTGAAAAGCCTCAGTCCCGTTCTCTGGGAGCGGATTCCAGATCTACCCCACCCGCCACCCGGTGACATGGCTGGTCTTCGCGGCAGGATCGTGAGCGCGGTGAGTGGGTTCTTCGAGAACCTCACACTACTGGGTCCGGTGCTGTGTGTACTGGAGGATTTGCATTGGGCTGATGAGGACACCGTGGGCCTGCTTGCTGACCTGTTGGCCCGCTTCCACCAGTGGCCAATGCTGGTGTTGGTGACGACGCGGCCAGCCGAGATATCGGCTGCGTTGCTAAATGTTCGATCAGCATTGATGGGCTCGGATGGCGTCGAGTCGATCGCGTTGAGCCCGTTGAGCGAGGAGTCGGCCGCTTCGATCATCGCCGATACCGTCGGGAACGCAGTGTCGGCCCAAGTCGTGGCGGAGATCCAGCGCGTAACAAGCGGGAACGCTCTGTGGATTGCCGAAGCGGCGCGGAAGTTGATGGAGGTGGCTGGGGGCACCGGGCATATCCATGTCGGCGAGGAGTTGCCGGCGACGTTGACCGAGACGATTAAGCTCCGGCTGCAAGACTTGGATGACTCGATGACGTCGATGATGACGCAGGCCTCGGTGCTGGGAAACACAATCGATCCGCCGGTGCTGGCAGAGGTGGTCGGCTTACCGGTCGACGAGGTGTTGGAGAAGTTGCGGGGCGCCGAGCACCAGCACCTGGTGCTTCCGCCCGACACGAAAGGCTGCTACGGATTTGCGCACCCACTGATCGAGTCCACTCTTTACGAAAGCCTCGACGAGGTACGGCTGAAGCGATCGCATCGCAGGGCGGGGGTGGCGCTGGAGCAGCTGTTGGGCGAGCAGACGACCACGCGCGCACCGGAACTTGCGCACCACTTCACGAAAGCGGGTCCGAACTATGCGCCGAAGGCTTGCAAGTACTCGGCTGCGGCTGGTTCGGCCGCCTTGGAGATTGCCGCCTATGAGCGAGCGATGCGTCACCTCGACGCGGCGCTTTCGTTGCTAGACACCGTCGACCAGTCGCAGCGCGACATAAACGAATTCCAGCTGACCATCGGTAAGGGCATGGCAACCATGTCGTTGCGGGGCCTCAACAATTCTGAGACGGCTGCGGTCTTCTCGCGGGTTGCTGAGCTGGCGGAAACGTTGCCGGTCTCGCCGGAGCTGCTGCCTAGCTTCGTCGCGCTCTGGGCGGTGAAGAATCAGCAGTTCGACGCGGTCGGTGCACGAGAGTACGAAGCGAAGCTGCAGGCTATCGGTGAGCTGCTGCCTCCGGGCGTCGACCGACTCTTCGGTCCTTGGGCGTGTCTGGTCGATGCCGTCTTCCTGAACGACTTGGATGCAGTTGACGACATGGCCCGCCAGTGCGTAGCCCTTATCGAAGATCCCGAGTTTGCGGGACCGCGATACCTCTACGGTGCTGATATCGATCCGGTCGCCTTGACCTACCTCTGCTGGTCTTGGGCGCTGAATACCAGAGCCGACGATCCGGAAAAGGCGCGGGGGGTGCTAGAACATGGCAAGGCGCTGATCGCTCAAGCGGTTGAGCCGCGGCGCGCGTGCAGTTACTCGGTCGCCGCATCGGTGCATCGGATCCGTCGCGAGATCGACATGACCGCCGAGGCCGCGACGGCCAGCATCGAGATTTGTGAGCGCTTAAAGATTGTGCAGTGGTCGGTGATGGCTCACACGTACCAAGGGTGGGCGCAAGCCATGCGCGGTGATCCAGATGGCGCGGCGCGTTGCCGTGATGCGGCCGACATGTGGCACGGCAACGGCTCGAAATTGGGGGTGAACCTGCTCGCGGCAACGGTGGCCGAAGCCTGCATCGCAGTCGACGAACCAAGGCTGGCGCACCGATTCATCGAGCGGGCATTCGAGATCTACCCTGCCACCGGCCAGATGTTCCATTTGCCAAGCCTCATTCGGGCCAAGGCCGAGCTGGCCGTGCTGGACCGCACCCTCGGTGATCCCGAAGCGCTGTATCGCGAGGCACTCTCCGTCGCACAAACGCAGCGCGCTCGGGCGCTTGAGCTTCAGGTCGCGCTGTCGCTGGCCCAATGGAACCTGGACCTCGGTCACGAGTCCCTACTGACTGCGGTCAACCGCATTGGGCCGCACGTTGATCTCCCTGATGTCAAGGCCGCGAGATCTCTCTTGGGCATTTGAGCCTGGCGGTCCTACTGGCGTCGGGTAACGCTCTCGCCGTGCGAGTACGTCGACGGCTGGGCGTTGAAACGACCTGATGCTTGTCCTGCAATAAATCTAGGTTGAGAACTGTAAGAACTCTGCCCACCGGGCTTTCGGTCACTGGGTTTTCAGCTCCCGAGCGGTTGGCGGGTGGTTCTGCCACGCTCGGGGCCTGTCTGGGGGTGTATCCCTATGGCCAGGCAGCGCACAGAGGGGGCGCAGGCAGGTCCACGCGGCACGTGGTCGTCCTCGATAATATCGTTGTCCTGCAGGCTATCTGGGCATCGCGCCGCCGGATACCAGTAGTCGTGGCAGGATTCAAGTCCCACCCATCCCGCTGCATAGCGGTGATCGGGCCCTGCGGTGAAATGTGGTCTCTGGGATCCGGATGGCCCGGGCACCATGTGTAGTGGTCAAGCGGCGCGGGACTGGGTTGCGCCACGGCGGTACCTGCGGCCACCCCAAATCAGCTACCGCGAAGCAACCCGACAACAGCGGCGGTAACCTACCGCCCGGGCGGCGCTTGGTGGCTGGCCAAGTTGAAGGCCACAACGAACTTGCGTGCAGCCTCGTCGTTGTCCGCCATCCGCTCCCGGCGCTTGCGCTCGATGATGGTGGTGTTAGGCCCCTCGATGATGACGCTGGTGCGGCCAGCAGCGTCGTCGGCGCGTGCCGTCAAGCCACTCAAGGGTCGTCGTCGGGCGTTCTTCTTGTATCCCTCAATTAGCTCGGTGCGAGTGATGCGCAATTGCTGCCAGTTCGCCAGCACGCGCTGCTCTTTGTTGAGCCGCTCGAACCTCGATTTGGCCATACCCCGATGTTGCGAGCCACGTGACCAGACCCACGATGCCCGCGGTAACCCAGTCCATCTGTTCCCTTCCTGGTTGTGTCTCGCGCTTCATCCGGGAGGAGGTCCCGGTTGCGATGGCGTTGCTCCATTGCGGTTAGGGCGGCGCGCGCCCGGTCTGGTTGCGGCCACCACCTAGCCGGTCGTCCAGGGTCACATCCCGCCGGGACGGTCCCGAGAAGCGTATCCGCCGGGTAGCCTGACCCGCGTGGACTACGCCGCCGCATTCCTCGAAGAGAATCGCGCATTTTGCGAGTTGTTCCGCAACGCCGACGAGTCCACGCCGGTGCCGACGTGCCCGGGCTGGAGCGTGAAACAACTGTTCCGTCACGTTGGTCGCGGTGATCGCTGGGCGGCGCAGATCGTCCGCGAACGACGCGAAAACTACCTCGATCCACGCACCGTCGAAGGCGGCAAGCCGCCACCGGATCCCGGCGATGCGACTTCCTGGCTGCACGGCGGCGCGCAGCGGCTGGTCGAGGCCGTCGAGTTGTCGGGTGTGGAAACGCCGGTGTGGACTTTTCTCGGGGAGCGGCCGGCGAACTGGTGGATCCGGCGGCGCCTGCACGAGGTGGCCGTGCACCGGGCCGACGCCGCCATCGCACTCGGCAAAGAATTCACCCTGCAACCCGATATCGCGGCCGACGGGATCACCGAATGGCTCGAGCGAGTTGCGATCCAAGCCGGAAGCGGCGGGGCGCCACTGCCGCTCGAAAACGGCGACACGGTGCACGTGCACGCCACCGATCCCGGGCTGGGGGAATCGGGCGAATGGACCATAGCTGTCACGGAGACGGGAATCACCTGGTCACATCAGCATGGCAAGGCCACCGTGGCGCTGCGTGGCGGCGCCACCGAGCTGTTGCTGGCGATCTTGCGCCGAGTCCCCGTCGCCGATACCGGCATCCAGTTATTCGGCGACGAGGCGGTATGGCAAAAATGGCTGGATCGAACGCCGCTCTAGCCACGGTCCCGGGACAAGCACGGTAATTTGCAGACCATGACCACATCGGAGATCGCCACCGTTCTGGCTTGGCACGACGCCCTCGACTCCTCCGACATAGACACCCTGGTTGCCTTGTCCAGCGACGACATCGACTTCGGCGACGCGCGCGGAGCCGCTCAAGGTCACCAGGCGTTACGCAGGTGGGCCGCCGATCTGCAAACGACGTCGGAGCTCGGCCGGATGTACGTGCATGACGGCGTGGTTGTCGTCGAGCAGAAGATCAGCACCCCCGACGGTCCCGATGCCGTCACCACCGCCGCGTCGGCATTCCGGGTGGTCCACGACCGTGTCACCGCGGTGTTCCGGCATGAGGACTTGGCGTCGGCGCTGGAAGCCACCGAACTCACCGAGGCTGACTTAGTAAGTTAGGGGTCGGGTGCCAGTTATGCGCGGGATCATCTTGGCCGGCGGCTCGGGTACCCGGCTGTACCCGATCACCATGGGCATCAGCAAGCAGCTGCTGCCGGTGTACGACAAGCCGATGATCTACTACCCGCTGTCCACACTGATGATGGCCGGTATCCGCGACATCCTGGTGATCACCACTTCCCACGACGCGCCCGGTTTTCAGCGGCTCCTCAGCGACGGCGCTCAGTTCGGCGTCAACATCAGCTACGCGACGCAGGATCAGCCCGATGGCCTGGCACAGGCGTTCGTCATCGGCGCCGATCACATCGGCGGCGATTCCGTGGCATTGGTGTTGGGGGACAACATTTTCTATGGGCCCGGTCTGGGAACAAGCCTGGGCCGATTTCAAACCATAAGCGGCGGAGCTATTTTCGCGTACTGGGTGGCCAACCCGTCAGCCTACGGCGTCGTTGAATTCAGCACCGACGGCACGGCGCTGTCGCTCGAGGAGAAACCCGCTACGCCGAAGTCTCAGTACGCTGTGCCCGGCTTGTACTTTTACGACAACGACGTGATCGAGATCGCAAGGGGTTTAAGGAAATCGGCGCGAGGCGAGTACGAGATCACCGACGTCAACCGGACCTACCTCAACCAGGGCCGGCTGGTGGTCGAGGTGCTGGCCCGCGGGACGGCGTGGCTGGACACCGGGACGTTCGACTCGCTGCTGGATGCCAGCGACTATGTCCGCACTCTGGAGCGCCGGCAGGGTTTGAAGGTCAGCATTCCCGAGGAAGTTGCATGGCGGATGGGCTGGATCGACGGTGGGCAGCTCGCGCGGCGCGCACACAGCCTGGTCAAGTCGGGATATGGCGGCTACCTGCTGGAGCTGTTGGAACGGGGCTGATTTCGGCGGGTTTGGCCAGCACGGCGGCGATCGCCGTCGTCAACGGAACCGACAGCGCCAGCGCGATGCCGCCCACCGCGGAGCGGACGAGTTCGATGGCCACGCTCTCGCTGATCAGCACGTCACTCAGCGATCGGTTGGCGACGCTGAACAGCAACAGCAGCGGCAGCGAACTGCCCGCGTAGGCCAGCACCAGCGTGTACACGGTGCTGGCGATGTGATCGCGGCCCACCCGAATCGCGCCAACGAAAATGGCCCGCCGCGAGGTCTGAGAGTCCGGGCAGCCGAGATGGGCGAGCTCGAACACCGTCGACGCCTGTGTCACCGTGACGTCGTTGAGGACACCAAGTGATCCGATGATGAATCCGGCGAGCAGCAAGCCACTGATCGACACGTGACCCAGATACGCGGCGACCTGGGAATTCTGTTCGTCAGACAGGCCGGTCAAATGAGCCAGACCGATTGCCGCCCAGGATAATCCCGCTGCCAGCAGCAACGACGCCAAGGTGCCCAACAGGGCGGAACTGGTCCGCAGGTTGACCCCGTGCGCGAGGTAGATCACCACGTACAGGATCGCCGCGGATGCCACCAGCGCCACCGGCACCGCGGGCGCCCCGTCCCGCAGCGCCGGCAGCAAGAACACCACCAACACCAGGAAGGCGATTGCGATGCCGACCAGTGCACGCAACCCCCGCCAGCGCGCCACAGCGACGATCACCACCGCGAACACGATGGCGAGCGCGACCAGCGGCCAGCCCCGTTCGAAGTCGTAAAAGGCGTAGGTGGTAGCGCCTTGTGCGTCCACCGCCCGGATGACCCGAATGTGATCGCCCGCCGCAAGCTCGGGCTGGCTGGGGCCGGGGGAGAACTCCAGCAAGGTGTGGGCGCCGGCGTTCGGCCCGGAATCGATTGCGACCACGGTTAGTACGCACTTTCCGGCGCCCGGGGTCGCCGGCTGCGGAGCGTTGGTGAGGACCTGGCTGGCCGACGGGCTGCCGCAGTCGCCCAGTTCGCTGGACAGCACGTGCCCGCGCTGGGTGGTTACGGCGCCGCCGGACGCGCTCTGGTACGGCATCGGGATGTCGACGTGCTGCCGACTCGGCCACAGCCACACCGCACCTGCCAGTACGGCAACACCGATCGCGGCCAGCAGCCCCACCACGATCTTCGCGGGCAGCGGGTCCAGGGACGACGGGCCTGACGACAAGCTGTGTGAGTGCGAATGGGTCACCCGCTTGAGGGTAGGGCGTGTGCCGGCGGGTTACCTCAGCCCGGAGTTTCCGTCCAAGCCGAGCAGCCCGCCAGTGCCGCCTGCCCCGACTTGCCCGTTAATTTGGCCCGTCCCGGCGTTGCCGCCGTTACCGCCGCTGCCGATAAGCACGCCGTTACCGCCCTTACCGCCGTCACCGCCGAGACCCGTCGGTCCGGCGTATCCGCCGGCGCCGCCCTCTCCGCCGTTGCCGATCAGCCCGGCCTTGCCGCCGGCTCCGCCATCCCCGGCCTGGCTAGTGGAGTGCCCGCCGGTGCCGCCGGCGCCGCCGTTGCCGAAGAGCACGGCGCCGTTCCCGCCGGCCCCGCCGTTCAAGCTGCCGAAGCCGCCGAACCCGGCGCCGCCGCCGGCGCCGCCGTCGCCTATCAGCCATCCAGCATTGCCGCCGGCTCCACCTTGCCCGCCGCCAAAGGAGCCCCAACCGGCGGCGCCGCCGTCGCCGCCGCTGCCGGACAGCAAGCCGGAGTTGCCGCCGGCGCCGCCTCGCCCGCCCGTGAAATCGCCGGCCCCGCCGCTGCCGCCGGCGCCGCCGGCGCCGGATACGAGCCCACCGGCGCCGCCGGCACCCCCGATGCCGCCCATATTGGTACTGAATCCGCCGGTGCCGCCGGTACCGCCGGCGCCGAACAGCCCGCCGTTGCCGCCCGCGCCGCCGGCCCCGCCGTTGGTGTTGCTTGCAACCTGCCCCCCGAGGCCGCCGTGCCCGCCGGCGCCGAACAGCCCACCGTTGCCGCCGGTGCCGCCGGCGGCGCCGGTGCCGCTGGCGTTGTTCCCGCCGGCGCCGCCGTACCCGCCGGCGCCGAACAGCCCACCGCCGCCACCGGCGCCGCCGACCCCGCCTGTAGAAGATCCGGTCCCGCCGGTGCCACCGCTGCCGCCGTTGCCCCATAGCAACCCGCCGCGCCCCCCGGCGCCGCCGGCCCCGCCATTGCCGCCCGCGCTTCCGCCAGAGCCGCCCGCGCCGCCATTGCCGAACAGCCCGGCCGCCCCGCCGTTACCGCCCCTGCCGGCCGTGGCGGCCCCGCCGGCCCCGCCGTTACCGATCAAAATGCCGCCGACCCCGCCGTCCAACCCGCTGCCGGGGGCCTGGTTGGCGCCATTGCCGATCAGCGGGCGCCCCAGCAGCAGCTGAGTGGGCGCGTTGATCAGGTTGAGCACTGCCTGCAGCGGCGCGACGTTGGCGGCCTCGGTGCTGGCATATGCGCTCCCGGCCCCGGTCATCGCCTGGACAAACTCGGCATGAAACTCTGCCGCCTGGGCGCTGAGCGCCTGATACGCCCGACCGTGCCCGGAAAACACCGCCGCAATGGCCGCCGACACGTCATCGTCACCGGCCGCCAGGACCTCCGTCGTGGGCGCCGCCGTGGCTGCAACGGCCGCGCTGAGCGTTGATCCGATGTTCTCTAAATCCGTTGCAGCCGTGGCCAGCATCTGCGGCACTGCCGTCACATACGACATCGCTGCCTCCTACGAACTGGTATCCGGCCGTCGAGTGCAGCGTGTCAGCGCGTCCGGGAGCCGCCTAGCGTAAGCAGGTACCTGTATTTTTGCCGGCAAACTACCTAGAAGCAGACCGACCCGGTGGGCTTCCGCAGTGGTGGGGCGGTGGTGGGGCCATTGAGCTGTGGCAATGGTCACGATGCGGTCTGCATCCCTGGTGGTGTGCTGGCGCGCCATTTGAGCGGGCAAACCCTCGGTAGCTCGCCGGCCATCGTCCGTTCAGGTGTGAAATGTGACACCTCTGGGTGGGTGATGGCCAAAATGTCTTGTTGAGCCGACGATTGCCCGATTACTATTCCGGGGATTACATCGCCCGCTCCGGGGCACGGCGTTGCAGAGTTGCCGCCACAAGATTTGCGGAGTGGGTGCGAGGTGCACGGTGGTTTTCCCATCGAGGTTTGGCTAAATCCGCAAATGGGCGACCCCTACAGGGATACGATCAGTTGATCGACTCCAGGAGGAGCTGGCATGTCCTATGTGGTTGCGGCGCCCCAGGCGGTGGCAGCGGCGGCTACGGATCTGTCGAACGTCGCTTCGACGATCGACGGGGCCAACGCGACCGCGTCGTTGTCGACCGTGGGCGAGCTCGCCGCGGCCGCTGATCAGATTTCTCTGGCCGTTGGGGCGTTTTTCTCCGGGCACGCCGAGTCGTATCAGGCGATCTGCTCCCAGATGACACAGTTTCATACGCAGTTTGTGCAGGCCGTGCACTCGGCCGGCAGCCAATATGCCACCGCTGAAGCGGCCAACGCGTCATCTATCCGGGGCGGCGTGCGCGACCTGCTGGGCTAATCGGGCGCCGACTGATCGTTTCGAATGCTGGTTAAAACGCGGGAATTTGCTGCGCGCGCGGCGTTACGATCGTTTGAACGGCGCACAGAGGAGCGCGCATTCCGTATTTGGTTGCGGAGTCGCAAGCCGTAACGGCGGCGGCGGGGGATTTGGCGAACGTCGGTTCGACGATCGAGGTGGCCAATGCGGCGGCGGCGGTCCCGACCTCGGGTGTGCTGGCGGCGGCCGCTGACGAGTGTCGGCCGCGGTCGCGGCGATGTTTTCAAGGCGTTGTTGAAGCGCCCACTGATCGGCAACGGCACCGATGGCACGCCGGGCCAGCCCGGCGGCGCCGGCGGCATCTTGATCGGCAACGGTGGCCGCGGCGGATTCGGCTCGCCCAGCGTGCCCGGCGGCGCCGGCGGGGCGGCCGGCTTGATCGGCAACGGCGGGGCCGGCGGGGACGGGTTTGACGACAGCTTCGGTTCCGGGGGTACCGCCGGCGGTAACGGAGGTACCGGCGGGCTCCTGTTCGGCAACGGTGGCGCCGGCGGCGGTGGCGGCGCAGCCATCAACAATGGCGCCGGCGGGAACGGCGGCAACGGCGGCAACGCCGTGCTGTTTGGCAGCGGTGGGTTCGGTGGCGGGGGCGGAACCGCCTCCGACCTAGCCAGCGGCGCCGGTGGAGCGGGAGGCAACGGTGGGCTGCTGCTCGGCGAAGGCGGTCACGGTGGATTCGGCGGGACCAACTTCGGCACCCACCCCGGCGGCGTCGGCGGTGACGGCGGCAATGCGGCCGGCCTGTTCGGCAGTGGCGGCGCCGGCGGTCACGGTGGGAACTCCTTGGATGGAAACGGCGCTCGGGGCGGTGACGGCGGAACCGGGGGGATGGTCCGCGGCGCTGGTGGTGACGGCGGCGACGGCGGCGACGGGCCTAACGGCACCGGCGGCAAGGGTGGTAACGGCGGCGACGCCAAGCTAGTCGGCGACGGCGGCGATGGCGGTGACGGCGGTACCAGCCAGGGGAGCATTCCCTCCGGCGGCGCCGGGGGTGCCGCCGGTTCGCTATTCGGTAGCCCGGGCGCGCCTGGCGCGCCGGGGCCCCCGGTCTGACAAGACGGTGCGGAGCCTCACTGCCGGTAGCTGGCCAGGAAGTTGCCCAGCCGCTCGATCGCGGCCGCGAGGTCACGCGACCACGGCAGCGTGACGATGCGCAGGTGATCCGGTTCCGGCCAATTGAATCCGGTGCCCTGAGTGACCAGGATCTTCTCCTGCAGCAGCAGGTCGAGGACCAGCTGCTCGTCGTCGGTGATGTCGTAGACCTCGGGGTCCAGCCGGGGGAACACGTACAGCGCACCCTCCGGTTTGACGCAGGACACCCCGGGGATCTCGTTCAGCTTGGTCCAGGCGACGTCGCGCTGCTCGAGCAGCCGGCCGCCGGGCAGCACCAGGTCTTCGATGCTCTGGTGGCCGCCGAGGGCGACCTGAATCGCGTGCTGCGCCGGCACATTCGGGCACAGCCGCATGTTGGCCAGCAGGCTGATGCCCTCGATGAAGCTGCTCGCGTGGTCCTTGGGGCCGGTGATCGCCAGCCAGCCGGCCCGGTACCCGGCGACGCGGTAGGCCTTCGACAGGCCGTTAAAAGTCAGGCACAACAGATCGGGGGCCACCGAGGCCACGCTGATGTGCTTGGCGTCGTCGTAGAGGATCTTGTCGTAGATCTCGTCGGCGAGCAGCAGCAGCTGGTGCTTGCGCGCGAGATCGACCATCTGGGTCAGGATTTCGCGGCTGTACACCGCGCCGGTCGGGTTGTTCGGGTTGATCACGACCAGCGCCTTGGTGCGGTCGGTGATCTTCGACTCCAGGTCGGCGATATCCGGCTGCCAGCCTTGGGTCTCGTCGCACAGGTAGTGCACCGGGGTGCCGCCGGCCAGCGACGTCGACGCCGTCCACAGCGGATAGTCGGGCGCCGGGATCAGCACCTGGTCGCCGTTGTCGAGCAGGGCCTGCAGCGTCATGGTGATCAGCTCGG
Organism: uncultured Actinomycetota bacterium; assembly: GCA_963748885.1. Classification (GTDB taxonomy): domain Bacteria; phylum Actinomycetota; class Actinomycetes; order Mycobacteriales; family Mycobacteriaceae; genus Mycobacterium. The sequence continues at coordinate 18,006 of CAVVLC010000016.1, forward strand.
AGACCCCGTTGCCGAGGTAGACGTCGTCGACGTCGAAGCGTGGGAAGCCCTCGACCAGCTCGTAGCGGGTGACCACCGCGCGCCGGGCCGGCAGGATGCCCTTCGAGTCGGAGTAGCCCTGTGCGTACGGCAGTGCCTGGATCATGTCGCGCATGATCACGTCGGGCGCCTCGAAGCCGAACGGCGCCGGGTTGCCGATGTTGAGCTTGAGGATGCGGTGGCCTTCGGCCTCCAGCCGCGCGGCGTGCTCGTGTACCGGGCCGCGGATTTCGTAGAGGACGTCCTGCAGCTTGGACGACTGCGCGAACGTCCGCTGCCGATGATGACCGGCCACGTGCGCGGGCAGCTGGTGAGTACTCACGTCACCTATGGTCCCATTGCTGTCCACTGAAATTTGCTGACCACTATCAAACCGTGATCAGCGCTTGCCCGGCGGACGGGCGCCGCGTGCGATGCCGAGCCCCTTAACAGGCGCCGCGGGTGCGGCCGGCGGCGCTGCGTCACCGTCGGTTTGCGTGGGCCGGCTCGGGTTCCGGCTTTGCTTCTGCTTGGCTCGGGCTCGGGCTCGGCTGCCGCCGGAGCTGCGGCCGCCTCGGTTTGGGGCGCTGCCTTCTTGGCCCCCGGGCGCCTGGCGCCCGCAGCGATACCGAGGCCCTTAACGGGCGCTGCGGGTGCTGCGGGTGCTGCCGGCGCCTCGGTGCCTCCGGGCTGCCGGGCGGCCTTCGCTCCTCGGCTGCTGCCGGCGCCGCGGGGCCGCCGGGGGCGCTGCCTTCTTGGCGCCGGGTCGTTTGGCGCCTGCGGCCATACCCAGGCCCTTGACGGGTGCGGCGGGTGTGGCGGCTTCGGGTGCCTTGGCGGTTTCAGCTGCCGGAGCTGCCGGAGCTGCCGGAGCTGCCGGGGCGGCGGCCTTCTTGGCGCCGGGTCGCTTGGCGCCGCCGGCGATACCCAGGCCCTTAACGGGTGCGGCGGGCGCGGGTGCCTTGGCGGTTTCAGCTGCCGGAGCTGCTGGAGCTGCCGGAGCGGCGGCCTTCTTGGCGCCGGGTCGTTTGGCGCCGCCGGCGAGGCCCAGACCCCTTAGCGGGTGCCGCGGGTGCCGCGGGAGCTGCCGGCGCGGCGGCCGCCGGCGCCTGCGGGCTCCTCGGACGGTGCTTCAGCAGGTGCCTCGGCTGGCGCGCTCGGTGCGGCAGCCTTCGGCTCAGCGCTTCGGGGCCCGCTCTGCGGCCTCCTTCGCGGCGGTGCCCTTGGCGGGCAGCGTCGCCTTGTCGTACTGCAGCGACCCGAGCAGCACCTGGGCCACGTCGAGTACCTCGACGCCGCTGCGACCGGCCTCTTCCTGCCGGTCGTTGACGCCGTCGGTGACCATCACCCGGCAGAACGGGCAGCCGGTGGCGATCGTCGCGGCGCCGGTGTCCAGCGCCTCGTCGACGCGTTCGTGGTTGATCGCGCTTGCCGATGTGCTCTTCCATCCACATCCGCGCGCCGCCCGCGCCGCAGCAGAAGCTGCGGTCGGCGTGGCGCGGCATTTCGGTGAGCTTCGCGCCCGCGGCGCCGATCAGCTCACGCGGCGCCTCGTACACCTTGTTGTGCCGGCCCAGGTAGCACGGGTCGTGGTAGGTGATGTCTTGGCGCGACCGGAGGTGACGGGGACCAGCTTCTTGTCCCGGACCAGCCGGTTGAGCAGCTGGGTGTGGTGCACCACGGTGTAGTTGGCGCCCAGCTGCGGGTATTCGTTGCCGATGGTGTTGAAGCAGTGCGGGCAGGTGACGACGATCTTGCGGTCGACGGCCTCGACGCCCTCGAACAGCCCGTTCAGGGTCTCGACGTTCTGCTGCGGCCAGCTGCTGGAACAGGAACTCGTTGCCCGACGCGGCGCGCCGAGTCGCCGTTGCAGGTCTCCCCGGTGCCCAGCACCAGGTACTTCACCCCGGCGATGGCGAGCAGTTCGGCGACGGCCTTGGTGGTCTTCTTGGCCTGGTCGTCGTAGGCGCCGGCGCAGCCGACCCAGAACAGGTACTCGTAGCCGTCGAAGCTCTCGACGTCCTGGCCGTAGACCGGGACGTCGAAGTCGACCTCGTCGATCCAGTTGGTCCGGTCCTTGGCGTTCTGGCCCCACGGGTTGCCCTTGTTCTCCAGGTTCTTGAACAACGCGGCCAGCTCGGAGGGGAACTCCGACTCCATCATCACCTGGTAGCGGCGCATATCGACGATGTGGTCGATGTGCTCGATATCCACCGGGCACTGCTCGACGCAGGCGCCGCAGGTCGTGCAGGACCACAGCACGTCGGGGTCGATGACGCCGCCCTGCTCGGCGGTGCCGACCAGCGGGCGGGCCGCCTGCTCGGGCCCGTGCCCGGGCACCCGGCCGAAGCCGGACTCCGGTACGTGGTGGCCCTCTTCCTTGACCGTCTCGAGGTCGAGGCCCTCCAGCGGCTCCGCTTTCTTCTCGCCAGGATGTAGGGCGCCTTGGCCATCCAGTGGTCGCGCAGGTCCATGATGACGAGCTTGGGCGACAACGGCTTGCCGGTGTTCCAGGCCGGGCACTGCGACTGGCAGCGCCCGCACTCGGTACAGGTGGCGAAGTCGAGGTTGCCCTTCCAGGTGAAGTCCTCGATCTTGCCGCGGCCGAAGACGGCGTCCTCGGCGGGATCCTCGAAGTCGATCGGCTTGCCGCCGGACTCCATCGGCAGCAGCGGGCCCAGCCCGTCGGGCAGCCGCTTGAACGTGACGTTGATCGGGCGCCAGGAAGATGTGCAGGTGCTTGGAGTGCAGCACGATCAGCAGGAAGACGAGCATGACGCCGATGTGCAGCCAGCAGCGCGACGGTCTCGATCGACTCGTTGGCGGTCTGACCCAGCGGGTGCCAGCAGCGTGCCCATGCCGTGCGAGAAGAATGCGCCCCTGCCGTAAGGGAAGTTCCGCCGAGGGCGTTCACCGACGGCGCCGCGGAAGATCGCATAGCGTCCAGATGACCAGTTGAAGATCATGAACAGGATCAGCCACGCGCCGCCGGTGTGCGAGCCGTAGAAGCGCGATCGGCGGCCGTATTCCTTTGGCTCGCGAGCGCAACCGGATGATCGCGAAGGTGACGATGCCGGCCAGCACGGCCAGCGCGAAGAAGTCCTGCAGGGATCCCAGCGCGTCCCAGCGGCCGACGATCGGGATGTGGAAATTCGGGCTGGAACAGCACGCCGTAGGCCTCGAGGTAGACCGTGAGCAGGACGAAGAAGCCCCACATGGTGAAGAAGTGCGCCAGACCTGGGATCGACCACTTCAGCAGCTTGCGCTGCCCGAAGACTTCGGCGAATCTGGGTCCAGATCCGGGTGCCCATATCGTCGGTGCGCCCACTGGCCGGCTGCCCGGACATGATCAGCTTGTACAGCCACCAGACTCGGCGCAGAGCAGCAGGCCCACGACCGCGGTCATAGCTCAGGCCCAAGACCAGCCTGATGAGCGTCTGCGTGGTCACGGAAGGCCTACCCCAATTCTAGTTACTCAGCGAAACTGCGTTCGTACTCGTCTTGGCCTGCCCATAGTGACATCTGCGCGGCTTTCGACCGCGAGAAAGGCTGCCCTAACCTGCCGTTCATTGATTCTTCTAGGGCGCCGGTGGCCTGCGGTTCAATGCTCCGGAGCCAGCATGGCCCGCAGCATGGACAGCATCTCCGAACGCGAGGACGCGCCAAGCCGGCGGCGGATCCGCGCAACGTGGTGTTCGACCGTCTTCGCAGAGATGAACAGTTGGCCGCCGATATCGCGGTACGGCATGCCCAACAGCAACAGCTCGGCGACTTCGCGTTCGCGGTCGGACAGCCGCGAACCCGCCGTCGGCCGACGCGGCGGTGACGGGGCGCCGGCCGCGTGGTTCCGTATCGGGCGCCTCGGCGCGCCGTGTCGGCTGGCGCCCGCGCTCAGCTTGAGGTCGCGGGCAAGTTGCAGCATGGCACCCGGATACCCGGGCGTCGGGTGTTTGCAGCGCGGCCTGGCCGGCCAGCCGGGTCGCGTCCGAGGTCAGCCCGAAGCGGGACAGCGCCCGGGCCGCAGCGGTGACCTCGTCGGCGTCGACCTGGTTGGCCAGCACCCGCAGCCAGGTCCGGCCGGCGCCGGACAGAGCCCGCGCCAGAGCGCTGTCGTCAGCCGCTGCGCTCAGGGCCTGTCCGTGCGGGGCCACCGACCTCCGGCGAGTTGGCCAGTATTCCCGCGTGCACCCCGGCCCAATGCAGCGGAACCGACCACAACGACGGGTTGCCCAGCGCGTCCAACAGGGCGAACGCCTGATCGAGGGCTGTGCCGCAACTGGTCGACCTGGCGCATCCGGGCGGCCGCGACCCACAACTCCCCCAACGGCAGCAGCGCGAACAGGTCGACGCAGTACTCGGCGAGCACTTCCATGGCCGCATACCAATGCTTGTGCAGCGCACCGGTGTCGCCGCTGCGCCGCGCGATCGCGGTCTGCAGCGCGGCTGCCCACAACGCGTCGCGCCGGTGCAATCCGCTTGAGCCGGCCTCGGCGACGGCCCCAGCGACATCCGTTGTGGCCGAGGGCAGTTGCCCGTCCTGCATCTTGATCCAGCCGAACAACAGCGAGTGCCGAGGCTCGAACAGCGAATCGCCGCCCTCGCGCACGGCGCGACCGATCACGCTGCGCGCGCGGACCGGATCGCCCCCATGAATCGCGGCCAAGGTAACCAGCGCGGCGGGGCTGTCCGGCATGACTTGGCTCAGCGATTGTTCCGTCGCAATGGCCTGGCCCAGTTTTGCCATCGCCGCCGGATAAGGCCGATCCATGGTCAGCAGCAGGCCTTCGGCCAGACTCCGCGATGTGCGCGCGGCGATCGTCGGCGGACCGGCGTCCTTGAGGCGAAGTGCGACGGCCGCCGTCGCGAGATCACCCGTGGCCGAGTGCGCGATCGCGGCGGCCGCACCGACCACCGCCTCCGGGTGCGGGCCCAGCCAGCCGAACAATTCCGCCGCCTGATTTGCGTTGCCGTCGTGAGCCGCGAGGCTGGCCGCAATGCGGACCGCAGCGGCGCGTTCGGTGGGGTGCGATGAGCCGAGCAGATCGTCGGCCAGTGCCGCCGCCGCCGCGCATTCTCCGTTGAGTGCCAGCGCGTCGGCGAGTCGTGAAGTCAGCCCTTCGGCGCCCGCGTCGACCGCTGCCCGATACAGCCGGGCGGCCCGAGCGGAGTCGCCCCGGACGTCGGCGGCCTGCCGGGCGACGATCCCCGCGAGCCGGTCGTCTCGCAGCCCGTGTTCGGCGAGTCGCAGCGCGAAATCCGGTGACAGTGTCGACATGTCGAGTTGTGATCGCAAGAGTGCGGCCTCGACCTCGTGGTGGTGTGCATTGCCCACGATCTGGGCGACCGCGCCGTGCATGGACTGCAGGAACTCCGGTCCGTGCGACGGCTCGAATGAGTCCGCTGGCGCGCGCCCGATCGACCAGCTGGTGTGCCTGTGTTATCGAAATGCCAAGTGCGCCAGCCACATCGGCAGATCCCAGCTCTTCGGTCAGCGACATGATGAGAAGAGCGTCCAGGGTGGGCTCGTCGAGCTGGCACAATCGCTCGACCAGTGCGAACTTGGCGGCCTGGGCCGGTGACTGCCCCCCGTCGGCCACCGCACGCACCAGGAACGGCAGGCCCGCGGTGTAAAGCCGCAGCTGCTCGGCGACCGGCAGCGCACCGAGCGATATCCGTGGGCGTTCCCGTTCGATGGCCGCGCTCAGTGCCCGCAGCTGCTCCTGGGGTTCGGCGGCCACCACAACCGTCGTCTGGGGGTCCGCCGCGCGTTCGGTGAGGCCCAGTAGCTCGGACTCGGTCAGCAGTTGGGCGTCGTCGATCACCACCGTCGCTTCGGACGGATCGCCGGCGCGGGGCGGGCGGGTCAGCACGGTCAGCCCGGCGTCCCGCAGTGTGTCCCGGGCTGCGGTGAGGACGGTGGTCTTGCCGGTTCCGATGCCCCCGCTGATCAGGAGTTTGGCCGGCACCGTCGCGGCGTTGGCCAAAGCCCGGATGGCTTCACGCGCGGACTGTGGGAGCTCGATGGGCGATGTGGGAACCGGAGTGGGCGGGGCTTCACCGGAGGTCGGCGCAGGTTTTGCCGCCACTGCCACTCCCTCCCGACGGTGGTTCGCGAGCCCCGTAACCCCATAATTCCCCTAATGGTGTGCCCCCTAATGCTGCCACGGGGCAGGTGGGTTGCGCACCGATCACATCGGAGGCGTTAACCGATAGCATCTTGTTAATTGGCCGGGGTGTCTCAAGGAGGTGGGCGATGGCAAACTCATTGCTTGACTTCGTGATCTCACTTGTGCGCGACCCCGAAGCCGCCGCACGCTACGCCGCTAACCCCGCGCAGTCGATCGCCGATGCCCATCTTACCGATGTGACCAGTGTAGATGTGAACAATCTGATCCCGATGGTGTCGGATTCGCTGTCGATGGCCAACCCCGGTAGTGCCGTTTCGGGAGCTCCTGTCGCTGATCATGGCAACGTTTGGGCAAGTGGGGCGGCCGCGGCCGCGCTCGACGCGTTTTCGCCCCACACCCCGCCGGCCGCTGTGCATCAGCACGCCCCGGTGGGCGTTGTGATCAACCAACCGACCGCCCCGGGACCCGGCGCGACGCCGACCGATCCGCACCCGCTGGTAACCGAGCCACATCAGCCATCGGTGCTGCTCACCGGCGCAGAGGTGCCTGACTCGGCGGTTGACCACAGCGTTTTCCCGACGGACCATCCGGCTGGCTGGGACCATTCAGTCGCCCACCCGCACACCGCTGACCCCGATCATCACGGTTTCGGTCTCCACGGGTGAGTTGTATTCGTCGTTGCTCGGGCTGACGGCCCGTATTGGCCGTCCATTAGGGCTTTGACGTGCGTGAATACCGCTAATTAGGGTCGCTTACGCGCGGGTACGGGGTTCTGCAAATTTCCCCTAATCCCCTAACGGGGTGGCTTGGCTGATCCCGGTGGGTATCCATGGTGCTGGGGGATTGCGCCCCGATTCCAGGCAGGGACGGAATCCATAACGTGAATTTCAGAACGCCGTCTCGGCGACTAGTTCGGACACCTTGAAGGGAATCGACCATGAACTCGCTGATCGAATACATTCTCAGCCTGTTTACCAATTCGGACGCGGCCCAAGCCTTTGTCTACGGTCCCCAGCAGGCCATGGCTGATAACGGCCTGGTCAACGTGAACCCCGATGAGTTCGCGATGGCGGCTGCCAATGCGATGCCTGGTCTCAATCTTGGTGGTGGCGACCCGATCGGCGGCCTGCAGCAGGCTGTAGCCGACCAGTACGGCTTTGCACCCGCCTATGACGCCGCGGCCTACGACCCGGGCTACTACGGCGACGGGGGGGACTACGAAGGTGGCGGCCCCGGGTACGCGCTTGCGGATGCCGCAGGCGCTGTCGTGGACGACGCCGGCGCGATCGCCGGCGGCTTGGGGGCTGAACTGATCGGTGCAGTCGACGGCGGACTGGTGAATGCCGGCGTTCCTGGGTTCGGTTTAGGTCCTGCTTTCGGTGGGTTCGGGCCTGGTGTCGGAGCGTTCGGGCCTGGTGTCGGAGCGTTCGGTCCTGGTTTCGGTGGGTTCGGTCCTGGTGACGGTGCGTGCGAGCCCGGTTTTGGTCCGTGCGGGCCTGGTTGGGGATTCGGCGGCGGTTTCGGCACTGGTTTTGGTGGTCATCCAGGCTTCGGGCTGGGCGGGGGCGCTCAGGCCGGCTTCGGTTTGGTCGCTGAGGTTGGTGTTGGTCTCGGCCTTGGCGGTGGTTTTGGCGGTCAGACCGGTTTCGGTTTGGGTGGCGGAGCCGGCCTGGGTGGGCACGGCGGTTTTGGTCTTGGTGGTGAGGCCGGTGCCGGCTTAGGTGTCGGTCTTGGTGGCGGGTTTGGTCTCGGTGGTCAGACCGGTTTCGGTTTGGGCGGTGGAGCGGGCCTGGGTGGGCACGGCGGTTTTGGTCTTGGTGGTGAGGCCGGTCTTGGTGGCCGTGGCGGTTTTGGTCTTGGTGGTGAGGCCGGTCTTGGTGGCCGTGGCGGTTTTGGTCTTGGCGGTGACGCCGGAATCGGTGGTGGCGCTGACTTTGGTGCCGGTGCGGGGCTTGCCGGCGAGGCTGGTCTTGGTGCTGGTGTGGGCCTGGGTGGTCACGCGGGTCTTGGTGGTGAGGCCGGGTTTGGCGGTGGCGCGGGCCTGGATGGCGAAGCAGGTCTTGGTGGTCAGGCTGGCGGCGGCTTCGGCGGGGGCGTTAACGGCCGGGCCGGCGGCGGCTTCGGCGGGGGCGTTAACGGCCGGGCCGGCGGCGGGTTCGGCGGTGGTGCCGGTGTTGGTGGTCAGGCTGGTGGTGGCTTCGGCGGTGGCGCTGGTGGTCAGGCTGGCGGTGGCTTCGGCGGTGGCGCGGGTCTCGGTGGTCAGGCTGGCGGCGGTTTTGGGGGTCAGGCCGGTGGCGGGTTCGGGGCTGCGGCAGGCCTTGGTGGTGAAGCCGGACTTGGGGCTGGCGCGGGCCTTGGTGGTCAGGCTGGCGGTGGATCCGGCGCCGGGGCCGGCGCGGGCCTTGGCGGCCAGGCCGGTGGCGGGTTCGGTGGTGGCGCGGGCCTTGCTGGCCAGGCTGGCGGTGGATTCGGCGCCGGGGCCGGCGCGGGCCTTGGTGCTCAGGCCGGTGGCGGGTTCGGCGGCGGCGCGGGCCTCGGTGGTCAGGCCGGTGGCGGATTCGGCGCGGGTGCTGGCGCGGGCGCAGGCGCAAGCGCGGGCCTTGGTAGTCAGGCCGCGCTTGGCCTCGGCGGCCAGGCCGGGCTGGCCGGCGCCGGCAGTGCCGGTGGCGCGTTGCCTGGTGCCGGCGGTCTGGGCGGGAACGCGGCACTCGGCGGCAACGCGGGCGGCCAAGCGGGATTAGTCGCAAGTGAGGGGGCGGCGTTGAACGGTGCCGCTACTCCGCACGTGTCGGGCCCGCTAGGGGGTGTCGGTGTCGCAGGCCAGGCGGGTGCTGGAGGCGGCGCAGGCCTAGGCATCGGCGGCGAGCGCAGCGTCAGTGCCTTGAGTGGCGGCAGCAATGCGCTGGGTGGTCACTCAACGCCCCAAGCGGTGGCGGGTGGGGCCGGTTTGGTCGGCCACGCCAGCGGATCCGCCGCCGCGGGGGCTGGCGGCGGCCCCGCGAACGCCGGAGCTGGCGGCAACCTGTCCGGCGGAGCTGGAGCCGGGGCGCACGGCGGCATCCTCGGCCAGGAAGGTGCCGCGCTCGGGGGCGGCGGCCCAGTCAATGGCGGCGGTGTCCCCACTCAGCACGGCCCGCCCGGTGTGGGCGGCCCGGTCAACGGCGGTGGTGTCCCCGCTCAGCATGGCCCGACCGGTGCCGGCGACCAAGGGCCCGTCATTCACGGCGGCGGTAGTCCCGGCAGCACCGTCCCGAGCCACGGCGGCACGGGTGGACCGGTGATCAACGCTCCGCAGCAGGCCCCGACTCACTCGCCGGCCCCGTTGGAGCATTCGCCCGCTCCGGTCCAGCACGCGCCTGCTCCGGTCCAGCACGCGCCGGCCCCCGTGGAACACGCGCCGGCGCCGCACGGCCCCTCGGTGTTCTCAGGCACCCCCCATGAGCCGGCGCCGGTGCACGCGCCCGCCCCGGCTCCGCATCCCGCGCCGGCGCACCCGGCTGGCCCTCATGGGTAACAGCCGGGCCGACATCGCGACACGGCGGGGCCTTCTCTAGGCCCTGCCGACTCGCGCGCATACCGTGATTTGAGTGCATCGCTGCGAGAAAGTGGGGTAGCACGTTGACTCAACCCAGCGACCCGCGTCGGGTCAGTGTCATCGTCGAGTTGATCGACCACACCATCGCCATCGCCCAACTCAACGACCGCGATGACCTGGTGCAACGGCTGACCCGGGCTCGTGAGCGCATCACCGACCCGCAAATCCGGGTGGTGATCGCCGGCCAGCTCAAACAGGGCAAGAGCCAGCTGCTCAACTCGCTGCTGAACCTGCCCGTTGCCCGAGTCGGAGACGACGAGGCCACGGTGGTGATCACCATCGTCAGCTACAGCGACCCGCCGTCGGCTCGGCTTGTCGTGGCTGCGGGGCCCAACGGTGAGCCCGCCACCGTCGACATCCCGGTCGACGACATCAACACCGACCTGCGGAAATCGCCGCAAGCCGGTGGCCGCGAAGTGCTGCGGGTCGAGGTGGGTGCGCCCAGCCCGCTGCTGCAAGGTGGGCTGGCGTTCGTCGACACCCCCGGCGTCGGTGGTCACGGGCAGCCGCACCTTTCGGCGACGCTCGGGCTGCTGCCCGATGCCGACGCGCTGTTGATGGTCAGCGACACCAGCCAGGAATTGACCGAACCGGAGATGCGGTTCATCCGCCAGGCGCACCAGATCTGTCCCGTCGCAGTGTTGGTGGCCACCAAAACCGACCTGTATCCGCATTGGCGCGACATCGTCAACACCAACGGCGGCCACCTGCAGCGCGCCGGGGTGCCGATGCCGATCCTCCCGGTGTCGTCCCTATTGCGCAGCCACGCCGTCACCCTCAACGACAAGGAACTCAACGAGGAGTCGAACTTCCCTGCGATCGTCAAGTTTCTCAGCGAGAAGGTGCTGCTCCCGTGAGACCGACCGGGTCCGGGATGATGGTGCTCAACGAAATACGTTCGGCTGCAGAGCATTTGACAATCGTCAGCGCGTTCGGAACTGTCGTTCGTTCAACGATCCGGACTTCCGGGGCCAGGCTCGCCGACGACCTGGAGCGGCGCAAGCGGGATGCGCATGACGCGCTAGAACCAGACCGCGCTGTGGCAGCAGGTGCTCAACGATGGTTACACCGACCTGAGCCACCGACGTGGACCACGACCTGCGGGCCCGGTTCCGCGCCCTCACCGAGGACACCGAGCGTCAGATCGACTCCTGTGACCCCACTCGCCATTGGGCCGAGATCGGCGCCGACGTGGAGGACGCGGTCGCCACCGCGGTCGGAGACAATTTCGTGTGGGCTTACCAGCGGGCCGAGGCGCTCGCCGACGATGTCGCCGCCTCATTCGTCGACGCGGGCTTGGACCGGTGATGTTCCCGAGCTTGAGCGCCCGCGACATGGGCGGCCGATTTCGGCCAGCTCAAGTCGGTGACCGCAGCTGGAATCCAAGCCGGCAGGGCAAGGGGCAAAAGGTGGTGACCGGCTTGCGGGGCTCGTACGGCGGCGTGGTGATGATCGGCATGCTGTCGTCGGTGGCCGGGCTGGGCTTGTTCAACCCGCTGTCGGTGGGGGCCGGGCTGGTGCTCGGCCGCATGGCGTACAAGGAGGACAAAGAGCTGCGGCTGTTGCGGGTGCGCGCCGAGGCCAAGACCAATGTGCGGCGCTTCGTCGACGACGTCTCGTTCGTCGTCGGCAAGGAATCTCGGGACCGGCTGCGGGACATCCATCGCAAGCTGCGCGACCACTATCGTGACATCGCCAACGAGCTAGCCCCCGCTCGCTGAACGAATCGCTGCAGGCGACCATTGCCGCCGCGCACCTGGAAGAAGCCGAGCGCGACAACAGGGTCCGTGAACTGGAGCGGCAGTTGAACATCCTGGACCAGGTCACCGACAACGTGCACAAGTTGACGCCTGCGGGTGCGCTCTAGGCGGGCAGTGAGCACCAGCGATCAGGTCCGCGCGATTCTGGGCGGAACCATCCAGGCCTACCGGGGCGAGCCGGCCTACCGCGAGCGCCCGGACATCTTCCACGAACTGGACCGGATCGGCGCGCGGCTCGAACAGCCGATCCGCATCGCGCTGGCCGGCACCCTCAAAGCCGGCAAGTCGACCCTGGTCAATGCGTTGGTGGGCGAGGACATCGCCCCGACCGACGCCACCGAGGCCACCCGCATCGTGACCTGGTTCCGGCACGGCCCGACTCCGAAGGTCACCGCCAACCACCGCGGCGGGCGGCGCTCCAACGTGCCGATCAGCAGCCAGGCGTCGGACCAGAAGGCGGCCTGACCTTCGACTTGCGGACGCTCGATCCGGCCGACGTCGTCGACCTGGACGTCGAGTGGCCGGCCGCGGAGCTCGTCGACACCACCATCATCGACACCCCGGGGACCTCGTCGCTGACGCGCGACGTGCCTCCGAGCGCACGCTGCGACTGCTGGTGCCCGCCGACGGGGTGCCGCGGGTCGACGCGGTGGTGTTCCTGCTGCGCACCCTCAACGCCGCCGACATCGCGCTGCTCAAGCAGATCGGTCAGCTCGTCGGCGGGTCGGTCGGGGGCGCTCGGCATCATCGGGGTCGCGTCACGGGCCGACGAGATCGGCGCCGGCCGCATCGACGCGATGCTGTCGGCGAAGGACGTGGCCACCCGGTTCACCAGCGAGATGGACCAGACCGGCATCTGCCAGGCGGTGGTGCCGGTGTCCGGGCTGCTGGCGCTGACCGCACGCACGCTGCGTCAGAGCGAGTTCATCGCGCTGCAGAAGCTGGCCGGCTCCGACGCCGCCGAGCTCAACAAGGCCATGCTGAGCGTGGACCGCTTCGTCCGGGAGGACAGCCCGCTGCCGGTGGACGCCGCCACCCGCGCGCAGCTGCTGGACCGGTTCGGCATGTTCGGGATCCGGATCTCGATCGCGCGTGTTGCGCCGCCGGGGTCACCGATTCGGTGGGGCTGGCCGACGAACTGCTGGAGCGCAGCGGGCTGGTGGCGCTGCGCGAGGTCATCGACCAGCAGTTCGCGCAGCGCTCCGACATGCTCAAGGCGCACACCGCGCTGGTGTCGCTGCGCCGGTTCGTCGAGGCGTATCCCGATCTTGGCGACGCCCTACATCATCGCCGACATCGACCCGCTGCTGGCCGACACCCACGCCTTCGAGGAACTCCGGCTGCTCAGTCAATTGCGTTCGCGGCCAACGACATTGAATGAAGACGAGATCGCGTCGCTGCGGCGCATCATCGGCGGCTCGGGCACCGACGCGGCCAGCCGGCTCGGCCTGAAGCCGGATGATCTCTACCCCAGACGGCCCGCGCGCCGCGTTCGCGGCGGCGCAACGCTGGCGCCGCCGCGCCGAGCATCCGCTCAACGACCCGTTCACCACCCGGGCCTGCCGCGCCGCGGTGCGCAGCGCCGAGGCGATGGTGGCCGAGTTCGCCGCGGCCGGTTACGGCGACGTCCACGGGCCCCGCTAGCGCCTCGGGGGCTCGAAGGGTCGGGGGAACAATCTCTCTCGAGTGGTCGTCGTCGGTGCGGTGGTCGTCGCCTGCGACGACGACGTGGTGGGCGGCTGGGTGGTCGTGGTGGTCGGCGCGGCCGTCGTGGTTGTCGTGGTGGTCGGCGCGGCCGTCGTTGTTGTCGTGGTAGGGGGTTGGCTGGTTGTGGTGGTCGCGGCCGACTCGGTGGTGTTGCTGGTGGCCGGCGGGATCACCGACACGGTGGTGCTGCCGTTCGGCGCGGTTATGGTCACCGTTTGCGGCGTTTCGGTTGGCCGGGTGTCGTTGTTGCCGAGTGTTAGTGCCAGCACCACTGCCAGCAGCACAGCCGCTAGCGCGGCGCCCACGCTGAGGACCAGGGCCGTGCGCTTGTACCACGGTAGCGGTCCGGGTTCGGCGGCGTAGCGATCGTCGACCCCGTCGTCGAATCCCACTGCCTCCTGGCCATATCCGCCGGTGTGTTCGGGGCCGGTGTAGGGCACCGGCTCCTCTCCGGTGGCGGTATCTTCCGACCAGGCCACGGGAGCCGGTGCGGCCGGGGCGGTTGGGGTCACCTGGGTCGGCGGGGTCGCGACCATCTGGGTCGGTGTTTCGACGACGACGGGAGCCGCGGCGGTCGCGGCACCCGCCGACGATTGCAGGCCGAGCAGCGAAGCGCCGATGGCAGCGCTGAACGCGGGTTGCGCGGTGGTGAGGATCGGCACCTGCAGGCGCTCCGACAGTCGAGTGGCGACCAGTGGGATGCTGGCGCCACCGCCGACGGACGCGACGGCGGCCAGGTTGGCTCGCGGAATCCCGTTGCGCTGCAGTATCTCTTCGACGGCGGCGACGAATCGGTCTAGAGGTTCCGCGATGAGTTGCTCAAATTCGTTGCGGGACAGCTGGATATCTCCACCCGAACCCGTCGGAATGGTGGCCACCGGCGCCGTCGAGAGTTCTTCCTTGGCGCGCCGGGATTCGCCGAGTAGGCGGTTCAGCGAACCGGTTCGGGCGGTGTTGGCCAGATCGGGGGGATCGGGGGCGGTCGCCCGCAGGTGATTGGCGATCAGCTCGTCGATCGCGTCGCCGGAGAATTCGGTGTAGCGGACACAGGTGCCGATCTGCTGAAGGTTCGATCCCGCGTTGGCCAAAGTGACGCTGGTGCCGCCCGCGCCGAAGTCGCACACAGCCACGACGCCATCGGCCGGAAATCCCGGTGCCGCGGACAGCGCCGCGAGCGCGGCGGTGGCGTCGGAGATCAAAACCGGCGCGACACCGTCGGCCGCCAGGCCGGGTTGGGCGAAGAACTCTTCACGCAGCGTCGTGAACTGGGCCTTGGACCAATAGGCGGGGACGGCGATGGTGACCGGCCTGCCATACCCGGCGGTGCGCGCCATCGCTTCGAGCGCTTCGACGGTCAGTGCCTCGCCGAAATACTTCGTGCCGTCGGCTGCCACCAACGGAGTCCGGTCCCCGATCCGCTCGATAAATCCGCGCAGCACCAGGCCGGGTTGGGTCAGGTTTGCATTTTCCTCCGGCAGACCTACCTCGCTGGGGCGGTCGTCGAACAGCGTCAGGACGGGTGTGCGGGTCACCGGGGTGCTACCCACGCGGGCCGCGACCAGGTTGGCCACCCCGATCGACAACCCGAGCGACTCGCTCATGTGGCATACCCCTGTGTCTGTTGGATTGGTGGATTCCAGCGAGTCTATGTGCGTCGCCGGGTCAGGGACCCGGCGGCAAATTCATTACGACGCGGCCGGCGGGGAGGGTCGTACCTTGTCACGGCCGCCGAGTGTATCGGCAGGGTCACGTGCGCATACCGCGACCACGCAGGGCGCTACCGATCAGCCACCAAACCTTGATCTGGCGGAAATCTAGGCCGTCACGGTATGCCGTGCGGCAGTGTAACGGTCGGCCCCCCCGGAACGGTGATCACCGACGGCGGCGTCGGCAGATGCGGGCGATGATGGGTTGGCTGCGGCGTTGGCTGTTGGGTAGGTGGCTGGACCGCGGTGCTGGTCGGCGACTCAGACGTCGGAGTCGTGGTTTCCGCACTGCTCGACGGCGTGGTGGTGGTGCTACCGCTCGTGGTCGGCGCCGTCGTGGTTGTCGAAGAGGTACTCGGGGCAGGGGTGGTGCCTCCGCCCCCGCCGCCACCGATCAGCTCGACGATGCCGTAGACGATCAGCCCGATCAGGATCAGAACAAGCAGGGACCAGGCGACGAGCAGCAACTTCTTGCGAAACCACGGGACCGGCTCGGTTTGCTCGTCGACAAACCCCGGGGGCCGGTAGTCATCAGGGGCAACTGTCGGAGGGGGCGGAGGGTGTTGCGGGAATGGCGGCGGTTGACCCGACGCCGGGTCGCCACCCCTGCCGAAATCGGCTTGCCGGGTCTCTTGGTTGTTGAAGTCTTCGGGCGGGCCGTAGGGTGCCACGGCTCTGATGGTACTGACACCACAAGCCCGGCACGCGGGGTCAGAACGTATTCACCTTCTCGACACTGACAAACATGCCGTGACCGGTGCGGTTGTTGGTGAACCGGGTGCCGTCAGAGCTGGCGATTATCGTCCAACCCTGCGCGGCGTAGGTCTTGTAGTCGATAGGCACGGTCGGGATGGCCCCGAGGTTGCCCAGCACCCATTGAACGGAGCCCCCAGCGGTGATGCTGACACCGTTGGCGTGCTCGCCATCCTGGAGCGGAGAGTGGGTGAACGGTGCCTCGCACCCGACGCTGTCCTTGCTGATCTGGCAGCGAGTGACGCCGGACTTGGTTTCAATGAAGACGTAACCGTTCTGATCGGGCTTGAGCGGGATGGCGCCTGCGGGTGCGGTCGGGCTTGCCGGAGTTGTCGGGCCGGGCGATGTGGTGGTCGGCGGCGGCGCGGTGCTGGTCTGGCTGGGCGTGGGGAAGGAGGGTTCGGTGGGACTCGTCCCCGGGGTGGCTACCGGCTTGCCATCAATGATGGTGCTGCAGCCGGCCAGCAGCACGCCACCGGCCAGCACGGCCGCGAGCAGCGCCGGCCCACCGGCCAGACCCCGCAGTGCCCTTTGCGATAACCGCACGCGCTACTCCCGAAAATTTGAAATATGCAGGACAGAGATTACGCACTTGTAGAGCGGGTTAATCAGGTGACGCGCTTTTGGAATGTCGCTGATGACAAAGTGTTATCGCCGCGCCGCGGTCTCGGCAAATTCGTGGATAGTAACCGCCGAGTAATGGAACCGCTTCGCGGACTTGCGGACCGGCGCCCACGCGCGAATGGAATGATGGGACAGTGCCGCTGTCGGGATCGAGGGTTGCCGGCATTCTGCTGGCCGCGGGTGCCGGCCGGCGGTACGGCAAGCCGAAGGTGCTGGTGGATGGCTGGCTGGAGACCGCGGTTGGCGCACTTCGCGGCGGTGGCTGCGACGACGTGATTCTGGTTCTGGGCGCTGCCGAGGTGGCGGCCCCGCCGGGTGTCACGGCGATAACCGCGCCGCTGTGGGATGAGGGTTTGAGCGCTTCGGTGCGCGCGGGTCTGACCCAGGCCGATCGCATGCACGCGGACTACGCCGTGCTGCACGTCATCGACACTCCCGATGTCGGTCCCGCACTGGTGGCGCGGGTCCTGGACCGGGCGCTGGTGTCGCGCGGTGGGCTTGCCCGCGCCTATTTCGGTGGCCGGCCGGGCCACCCAGTCGTCATCGCGAGGCAGCACTGGCCCGATGTGCTGGCCCGGATATCCGGCGACCAGGGTGCGGCAGCGTATCTTCGCGACCGGCCCGACGTGGAGATGGTCGACTGCGACGACCTCGCCGGCGGTCGCGACATCGATAGTCCGCAGGACCAGCCTGCGCCCGGGGTTTAACCGAGCATTTCTGGTCGCGCCGGTCGAGGCCGGGATCGCGAGGACAACGTGGTCTGGTTTCTGGAACTGCGGGCCGGCGAACTGACCAACCTTTCACTCGCTGAGTTCGCCTGGCTCACAATGCTGATCCGCAAACCGTTTACGATGGCCTACGCCAAAGACACCACACCGCAGGAACACTGGGACAGCCCGCTGTTCAAGCGGATCAACAACGTCATCACGGCCGTGTGGGCAAGCGCGTTCACCTTGGCCGCGGCGGCCGGCTTTGCCGGTGATCTTGTCTTCCACGACGCCGGCAACTTCTGGACCGGCTGGATCCTGCAATTGGCGGGCATCTTCTTCGCGGTCGCGTTCACCGAGTTCTACGCCGACTACGCGACCGCCAAGTTCGACCTGGCCAGCGGAGAGCCGGCACAGGTCCCTCGGTCGTGGAGCTTGTCGAGTGGTTGCCCACGTTCGTAACCGTCACCGGCATAGCGGGTCTCGTCACCGGTTCCATCGACTTCGTCGTTGGCATCGCGCTGATCGTGACAGGCAGTGCGGCATCGGGCGTCCTGGCCAAGGTCTCCCCCAGAGCCGCCCCGCAGTAGGGGCGGGTTAGGGGCAGAAGGACTAGCCCGCGCGGGCCGAGCGTTTCTCCTAGGACACCAAAACGGTTGCCGTGGAGGGCGTTCGGCCCGCCGTCGTTCGACGAGAAGCGACGACGGGTCGCTTCTCATTGAACAGCGTCAATCCGCCGCCGAATCCGCCGCCGGCGCAAGGGGCTCCGGGGTCTGGCCGACGTCTTGGGCCGCGGCCGTTACCTGACCACGCACCAGATACCAGCCGCCGATAAGGGCGGGGATGCCGATCACCAGCGCGCCGAGCATCCAGGGACCTTGCACCTTGTCGAAGAACATCAGGGCCAGCACGCCCACTAGGAAAACCAGCGTGGCGTAACCGCTGTAGGGCGCGAACGGCATCTTGAATTTGGGCTGCTCCAGCTGCCCCTTTTTGACCAGCTGGTGGAACTTGAGCTGGCACGCCACGATGGTCCCCCAGGCCACCACAACACCCACGGAGGCGATGTGTAGCACGATTTCGAAGGCCTGGTGGGGTACGAACGCGTTGAGCGCGATGCCGAACAGGCCGATTCCGGCGGTGAGCAGGATGCCGCCGAACGGAACGCCGTTCCTCGACATCGCGGCGGTGAACTTCGGGCCGCTGCCGCTCATCGCCATCGACCGCAGGATCCGGCCCGTCGAATACAGTCCGGCGTTCAGGCTGGACAACGCCGCGGTGAGCACCACGAGGTTCATCAGGCTTCCCGCCCCCCTGAAGCCGGCCTTGGAGAAGAACGTTACGAACGGGCTGACGCCGGCTTGGTAGGCGGTGTACGGCAGCAGCAGGGCGAGCAGCACCGACGACCCGATGTAGAAGACGGCGATGCGGAACACCACCGAGTTGATCGCGCGCGGCATGACCTTCTCCGGATTCTCCGTTTCGCCCGCTGCGATGCCGACCAGTTCGATTGCGGCGTAGGCGAACACGACGCCCGAGGTGACGAGCACCAGGGACAGCATTCCGGTCGGCAGCAGCCCGCCGTGGCTGCTCCACAGCGACGGCCCGGTGCCCTGGCCGTCGACCTTGAAGCCGCCGGCCAGAAAGACGGTGCCGACGACCAGGAACGTGACCAGCGCCAGCACCTTGATCAGCGAGGCCCAGAACTCCATTTCGCCGAAGACCTTGACCGAGATCAGATTCATTGACACCACCACGACCAGCGCGATCAACGCGAGGGTCCACTGCGGCATCACGCGAAACGCCTGCCAGTAGCGGCAGTACGTCGCGATCGCGGTGGTGTCCACGATCCCGGTCATCGCCCAGTTCAGGAAGTACATCCAGCCCGCGGCGAAAGCCACCTTCTCGCCGAAGAATTCGCGCGCGTAGGACACGAAGGATCCCGACGACGGGCGGTGCAGCACCAGCTCGCCGAGCGCGCGCAGGATCAGGAAGACGAAGATGCCGCAGATCCCGTAGACGATGAACAACCCGGGTCCCGCCGACGCAAGCCGTCCGCCGGCGCCGAGAAAGAGGCCGGTGCCGATGGCGCCGCCGAGGGCGATCATCTGAATTTGTCGGTTTTTGAGGGCCTTGTGATAGCCGGCGTCTTCGCGCGTCAGCTGCTCGGCGGCGGTGTCTTGCGGTGGCATCGCGCTCCTGACCTGGTGCTTCCAGAACGCTCAGGCTAACTCACGGTTATGACCCGCAGGCCCCCTATTAACCAACTGAAAACAAACCGCGATCTCGGCACGCCGAGGCAGCGCCCAAGCGATCCTCGATCAAAGGCCCAGGATTTGCTCGGCGTTGCGGTGGCTGATGCTCGACCGCTCTTCCTGGGTGAGGGGCAGGCTGTCGAGGAACGCTCGCGCATGTTTCATCGAGCCGAAGGGGTGGTCGGTCGAGAACGCCACCCGGCCAACGCCGACCTGCGCGACTAGGTTGGCATACGTCGCTTCGTCGTTGAAGTTGGCGAAGGTGTAGTGGAAGTTTTCCCGGAGATAGGTGCTGACCGGGTGCCGCAGGCCGGTCAGCTCGGGCTTCAGCGTGGCGTCGAAGCGCGGCAGCATGAACGACGTCGCCTCGCCCATGTGTCCGATGATGATCTGCAACGTGGGATGACGGTCGAACACCCCGCCGAGAATCAGGCGCAGCGCGTGCGTAGCGGTGTTGATGTGCCAGCCCCAGCCGACCGTGGCCAGCGCGAAGGTGACGTCGGCGGCGAACCCCGCGTAACAGGATTCGATAACGGCCCGCGGCGGGATGGTGGGGTGCAGGTAAATCGGGGCGTTCAGGGCGGCCGCGCGCGTGAATACGGGTTCGAAGAACGGATCGTCGAGGTAGCGACCTTTGCTGTGGCCGTTGATCACCGCGCCCAGAAATCCGTGCTCACGCATAGTGCGGTCCAGTTCTTCAGCCGCCGCGTCGGGCGCGCTCACCGGCAGCGCGGCGAAGCCCGCCAGCCGGTCGGGGTAGCGGCCGACCGCCGCCGCCAGTTCGTCGTTGCACTGCCGGGCCAGGCGGATGGCTTCCGGGCCGTCCAGTTGTTCGACTCCGGGCGCGGCCAACGACAGCACGGCCAGGTCGACGCCGGCATCGTCCATCGCCGCGACGCGGGCCTCACCCAGGTCGCAGATCGGTTCGACTATGCCCGGACGCGACTTGAGCCAGCCGCCCGGCCCGGCCATGAATCCTGCTGTCGCGTAATGCTCTTCGAGCGCGATAGTCCGCATGTGTTTCCTACTCCTCTAGCACTCTGGTGGCTGCGGCCCAGCGCGGCAGCCCGTCGCGCTTGCCCGCCAGCCGGATCGTCTTGTGGTATCCGTATTCCGCTAGCGTCTCCTGGGCGTGCTCGCGGCCGAAGCCGCTGTGGCCGACGCCGCCGAAGCCGGAGCCGACAGCTACCCGGACGTAGTTGTTGACGAACACGGTCCCGGCCCGTATCTGCCGGCTCACCCGCATAACTCGGTCGCTGTCTTGGCTGAAAACCCCTGCAACAAGACCGAACTGAGTCCCGTTGGCGATCCGGACGGCCTCGTCTTCGTCCGTGAACCGAAGCAGCGTGACCACCGGACCGAAGATCTCCTCGGTGGCCACCCGCATGTCGGGAGTGACGTCGGTCAGCAGGGTGGGCGGGACGTAAAAGCCTTGCGCCAGCTCCGGATCGGTGGGCAGCGGCGCCTGAGCGGCGATGCGGGCGCCCTCGGCGACGCCGACGTCGAGGTAACTCAGGACCCGCTGCTGCTGCGCCGCCGTCACCAACGGTCCGACCTCGGTGGCGGGGTCGGCGCCGTCGCCGACGCGCAGTCGGCTCACCGCACCGGCCAGCGTCGCCGCGAACTGATCAAAGATGCTGTTCTGCACCAGAATTCGTGATGCCGCCGTGCAGGCTTCGCCCTGATTGAAAAAGCCCCCGTCGACGGCGGCCAGGAGAGCCTCATTCAGATCCGCGTCCTCGAAGATCAGCAACGGGTTCTTGCCGCCCAGCTCCATCAGCGTCGGAGTGAGGTTGTCGGCCGCGGTGCGCAGCACGGCCGAGCCCGTGTGGGGAGAGCCGGTGAAGGAGACCTTGCCCACCAATGGATGTCCGGCCAACGCTGCCCCCACAGCGCCGCCGCCGGGTACGACATGCAGCAGGTCGTCGGGTAGCACCGACTGGATGAGTTCGGCCATGCGCAGCACCGCAGACGGCGCCTGCTCCGGCGGCTTCAGCACGATCGCGTTGCCGACGGCCAGTGCGGGAGCGGTCTTCCCGGCGGTGTGGATGGGTGGCCAGTTGAACGGCACGATGCCGGCGATCACGCCGAACGGTTCCAGTGTGGTCACGTCGAAGACGGGGCCATAGTCGCGCGCCTGGCTGGGTAGCACCTCCACCAGGCTGCCGAAGTATTCGAAGATGCTGATCGCGGCTTCGACATCGAACTGGCGGGCCTGCGTACGCGGTTTGCCCATTTCCAGGGATTCCAGTGCGGCAATCTCGTCGGCGTGGGTGCGGATGACCTCGGCGATCTGGCGCAGGTAGCGGCCGCGTTGGCGCGCCGGGCGTTGTCGCCATTCCTGCTGGGCGGCGTGCGCGGCTCGCACGGCCTGATCCACCTGGTGCGGTCCCGCTCCCTGGACAACGGCGACGGGCCGACCGGTGGCGGGGTTGTCGACGACGAACTGGTCGCCGTCGGATTCCGACGACCAGCGGGTTCTGGTGACCTTCACTGGGTCGAGGTTACGTATCCGCCCGTGATCACGGCCAACGAAAGATTCTGATGGGTACCAGCACTATTAGTGATAATGGCTGGGTGGAGCTTCGCCATCTGGAGTACTTCCTCGCTGTCGCTGACACCCGGAGTTTCACCCAAGCCGCCAAACGACTCCATGTCGTCCAATCCGGGGTGTCCGCGACCATCAAGGCCCTGGAACGTGAACTCGGCGCGGAGTTGTTTGTCCGCGGCGCAGCCGGGGTGACGTTGACGCCCGCCGGACAGCAGCTGCGGCCGCTCGCCCGCGCCACCCTAGACGCCGCCAACGCGGCCAAAGACGCCGTGTATGCCACCCGCGGGGATGTGCAGGGCACCGTCGTCCTGGGGATGTTGACGTCGATCGACGTGGTCGACCTGCCTACGCTGCTGGCCGATCTGCGGTCCCGGCACCCCGGGGTGCTGGTTCAATTGCGGTCCGCCCGCGCCGGTTCGGCGGGGCTGGCCCGGCAACTCCGCGACGGGGATCTCGACATCGCGTTCCTGGTTTTCACCGAGACACCACCGGCCGACCTGCACGCGCGGCTCGTGGGCGCCGCCCCGCTGCTCCTGGTGGTGCCCGCCGACCATCCGCTCGCCGAGCGGGACGAGGTGGGACTGGCCGAGCTGGCTGGAATGACGTTCGTCGACGCCCCGCCCGGATACGGCACCAGGGCGGTGATCGACAAGGCATTCAGCGCCGCCGGCGTTGAACGCACCGTCGCGCTGGAGGTCGCCGACCTCGGCACGGCCGCGGCGTATATCCGAAACCGACTGGGCATCGGGTTTCTGTTCCCGTTCATCTTTGACGACTTCGACGACTCCGGCCTGGCGATGCTGCGCATCGCCGATTACGAGCTGCAGTGGCGGCTGTATGTCGCGACGTCCGCGATCCGCCCGGCCAGCGCCGCTACCCGCGCGCTGCTATCGCTGATCGAGGATGCGCCGCCTCGAGTTGATCGAGGGCTTGGCGGCAGTGCTCGGGGAGCCGATCCACTTCCGGCAGCGGGGTCTCGCAAGCGGTGAAGGTGAATTGCAGCGTGCCGGCGTCGCGCTGAGTACAGACCAGTCGGCGATCGGGGCCGGGGGCTCGTAGAACGTGTTGGGGGCGGCTGATCGCATAGCGCGATCGTGAGTGTCGAGTGCCTGGACGCCATCTCGACAATCACTGGGCCAAAGTCGGACGGTTGCGGCGGGCCAACAGTTACGCCGATTCGCAGAGTCGAAGCGCGGATGATTCCAGTTCGCATCGGCAGGATCGACACCTTGCAAGCGGACTTCCACGGTGGAACTGACGCGGCACGGCGCTGTCTGTCGAAAAGCGTGTGTTCGAGGCTCGTTAATGGTCCCCTTTTATTAGAATCCGTAGGGATCCGTAATTCCCATTAGCCTATAGTACAAGGGAATTGCTCCAAATACCAATAACAAAACGGCAAGATCTATTACCATATTCACAAAACTTGTTAACGTATTCCAAAAGCTCGTTAATAAATTGAGTAATTGGCTCAACGCGGTGTTAAACAAGTTGACCACATGGTCCTGGATGGCGGCGATAGCGCCGGTAAACGAGCCCGCAATCGCATTCAAGGGCTGCAACGACGCGGCGTTGGCGGCCTCAGTGCTGGCATACGAGCCCGCACTGGCGGTCAAGTGCTGTACAAACCGCTCATGAAACGCGGCCGCCTGCCCGGCCAGCCCCTGATAGTCCTGGGCGTGCACGGAGAACACGTGCGCGATACTCGCCGACACCTCATCAGCGGCCGCGGGCATCAGCGCGAGGGTCGGGGCCACCGCGGCCATGTGTGCTGCGCTCAGCGTCGAACCAATAGTCGCCAAATCCGTGGCCGCCGAAGCCAGCATCTCCGGGGCCGCCAACAGAGACGACATCAGTTGCTCCCAACGCCGGGCGGGGCTTCGTGATCGGCCACCCCGTCGAGGATGAACGGACTCGAATTGTATCGTGATGATCGGTGAACGCGTTGCCCTCATTCAGCAGCTTTTCGGTACCGGCCAGAAATCGGCCGTCCCACTCGGCGCGTCGTTCCCTGCGGCTGCGCTGGCTGGCGCGGGCGACGGAAGCCATTCCTGAAGTCTGCCGCCAGAGTGTCTTGACACACCATTGGACACTATGTCTTGCATAGTGTCGTGCAGGCGGGCTACTTCTCGAATTCGAGGTGGTGCCGGATTTCCTCGGCGATGGCTTCCAGGTTGCGGCCGACCAGACCGCGCCCGATCAGCTCGGTGATCAAGGCAATGCCATACCCCTTGACGGAAAACGTCAATGTCATCGCGAGCCGGCTGCCTTCACCGTCGGGCTCGACGAGCGCCGTGAACGTGTGCCGGGTTCCGCGCACCGATCGCCACCGCAGCCTGCCGTCGTCGGAAGGTGCGATGAGCACTCGTCCGCCCAGGTGGACCGCGCCGCTGTCCAGGTAGACATCCCAGAGCTGGCCATCGTCGCAGGACTCGATGAATCGGCATCGGCTGAACGTGGACACATTAATGAGCACGCTGCGTGGGTCGGTGATGAAGGCGCTGGCCTCGTCGACCGGGCAGCGGATGTGGCGGGAAACGGTAACCGTCTGGGCCATCAGCGGACCATCGGGACGACGGTTTTGCTGGCCAGCTTTGACAGCCCGACCTGCATGACGCTCGTGACGTAGTCGGCGGCGTGGTCCCAATCCGGTTCATCGCCGAACCGCTCGCGCACATCGATCGGCTCGAGCACCTGCATGCGGATCTTGGCCGGAAGCGGAAAGTGTGGCAGCGGGAAGGGCAGCAGACCCCACGGCAGGCTCAGCGTCATCGGCAGGGTCTTTACCCGGAGCAGCTTGTCCAGCCGCAGTAGCTGCGCCGTGCGGCGGCCGTCGTTGAGGATGATCAGGGTGTCGTGACCGCCGGTGGCTACCACCGGCACGATCTTGATATTGCACTTGTGGGCCAACCGCAGGAAGCCCTTGCGACCCGAGAAGACGATCTTGTTTCGGTCGCGCCAGGGGCGTAGGGCCTCGACATCGCCGCCGGGGTAGACGAGCGCCGAACCGCCGCTGGCAAAGATGCGCTCGGCGAAGGAGTTGGCAGCCGGGACCACGCCGAGCTTGCGGGTCAACCCACCGATAACCGGTGCTGCCGTGACGGTGTCGTGCGCGAGCGCGTACAGCGGGCGACCCTCGACGGTGAAGAAGGTGTTGTAGGCGAGCAGGAAGACGAACGTGTCCGGGGTGGAGCCGCCACCGCTGTGATTGCCGACGAACAGCACCGGCTCGTCGGGAACTTTTTCAAAGCCATGCACCTCGGCTCGGAACCAAACCGTCGACGCCAACCACAGTGTGGGCAGGACCGTGCGGATGAACTCCGGATCGCGCTGGCGAAGTTCCTCGGGGATTTCTGGGCCGGTCATCTCGATGAGATTAAACCGCCGTCGACCGCGAGTGCCGGAAATACCAGCGATTCCCAGCGATTCCACGCGGCTAGCGCGCCTCGATGAAGTCGCGGAATTGCTGGGGCACCTCGGATGGGGACCTTGGTGAAGAAATCGGGCGTCGTCACCGCGCTGTACGTCTCTTCCCCGACGATGAAGCCGTCGGCATCAAACGGCCACACGATCAGCATGCGCAGCGACAGCAGGTAGACGGCCTCCGGATCATCGACCGGGAAGCGAGAGCGGAAGTTGCCCTCGGTGACGATCGTGTCGTCGTCGACGACGATTCGGTCCATGTCCAGCTCTAGGTAGTAGTGGCCGCCGGCCTGAACATCTTGGTCCGATCGATGATCTCGGTCATTTGTCCCTCCTGGCAGGACCTCAGATTCTTCCACGTGCCCTGGTGAGCGACCCCCGGGAACAAGACGGGAACCGGCTGCGTTAAGCTACTCGACAAGTTGAGTGAACCGGACTCAAGTCTGGGTTGACAGCCATCGCCCTCAGGGGCAGGCTTGAGCGGGGTTCACTCAGCATAGTGCAGACAAGAAGTCTACTAATTCAGGAGGAATCACTATGGCTCGTGCGGTCGGTATCGACCTCGGGACCACCAACTCCGTCGTCGCGGTTCTCGAAGGCGGCGACCCCGTCGTCGTCGCCAACTCCGAGGGCTCCCGGACCACCCCGTCGGTCGTCGCGTTCGCGCGCAACGGCGAGGTGCTGGTCGGCCAGCCCGCCAAGAACCAGGCGGTGACCAACGTCGACCGCACCATCCGTTCGGTCAAGCGCCACATGGGCACCGACTGGTCCGTCGAGATCGACGGCAAGAACTACACCGCGCAGGAGATCAGCGCCCGCGTTCTGATGAAGCTGAAGCGCGACGCCGAGGCCTACCTCGGTGAGGACATCACCGACGCGGTGATCACCGTGCCCGCCTACTTCAACGACGCCCAGCGCCAGGCCACCAAGGAAGCCGGCCAGATCGCCGGCCTCAACGTGCTGCGCATCGTCAACGAGCCGACCGCGGCCGCGCTGGCCTACGGCCTGGACAAGGGCGAGAAGGAACAGACCATCCTGGTCTTCGACCTCGGCGGCGGCACCTTCGACGTCTCGCTGCTGGAAATCGGCGAGGGCGTGGTCGAGGTCCGTGCCACCAGCGGTGACAACCACCTCGGTGGCGACGACTGGGACGAGCGCGTCGTCAGCTGGCTGGTCGACAAGTTCAAGGGCACCAGCGGCATCGACCTGACCAAGGACAAGATGGCCATGCAGCGGCTGCGTGAGGCCGCCGAGAAGGCCAAGATCGAGCTCGAGCTCGAGCCAGAGCACCTCGATCAACCTGCCCTACATCACCGTCGACGCGGACAAGAACCCGCTGTTCCTCGACGAGCAGCTGACCCGCGCCGAGTTCCAGAAGATCACCCAGGATCTGCTGGACCGCACCCGTAAGCCGTTCCAGTCGGTCATCAAGGACGCCGGCATCTCGGTGTCCGACATCGACCACGTGGTGCTCGTGGGTGGTTCGACCCGGATGCCCGCGGTGTCCGAGCTGGTCAAGGAGCTGACCGGCGGCAAGGAGCCCAACAAGGGCGTCAACCCGGACGAGGTCGTCGCCGTCGGTGCCGCGCTGCAGGCCGGCGTGCTCAAGGGCGAGGTGAAAGACGTTCTGCTGCTTGACGTCACCCCGCTGAGCCTCGGTATCGAGACCAAGGGCGGCGTGATGACCAAGCTGATCGAGCGCAACACCACCATCCCGACCAAGCGGTCGGAGACCTTCACCACGGCCGACGACAACCAGCCGTCGGTGCAGATCCAGGTCTATCAGGGTGAGCGCGAAATCGCCTCGCACAACAAGCTGCTCGGCTCCTTCGAGCTGACCGGCATCCCGCCGGCCCCGCGCGGCGTCCCGCAGATCGAGGTCACCTTCGACATCGACGCCAACGGCATCGTGCACGTCACCGCCAAGGACAAGGGCACCGGCAAGGAGAACACGATCAAGATCCAGGAGGGCTCCGGCCTGTCCAAGGACGAGATCGACCGGATGATCAAGGACGCCGAGGCGCACGCCGAGGAGGACCGCAAGCGTCGCGAGGAGGCCGACGTCCGCAACCAGGCCGAGACGCTGGTCTACCAGACGGAGAAGTTCGTCAAGGAGCAGCGCGAAGCCGAAGGCGGCTCCAAGGTTCCCGAGGACACCCTGACCAAGGTGGACGCCGCTGTGGCCGAAGCCAAGACGGCGCTCGGCGGCACCGACATCTCCGCGATCAAGTCGGCGATGGAGAAGCTCGGCCAGGAGTCCCAGGCGCTGGGCCAGGCGATCTACGAGGCCACCCAGGCCGAGGCGCCGCGCAGGCCGGCGACGGCCGAGCCCGGTGCCGCCCGGCTCGGCTGACGACGTCGTGGACGCGGAGGTCGTCGAGGATGACCGGGAGCCCAAGTGACCGACCAGGCAATCCGCAGGAGCCGGTGACCGTCACCGACAAACGGCGGATCGACCCCGAAACCGGTGAAGTACGGCACGTGCCTCCCGGCGCCGGCCCCCGGAGGGGCGGCAGCCCGGGACGTCGCCGGCGGGTCCGGCCGACGCCGACAAGGTCGCCGAGCTGATCGCCGACCTGCAACGGGTCCAGGCCGACTTCGCCAACTACCGCAAGCGCGCGCTGCGCGACCAGCAGGCCGCGGCGGATCGGGCCAAGGCCGCCGTCGTCAGCCAATTGCTGGGCGTGCTCGACGATCTCGAGCGGGCGCGCAAGCACGGCGACCTGGAGTCGGGCCCGCTGAAGTCGGTCGCCGACAAGCTGACGGCGCGCTGACCGGGCTCGGGCTGGCGGCGTTCGGCGCCGAGGGCGAGGATTTCGACCCGGCGCTGCACGAAGCCGTGCAGCACGAGGGTGACGGTGGCGGGGCTCCAAGCCGGTGATCGGCACCGTCATGCGCCAGGGCTACAGACTCGGCGAGCAGGTGCTGCGGCACGCGATGGTCGGTGTCGTCGACACCGTCGAGGGCAGGCCACGCGGCATCGGTCGCTGAGACGGTCATCGAAGCGCGAGCGGGCCGACACGGGCGATAACCCTGCACGCTCGGCCGAAGTAGGCCACAGAATCAGAACAATCAAGCAATTGACCACAGTAAAGGGAGGGAGGTGACGCGGCATGGCCCAGCGTGAATGGGTCGAGAAGGACTTCTACAAGGAGCTCGGCGTCTCCTCTGACGCCAGCGACAAAGAGATCAAGACCGCCTACCGCAAGCTGGCTTCCGAGCTGCATCCGGACAAGAACCCCGCCGGTGCGGAACGGTTCAAGGCGGTGTCCGAGGCGTACAGCGTGTTGTCCGACGACGCCAAGCGCAAGGAGTACGACGAGACCCGTCGGCTGTTCGCCGGCGGCGGCTTTGGCGGCCGCCGGTTCGACGCGGGCGGCTTCGGCGGTTTCGGTGGGCGGCGGTGATGGCGCCGAGTTCAACCTCAACGATCTGTTCGACGCCGCCGGCCAGTCCGGCGGCGCCAACATCGGCGACCTGTTCGGCGGCCTGTTCGGACGCGGCGCCAGCCCCCGGCCCACCCGGCCCGCGGCGCGGCAACGACCTGGAGACCGAGACCGAGCTGGATTTCATCGAGGCCGCCAAGGGCGTGGCGATGCCGCTGCGGCTGACCAGCCCGGCGCCGTGCACCAACTGCCATGGCAGCGGCGCGCGGCCGGGCACCAGCCCGAAAGTGTGTCCGACCTGCAACGGCCCGGCGTGATCAACCGCAACCAGGGTGCGTTCGGCTTCTCCGAACCGTGCACCGACTGCCGGGGCAGCGGCTCGATCATCGAGCACCCCTGCGACGAGTGCAAGGGCACCGGCGTCACCACCCGCACCCGCACCATCAACGTGCGGATCCCGCCGGGCGTCGAGGACGGCCAGCGGATCCGGCTCGCCGGGCAGGGCGAGGCCGGGCTGCGCGGCGCCCCGTCGGGTGACCTGTACGTGACCGTGCATGTGCGGCCGGACAAGGTCTTCGGCCGCGACGGCGACGACCTGACCGTCACCGTTCCGGTCAGCTTCACCGAATTGGCTTTGGGCTCAACGCTTTCCGTTCCGACGCTGGACGGCAAGGTCGGTGTCCGGGTGCCCAAGGGCACTGCCGACGGCCGCATCCTGCGGGTGCGCGGACGCGGCGTGCCCAAGCGCAGCGGCGGTAGCGGCGACCTGCTGGTCACCGTCAAGGTGGCGGTGCCGCCGAACCTGGAAGGCGCCGCCCAGGAGGCGCTGGAGGCCTACGCGGCGGCCGAACGGGCCAGCGGTTTCGACCCACGGGCGGGATGGGCGGGCAACCGCTGATGGCTAAGAACCCAAGGCAAGGGAGAGGCCCGGACCTTCTTGATCTCGGTGGCCGCCGAGCTGGCCGGCATGCATGCGCAGACGCTGCGCACCTACGACCGGCTCGGTCTGGTCAGCCCGAGCGCACCTCCGGTGGCGGGCGGCGCTATTCGCAGCACGACGTCGAGCTGCTGCGCGAGGTGCAGCGGCTCTCGCAGGACGAGGGCGTCAACCTCGCCGGCATCAAGCGCATCATCGAGCTGACCAATCAGGTGGAGGCGCTGCAGTCGCGGGTGCAAGGAGATGTCCGACGAGGTGATGGCTGTTGCGGGCCAACCAGCGTCGCGATGTCGCGGTGGTGCCCAAGAGCACCGCGCTGGTGGTCTGGCAGCCGCGCAGGCCCCGCTGAGACGTTCGCCGCGCGCTCAAACGCGGATCGAAAACTGGGCGACGGCCGGTTCGCCCGGCCGCGCAGTTCGGTAGCCGCCGCGACGCAGCGCGTCGGTCGGCGCGGCCATCGGCTCGAAGCACACCAGGTCCTCGGCGGGCGGCGCGAAGATCTGCGCCGCCGGATACCCCTGCTCGAACCGCACTTCGATGCGTCGGCCGCCACCGGACACCGCGAACACCGCGCCGTCGGCGACCTTGTCGTAGGCGTCATCAAAGGCCTTGTCGCCCAATGGTTCCTCGGTCTGCCGGCTGCGGTGTCGTCTCGCCGGTGGGTAGCCCCCGCCCATCCAGGGCCAAATGCCGCAGCGGGGGCGTGTCGATGATCCAGTCGCCGCGGGCCGCTTCGGGCACCTGCAGATACGGATGGAAGCCGAAGCACAGCGGCACCGACGTGTCGCCCGTCGCCGTGACCGTGGTGCGCAACGTCAGCGTCCGTTCGGCCAGCAGCACCGTCACCTCGAGCAGGTGTGGGTACGGAAAGCTGGCCAGCAACCGCGGGTCGGCGCCGAAGTCCACCTCGGCGGTCAGCTCGTTGCCCGACTCGGCTGTCACCCGCCAGTCCGGATAAGCGGCCAGCACCCCGTGGATGGGTAGCCCGTTGGGGTCGGGGCGAACACCGTTTTCGCCCGGCGTCAGGGTTACCGTCACGCCCTCGGCGGTATAGGTGTTGGCGCCCAACCGATTTGCCCACGGGTACAGAATCGGGATCCCCATCGTCTTGCCGGCCGTGAGGTAGGCGTCCAGGCCGCGGCGCTGGCCCGAGCAGCTCCACGCCGGAGTCGGTCAGTGAGGTGCCGATCATGCCGGCTTCGGGCACGAACTGCGCGGCTACCGACGACGACGGGTCATGCAGGGTGACGATATGCATGTGGCTCCTACCGTCGACTAGCCGGCGGGTCGTGTTGAATGCGTTCCGGCGGCGCGCCTTTGGCGATCAGCGCGGCCTTGGTCGCGCTGACCATGGCCGGTCCGCCGCAGATCAGGATCTGCCGGTCGCCCCAGCTGCCGTATTTGGTGACCACGTCGGGCAGCCGGCCGGTTTGGCGCACGTGCAGGCCGCGCGGCGGCGACACGTCGGGATAGTCGGCGGCCCACGACGGATCGTTTTTGTATTCCGTCACCGGCGACACGGCAGCCACGGATTGTGTGCCGCGACCTGCCACAGCGTGCGGAGGTCGTAGAGCTCGCAGCCGTAGCGGGCGCCGAAGAAGAGGTGGATCCGGGGGTTCACCGCGAAGCGGCTGAGGTCCATGATCAGTGCCCGCAGGGGTGCCAGGCCGGTGCTGCCGGCCACCATCAGCACGTCCTCGCCGTCGCGGTCGACCCGCATCGAGCCATGCGGACTGGACAGCCGCCATCGATCGCCGGGCCGGGTTTCGTTGACGATGGCGGTGCTGACCAAGCCGCCGGGTACCAGGCGGACGTGAAACTCGATGCCGCCGTCCGGGTCGGCCGGTATGGCCGGGCTCAGATAGCGCCAGCGGTGTGGGCATTGCGGAACATGCACGTTGACGTACTGGCCCGCGTGATAGTGCATCGGGCGGTCCAGGCGCAGCCGGACCACCGCCAGATCGCGCGGACACCCGCAGGTGCTCGATGACGGTGCCGTCCCACCACGCGGGTCCCTCGTCGGCGTCGGCGGCGCCGCTCATCACCCCGGTGATCAGGTTGAGCGACTGATTGGCCGCGTCGTCGATGGCATCGGTCCACGCGGCCGGGTTTGGATCGCCAAGGTGAGTGCGCAGCGTCGCGTACAACGCGCCCCGCAGCGTGTCGTAATGGCTTGGCAGCACGCCGTATTTGCGGTGATCCCGGCCGAGCTGGGCAAGAAAGGCCACCGGTTCTTCGGCGCGCTGCGCGACCAATTCGTCGTATACCCAGTGCAGCGCGTGCGCGAAAGCGGCACGCTGGCCGTCCATTTCGGGCGGGAACAGGTCGCGCACCGAGACGTCGAGGGAAAACCAGTGGGTGTAGAACCGGCGGACCAACTCGTTGCCGAGGCCCGGGTCCTCCGGCTTGAAGGCGTCGCGCAGAATCCGCAACGCGTCCTGGTCCTCTAAGCCCACGGACGCCGATTCTAAGCTTTTCTGGGCTCTCCCACCGGTTACGTGCCGTGAATGCCCTTGTACAGCACCCACAATCCGATCACCACGAGGATGGCCGCCACCAGGCCGGCATTGTGTCTTTCCATCCAGTTCCTGAGTTGTTCCAGCGGGCCGTCGAGGCGGTCGCCGGTGACCACGTAGGCCAGCACCGGAATGGCCACCGAAGACGACGCGACGCCGACGAACAGAGCGGCGGATAGCACGGTTCCCGCGACGCCCAGCGCGTCGGTTCCGATCGCCAATCCCGCTGCCGCGCAAACAAACAGCACCTTGGGATTCACCACGGTAAGCGTGGCGCCGGTCACCGCCGCTCGGGCGGGAGTGACCGACCTCAACGACCGCATCCAGGCCGGCGCGTGGTCGTGACCGCGTCGGGTCAGCCACCGGATGACGCCGAACACAATGAGTGTGGCGCCGACGACGATCCGCAGCCAGGATGCCCACGCCGGCGGGGAGTTTTTCAGGCCGCCGAGCAGGTCGGAGATACCGATGAAGAGCGCCGTCAGCCCGGCCAGCCCCGATAGCCAGCCGACCAGGTACGCCAGCCCGCTCTTGCGCGGATGCGTCGCGTGCAAGACGAGCACGCCCTGGATGATCGACAGCGGCGAAACCGTGATGACCAGCGCGAGGGGCAGCAGTTCAACCATCTAGGAGCCCCGTCCGATGGTCACGCCAGAACGGTAGCCGATCGCGCACCTTGGCGGCCCAGCGCGAGAAAAACCGGGGGTGAAGCGCGCAAAGACAGGCTTATGATTCTACTAGCGACTTCATATGATTCCGCTAGCGACTGTCACTGGTGACCGAGCGCTCCCCGGGTCGCCGTGGCTGTACCACGGGAGGTGCGGGATGTCGTTTGTGATTGCGGCGCCGGAATTTGTTGCGGCGGCAGCTTCGGATTTGGCGAAAATCGGGTCCACGATCGGCGCTGCCAACGCGGCGGCGGTATTCCCCACAATGGGGGTGCTGCCGGCGGGTGCCGATGAGGTGTCGGCGAGCATCGCGGCGTTGTTCGGAGCGCACGCGCAGGGCTATCAGGTGCTCAGTGCTCAGGCTGCGGCGTTTCACACCCAGTTCGTCCAGCTCATGAATGGGGGCGCTGCCTCGTATGCCAGCACCGAGGCCGCCAACGTCGAACAGACCATGCTCAGCGCGGTCAACGCGCCCACCCAGTCGCTGTTTGGGCGCCCGCTGATCGGCAACGGGGGCACCGGGGCGGCCGGCCAGCCCGGTGGGGACGGCGGGCTGCTGATCGGTAACGGGGGTAATGGCGGGGCCGGCACCGCCCTATTGGCCGGCGGTAGAGGCGGCGATGCCGGGCTGTGGGGCAACGGCGGTAACGGCGGGGTCGGCTTCAGCGGCGGGACACCTACGGCCGGGGGTAACGGCGGATCCGCCGGGCTGCTGCACGGCCAGGGCGGTAACGGCGGGCCCGGCGGTAACGCCCTGCCCCCCGTGGTCAACGGCGCGAATGGCGGTAATGGCGGCGTCGCGGGGCTTTTCGGTGCCGGCGGCAACGGCGGTGCCGGCGGCAATGGCGCCAATATCTTCGTCAACGGCGGCAGCGGCGGTGACGGCGGGGCCGGTGCCGACGGCGGGACCCTGGCCGGCCGCGGTGGGGACGGCGGCGATGGTGGTCTTGCCTTCGGCGCCGGGAGCGTCGGCGGGAGCGGCGGTAGCGGCGGGAACGGCGGGCTGCTTGCCGGCGGCGGCGGTGCTGGCGGCGACGCCCAATTTGGCGGGCTCGGCGGGCAAAACGGTGTCGCCGGTAACGGCGGCAGTGCCCAGTACATCGGCAACGGCGGCGATGGCGGCCTGAACGGCCTGACCGGCGGCGCCGCCGGCAAGGCCGGCATCTTGATCGGCAACGGCGGCGCCGGCGGATCGGGGCAGCCCGGCGCGAATGGCGGGACGTTCTTCGGCGATGGCGGTGACGGCGGGCCCGGCGCTTCCGGCGTGGCCGGCGGTCGCGGTGGCGATGCCTCGCTGTGGGGCAACGGCGGGACGGGCGGGGCCGGCTTCAGTTCGGCGCTCGTGACGCCTACGGCTGGCGGCGACGGCGGGTCTGCCGGGTTGTTGCACGGCCAGGGCGGTAACGGCGGCCCCGGCGGTGACGGTTCGTCCGGCGTGGCCGCCGGGAACGGCGGCAATGGCGGCGTCGCGGGGCTGTTCGGCGCGGGCGGCAGCGGCGGTGCTGGCGGCAACTCGGCCAACGGCCCTGGCGGCAACGGCGGGGACGGCGCCGACGGCGGGACCTTGATCGGACGCGGTGGTGACGGCGGTGCCGCCGGAGAGCCAGGAATGGAGGCCGACGGTGGTAACGGTGGTAACGGCGGTAACGGTGGGCTGATCGGCGGCGGCGGCAACGGGGGCAACGCTTCGGTTCGTGCCGGCACCGGAACGCAGAATGGTGTCGCCGGCAACGCCGGCAATGCCCAGTACATCGGCAACGGCGGCAACGGCGGGCTCAACGGCCTTGCCGGCGGCGCCGCCGGCAAGGCCGGGATGCTGATCGGTAATGGCGGCAACGGCGGATCGGGGCAGGCCGGAGCGAATAGTGGGTTGTTGTTCGGCAACGGCGGTGCGGGCGGCAGCGCCGTCGATTTGGGTTCTGGCGCCGCCGACGGAGGCGACGGCGGCAACGCCGTCGGGCTGATCGGCAACGGCGGGAACGGCGGGAACTCCGTGAACAACGGGAGTCCAGGCACCGGCGGTACCGCCGGGCTGTTGTTAGGCAAGAGCGGGACGAACGGGTCGTCGAACTAGCCGACCGCTAAGGTCTTGCGAAAAACCCGCTAGAGTTGAGCGGAACAGACTCAACCTTGACGGCGTTGAACAACGCGACAAGCATTTTCACTACGTACCCGAACGGAGGTGTCGTGGACTCTTTCAATCCGACAACCAAGACGCAGGCCGCCCTGACTTCGGCCCTGCAGGCGGCGACGTCCGCCGGCAATCCCGGAGATCAGGCCCGCTCACCTGCTGATGGCGTTGCTGACGCAGAACGACGGGATCGCCGCACCGCTGCTGGAGGCTGTCGGCGTCGAGCCCGCAACCATCCGCACCGAGACCCAGCGGCTGGTGGACCGGCTGCCGCAGGCCAGCGGCGCCAGCTCGCAACCGCAGCTGTCGCGCGACGCGGTCGCCGCCATCACCGCCGCCCAGCACCTGGCCACCGAGATGGACGACGAATACGTCTCCACCGAGCACCTGCTGGTGGGGCTGGCCACCGGCGACTCCGACGTCGCCAAGCTGCTGACCGGACACGGCGCCTCGCCGCAGGCCCTGCGCGAGGCGTTCGTCAAGGTGCGCGGCAGCGCCCGCGTCACCAGCGCCGATCCCGAGGCCACCTACCAGGCACTGGAGAAGTACTCCACCGACCTGACCGCCCAGGCCCGGGAAGGCAAGCTCGACCCGGTTATCGGGCGCGACAACGAGATTCGCCGCGTCGTGCAGGTGCTGTCCCGCCGCACCAAGAACAACCCGGTGCTCATCGGCGAGCCCGGCGTCGGCAAGACCGCGATCGTGGAGGGCCTGGCCCAGCGCATCGTCGCCGGCGACGTGCCCGAGAGCCTGCGCGACAAGACCGTCGTCTCGCCTGGACCTGGGGTCGATGGTGGCCGGCGCCAAGTACCGCGGCGAGTTCGAGGAGCGGCTCAAGGCCGTGCTCGACGACATCAAGAACTCGGCCGGGCAGATCATCACTTTCATCGACGAGCTGCACACCATCGTCGGCGCCGGCGCGACCGGCGAGTCGGCGCATGGACGCCGGCAACATGATCAAGCCGATGCTGGCCCGCGGCGAACTGCGCCTGGTCGGCGCCACCACCCTCGACGAGTACCGCAAGTACATCGAGAAGGACGCCGCGCTGGAGCGGCGCTTCCAGCAGGTGTTCGTCGGCGAGCCGTCGGTCGAGGACACCGTCGGCATCCTGCGCGGGCTCAAGGACCGCTACGAGGTGCACCACGGCGTGCGCATCACCGACTCCGCGCTGGTCGCCGCGGCCACGCTCTCCGACCGCTACATCACCTCCCGGTTCCTGCCGGACAAGGCCATCGACCTGGTCGACGAGGCCGGCCAGCCGGCTGCGCATGGAGATCGACTCCCGGCCCGTCGAGATCGACGAGGTCGAGCGGCTGGTGCGTCGGCTCGAGATCGAGGAGATGGCGCTGGCCAAGGAAGAGGACGACGCGTCCAAGGAGCGGCTGGAGAAGCTGCGCGCCGAGCTGGCCGACCAGCAGGAGAAGCTCGGCCGAGCTGACCACCGGTGGCAGAACGAGAAGAACGCCATCGACGTCGTCCGCGAACTCAAGGAGCAGCTGGAGGCGTTGCGCGGCGAGTCCGAGCGCGCCGAGCGCGACGGCGACCTGGCCAAGGCCGCCGAGCTGCGGTACGGGCGCATCCCCGAGGTGGAGAAGAAGCTGGACGCCGCGCTGCCGACGGCCCAGGCGCCGCGAGAACGTGATGCTCAAGGAGGAGGTCGGACCCGACGACATCGCCGACGTGGTGTCGGCCTGGACCGGCATCCCGGCCGGCCGGCTGCTGGAGGGCGAGACCGCCAAGCTGCTGCGCATGGAAGACGAGCTGGGCAAGCGCGTCGTCGGGCAGCGGAAGGCCGTGCAGGCCGTGTCCGACGCGGTGCGCCGCAGCCGGGCCGGGGTCGCCGACCCCAACCGGCCCACCGGCTCGTTCCTGTTCCTCGGCCCCACCGGCGTCGGCAAGACCGAGCTGGCCAAGGCGCTGGCGGACTTCCTGTTCGACGACGAGCGGGCCATGGTCCGCATCGACATGAGCGAGTACGGCGAGAAGCACTCGGTGGCGCGGCTGGTCGGTGCGCCTCCCGGCTACATCGGCTACGACCAGGGCGGTCAGCTGACCGAGGCGGTGCGCCGTCGGCCCTACACCGTGGTGCTGTTCGACGAGGTCGAAAAGGCCCACCCGGACGTGTTCGACGTGCTGCTGCAGGTGCTCGACGAGGGCCGGCTGACCGACGGCCAGGGCCGCACGGTCGACTTCCGCAACACCATCCTCATCCTGACCTCCAACCTGGGGTCGGGCGGCACCGAGGAACAGGTGATGGCGGCGGTGCGGGCGGCGTTCAAGCCGGAGTTCATCAACCGGCTCGACGACGTGCTGATCTTCGACGCGCTCAACCCCGAGGAGTTGGTCGAGATCGTCGACATCCAGCTGGCCCAGCTGGGCAAGCGGCTCGCGCAGCGGCGGCTGCAGCTGGAGGTGTCGCTGCCGGCCAAGAAGTGGCTGGCGCAGCGCGGGTTCGACCCGGTGTACGGCGCCCGTCCGTTGCGGCGGCTGGTGCAGCAGGCGATCGGCGACCAGTTGGCCAAGATGCTGCTGGCCGGCGACGTGCACGACGGCGACGTGGTGCCCGTCAACGTCAGCGCCGACGGCGACTGCGCCTGGTCCTGGGCCTGACGGCAGTGCTAGGTCGATCTGGCGCCGGTCGCCCAGCTCGAAATCGCGGGTCTGGGCGCCGGCGTCGACGATCGCTTTGAGCAGTGCGCGGGCGGCCGGCTTGGCGACGGTTTCGCGGAGCAGCTGATCCTCGATGCGCAGCCCGGTCGTCATGTCTATCCCGCTCGTCGAGGGCGGCGTCCACCGCGCGTTTGGCGGCGGCGATGGCCGTCGCGCGGGCACGATGCGATGCGGGCGGCCAGCTGGTCGACGAACCGCCGCAGCTCCTCGGGCGGCAGCGCGCGGTCGACGTACCCCCACGCTTCCGCGGTCGCGGCGTCGACGTCCATGCAGCCGAGGATGACTTCCAGCGCCCGGCCGCGTCCGACCAGCCGCGGCAGCCGCTGTGTGCCGCCGCCACCGGGGATGATCCCGACCGACAACTCCGGATGGCCCAGCACCGTGCGTGCCCGAGCGCGGCGTAGCGCATGTCGAACGCCATCGCGAACTCGCAGCCGCCGCCGCGGCAGACACCCTCGATGACGGCGATGGTGGCCTTCGGCAGGGTCCGGACGCTGTTCCGTCAGGGCGTGGAAGAACGACAGTTCATCGTGCAGCCCGGTGTCGTCGGGAGGCAGGTGCTCAATCAGCGAGATGTCGGCGTGCGCGATGAAGAATTCCGGATCGGCCGAGTCGACGATCAGCACCCGGACGTCGTCGTCGTCGGTGATCTCCCGCAGGAGGCGGTCGATCTCGGTCAGCAGCGGTATGTCCAGCAGGTTGATGGGCGGATGGTCGATCGTCGCCCGACATATGCCGCGGTCGGCGGCGATGCGAATGAGTTGGTAGTCCCCGTAGCGCATAAACGGACCTTACGTGGGGCCTGTAACTGGGTTGTGACCTGGTCGGATTGCTCTATTCCGGTGCAACAGCAGATACGCTTCCTGCGATGGTCCCGCTTTGGTTCACGCTGTCCGCACTCTGCTTCGTCGGTGCGGTGGTGTTGCTGTACGTCGACATCGATCGGCGTCGTGGGCGCAGCAGGCGCCGCAAGTCGTGGGCGCGGTCGCACGGCTTCGACTACGAGCGCGAGTCCACCGACATCCTGAAGCGGTGGAAGCGCGGGGTGATGTCGACGGTCGGGCGACGTCCCCGCCCACAACGTCGTGCTCGGTCAGATCCGCGGCGAGGCGGTGTACATCTTCGACCTCGAGGAAGTCGCCACCGTGATCGCGCTGCACCGCAAGGTGGGCACCAACGTCGTCGTCGACCTGCGGCTCAAGGGGCTCAAGGAGCCGCGCGAGAGCGACATCTGGCTGCTCGGCGCGATCGGGCCGCGGATGGTGTACTCCACCAACCTCGATGCCGCCCGGCGGGCCTGCGACCGGCGCATGGTCACCTTCGCGCACACCGCACCCGACTGCGCCGAGATCATGTGGAACGAGCAGAACTGGACGCTGGTCAGCATGCCGATCGCCAGCACCCGCGCTCAATGGGACGAGGGTCTGCGTACCGTGCGGCAATTCAACGACCTGCTGCGGGTGCTGCCGCCGGTGCCGCAGAGAGCGAGGAGCCGGCGGCCTGCGCAACGCCGCACCGAGCCGCCCGCTGGCGCCGGCCGGCCGGGCGGAGCTGCCGCAGCGGCGCCCCGCACGATGTGGCGGGCTGCTCGGCCGGATGCCGGCCGGCCGCCAGCCCCGAGCCGGTCCGCCGGGACGAGGGCCGCTCGGAGGCCGGTCAGCGCCCGCCGCCGAGGCCGCAACGGCCAGCCAGGCCACGAACTACCAGCGCTGATAGCGCGCCGCGCCGAATTCCGGGTCAAGTAACCTGTCGCTCATGCCGCGCCCCGTCGCCCTGATCACCGGGCCCACGTCCGGGATCGGCGCCGGCTTCGCGCGGCGCTATGCGCGCGACGGCTACGACCTGGTTCTGGTGGCTCGCGACGTCGCAGCGCCTCGAAGCAACTGGCGGACGAACTGCGCGACCGAGCCGGCGGCGACGTCGAGATTCTGCCCGCCGACCTGGCCGATCGCCGCCGACCGCGACAAGGTCGCCGACCGGCTCGCCGCCGGTGTGCGGGTACTGGTCAACAACGCCGGCTTCGGCACGTCCGGCGAATTCTGGACCGCGGACTCCGCTGCTGCTGCAGGCCCAGCTCGACGTCAACGTGACCGCGGTGATGCAGCTGACCCGGGCCGCGCTGCCGGCCATGCTGGACGCCGGCGCGGGCACCGTCATCAACGTCGCCAGCGTCGCCGGGCTGGTGCCGGGGCGCGGGTCGACCTACTCGGCATCCAAGGCCTGGGTGATCTCGTTCACCGAGGGCCTGGCCGGCGGGCTGAGCGGGCACCGGCGTCGGCGTGCACGCGGTGTGCCCGGGTTTCGTGCACACCGAATTCCACGCCCGGGCCGGGATCGACATGGCCAAGGCATGCCGTCGTTCATGTGGCTCGAGGTCGACGACGTGGTCAGCGCGAGCCTGGCCGATGTCGCCGCGCGGCAAGGTGGTCAGCGTTCCGGGCATGCAGTACAAGGCGCTGGTCGCCGCGGGGCGGCTGATTCCGCGAAGTCTGTTGCGGGCCGCCAACCAAACGAGTCGGCGGCAGCCGTGGCCGAACCTGACACTGAGCGGGCGGAGCTCGCGGAGCTGGTGCGCAAGCTGTCGGTGGTGCACGGCCGCGTCACGCTGTCGTCGGGCAAGGAGGCCGACTACTACGTCGACCTGCGCCGCGCCACGCTGCATCACCGGGCTGCCGCGCTGATCGGTCGGCTGATGCGCGAAGCTCACCGAGGACTGGGACTACGCGGTGGTCGGCGGCCTGACCCTGGGCGCCGATCCGGTCGCGACCGCCGATCATGCATGCGCCCGGCCGGCCGATCGACGCATTCGTGGTCCGCAAGTCCGCGAAAGCCCATGGCCTGCAACGACTTATCGAGGGATCCGAGGTCTCCGGTCAGCGGGTGCTGGTGGTGGAGGACACCAGCACCACGGGCAACTCGGCGCTGACGGCGGTGCGTGCCGTGCAGGACGCGGGCGGCGACGTCGTCGGCGTGGCCACCGTGGTGGACCGCGCCACCGGCGCCGCCGAGGCCATCGAAGCCGAGGGATTGCCCTACCGCAGCGTGCTGGGCCTGGCCGATCTAGGGCTGGGCTAGGCCGCCCGTGCGGATCCCTGATCGCCCTGCTTTGCGCTGCGTCGCGCGTGCCTGGTGGCCTGTTCGGCTCCGAGCCATCCCGTCCGCCCGTACGGCGCACAGGGCGCGCGGCTCGGCGAATCGCTGGCGCTGCTGGGCTGGAACATGGCGGTGTCGAACCTGCGCTGGGACGGCGACTACGTGCTGGTCGACGTCGACGCGTCGCCGACCGATCCGAAGGCGCCGCACGCCAAGCCGAGGACATCCGGTTCGGGCTCTACGGCGCGCTGGCGCACCCGATGGAGGCGACCGGGCTGGGCAGCTGCGACGACGGCGATGACCACGTGCACGATATCACTCGCCGCTGTCGGCGCCGCCCGGACCGGCTCACCGGCACGGTGTGCCTGGGCCCGCTGAAGGACCGCAGCGCGGTGCGCGGGGTGTACGCCTACTCGCCGCGAGACCGGATCGCCGAAACGACGGCGGCCTATCCGGCGGCGTTTCCGGTGGGGCTGATGCCGACCAACGGCAACGACACCGGCGTGGTGGTCAAGACGACCAGTCTGTCGGCCTGGCGCGCCGACGGCGCTCCGGTGACCCAGGCGCAGCTCGGTGACCCGGCGGCGTTCGCGGGCAACGGTTACATGCTGCTCGGGCTGCAGGCCGACGCCATCGCGGCCCGGTATCGCGACGACTCCGCCGCCCGTGGCGGCCCGATGATGCTGCTCGCCGCGCCGACGCTGCCCGGCCGGGGCCTGAACCCCGCCTGCGCGGCCTACGGGGCTTCGGTGCTGATCCTGCCCGAAGCGTCGCTGGACGCGGTGCATGTCAGCGCGTCGCTGTGCACCCAGGGTGAGATCAACGAGGCGTTGCTGTACGCGACGGTGGCGATCGCCGGCACCCACGCCGGCGTGTGGACCACGAGGTGAGCGAGCCCGGACCCACCGAATGGGGAGTACCGGCCACCGGCGTCGGGCCCTGGGCGGGCGACCTGCCCGACGACCCGCGGTACGACCCGAGTTGTTGCGCGACGGGGATACTCGCAATGTCGTCGACGCCTACCGGTACTGGACCCGGGAGGCGATCATCGCCGACATCGACAACCGGCGGCACGCGCTTCACGTGGCGATCGAGAACTTCGGTCACGACGCCAACATCGGCTCGGTGGTGCGCACCGCCAACGCGTTCGCCGTCGATACCGTGCACATCGTCGGGCCGGCGCCGCTGGAATCGCCGCGGCGCCATGGTGACCGACCGCTATCAGCGGCTGTGCCATCACGACAGCACCGCCGAGTTGCTCGACTTCGCGGCCGGCGCCGGTTTGACGGTGGTGGCGGTGGACAACGTTCCCGGCGCCGCGCGCCTGGAAGAGACCGCGCTGCCGCGGCAGTGCCTGCTGGTGTTCGGTCAGGAGGGCCCGGGCATCACCGACGACACCAGGGTCGGCGCGGCGATCACCGTGTCGATCGCCCAGTTCGGATCGACGCGCAGCATCAACGCCGGGGTGGCCGCCGGGATCGCGATGCACGCCTGGATCCGGCAGCACGGCGACCTGTCCCGCGCCTGGTAGGGCGCGTCTTCACCGACCGCTTATTCAAGGGCGCGCGGCCCTCATCTTG
Organism: uncultured Actinomycetota bacterium; assembly: GCA_963748885.1. Taxonomy (GTDB): domain Bacteria; phylum Actinomycetota; class Actinomycetes; order Mycobacteriales; family Mycobacteriaceae; genus Mycobacterium. Next base: position 60,212 of record CAVVLC010000016.1, read on the forward strand.
AAGGAGACCTCCAGCTTGATGCGGAAGGTGATCCCGCCGGCGCCGTCCACCGACATGTCCTGCTCGATGACCCGAGCGACGCGGATGTCGTCGACGCTGGACCGCGCCCGCTCCACCGCCTCCGTCGCGGCCTGCTCCCAGGACACCGGGCTGGTGCCGATGATGTCGATCACCTTGTACACACTCATGCCTGTCTCCTTCGCTCAACGAACCACTGCGAGCGTATAGCGCTGCGCGCGGGGGTGGGGTGGCGATTAGGCCAACCGCTCGGTCTCGTCGGCGACGGCCTGCAGCGCGGCCGCAAGCTCGCGGGCTTGCGCCGCCTGAAATTCTTCATCGTGCGTGGCCGACAGGCTGATCCATCGCTCGCACCGACCGTCGCTGAATTGGCGCCCGACTACGCGAATCACGGTCGACCCGACACATGTTGTTTTGCAGTCGAATTCGCGCCAAGTGCGGCCGCCGTAGGTCTGCCAGCCGTAGACGCGCGCCGCGTCAACGGGGGCGGCGATCGTGCCCGACAGCGCGGCGCCACCGGTCATGTTGGCGGCCGCCAACTCGCGGGCCTTCGCTAGCAGGGTGGCTGGGTCATGGCCGCTCAAGCCGGATCGCTCGAAGAGTTCGAACTGCGCGGACTGTTCGGGGGTCAGCCGGTCAGCGACCACCCGCCAGGACGCGCCTGTGTCGTCGGGGCCGGTCATGGTCGCAATTCTGCCTAGCTCCAGAGCGTGACGTGCACCTTCGGGCGAAACCTGGTCACCCCTACTCCGGTGCCCCGGATCATCGCCTGGATGCACCTCGGCGTGGTGATGAAGCGGACCAGCTCGGACACCGCGGGCTGCCGGGCCGCAGGCGGCAGCGTCGCCACACACCACTCGCCCGATCTGTCCAGCCCGGGGCCGGTCACGTGCACCAAGCGCCCAGCGGAGAGGTCCTTGCCCACCGCGAAACCGATGGTCAGCGTGGCACCGCCCCGCTGTACCTCCTCGAGCGCCGCCGCGTCGCTTTGGAAGATTCGCTGGTGTGACTCCGGAATTGCCAAGCCGCGCAACATCGTTGCGATCTCGCCGTCCACACTGCCGGCCGACGGGCCGAGCATCCACTGCTGTTGGCGCAACAGTGCGGGCGCCGGAATGCCAGCGGCGAGCGGGCTATTCGGCGCTACGACGGTGATGATCTGATACTTCAGAAAGGGCCGCGCAAACAGCGAGCCGTCGGAAGCGATGGAACTCTCACTGGCCGGCCCGATCGCGATGTCGACCGCACGTGAGCAGATCAGATCGCGGAACTGGCTGGTCGGATGGACGCTCAGCTCGACCGACAAGTCGTCGGCCCGCGACGAGAAAAGCTCGATCAGGCCCGGCGCGGCGTGTTCGGCGAAGGTGCCGGACGCCGCGATCCGCAGCAACCGGCGCCCATGGGCGGCCTCGGTGACCTCGATGGCGGTTTGTTTTTGCAGCCCCAGGATTTCGACCGCCCGACTGGCCAGCCGTAGCCCGCCGGGCGTGAACGCCAGCCCGGAACCGGTCCGGGTGAACAGCGGGTCGTCAAGCTCCTTGCGCAGCGCCGCCACGTGCATCGAGACTCCGGCGTCTGATACGCGCAGTTCCGCGGCGGCCGCTCGCACCGAACCCAGGCGCACCACCGCCGAATAGGCACGAAGTTGCGCCGGAGTCATGGAGCCAGCCTACTTCTGGGCCTAATTTAGAAGGCGTGCGTGACGTGCTTGCCGATCTGCTGCCGATCTGGCGGTCCGGTCAAACCGCGGGGCTGGGGACGGTGGTGCGAACTTTCTCTTCGGCGCCGCGACCACCGGGGGCCTCGATGGTGGTTGCCCCGGACGGCTCGGTGACCGGATCGGTGTCGGGTGGTTGCGTGGAAGGCGCGGTGTACGAAATCGCCACCGAGGTGGCGCAAGCCGGAATACCGCGGCTGGAGCGCTACGGGGTGAGCGACGGCGACGCCTTCGCGGTCGGCCTGACCTGCGGCGGCATCATCGACGTGTTCGTCGAGCCGGTGTCGCGCGCGTCGTTCCCCGAACTCGACGCGGTCGCCGACGATATCGGCGGGCACCGCGCGGTCGCGGTCGCGACCGTGATCGCCCACCCGGACGCGCAGTGGGTCGGTCGCAGGCTCGTCATCCGGCCCGACCCTGATAGCACCGTGATCGGATCGCTGGGTTCCGCGCGTGCCGACACCGCGGTCATCGACGACGCGCGCGGCTTGCTCGCGCTGGGCCGCAGCGAAGTCCTCAAATACGGCCCGGACGGGCAGCGGCGCGGCGAAGGCATGGAGGTGTTCGTCTCCAGCTACGGGCCCCGCCCCCGGATGCTGGTGTTCGGCGCGATCGACTTCGCCGCGGCTCTTGCGCAGCAGGGATAGTTCCTCGGCTACCGGGTCACCGTCTGCGACGCCCGCTCGGTGTTCGCCACGCGAGCGCGCTTCCCGACGGCCGACGAGGTCGTCGTCGAGTGGCCGCATCGGTATCTGGCGGCCCAGGCGGGGGCGGGCGCCGTCGACCGGCACACGGTGATCTGCGTGCTGACCCACGATCCGAAGTTCGACGTCCCGGTGCTCGAGGTCGCGCTGCGCCTGGATGTCGCGTACATGGGGGCGATGGGGTCGCGCCGGACCCACGACGATCGGATGGCCCGCCTGCAGGCTGCCGGGCTCACCGACGCCGAGCTGACCCGGCTGTCCAGCCCGATCGGCCTGGACCTCGGTGCCCGCACCCCGGAGGAGACGGCGGTCTCGATCGCGGCCGACATCATCGCCCGGCGCTGGGGTGGCGGCGGCCGCCGGTTGGGTGAAATCCTCGGGCGAATCCACCATGACGCGCAGGACTCGCAGGTAGAGGGTGAGTTAAAGGATCACTTAACTCGCCATTGACGCCAGTATCCGCGCGGCCGACACTGGCGGCCATGCAAGTACCTGGGCCCTTCGAATACGAGCGCGCAACCAGCGTCGATCACGCGATCGGACTGCTGGATCGGTTGGGCGAGACGGCGCGAGTCGTCGCAGGTGGGCACAGCCTGCTGCCGATGATGAAGCTGCGCATCGCCAACCCCGAGTACCTGGTGGACATCAACGACCTGGTGCCCGAGCTGGGATACGTGGTTACCGATCCGACCCTGGTCCGCATCGGCGCCATGACCCGGCACCGCGAGATCCTGGAGTCGGACACGCTGGCCGCCGTGTGCCCGATCTTCCGCGATGCCGAGCGGGTGATCGCCGACCCGGTGGTCCGCAATCGCGGCACCCTGGGCGGTTCGCTGTGCCAGGCGGATCCGGCCGAGGATCTATCGACGGTGTGCGAGGTGCTGGACGCGGTGTGCCTGGTACGCGGACCGACGGGCGAACGCGAGATAGCGATCGACGACTTCATGGTCGGCCCGTACGAGACCGCGGTCGCCCCCAACGAGATTCTGATCGAGGTGCGAATCCCGGTGCGGCACAACACGTCCAGTGCGTACGCGAAAGTGGAACGGCGAGTGGGTGACTGGGCCGTCACGGCGGTCGGCGCGGCGTTGACGCTAGACGGTGACACGATAGCCGCCGCCCGCGTGGGCCTGACCGCGGTGAATCCCAACGGGCCCGCGCTGGCAGAGCTGTCGGCGGCGCTGGTCGGCAGGCCGGCCGCCGAAGAGACCTTCGCCGAGGCGGGCCGCCGGGCCGCGCAAGCCTGCGAGCCGGTGACCGATGCCCGCGGCACTGAAGAGTACAAGCGGCACCTGGCCGCCGAATTGACCATCCGCACGCTGCGCACGTGCCGCGCAGCGCGTGCGCGGGGCCGAAGGGGATCTAGCGATGCAGGTCAACATGACCGTCAACGGCGAGCAGGTCACCGCCGACGTCGAACCCCGGATGCTGCTGGTGCACTTTCTGCGTGATCAGCTGCGGCTCACCGGGACTCACTGGGGCTGCGACACCAGCAACTGCGGAACATGCGTCGTCGACGTGGACGGCGTGCCGGTGAAGTCCTGCACCATGCTGGCGGTGATGGCATCCGGCCACAGCGTCCGCACCGTGGAGGGGCTGGCGGGCGCGGACGGGTCTCTCGACCCGGTGCAGGAAGGGTTCATGCGCTGCCACGGGCTGCAATGCGGCTTCTGCACGCCGGGCATGATGATCACCGCTCGCGCCCTGCTGGACCGCAACCCGGACCCCGACGAGGAGACCATCCGGGAGGCGATCTCCGGGCAGATCTGCCGCTGCACCGGATACACCACGATCGTCCGATCCATTCAGTGGGCGGCCAAGCACGCTCCAGGCGGAGGTTGAGTCATGACGACTGTCGAGTCACGTCCCCCGTCAGAAGACGATCTGGCCGACAACGATCAGAAACCCTGCGGCTACGGCCGGATGCTGCGCAAGGAGGATCCCCGCTTCATCCGGGGCCGCGGCCGCTACGTCGACGACATCGCGCTGCCGGGCATGCTGCACCTGGCGATCCTGCGCTCACCGTACGCGCACGCCCGCCTCGTCAGCGTCGATGTGACTGCGGCACAAGCACACCCAAAGGTCAAGGCGGTGGTCACCGGCGCCGACCTGGCCGAGAAGGGCCTGGCCTGGATGCCGACGCTGTCCAACGACGTGCAGGCCGTGCTGGCCACCGACAGGGTGCGGTTCCAGGGCCAGGAGGTGGCGTTCGTCGTTGCCGAGGACCGGTATTCGGCCCGCGACGCGCTGGAGCTGATCGACGTCGAGTACGATCCGCTGGATCCCGTCGTGGATGTCCGCACCGCGCTCGACCCGTCGACGGTGGTGATCCGCAGTGACCTCGAGGGCAAGACCGATAACCACTGCTTCGACTGGGAGACCGGTGACGCGGCCGCCACCGAAGCGGTGTTCGCCAAGGCCGACGTGATTGTCAAGCAGGAGATCGTCTATCCGCGGGTGCACCCGGCTCCGATGGAAACCTGTGGCGCGGTAGCCGATTTGGACCCGGTGACCGGGAAGCTGACGCTGTGGACCACCAGCCAGGCGCCGCACGCGCACCGCACGCTATACGCGTTGGTGGCCGGCCTGCCGGAACACAAGATCCAGGTGATCTCACCCGACATCGGCGGTGGCTTCGGCAACAAGGTGCCGATCTATCCGGGCTATGTGTGCGCGATCGTCGCCTCGCTGGTGCTGGGCAAGCCGGTGAAATGGATGGAGGACCGCAGCGAAAACCTGACCTCCACGGGGTTCGCGCGCGACTACATCATGGTCGGGGAGATCGCCGCCACCAAAGAGGGCAAGATCCTGGCGATCCGGACCAATGTGCTGGCCGACCACGGCGCGTTCAACGGCACGGCGGCACCGGTGAAATACCCGGCCGGCTTCTTCGGGGTGTTTACCGGCAGCTACGACATCGACGCCGCCTACTGCCACATGACCGCGGTGTACACCAACAAGGCGCCGGGCGGGGTGGCCTATGCGTGCTCGTTCCGGATCACCGAGGCCGTGTACCTCGTGGAGCGGCTGGTTGACTGCCTGGCCTTCGACCTGAAGATGGACCCGGCGGAGCTGCGGCTGCGAAATCTGCTGCGCCCCGAGCAATTCCCGTACAAGAGCAAGACCGGCTGGGTCTACGACTCGGGTGACTACGAGGCCACAATGCGCAAGGCCATGGACATGATCGGTTACGACGCACTGCGGGCCGAGCAGAAGGAACGGCGGGCGCGTGGCGAGCTGATGGGCATCGGGATGTCGTTCTTCACCGAGGCCGTCGGCGCCGGGCCGCGCAAGGACATGGACATCCTCGGGCTCGGCATGGCCGACGGCTGTGAGTTGCGGGTGCACCCGACGGGTAAAGCCGTTGTGCGGCTTTCGGTTCAGACGCAGGGCCAGGGCCACGAGACGACCTTCGCCCAGATTGTGGCCGAGGAGCTGGGCATCCCGCCCGACGACATCGAGGTGGTGCACGGCGACACCGACCAGACCCCGTTCGGGTTGGGCACCTACGGCAGCCGGTCCACGCCGGTTTCGGGTGCGGCCGCGGCCCTGGTGGCGCGAAAGGTGCGCGACAAGGCCAGGATCATCGCGTCGGGCATGCTCGAGGTCTCGGTCGCCGACTTGGATTGGGAGAAGGGCTCTTTCCACGTCAAGGGCGACCCGTCGGCATCGGTAACCATCCAGGACATCGCCATGCGGGCGCACGGCGCGGGTGACTTGCCGCAGGGCATCGAGGGCGGCCTGGACGCCCAGGTCTGCTACAACCCGGAGAACTTGACCTACCCGTACGGCGCGTACTTCTGTGTGGTGGACGTCGATCCGGGCACCGCGGTGGTCAAGGTACGGCGCTTCCTGGCCGTCGACGACTGCGGGACCCGGATCAACCCGATGATCATCGAGGGCCAGGTGCACGGCGGCATCGTCGACGGGATCGGGATGGCGTTGATGGAGATGATCGCCTTCGACGAAGAAGGCAACTGCCTGGGCGGTTCGCTGATGGATTACCTGATCCCGACGGCGCTCGAGGTGCCGCATCTGGAGACCGGGTACACCGTAACGCCGTCGCCGCATCACCCGATCGGCGCGAAGGGCATCGGCGAGTCGGCGACCGTCGGATCGCCGCCCGCGGTGGTGAACGCCGTGGTGGATGCGTTGGCGCCGTTCGGGGTTCGCCACGCGGATATGCCGCTGACACCGTCGCGGGTCTGGGAGGCCATGCAGGGCAGAGCCAGGCCCCCGATCTAACATCTGGCCATGACGATCAGCGAGCGAGCGCAGCAACTGTTGGCGGCACGGACACCGTTCGTGCACGCCACGGTGGTGCGCGCCGCGCCGCCCACCTCTGCCTACCCGGGCGACGAAGCAATCCTGTTGGCGGACGGCACGATCGAGGGATTCGTCGGCGGCCAGTGCGCGCAGAATTCCGTCCGTAAGGCGGCCATGGGCGTGCTGCAGGCGGGCGAAAGTGTGTTGCTGCGCGTGCTTCCCGACGGTGACGTGCACTTCCCGGAGGCCCCCGGTGCCTGCGTGGTGGTCAACCCGTGCCTGTCCGGCGGCTCGCTGGAGATCTTCCTGACGCCGCGGTTGCCGGCGCCGCTGATCCGGGTGTACGGGGCCACCCCGATCGCCGACGCGCTGATCGAAATGTGCGGCGTGCTCGGCTATGACGCGCGGCGAGGAGACCGATTTAAGCGAGACCAACGCGGTGGTGATCGCCAGCCATGGCGGGCCGGAAGCCGAAATCATCCGCGCCGCAATGGACAACGGCGTCAGGTATATCGGCCTGGTGGCCAGTAAGGTGCGCGGTGCGTCGATCCTCAACGAACTCGAGCTTTCCGACACCGAGCGGGCCCGCATCCACACCCCGGTCGGATTGCGCATCGGCGCCAAGACCCCGCCCGAAATCGCTGTGGCGATCACGGCCGAACTCATCGCCGCCGTGCGCGACGGCAGCCTGGCCCGTCCCACCGGGTCGGTCAACGGTGGCCCGATCGAGGCCGTCGACCCCGTGTGCGGCATGACGGTGCCCGTCGGACCCGCCGCCGAACACCTGCAATTGGCCGGCGAGGACTACTGGTTCTGCTGCCCCGGATGCCGGACGGCGTTCGCGGCGGGGAAAGCCGGCGTATGACCGTGCGAGGAGCCACCGGCTGCATAACGGGCATTGTGTTGGCGGCTGGTGGCTCGCGGCGGCTGGGGACGCCCAAACAGTTACTGCCGTACCGGGATACCACAGTGCTGGGGGCGACCCTCGATGTCGCTCGCGCCGCCGGGTTCGACCAGCTCATCGTGACGCTGGGCGGTGCCGCCGGCGCGGTCCGCGATGCCGTCCCACTGGAGGGGGCCGACGTGGTTTCCGTCGAGGACTTCGGCACCGGGTGTTCGGCGTCGCTGCGGGTCGCACTGGGACGGGTGGACCGGCAAGCCGCCGGGATCGTGCTGCTGCTGGGTGACCAGCCGCGGATGGATCCCGCGACCGTGCGGCGGATGATCACCGAGGACCCGGCGGGTGATATTATGGTCTGCCGCTACGACGACGGCATTGGGCATCCGTTCTGGTTCGGCCGCAATGTGTTCGGCGAGCTTTCGCGGCTGCACGGCGACAAGGGGGTGTGGAAGCTCATCGAGTCGGGCCGGTATCCGGTGCGCGAGCTCGCGGTGGGCGGGCAGGTGCCGCTCGATGTCGACACCTGGGACGACTACCGGCGCCTAGTGGAATCGGTGCCGTGATGTTCGCAAGCCCGGACGATCTAATGGCAACGAAAAAAAAGGTCACCTCGTTCATCAAGTCCAGTAACAAATACTCCTCAAAAGACAAGTTCAAAACTTATTAAATCTCGTTCATCGAGTTCCGATTCAAGAAGGTTCCGATACACCGATTAAAAAATCTGCCATATTTCATACGAAGAGTAAGAAAACAGATGAATTTCGTTCATTAAGTCCGGAAACAAATCCTATTAAACCTCGTTCATCGAGCTCAGATTCAGAAGATGACAATACACCGATTAAAAAATCTGCCGTATTTCATACGAAGAGTAACAAAACAGATGAATTTCGTTCATCAAGTCCGGAAACAAATCCTATTAAACCTCGTTCATTGAGTTCAGATTCAGAAGATGACAATACACCGATTAAAAAACCTGCTGTATTTCATACGAAGAGTAACAAAACAGATGAAGTTCGTATATCAAGTCCAGAATCAAATATTCCTCAAAAGACAAGTTCAAAACCTATGAAACCTCGTTCATCAAGTTCAGATTCAGCAGGTTCCGATGTACCGATTAAAAAAACTGCTGTATTTCATACGAAGAGTAACAAAACAGATGAAGTTCGTATATCAAGTCCGGAATCAAATATTCCCCAAAAAACAAGTTCAAAATTAATTAAACCTCGTTCGTCGAGTTCAGATTCAGAAGATGACGATACACCGATTAAAAAACCTGCTGTATTTCATACGAAGAGTAAGAAAACAGATGAAGTTCGTATATCAAGTCCAGAATCAAATATTCCTCAAAAACCAAGTTCAAAACCGATGAAACCTCGTTCATCAAGTTCAGATTCAGCAGGTTCCGATGTACCGATTAAAAAAACTGCTGTATTTCATACGAAGAGTAACAAAACAGATGAAGTTCGTACATCAACGTCCAGAAACAAATACTCCTCAAAAGACAAGTTCAAAATTTATTAAACCTCGTTCATCGAGTTCAGATTCAGAAGATTCCGATACACCTATTAAAAAAACTGCCGTATTTCACACGAAGAGTAACAAAACAGATGAAGTTCGTATATCAAGTCCAGAAGGTATGTATTAAATACAAATTAAACATCTTTTCTACTGTATCTATAGACCGAACAGAATCACCACCTCCAGTAAAAACGCGTTTAACAACTGTGGTAAATCAATTTATTTTTATTAATAAAATAAATTCGTTTTTGTAAATTATTTTAGTCAAATCATCAATCTAAACCAACTATTTCACCAATTTGTAAATTATAATTTTAAAATGTTTTTTATTTTTAATCTGTTGGTCTTTTTTAGCATATGATTTGGATTTTGAACCACCAAAACAGGAAAATTATTCATCAGCTTCCATTCCTGTACGTATTTTTTAATACTAAATTTTTTATCCAATAATTTTTGTTTAGCATAAGCTCAATCAAACTGATGCATCTCCTTCATCAAATAAATCTGGAATTCAACATAATCAAGGTTAACTACAGTTTATCGAATTTAAATAATTTTTCTTTTTTAGTTAATGATCAACGTCGTCCATCGATTGTCTCGACTGACAAAGATAGTGATGATGGAATTCGAACAAGTGATGATGATTAAAAGCAGACATTAAAATAAATTGACGCGTCTTTTAGTATCCTTGTACGAAAAGAGTTTTAATTCAAATAATAAACATATTATTCAGTAAATCGGTTCAGTATAATTATATCAATACAAATGAGCATCTAAAAATGATTCTATACGTTCTCTTCACTATGATTCCTTTTACCGTTTACATTCATTTTTATTTTCTTAATCTTGATCGCTTCTATGTCAGTCAACTTATTAAGGATGATTTTCAGAATGAATTGCAATCGATTCTTGATCGTGCACCTCGATGTAACTCATTAAAAATTATACTTTGACCCAATCAATATATGCTCTTTGCTAAGACGAAGAGTAATTCTATTCGACAACTAGCTATCGACCAATATACGTTTAATAGGGAAGAATGTCAAACATTGATTCATAATGTGAAATTTTTTTTATTATAAGTTGGACATCTTGATGATATTCTACGAATTTCATAATTGTTTAACGTTTATTTCTCTATGGATTTATTTTTCGCTCTCTGATATCTTCCATTTTCATTTCATTTTATCTAATACATTCAAGACAAAAAACTTTATTATTAAATCAAAAAAGCTTTCAATTCAGTGTAATCCGTTTTCCAACATTTATGAATTTAAAAAATATTAGCCCTAAAGAGGGCTGTTGGGTTTTTAGTTAAATCTTGATGTTATGATTTAATAAAGTCAAGCATATTTAAGCTTTTTCAGCAGCTTTGCCACTTGATTTTTCACCCTGCTTTCTTTTTGCTTGGACCAGCTGAACCTGATGTTAGGTGTTGAAACAGCACCTTCAGCTGTCTTCTTTGGTAAAAGAATAGCTTGAATATTTGGTAAGACACCACCTTGAGCAATTGTAACACCAGATAATAATTTGTTCAATTCTTCATCATTACGGATGGCTAATTGAAGATGACGTGGAATGATACGTGTTTTCTTATTATCACGTGCAGCATTTCCTGCTAATTCAAGAATTTCAGCCGATAAGTATTCAAGTACAGCACCCAAGTAAACTGGAGCACCAGCACCAACACGTTCGGCATAATTACCACGTCGAAGAAGACGATGAATACGACCCTATTTGAAATAAATAATAATATAAAAATCGAATTTTTTTTTAATAAATGATTAAACTTACAACTGGAAATTGAAGACCAGCTCGTGATGAACGAGTTTTTGCTTTGGCTCGTGCTTTTCCACTTCCTGCAGTTTTACCACGTCCTGACATTGTGTCTTGATTTGTTTTTTACTTGACGAAAATGTAGAGAGAATGAATGATATAGAAATGAATCTACGTATTAACTTCTCCTTATATATGTCCATGTAATGAACAACTTTTTTAACCAATCAAATAACAAACATTAATGATTGGTTGTTCAACTAACAAAACAAGTGTGGATATAAGAATGAAGAAATATTCTTCATTCTTTTTCATTCGTATAACGATAAAAAAAGTCTACGTCCATTTCTCAACATGCCACCAAAAACACCGTCAAAAGGATCCAAAAAGGCTGTTACAAAAACATCAAAGGAGCAGCTGGTGCCAACAAGACCGACAAAAAACACCGACGTAAACGAAAAGAAACCTATTCAATCTACATCTACAAAGTACTTAAACAAGTTCATCCAGATACTGGTATTTCATCAAAAGCTATGTCAATTATGAATTCATTCGTTAATGATATCTTTGAACGTATTGCTGCTGAATCAAGTCGTTTATCTCATTACAATAAACGATCAACAATTCACATCGGGAAATTCAAACAGCTGTTCGACTTTTATTACCTGGTGAACTTGCTAAACATGCTGTATCAGAAGGTACAAAAGCTGTTACCAAATACACAAGTGCTAAATAAACAAATTATTATGAATATTTGGACATAATATATAAACCCAAACAGCCCTCTTTAGGGCTAATATATTTTAAATTCACAAATGTTGGATTCGAGTTTAATAAATTGAATTTTAAAAAAGAATTATAGTTTTATTTGTTTCTATACAAGTTTATTTAGATTATTTAGATGAAAGAATGTATTATGTAAGAAATAAAAAAGAAAGAAATGTGTCGATATTAACATTTGATATTCATAATTTGCATACAATGAATTCTTTATTCTTAGATTTGAATGATTTTGTCAAAATTTTAGATAGTTCTTTGATAAATTTATTCAGTCAATGAATTTTTTTTTTCTGTTCTTGATCGAACATTGTTATTTTAAGTCACTTCTTTTTGTTTGTACATGATGAACAGCTGATTTTCTTTCTTCTTTCGATTGGTCATTAAACGTCTATCCTTAACTGACCAACGGGTGAATGTTTTCTATTCATGCTATATAACAAATGTATATATTATCTAATGATCATTATTATACAACAAACAAAAAAATTTAAATAAAAAAAAATGTCTGGACGAGGTAAAGGTGGTAAAGGTTTAGGCAAAGGTGGTGCTAAACGTCATCGTAAAGTACTTCGTGATAACATCCAAGGTATAACAAAACCAGCTATTCGTCGTTTAGCTCGACGTGGTGGTGTTAAACGTATAAGTGGTCTTATTTATGAAGAAGTACGTGGTGTATTAAAAATCTTCTTAGAAAATGTTATTCGTGATGCTGTTACATATACTGAACATGCTAAACGAAAAACTGTTACAGCTATGGATGTTGTTTATGCACTTAAACGACAAGGACGTACTTTATATGGTTTTGGTTCATAAATTAAATAATAACAAGAACAAAAAATAACCCAAACAGCCCTCTTTAGGGCTATAAAAAACTTTCTTTTTTATTTTTTAAATTCAAAAATGTTGGATAGAGATATAAACACAATTAAATTGAATTATTTTTGCACATATCATGGCTATTCCTTCTTAAAATTTATTTACATAAATATTTGTTCAGATATAAATTTATTAGATGAAAAAATTTAATGATGATAAATGTATTTCTAACGATTTTGTTTTTGAAAATTTCAATTCACAAATAATTATCGTTGATTCTAAATCAGTGAATTCATTAAGATTTCGTTTTATATTCTCTTTTAGTTGTATCCAAGTCATTTTCTTGTCATATATATTTTTGATAAAATTTTGTCTTTTTGCAGATGATCTTTTTTAAAATAAATGTTCGAGTTATGGAAAGGTTAGCTAGCTATTCAATGAATTAATTCTGTGTTCTATCTCCAAATACCTTCTGCAGAATATTTCGAAAAGCAAACTCTTTTATTTTGAATGAAATCTCTCGAGAGTTGTGAGAACTATAAAATCTTCTAAAATATAGAAATCCTTGTTGGGAATTATAAACATTTATGGTAGTTAAATTATTCTTCTAGGAGTGAAACAATTACACTCATTCAAGTCATTTCTATATGACAGTGACATCTAACTTAACAGATCACCATTAGAAAATCAATTGACTTATGAACAATGAATCACATTTTAGTCATTTATTATATTGAAATTTTAATTAATTCTTCGTCTAATATGAGGAAAATAAAATTTGCGTAGTTTTTATTCACATTCTTCATCACATCATAAATTCCTAAGCAATATATTAAATTAAAATGGTTGAATGATATATGTACGCAATCTTAGTTTTAAAACGTCGTAATTAAATTTAATTGCTGTCAAAGTTTCAATCAAAATAATGTTTATCAAAATTTTTCATACAACTCTCTTCTTCTAATATTTATGTCAGCTATAACTGGCATGAAATTAGAAGAAAAAAGTCGACTTCGTTTACAAGTTATCGATATGTTTAAACATGGATTTGGTTCATATATGGTATTGAATTATTCTCTTTTTAATATTTAATTTCATTGATTTTTATTTATAGAAATATGCTTATCCTGCTGATGAACTAATGCCATTGAGGTAAAAGAAATTTAATGAATAATAAATAATGATTCTATGATTATTTCTTTAGTTGTAAAGGTCGATATCGAGGTTCAGAACCATCACGAGGTGATATTGATGATGCACTTGGAAAGTAAGATACATCAAATATTAAAAAAACGAAAATAAATTCTTTTTTCTTTATATAGTTTTTCATTAACACTTGTCGATAGTTTGGATTCTCTAGCGGTAATATAATTCAAAAATATTCTTTATTTAAATTAAAAATAATTCTTTTTAGGTTCTTGGAATGTTTGATGAATTTGAACATGCTATTCGTCA
>CAVVLC010000017.1:0-306375 GCA_963748885.1 uncultured Actinomycetota bacterium
GTAAATTGTTTATCGCATTCATCGCATATACTCGTTCCATTTCGTTTATGCGCATATCGTTTATGAGCTCGCAATAGTCGATTCGATTTATATGTCGAATTACATAATTCGCATATGTATATTATTCGAATAATGCACGTCTTGATGTTTTCCGAGTGAACAATTCGTCTTGAATTGTCGATTACAAATATCGCAAACATAATTCGCGTTACAATGAACATTTCGTCGATGTACATTTAATTGTCGATTTGATTTAAATATCGAATCGCATTGCAAACATACGAAATTCGATTCGCGTCGAATGCATCTTGGATCGCGATTGATGTTGAAAATTACTTTTTCTAAATACAATTATTTCAAATTAAAAAAATATGATGATATTGAGTTTTGATTAGAAAAATCGGAATATATGACGAATAAGACTTTATCACAAAACAAAATCGAATCCGTTATACGACCGATTCAGCGTAACACAATAATAGGGTTCGAACAATTCGGAAATAAGAATATTACCGCGTTTCTTTCTATTCGAACAAAAAGAAGCCTATCGAAATGAAGAGAGTATTGAGCGTTTGTAAGTTATGATCTCTCACTCATCACAATCATTCTCGACTTATTGAGATTCAAGATTCGATGCATTTGAGATATAACTAATATCGAAGAGAGAAAAGCATTTATGAGACATCGTTTGAAGGCGTTTATCATATTAACAATAACGAAAATAGATGATTCACTGACGGATCCGTCCTTATACCACTGCAACCTTTGTACTTTCGTCATCAATTTAATTGTGAGGATTATGGACGAAAGCGGGGACACGAAGCAACTTATTCATCTCTGATCAGCAATGCCGACTATTGTGTCCACAAAAAAATAGCACTATAAACAACGTCAGTGGCTGAATTCACTCAACAAGACGACGACATATGCAGTGGCGGATTAAGGGTCATGGTGGCCCTGAAGCTAAATATTGTATGTGGCCCCCAATCCTTTAGCATCGACCGACTTCTCGTCTTCCCACATTTCACCTTGGTCCCCCCTTGTCATTATTTTTCAGTTTTCCAAAATCAGTGGCCCCCTTAAACCCTGTGGCCCTGAAACAAATGTTTCACTTGCTTCATCTATAATCCGCCACTGACGAAATCTGATCCATGCCATACGCCAGTGATCAATCGAAATCGGTAGAGTAACCATTTCTACAAATAACTTAAACAATAATTGCAATTCCGATTTTTAAATACTTACAATGTTAGCATTTTAAACAAACGAAAACGTCCTGCCGTAAACAAAAACATTTTCTTCATCCGAATGGATCGATACTAGATTCACGCCATTGTCACGACATCGATCCTGACATTGATCGCATGATGCATCGGACTTTTCAGCAAATATCTAAATATTATTAATTTCGATCATTATTAAATATCAAATAAATACCCGATAACAATTGTTTAATTGTTCATTGTAGATCCATAGTAATGGACATAACGAATATTATGATCAAAAAGACGACGAAATTGACTGAAAAGTGACGACGGAACACACGAAACAAGAGGTACGTTTTCGAAATATGTACCTATTAGTGCGAACGTGTACAGATGAAATAAAAAGCAATAGACAGAGTGAAAAAGAGATTATTTTACTGATAATCACGATGTCGGCAAAAAGAGAACCGTCGTCAGCCGGATAGACATGCAACACTGCGATGAATAACGCATTCATGTACAATCTATTTTTTCGAAGCAATTTGTGCTAACCGAACGATGCGCATTAAAAAACGAATTTGTCTTTATTATAAACTGAAGAGAACATGTTCAAATCGAACGAATACTTATGAAATTTTAAACATTACATATTGAAGAATTGCAGCGCGTATTGTATGATCAGCGTCGCCTTAAAGAACAACTGAAAAATACTATCTGAACACACACAACGAATTCGTTTTTTTTTTGTTGTTCGCAACCGATCAATTCGACTGTTCCTATCTCATTATTATTATATGATTTGTTTAGTTACAGAATTCATTTTCTTGATTAAATTTCGTTAAATGTACGATGCAAATTATACGATTGATAGTACTTATCGATCAAACGTATTGTTGTGCAGCAATAATCACGATGATTGTTAACATCGCAATGATAGTCGACGATCGAAGTGCGCTCGCAAATTGCACAGATCGGTGTCGCAACAGCAAACGAGGTCGAGCGTTCCGCATTTGTTACTTGTGCATAACTTCGGAACGTCGTGATCGCAAAAGCCGCTGTGTATGCCGCCAGTCGATGTTACAACACAGTAGCGAACATCGTCGGCACAAGTCTCTTTATCGGATGAGCTCGAGAATGAGTTGAAATATTTGTAGCATTGCAGTGATTGACATTGCACAACAAGAATGGCCGCAACAATGATAATTTGTTTCAACATGTATGGCATTTCGTTTATCTCTAATGTTAAAATTATAGACTTTCATATAAACTCGTCGAGAGTTTTAATTATTCGAAAAGTCATCAATATTATAATCAGAAAGACGAACATCGCCGATATGAGTAATTATGATAATACAGAGTGGGCCAGAATTACCCTACCATGGTCCGTAACTTTTGATAGTAACATTCGAATTTAATGAAATTTGGTATACATATGTGAGAGTACCTAAGCTACATTTGTGCCAAGTTTGGTGACGATTGAAGAAACTGTCAACGTTTTTTATTTGACCGAAATGGCCCAGTATTTACCTGAACACTGTATAAAATTTAAATATTCCTATCAAAAGTGCAGCTGTTCGGATACTTCTGGGACACTTCCGTCAAATGAAAAAAGTAGACCATAACTCGAATCATCACCAAACTTGGCACAAACGTAGATTTGGTCATCTCACATATGTATACCAAATTTCATTAAATTTGCACATTACTATCAAAAGTTACGGACCATCGTAGGGTAATTCTGGCCCACCCTGTATATATACGAAATTGTGTGATGCTATTTCTCAATTTATACCTTACACCTATGTGTACATCTGACAAAAAAATGGACAATAGACGAGTGCACATCATTTTGCTTCTATCAAAATGTGCTCTACCGCAGATAAGTATAACGAATGAATATCATATAGCGGCGTCGATCAATACCATTCCATTTTCATTTTAACAACCTATTCGTCTCATTTGTTATCGACTCATATGAACGACACATTCATTAATAGATAAGAAACATCGATGCTATGGATATTAAAATATAATTTAAAAACAAGACGAGAGACGAACATTTTAATGTATAATAAAGTCGATATTCAAAAGTAGTTACGTATTTGTTGGCCGTCAAGGAAACTTTGATCAGTTTTGTTTGTTTGTGAAATCGTATAAATTTTGTTGTTCGTAGAATAGCAGTAATGTCAATAAGAAGCATTTGTTAAAGAAAAAAAAATATAGTCATGCGGCGACATAAAAAGAAAACAGGACAATTAGTTAAAGTGGTGGCAGTTTTCAAAAAAACAAAACAAACTAGTTTACGCCTAAAGAAGACAGCGTTCGAAACACACACACACAGCAATGCACATGCTTTATTCGTACTTCTTAATGGACTTGTTGATAAATGTGATTTTCGTATTACGATGACGATATCGGACGTTTACAAATGCAAATCGAATTTAACGAAGTATCATCGCATTGCCAATTGCCCCAGTTGTTCGAATATTTATTCGTGCTTGTGCTCTGATCGGATTGCATAAATCCACAACTGAAAGCTTCATTCGAAATTGGATAACCATGTGCGGTCGCCCAATTTGTATAGTTGAACGGTGTCGCATCGATCCATGCGAATTGCGGCGGACATCGTGCGAGTCGATCACGCATTCCGATCCATGCGTTACGAAAGTAATCGATCGAAGCGATTTCTTAAACAATCATAACATTCATATCTTTATAGAATGTGATGCACATACCGTAGACAATGCATTTTCTTCATCCGAATGAATCGAAACTAGATTCCCGCCGTTGTTAACGCAATGCGACTTGACATTGAATCCCATGTCGTACCGTCCGTTTCAATAAACGTTAATAAATTTCGTTTTAAATCGTAGAATAGGTCTAATTCCTATCGACATCTCGTACCCGATAGCAGTAGTTTAGTTGCTGATTGTAGATCCATAGCGATGGACATACGATCGACTGGCTCACTGTATATGCTGATCGATGATGTCACTTTGACAAACGAATGATTTCAGCGAAATACAGTTGGTATTTGTCCACATTGATTTCGACAGACTAGCGAAATATTCATCGATACGCAATGTGTCAATGGTTGAGAGATTTGGTAAGTTTCGAAATGAATATAAATGATATTCTTTTTAGTATTTTGAAATCTCACTGGTTGTTCATTGAGCGAATTCCACAATGAACCATCGGCCCACGCCATGTAAGACCATTCTGAATTTTATTACCGCCGAGCCATATGTCCACCGTGCAATTCGTATAAGTTTTGCATAAAGAAAACAAAGATAAGTTGAAACGAACAATATTGAATCTAGTAAATATAAACATGTTGGGTTTACTAGAAACACGTCCTCTAATACTAGCACTCCATTAGCTAATTTTATAAAGGTCATCGTTTAAAAAATTTGTAAAAAAAAATTCCCGTCAATCTCTAAAGGGTTATCTAAAAATAAAAGCAACCGAATCATATTACGTTCAAACATACTTGCAAGAAATGTATTTACAAATCCATCATTAGCTGTCACCAAATGACCATTCACGCCGACTGATTGACAATATTGTTCTGCAATATCCAGTCTCCTTGGTACGGCAACAAAGTGATAGCATTTGTTGTTAAATGTATTCTCGAATGGACAGTTGGTAGTAGTTGCTGCGAAATGCAGTGAAGCTAGCAGAAGAAGAACAATCGTATTCGACATGATGAACATCGCCGTGATCGAACCATGAAATTAAAAAATACATTTAGGAAGAATGCGAATATTGTACATGGCATCACAATTTTCGGATACTGCATCTTAGTCGATGACGAAATGCGCCTACCGACATCATCGGCCTATAAGCAGCAGAACGACACATCCCTGTCACTCGTGACGGGACTTATGTGGGCAACTAATAGATAATAACGACGGCATTTTTGACATCGGCGGCAGCATACGCCTGAAGCGAAATACATGTTGCCCTGATGTAATTTCGCTACAAAATCGTTCATTCCAAACAGTTTGACCCAGGCCCAGTATCTGGAGGCTCAAGGAGATTTTCTTGCATCGGCTGCTGCCGCCCGCGGTAAGGTTGGCGAGGCCGCAACTCAAGAAATGGACAACTCCGTCAAGTGGGTGAACACCTATTTTCAACAGCGCCGGCTTAATTCGCAAAATCGGCCGACTGGGCATTCTGGTTATCCAGCACCGCAGGCAGTCCGCGATAAATCCTATTATCGAGTTCTCAATAGCAGCACGCAAACCGTCTCCGTTCGCGATGTGACCGACGAACTAAATTGGATGGTGGGCGATCTGCTGGCCCATTCGTCCTATCAAACGTTTGTGTCGACTACCCCTGAATCGCTCGTGAACTCGCCCGAAAATGTTCCCTTGTCGGCGGCCGAGAAGCACCACATACGCCTTAAAGAAGGCAAGAATGCCGGCGTCAAGGCATTGGTCTTTCGGGCCGATACAGCACAGATGCTAGAAACTCGTTGGCCCACGGTCTTGCGTGATGATGCGTTCGACAAGGCACGAAACCGGTTCGAAACTGCCCGCGATGCGGCCTTGGCCCAACTGAAAGCCCAAAAAAAGCTCGACAAAACGGCCGAAACTCAACTCATGAAAGCGGTAGATCAATTGTCCGATGAGTTGAATGCCGCGTATCCGCAAGACGCCAAGCATCGTCGCCCAATGCCTTCTATGGCTATTTGACGGCCAAGCGATTCTTGCAGTCGTTGGCGGTGTCGACGTATCGGCTAATCGAAACCCAAAGCGAAACAGCCTACGACGAATCCTTCTGTTTTCAGGGCAATAGCCTGGCCGAACTGCTACAGCACATGATGAACAAGGGGCTGGAATTTGCCCAGCCCGAGCCGAGCGATGAGGACAGCTACCGCCGTCTTTTCAGCAGCGTCCGCGCACTGTATCTGAAGGCGGTGCCCAAGCCTGAGGAAAAGCGTCTCGGGAAATAGGACAACGAATCGGCGGCAAAATGCTCGCTAAATCTGAACGGTCCGCCGTCTCGGCCAGCGATCCTCGGCAATCGCGGCGGTCGGCCTTAGCCGCGTCGCTTTTGACGCGCATCTGGCTGGTCGGAACTCAATTCCGCTACGCAATCAGCCGCGTGAACGACGTTGCCGGCAACGTCGGTCAGGCGGAAGTCGCGGCCGGCGTAGCGGTAGGTGAGCTTCTCGTGGTCGAAGCCCAGCAGGTGCAGGATCGTGGCGTGCAGGTCGTGGACGTGGACCTTGTTCTCGACGGCCTGGAAGCCGAACTCGTCGGTGGCGCCGTGGACCTGGCCGCCCTTGACGCCGCCGCCGGCCAGCCACATGGTGAAGCCGTAGTGGTTGTGGTCGCGGCCGTTGATCTTGCCGGCGTTCGAGCCGGGCGTCGGCAGCTCGACGGTCGGCGTGCGGCCGAACTCGCCGCCCCAGATCACCAGCGTCTCGTCGAGCAGGCCGCGCTGCTTCAGATCCGTCAGCAGGGCGCGCGATCGGCCTGGTCGCACTCCTTGGCCAGCTGGCGGTGGTTGGTCTTCGATGATCGTCGTGGTTGTCCCACGGCTGGCCGGCGCCGTGCCAGACCTGCACGAAGCGCACGCCGCGCTCGACCAGCCGGCGGGCGATCAGCATCTGCCGGGCCTGCACGCCGGGGCCGTACATGTCGCGGATCGTGCTTCGGCTCCTGCGTCGACGTCGAAGGCGTCGGTGGCCTCGATCTGCATGCGGTAGGCCAGCTCGAACGACTGGATGCGGGCTTCGAGCTGCGGCGTCGTGCTGGCGCTGCTCGCAGGTGCCGTCGTTGAGCTGCTCGAGCAGGTCGAGCTGCCGCGCTGCTGCTCGGCGCGACGACGCGATCGTTGCTGGATGTTCTCGATCAGCTTCTCGATGTCGGTGTGCTGGCGTGTCGATGTAGGTGCCCTGGTAGACGCCGGGCAGGAAGGCCGACTGCCAGTTCTGCGGTCTCCACGATCGGATAGCCGCCGGGGCACATGGCGATGAAGCCGGGCAGGTTCTGGTTCTCGGTGCCCAGGCCGTAGGTGACCCACGAGCCCATGCTCGGCCGCGGCAGCCGCGCGTCGCCGCAGTTCATCAGCATCAGCGACGGCTCGTGGTTCGGCACGTCGGCGTGCATCGAGCGGATGACGCAGATGTCGTCGATGTGCTCGGCCGTCTTGCGCGAACAGCTCGCTGACCTCGATGCCGCTCTCGCCGTACTTCTGGAACTTGAACGGCGAGGGCAGCGCCGCGCCGGTCTTGCGCTCGGTGCGCAGATTGCCGCTGGGCAGCGCCTTGCCGGCGTACTTCTGCAGCGACGGCTTGGGATCGAACGTGTCGACCTGCGACGGGCCGCCGTTCATGAACAGGTGGATGACGTGCTTGGCCTTGCCCGGGAATGCGGAGGCCGCGGAGTCATCGGGTTTTGATAGCCGACTCGCTAGTGGCGGCCGAGCGCCGAGCCCAACAGTCCTTTGCCGGCCAACAGATCGGTCAGCCCCAGCATGCCAAACCCGATGCCGCAGCGCGTCGAGTGCTTCGCGCCGCGAAAGCATCTGGGCGGCAAGCTCGGGCCGCAACCACAACCGTCAGCGTGTTGTTCAGACATGGCTGACTTCAATCGATGACGGCAATCCTGCGGGTATCCGGGCACTCGGAGCGTGCACCTGCGTACTCAATCGATGAACATGAACTCATTGGTCAACAGCAACACCTGGGCATACATGGCCCAGGGCGAAAGCGGGGCGGCGGGCCGGTGCTCGGCTGCTTGCCTTCTTAGCCGGCTTGGCTGGCTATCGTCTACTCTTGGCCGGCTTGCCGTCGGCGCTTACTGGCGGCGCGGTGTTTCGGCCAGCCGACTGCTGGCTGGCGACGAACTTCACGCCGAAGTCGATTTCTTCCGGCGCCGGATCGCGCGCCAGCGCCAGGCGATACAAGGCCCGCACGCGTTCGGCCGGCGTGCCCTCGCATGGCTCGGGCCGCCAGACTGCTGGGCCTGCTCCAGGACGAACGGCGAGTTCATCGCGAACAACGCCTGCTGCGGCACGGTCGTCCGCGGCCGCTGTTCGGTGCTGACGTCGGGGCTGGCAAAGTCGAACACCTGGAACATGTCGGGCAGGTCCTGGCGATCGACCAGGCCGTAAATCGTGCGCCGCAGGCGAATAGGGACGCTTGGTCAGATCGACCGGCTTGCCGCCGACGGTCGGGTCGAGCGTGCCGGCCACCGCCAGGATCGAATCGCGCACGGCTTCGAACTCCAGCCGGCGGCGGTTCATCCGCGCCAACCAGACGATTCTCCGGATCGACCTGCTCCAACTCGGGCCGATCGTCGCTGGCCTGCTGATAGGTGCTGGAAAGCACGATCGCGCGGTGCAGCTTCTTGATCGACCAGCCTTCTTCGATGAACGTCGAGGCCAGGTAATCGAGCAATTCCGGATGGCTGGGCGGTTCGCTGCGCACGCCGAAATCGCTGGCCTGTCGGCACCAGCCCCGCGCCGAAATGGTGCAGCCAGACGCGATTGACCAGCACGCGGGCGGTCAGCGGATTGTCCGGGCCGGACGATCGCCTCGGCCAATTCCAGCCGTCCGCTGCCCTTCTTGAACGGTTGCCGCTCGTCGCCGGCCACGATTCGCAGGAATTGCCGCGGCACCGGCTTGCCCGGCCGGCCCGGATTGCCGCGGATGAACACCCGCGGATTCATCGGCTGCGGCGGGTCGAGCACGACCATGGCCCGCGGCGGCGAGGCGGGCGAGTTGACTTTCAGCTCGTTGACTTTGCCCTTCAATCGGTTCAGCTTTTGAGATTCGCCCTGGTCCAACAGTCCTTTCACAAGTTCCGAGTCGATGGCCGCGGGCGAGTCGGGCCCGTAAAGCACCAGCCGCAATTCTTCCGCCGCCGGATCGCTCAGCCGCTCGAGCGGCTTGCCGCTCTTGGCCGCCGCGGCCGATTGTTCCTGCCATTGCTTGCGAACGTCGGCCAGCAGCCGATCGTAGATCCGCACGACGTCTTCCATCGACGCGGGGGGCGTTTTGACGAAAGCCTCGCGCACGATGGCGTTGGTCGGCGGCTGTTTGCCCGACGGCTCGTTGGCCAGTCGACTCTGCAGACGACCTTCGCCGCGGCGGCCGCGAATTCATCCTCCGGAACGCCGACGAACCGGTGCCAGGGCCCGAACACGCCCCCCTTGTTCGAGGCGTTGCGGTTCAGATAGTCCTTCCAGCGCCGCACGACCGCCGGCCGCGGCTGCCCCTTGGCAAAGACGAAATCGAAATCCTCGTTCGCGGGCGTTGTCTTGTAACGTTCGATCAGAATCTGGGCCAGGTAGTCGCCCACGTGGCTGCGCACCTCTTCCTGGTATTCGGCGGCCTTTTCAGCCTTGAACGCGTTGACCTCGCCTTCGAGCTTGGCCAGTTGAGCCAGGTATTCGCGATAGGCCGGCGTGTCGTCGGGCTTGCCGATCAGCGGCAAGTCTTCCGGTTCGACGTAGCTGCCCAGCACGCCGTAGAGCGAATAGTAGTCTTCGGTCGGCATCGGATCGAACTTGTGGTCGTGGCAACGGGCGCAGGTCGACCGTCAGCCCCAGCAGCCCGCGGCTGACCACGTCGATGCGATCGTCGATGATGTCGTGCTGATTGTTGCCGAAGCGGCGGCCGACGCTCAGAAAGCCCATCGCCGCCAAGGCTCGGTTGTCGTCGCCCAACGGCAACTGGTCGGCGGCCAACTGTTCGAGCACGAAGCGGTTGAAGGGCAGGTCTTCGTTGAACGCCCGCACCACGTAATCGCGATAGGTGTAGGCGTACGGATAGCGGCCGTCCTCGGTGAAGACGTAGCCCTTGGTGTCGGCATAGCGGGCCACGTCGAGCCAGTGCCGAGCCCAGCGCTCGCCATACTTGCGGCGAGGCCAGCAGCCGATCGACGACCTTGGCATACGCGTTGGGCGAATTGTCCTGCTCGAAGGCCGCGACTTCTTCGGCCGTGGGCGGCAGGCCCATCAGGTCGAACGTCACGCGCCGCAGCAGCGTGCGCCGATCGACGGCCGGCGAGGGCTTGATTCCCTGCTGTTCCAGGCGGGCCAGGATGAAGTTGTCGACCGGCGTCTGGCACCAGCGCTGATCCTGCACCTTCGGCAGCGGCGGGCGCCGCAGCGGCTGAAAGGCCCAATGCTTGGCCCGGGCCTGGCGAAAGCGGCCTTCCATATCGGGGACCGTCGGCGGCGGCCGCCGGCGGCTTCGCTCGGCGCCGCATGGCGCCGGCCACGGGGCGCCCATCTTGACCCACTTCACGAGCACGGCCAGATCTTTATCGGGCAGCTTCCCCTCGGGCGGCATCTGAACGTCGCCATCGTAACGCGTGACGCTGATCAGCCGGCTGTGTCTCAGGATGGCCGGGGACGATGATCGGATGGCCTTCGACCCCTTTCATCATCTGATCGCGCGAATCGAGCCGCAGCCCCGATTCCTGGAGCTTCGGTCCATGGCAACTGACGCAGTTCTGCACCAGCATCGGCCGAACTTGCTTCTCGAAGAACTCTTCGGCCTCGGCCATCGGCGACGGTCGGGAGCAGCCAGGGCGTCACGCCCGGCCCCAACAGGCCGACCACCACCAACACGGCGCATGAGAGAATCCGCGTCATGTGCATTGCAAACAGGCTCGATTGTCACGGGATGGAACTTGGTGCAGCCGGGCAAATTCTGCGGGCTGCGGCGGGTGCGCAACTGACCTCTGCGATTATAATCGGCATTGCGCCGGACATGTCAAAGGAGAAGGAGTCGGAAGAATTTCCTTATCCCATTGCCGCGGCAGATTAACGCCAGTAAACACCGACGGTCAGGCGTACGGTCTGATCCTGGCCAACATAGGCGAATCAAGCCGACTGTGGCGACTCAACCGGAAATGGGAAAAGGCCGGACTAAGAGGGCCGGAAATAGATACGCGAATTCACGCGAAGGGAGAACGAGCCTAACAGGTTGTGCAGGCTAGCTCAGCACCCGCTGACTGCTGCTCCTCTAAGTTTCCGTGCATTCGCGTGCATTTCTCGGCCGCATTTTTCTTCCTTTCCCGCGCCGCATGGCTCACTTCGAACTCGTCGCTCCTCGACGCTGCTCGCCAACGGGAACCTGGCCGTCGAGGTAGCGCCAGTTCTTGATGAAGCTGATCACGTCGGCCATCTGCTTGCAGCGGAATGTTGCGTTCCAGCCCTTCGGGCATCAGCGAGATGCCGTTGGAGCGGATCTCCTCGACGTTGGTGCGCAACAGCACCACGGTCTTTCCCTCGGGCATCTTGAGCGTGATCGATGTCGGCGTTTCGGCCACGATCAGCCCGGTGTACGAGTTGCCGTCGTCGGAGACCACCGAGTAGCTGACGAAGTTGTTGTCGATGGCCTTGCTCGGCTGCAAGATGTCCATCAGCAGCTGGGCGGGCGTCTTGGTGCGGGCGTCGCCGATGCTCGGGCCGACGTCGACGCCGACATCGTCGATCTTATGGCAAGTGCTGCAATTCTTGCGGAAGACTTCCTTGCCGCTGCCGGGCGTCGGCCTTCAATTCCAGCGCCGCCTGGTATTGCGCCAGCGCCTTGGCCCGATCGGCCGGCATGGCCGAGGCCAGCAGCTTTTGCGGCCCGGGCCTTGATCGCCGGGTCGCGGCTGGCGAGCAGCCGGTTCGAACGCAGCGTATCCAACTCCGTCGGCTTGATCTTGCCGGCCGCCATGTCGTCCAGCAGCAGGTTGATCCGCTGCGGCTGGTTCAGCAGCGCGTCGAGAATCGCCCCGCGCACCGAAGGCGTTTGCTGCGCCAGGTTGTCCAACAGCAACCGCCCGACGGCCGGATCGCGCTGCGCCGCCAGCGCCGCCACGGCCAGCAGCCGCAGATCCTGGTTCGGCTGCGACGAGCAATTCGACCAGCGCCGGCTCGGCAATCTTGTACGGCGCAAAGGCCAGCAACTGCGCCGCCTCTTTCCGCAACACGGGGTCGGCCTTGGCGTCGCCGGCGATCTCGGCCGCGCGGGCGAACCAGCGTTCGACTTCCGCCTTCAGGCCTGCCGTGGCGGCCTCGGGCTGCGCGGCGAAATCGGCGAGCGAAGTGCCTCGGCTGCGGATGCCTTGCGCCAGGCCGTCGAGCAGGGCGAACTCCAGCCGCTGGCTGCGCGCCGGCGGCCGACGTCTGGCCGATCACGCGGAACAGTTCGGCAACTTCGGTCACGTTGCGCCGCTTGCCGGTCAGATTGGCCAATTCTTCGACCAGCATCAGCGTGCTCTCGTCCTCGGTGCCGACGCCGCTCTGCACGCGTGCATCAGCACGTGCCAAACGGCTTTCAGCAACGGGGCCGGCTGCTCGGGGATGGCCGTCTCGACGGCCCGGCGAGTCCAGACGTCGTCGGCCCCGGCCAAGGCAATCGCCGCCAGCGGCTCGGTCAGGTCTTCGCCCGGCGCGCAGCCCAAGCGTGAGCGCCGTTTGGAAGCGAACCCGCGCATCGCGGTTGCCCGCCTGCGCGACCACGGCTTCGCGCAATTCGGCATCGGCCGCAATCTGCGGCTCGGCCAGCACGATGGCCTGTTCGCGGACGCGTGGGATGTGCGTCGCGAGATGCCGCGAGGAATCATGGCCTTGTCAAGCGCCGAGTCCCTCCAAGGCCCACAGGGCATGGACGCGGGTGGTCGGTTCGCTGTCCGTTGCGCGATAGTTTCTCCAACTGCTCAACGACCGATTGTCTTGCCGCTCGTAAAGCAGCCGGGCGGCCGTCTCGCGCCACCAGGCATTGCTGTGCTCGAACAGTCGCACCAGGTCGGCACTGGCCGACTTTGGCAGATTCGGATGCTCGCGATTTGGCCTTGAAATCGGCCGGCACGATGCGATAGATCCGGCCGCGGTCGTCGCCGTAACGCAGGTCGGGCCGGTTCTTCAATTCCTCGGGCATGAACTGCGGATGTTCGATCACCGCCCGATACATGTCGACGACATACAACGCCCCGTCGGGCCCACTTTCGATGGCCACCGGCCGGCACCAGGTATCGCGCGAGGCCAGGAACTCGCGGCCTTCGTACGGCGACTTGGAGGTGAACGTGGCGCCCAGCGGGCGGAGCACCTCGCGATGCACCAGGTTGCCCGTCGGTTCGCAGGTGAACGAATTGCCGCGGTACTCGGCCGGCAAGGCGTCGCCGCGGTAAATGTCGCGTTCCGCAGGCGGCCGTGAACTGGCCGGCGTGCAGATGCGACGTGGCCCATTGCTTGCTGATCGGATAAATGTGCGACTGTTCGCCTTCGGCGGCGACGTCGTGAATCACGGCCGGCACGGCCAGCGACGGATTGTGAGCCAGGTAGCGATCTTCCAGCACGACGTGCATCAGCGGATGCCGGTTGTGGCACAGAAAGCGGTGGTTGTAATCGTCGAACGTCATGCAGAATTGCCCATTGCCGGCAATGGCTTCGGCCGGTTTCGTTGCGCGGATCGAAGCGGATGTCCTTGTTTCGCAGCGAGATGACCGGCGATTTCGGGTGGAAGTTGCTCAGCACGTCGCCCCCTTGCAAGCCCGCCGGCCGCGTAAATGCGATTGTCGAGCGCAAACCGCGGATGGTTGACGCGCAGCTGCGGGTTCTTTTCGGCGAAGCCGGTGAACCAGGGCTGAACGACGTCGGCCTTGTTGTCGCCGTCGGTATCTTTCAAGATACATGATCTGGCCGGAGATCGTGGCCAGCACGCCCTCCCTGCCAGGGCTGAACGCCGGTGGCGAAGAGCAAGTGATCGGCGAACAGGTGCATGGTCTCGAAGCGCCCGTCGCCGTCGCGATCTTCCAGCAGCTTGATCTGCGACTTGGGCAGTTCGCCGGGCTCGGGCGGATTGGGATAATCGCGCATCTCGGCGACCCACAGCCGGCCCTGCTCGTCGAACCGCATGGCCACCGGGTCGACAAGCTGCGGCTCGCAGGCCACGATCTCGACTTTCAAACCCGGCGGCAGCACGAACTGCTGGAGCGCATCTTGCGGCGAGAGCGGGCTGCGGACCGCGGGGGGCGGCGGATCGGCAGCGCGGACGGCCCACGGCAACGAGCAAAACGCGATGATCAACCAGACGCGAAGCTGGAGGAAGTGCAAGGTCATGAGGCGGGTTTCCTTGGCATGCTAGGTTGGCGTGGCGTGCGCTCGGCCGCACGGGTGCTCGCCATTCTACCCGCCGTCGCCGGCCTTTGCAGCCCTTTGGGTCGCAGCGCCAGGGCCGATCAGTGTTTCAAGTTAGGGAACACTAGTATTCTGTCACGTGACTATTTTCGGGTAAAGATGCTTCAGCTTCGTCCGAGCGTTGGCGGTCGTAAATTGCCAGTTGACGCCGGTTTGGCGAGCGTTGCGGTTGGTGTGCCAGTACCGCGCTTCTTCGGCAACCTCGGCGCGAGTGGCGACCCTGCGATTCAACGACTGCCGGGTCAACACGCTTAACTCGGACTCGGCGACGTTCAGCCAACTTCCATGTTTAGGCGTGTGGACCAGTTCCAATCGGTTGGCAATCCGCAAGGCTTCGTCGGCCGGAAACGCTCGATACAAGGATGCCAAGGTGTGCGTGTTGAGGTTGTCGCATACGAGCGTGATTCTCTCGGCCTTCGCATAGCGCGGATCGTCGACCACGTGTTTCACTTGCTGAGCCCAGTCGATGGCCGTTTTGGTTTCCGTCACCGGAACGCTTCGCCAACCTCCCAAAGGCTCCACAAACATCCAGATCGTGCATACGCCTTCCCGAACATATTCGTAGTCGATCCGCATCGGCTGCCCGGACGCACCAGGGATCGGTTGGCTCACCTCTGAGATCAACTGCTTGGGCTGTTCATCCATGCAGATCACCGGACGACGCGGATCGTACGGCCGCTTGTAGACCTCCAGCACTTGCTCCATCTGGCAGACGAACGCCGCGTCTTGCTCCGGCGGAATGCACCACATTTGCTTCCGCCACGGCTTTATCTCGCTTTTTTTAAGGCCCGACGAATGGTCTCGTGGGAAACCGAGTCCACAATCTCCAACTCCACCACCTGCTCGGCCAGCAAACGTAGAGACCACCGTCCATAACCAGCAGGAGCTCTGGAACATGCCAGCTTCGTCAACTTGGCTTCCTTCTCCCCATCCAATTTGACTGCCCGTGGCTTCTTGGGCTGTCGTTCCAACAGCGACAAGGGGCCTTCTTCGACCGCTTGCCGACGCCAATTCTCCAGAGACCGCACGGTGCAGCCAAAGGCTTCTGCAACCCGCGGATCGGGCCAACCCGGCCCATCCGCCCCCTGGTCGCACTTCAACAGGGCCTGTCGCCCGCTGTACCTTCCAACCAGCGGTTTTGCCCTTGCGGATCACGCATTCCAACTCTGCGCGTTCCTCAGAAGTCAACTTCAACACATACTTCTTGGACATAACCCATCCTCCCTGACGGAATTGATCCCGAGACAGGAAGGAATGCTAGCCGAAAACACCATCGTGACCTTCGAAGAAGGCCCCCTCATTAGTAAGCGCGAGCTTGTAGATCTCGCCATAGCCCGAGTCGACCTCGATCTGCGGCAGGCTTGTCAAGAACTCCGAGCAAATGACAACGTGGCTGGGCGAGTGGAACACGCCGAGCTGGTTCTTCAGTGGCAGCACGTTGATGCTGGATTTCGCTCCGATGCAACTGTCCGCCTGGCTGAGCAGAGTGGTCGGAACGAATGTCCAACTCACCCCGCGGTAGTAGATGTGGGACGCGAAAGTGGCGACATCCTGTATGACGCCACCACCGATCGCCACGATGCGCGTCGAGCGGGTCGCCTTGTTCTCCAGCAGCCAGTCGACGAAAAGGCTTACGCCGGTGAGAGTTTTGCTCTCCTCATCGGCCCTCATCCGATAGGTCGGGTACGCCAACAGCCCACTCAGAGCCTCGCCGTAGAGGTCGACCAGCACCTCGTCGATGATCACGAGCGTCTCTGGGCCGGCGTCAACGAGCGCGGGCACGAGTCCGACTTCACCGACGAAGTCCACAGGATAATCACCCTGCCCGGACTTGATGATCATCCGATGCTCGGTCACACGCACAAGAAACCTCCGTCAATCGCGATGGACTGGCCAGTGATGTAAGAGTTCTCGGCAGATACCAGCCAGGAAATGAAGACAGCAATCTCCTCAGGTTCGGCCAGTCGGCCGACCGGGATGCGTGCGGCCAGAGTTTTGATCTGCTCTGCGTCGTTGTTCTGATACGTGAGATCGGTGAGCACGAACCCCGGGGCGATGCAGTTTGCCAGGACTCCGAAAGGGCCGTACTCCACCGCGACCGACCGCACCACTTCCTCGATCGAAGCCTTGGACGCGCTGTACGCTACCCGACCCAGGCGGGCCCGATGCGCGTAGACGCTGGAGACCGCGACCACTCTGCCGTACCCGGAGGCTGCCATCCGGGGTAGGAAGCCTTGCAGCAGCAGAAGATTAGAGGCGACGTTGACCTGCTGCGTACTCGACCAGTTGGCCGCCGACAGCTCGCCCAACGGCTCCGGAAAATTGATGCCTGCATTGAGCACCAACGTGTCAACCGCTTCATCGAGACCTCTGAGGTAGCCGGCAACCGATTCGGGCACCGCGAGATCGAGTTCTTGCCGCCCGGGCCTCAACACGCGAATTCCCTTGGACTCCAAGGTGTCAGCAACGCTACGGCCGATTCCCCGTGCGGCGCCGGTAACAAGAGCTGTAGAGGGCACGTGCCTTCAGCACCCGCAGGACTCGGTCAAGCGTCGTCGTTCCCTTCTTGCGCGTGCTCTCTGCTCAGTGGTGGTTGATGATCTTCCAGCGTTTGTCGAGCATCTCGATCCGCTTGGCGTCCTCGTCAGTGATGTGGCCGTAGTAGTCGCGCTTGTTGAGCAGCCACAGCAGTTCGAAGTGCACCGCGTTGAGCAAGCCGTCAGCGATGGTTTCGAGCGTCCCAGCCGAGCCGTCGAACACGACCTTACGGGTCTCGAAGCGCGTGAGGTGCACCTGCGCGACCTCGCGGATGGTGTCTAGGGTGTCGCTGGATATCGCGCCGCCAAGGACCAGGTCGAGGCCCGCCTCCTTGGCCTTTTCGGCAACTGTGGTTACGTACTTCGTGATTTCGGGCGAATTGATGGTCTCGCGGGTCTGCCCTAGCGATCCGGTGAAGTCCACCCGGCCGAAGACGATGCCGTGTACCCCGCGATTCTCGTGGGCCATCTCGAGCATTTCGTCGATGTTGTTGAACCCGGTAATCGTCTCCAGATTGAACAAGAAATCGGTGTCGAGTTCCTCGTCCTCGTCGTACACGGCGTTCTTGGCGGCGATGTACTTCGACAGCGCGTATGGAGTCTCCACCATGGGAGCGACGATGTACCGGACGCCGATCTGCTTGGCCTCCAGCAGGTCCCGCATCGCCTCACAGCCGCCGATCTTCACGGTGAGAGGCAGACCCGCGGAACGGGCGATGTCGACGAGACGGAGCAGCTCGTCGATGCGGGTGCCTTCCGCCTCGAACTCGGCCTTGACGCTCACAACGCCGTGTTTTTCTTTGCCGACGCGCAGAATTTCGGACATCTGCCGCTCGGTTTTGTTCATCGTTTCTCCCCTTCTAAGCCCCCGCCAAATGTGCCGAGTATATCCATGGGATAACGGCGCCGGGTGGACGATTTTGGCAAGAGTAATCGGCTCCTCATTGGTTCATTGGTGCATTCATCTCGCGGTTCAGGCCTGCGGCAAAGCGGCGCCGATGTGCACGGTGACCCGTCGCTCGACGTCGGCCGGAAGGTCGGGGCTCATCCGGTGCAGCGGGTTGGACTTCATCGAGCCGTCCGGCTGCACCGCGGAACTGATCTTCGGGTAGTAGGTCTGGTCTGGATCGATGGGCACCTCGATGAGCGCCGGGCCATCCGCGTCCAGCAACAAGCGGACGTCCGCGGCATCCAGACCGGATCTCGCATCCAGCCGCGCAAACGGGATCCGGTACGCCCGGGCCAAGTCCTCCCAGTTCGGCAAGCCCAGCCCGGTCTGGCCGTCGCAACCGACCCAGGCGCCGTTGAAGTAGTTGCGCTGCGTCATCCTGATCGACGCATAGCCGTTGTTGTTCAGCACGAAGACCTTGAGATTCGCGCCCGTGGCCGCGAGCGTGCCGAGTTCCTGCAGGTTCTGGGCGAACCCGCCGTCCCCCTCGGTCAACAACGCCTGGCGGCGCGGATTGGCCAGGGCCGCGCCGATCGCGCCGGACAGCCCGTAACCCATGGCCGCGATCGCCTTATTCGAGACGATCTTCTGGTCGGCCCGCTGCCCCATGGCCTGCATGGCGACGGTGAAGGAACCGCCGCTGCTGCAGGGCACCAGCACGGCGTCCGGCTTGGCGACCTCGGTAAGTCGCATCGCGAACTCGT
The DNA here is from genome assembly GCA_963748885.1 of uncultured Actinomycetota bacterium. GTDB lineage: Bacteria > Actinomycetota > Actinomycetes > Mycobacteriales > Mycobacteriaceae > Mycobacterium. Next base: position 18,551 of record CAVVLC010000017.1, read on the forward strand.
AGGGTTTCACGTACCCCTGGGCGGTGACGTTTTGGGGGTCGTTGAGCGGCACCTCGGCGCGAACCGACCCGATGAACTCCCGCCACGCCTGCCACCGGCCGGGATCGCTGACGTCGGAGGCGTACAGGGCGGCCAGGAATCGGTCGGCATCGCCCCGCAGCGCGAGGTCGACGCGAGGGTGTCCCTTGGTGAGCTCGGCGGCATCGATGTCGACCTGAACCACCCGCCCGATGGGCGCGAACTCCTCCCAGGCGAATCCGGTCTGCTGCAGCCCCAGCCGGGTACCGACGGCCACCACCAGATCGGCCTGCTGGATCAGGATGTTGGCGGCCCGCTGGCCCCAGGTGTTCGGCCGCCCGGCATACAGCGGGTGTTCGTTCGGAACCCGGTCGGCCCCGTTCCAGGTGGTCATGATCGGGATGCCGGCGGTCGCGGTCCCTTCGCCCAGGGCGCGCACGGCTCCGCGGCTCACCCCGCCACCGATGAGGATGACCGGGCGCTCCGACTCGCGCACCAAAGCCACGACCTGTTCGACGTCGGCCGCGGGCACCTCCGGTAGGACGGCTGTCTCGGGGATCGCGACGGGGTCCTGCCCCGGCAACGGGGGCGCCGCCTGCACGTCGAGGCAGACTTCGAGGAACACCGGCCCCTGCCGGGGGGTACGGCCGTCGAGCACGGCCTCCAGGATGATGTCGCGCGACACTGGGCGCTCGATGAGCAGCGCCCGCTTGGTCACGCTGCTGACCAGTTCCACGCCGTCGATTTCCTGGAGGCCCCGCTGGCGCACCGCGCCGTGGCTCAGGTCGCTGCTTTTGACCTGCCCACCGACGACCAGAAGCTCGCGACTTTCCTGCCAGGCACCCGCGATGCCGGTCACCGCGTTGGTGATGCCGGGCCCCGCGGTCACCAGGACCATGGCTCGAGCGCTGCCCTCGTCCCGGGCGGCGTTGTAATACTCCGCCGCGATGGCCGCGCCAACCTCGTGCACGAACGGAACGCACACCATACGGGTGCGCACCGAGTTCAGCAGGTGCATGATGTTGCCGCCGGCGACGAAGAAGCAATGCGTGTAGCCGGCAGCCACCAACCAGTCGACTAACTGGTCACTGTATTTGGCTGGTGCGGTCATAAACCGATTCTCGTCGTGACGACAAAGTTGGGTCGTTGTTTGACTTCCTCGTAGATGAGCGCCAAGTACTCGCCGATGACGCCGAGGAGCAGGGTAACTACCCCGAAGCCGATCAGCGTGACGCAGATGATCGAGCCGAAGCCGGGGAATGGCACCCCATAGAAGATGAAGCGCGCGGCGAGCAATACCACGACCATGGCCGCGATGGCGCTCAACAGGAAGCCGGTGAGCGTGATGAGCCGCAGCGGCACGTAGGAGTGGGCGAGGATCCCCTTGCCGGCCAGGTCGATCACCTTGAAGGTGTATGCCTTGGATTCGCCGGCGAAGCGGGGCGCCCGCTTCATCGGCAGCCCGATCGACTTGAAACCGACCCAGGAGAACAGGCCCCGGACGAACCGGTTGCGCTCGTCCATCGAGCGAACCGCTTCGTAGACTTTCCGGTCGACCAAACGAAAATCGCTGGCGTTGCTGGTGATTCGGTCGTCGGTGAGCCTGCCCGCCAGCCAATAGAACAGCTGGGAGTTCATCCTGCGGATAGGGCCGGTGCCACCCCGCTCGGTGACCACCCCGTAGACGTTCTCGTAGCCCTGCTCCCAGGCGCGGATCATGTCCGGGATGAAATCGGGCGGGTCCTGCAGGTCGGCGGTCATCAGCACGACGGCGTCGGCGTCGACCACGTTGAGGCCCGGCCGTCAGCCCGCCGTCCATCCGGAAATTGCGGGCCAGCTGCAGGACCTTGAAGCGCGGGTCCGCTTTGTTGATGGCGAGCAGCTTGTCCATCGTGTCGTCGCTCGAGCCGTTTTCGACGATGATTGCCTCGAAGTCGTATGCCGGCTCGTTGTCGAATACCTTGGTCAGCTGGCGAGCGAGCTCTCGACGCATTCACTTTCGTTGTAGGCGGGGGTGATCACAGCGATCTTTTTCTTCACTGCCACATCTAGTCCCATACTTTCCAAGGCGGGTTTCCGCTGTTCCAAAGATTGTTCAGTAGCTGCGATTCGCGGAAGGTATCCATCGGCTGCCAGAAGCCGTGATGAGAGAACGCGGCAATTTGGCGGTCTTCGGCCAGCCGGAGCAGCGGCTTGTCCTCAAGCACGGTCTCGTCGCCGTCCAGATATTCGAACACTCCCGGCTCGAAAAGGAAGTAGCCGATGTTGATCCAGTCTTCGGTCTTGGGCTTTTCCCGGAACTTGGCGACTGCGCCGTCCTGCTCCAGGTCGATGACCCCGAACCGGCTCATTGGCTGGGTGGCCGTCAAGGTCGCGAGCTTGCCATGCGCGCGGTGGAACTTGAGCAGGGCGGGGATGTCGACGTCGGCGATGCCGTCGCCATACGTGCACAGGAACGTCTCACCGCCCACGTACTTCTGGATGCGTTTGATCCGGCCGCCGGTCATCGTGTTCAGGCCGGTGTCGGCGACGGTGACCTGCCAGTCAAATTCGTCGTGCGAGCCGTGGTAGCGGATGCTCGACTGGTCACCGAGCGTGACGGTGAAGTCCAGGTTGGAGACGCCATAGTTCGAGAAGTAGCTCTTGATGTACTCACTCTTGTAGCCCGTACACACCATGAACTCGGAAATGCCGTAGTGGCCAAGGATTTTCATGATGTGCCACAACACCGGCCGACCGCCCACCTCGACCATCGGCTTGGGGCGGAACTCGGTCTCCTCACGCATTCGTGTGCCGAGACCGCCCGCGAGAAGCACGGCTTTCATTACGAGTCGTCCAATCTCAAAGCAATCCGTCCCCCACGGCTGTTTCGCTGACGCAGCGTCGCCGCAGGTGACACACTAGCAATGCGGCGAAGCGCCCCGCGAGGGTTTTCGGGGCCAAGATATGCAATACAGTATGAGATTACACACGCATTTAGGAGATCTCATTTCAAGACTCGATACCGATGGTTTGGGGGAGACCGGGCTCGAGGAGGATCGCGACGGATATCCTCGCGGCGGTTCGCGGCTACGCGAAGCGCAAGCTCGCGACATCCGAGTTCATAGCCGGGGTCACGCCGGTCCCGGTGTCGGGCAAGGTCCTCGACCCGGAGGACTTCGCCGCACTCGTCGACGCGTCCCTCGACGGGTGGCTGACCGCGGGCCGGTTCCATCCGCTCTTCGAGCAGGCGCCCTCTCTCGATATGTGGGGGCCCGTGACGCCGTCTTCGTCAACAGCGGGTCGAGCGCTAACCTGTGCGCCCTGAGCGCCCTGACCAGCCCAAAGCTGGCCGGCAACAAGAAGAGGTTCGGCAAGGGGCCGCTGCAGCCCGGCGACGAGGTGCTGACCGTGGCCGCCGGCTTTCCCACCACCGTCAACCCGATCATCCAGAACCGGATTGCGGCCGGTCGTCGTCGACATCGAGCTGGGCACCTACGACGCCATCCCGGAGCGGCTGCGCGAGGCCGTCGGGCCGAAGACGCGGGCGATCATGATGGCGCACACCCTGGGCAATCCGTTCGATCTGGACACGGTGCGGGAGCTGTGCGAGGAGCACGGCCTGTGGCTGGTCGAGGACTCGTGCGACGCGCTCGGCTCGACCTACGACGGCAAACGCACCGGCAGCTTCGGCGACACCGCGACGGTGAGCTTCTACCCCGCCCACCACATCACCACCGGCGAGGGTGGCGCGGTGTTCGTCAAGTCGCCACTGGTCCGCAAGCAGGTCGAGTCGTTCCGCGACTGGGGCCGGGACTGCTACTGCGCGCCGGGAAACGACAACACCTGCGAGAAGCGGTTCGAGTGGCAACTCGGCGACCTGCCGTATGGGCTACGACCACAAGTACATCTACAGCCACATCGGATACAACCTGAAGGCCACCGACATGCAGGCCGCGCTGGGGCTGTCGCAGCTGAACAAGCTCGACGGATTCGTCCAGGCGCGAAAAGAGAACTTCTACTACCTGACCTCGCGACTGTCCGGCGTCGAGGGGCTCATCCTGCCGGTTGCCACACCCAAGTCGGAGCCGTCCTGGTTCGGCTTCCCGATCACCCTCGACCCCGAGCATCCGGTGGACCGCACCAAGTTCATGCAGTTCCTCAACGAGCGCAAGATCGGCTTCCGGCAGCTGTTCGCCGGCAACCTCGTCAAACAGCCGGCCTACCGCAACGTCGACTTCCGGATCGTGGGGGACCTGACCAACACCGACATCGTGATGAACCGGACGTTCTGGGTGGGCACCTTCCCGGGCCTGACGCGGCCGATGCTCGACTTTGCTGGCGGACTCGATCCGCGAATACATGGCCGAGGCCGCGCGATAGCCGTGCACTACCTGGTCACCGGGCACACCGGGTTCAAGGGACCCTGGCTTACGCTGCTCCTGCTCAGCCGCGGGCACCGGTTGTCCGGCCTGGCCCTCGACCCGGCCGAGGGCGGCCTGTTCAAGCGGGCGGGGCTCGCCGAACTGCTTGTCTACGACTTCCGGGTGGACATCCGCGATGCCGAGGCGACCGCGGCGGCAGTGTCAGCGGCGGCTCCGGACGTCGTGGTGCACATGGCCGCCCAGTCGTTGGTCCGCGAGTCATATCGCGATCCGCGGTACACCTACGAGACCAACGCCATGGGCACGCTGAACGTGCTGGAGGCCGTCGCGGCCACCCCGTCAGTGCGCGCGCACGTCGTCGTGACCACCGACAAGGTCTACCGAAACGTCGACCAGGAGGCCGGTTACGTCGAGACCGACCCCCTCGGTGGCGATGACCCGTACAGCGCCTCGAAGGCGATGGCCGACCTGTTGGCCCAGTCCTGGGTTCGCAGCTTTCCGGGCTCGCCCACCGCAATTGCCCGCGGCGGCAACGTCATCGGCGGCGGTGACGTCAGTCCTGAGCGCCTGCTGCCAGATTTGGTGGCCGCCTATGCGCGTGGCCAGGCGCCGCTGTTGCGGTTCCCGCGCGCGGTGCGCCCGTGGCAGCACGTGCTCGACTGCCTCAACGGGTACCTCACCCTCGTCGACGCGCTGTTGGGCGGCTCCGGGGAGGGCGAGTGGAACTTCGGGCCCGGTCGCGACAGTTTCGTCGAGGTCGGCCAGGTGGCCACGTTGACCGCCGCGCTGTGGGGTGGCGGAGCGCATTGGGAACTCGCCGAGGGGGATCATCCGCACGAGGCGAACCTGCTGGCCCTCGACGCCTCCAAGGCGCAGCGCGAGCTGAGTTGGCGGAATCGGCTCGGCTTCCGCGACGCCCTGGCATGGACGATCGACTGGGAGCAGCGCGTGCACGCGGGCGCCGACCCGCTGACAGTGACCCGAGAGCAGATCGCCGCATTCGAAAGCCGCGCATGACTGAATTCGACCTGCCAGCGGAAACCGCGCCGCCGGGTCCGCTAATCCGACTGGTCAACGACCAACGCGTCGCATTCCTGGTGGTCGGGGGAATCAACACGGTCATCGGGTTCGGGATTTTTGTCGCGTGCTCCGAGACCGTGGGGCACTTCGTCGACCACCGGTACGGCAAGATCGCCGGGTCGCTGGTAACCCTTGGCATCACGCATGTCCTGGCCGTGCTTTTTGCGTTCGTGATGCATCGGCGATTCGTCTTTCGTGTCCGTGGCCATGTGTTGCGTGACCTCATGCGTTTCTGGAGTGTCTACCTCACAGCGGCGGGCATCAACGCCGTCGCCCTGCCCGTGCTCGTTGAGTTGGGTCTGGCCCGCATCCCGGCGCAGGCGATCATCGTGGCGTTCAGCACGCTGCTGAGCTACTTCGGCCACCGGCACTTTTCTTTCCGGCGCAGCGCCACCGACGCTCATCAAGGGACATCGCAAAACGATGCGACACCGCCCAAATAGCGGGTGCGAACGTGGAAAACGCCACTCCTCCCACCACCTTCCAATGTTCTTTGTGCGTTTACCGAGCGTGCGGAAATCGCTGGTTTTGGCGCTGTCGCACGGATATCGGGTTAGGCTCCGGACGGACTTAACCGGGGGGTCGTTTAGCTCCCGCTTCATATCGCGGATAGTCGGAGGAATGCGGTGAACCGAGCCCGCAATGTAATACGTGACAGGGGCCGGACAGTCCGCGGGAGGTTCTCGGCGTTTGCCAGCCAGTCACCCCGCACCATCCTGCTCGGCACCGTTTTGCTGGCGTCGGCGCTTTCGGCGGTAATCGCCTTCATTCTCGCCCAGTACTGGTCGATCGACCCCTTTTCCTCTCTTACCCATGATCCCCAAGACTGCTCCAACTATTGGGCGATAAGGGTCGGTCGGCACTGTTTCAGCGACTACACGGAGCCGATGACCCTCGCATTGCGGCCCAACCCGTGGGAGCCCCTCCCGGGGGCTACCGGCTCTATCAATTACCCGGCGGGTTCGTTGGTTCCGCACTTAGCCTTCGGCGTTCTTGGCAAATTGCTGCACGCTCCCCTGGTCGGGTTGTTCGGGTATCTACTCGCTTCGACGCTCGCGGTCCTTTCGCCGGCCTTGTGGGCGACTCGCGGTGCGCTTGGGCTGGAGCGGGTGGTGGTCTTCGTCGCCCTCGGCGCCGCGGCCATTCCGGCATGGTCCGCCATTGACCGGGCCAACTCGGTGGCATTCGCGGTACCGATTGCCCTGGTTTTCCTGGTGGCGCTGTGCCGACGGCGCTGGGGGCTCGTGGTGATCATGGTCATTCTGGCCGCGCTGGTGAAACCACAGTTCGCCCTGTTGGGTGTCGCGTTGTTCGCGGCCCGGCAATGGCGGATGGGGGCAATCGCGGTGGTCGGGGGCGTGGTGTCCAATCTTGCCGCATACCTGCTGTGGCCGCGGGACTTCCCGGACACAATCCCGCAGTCGTTCCAAGCCACTGTCGGCGCCTTTCCGTTCGACTGGCTTATCGGGAACAACATGTCTTTTGGAAAAGCACTGCTTGTGATCCCCGATTCCATCGCGGCCCTGCACAACGGTGGCAAGATACCGGACGGTTACCTGCTTGGTCCGCGTTTGCTGGCGGGTTATGCGGTCGTCATCGTGGTTACCGGCGCTCTGCTGGCTCTCGGGCGACGCATACCCCCTGTCATGGCCGGTACAGTGCTGCTGGCGACGGCTTCCCTGTTTCCCGCCATGACCGGCAGCTATTACCTGGTCTTCGTGTTGCCGATCGCCGCCCTCGTGGTCCGGGATCCGGACGGGCCGCCGGGTTCTGGGATCTTCGATCGATTCGCCGCCCTCGGAGATCGACGTCGCGCAGTTGGTATCTGCGTGAGTCTTGTCACGGCGCTGACCATCGCGCAGATCTGCCTGCCCAGCCCGCCCATCCCCTCGCCGATCAAGGGGCAGATGGGGGTCCCCGGGATCGTCGGCTATACGCAGATCGTCGTCAACACTGGGGCCTTTTCGGGAATCTTCTGGCTGATTGCGTGCGCGACAATCCTCGTCTCGTACGCGCGAAGGCGAATCCCCTCACCCGGCGCTGCCGAGCGAGCTGGCCGGGAAAGTTTGCCCCATATTGCTGCGGACGACTCGTCACCGACAAAGGAGGTGGTGACGGTCGTTCCCCAAGGAACAGTGGCGTCAAATCTGGTCGAATAATCCCAACGAAGGCCTAAACCGCGAAATCCGCAGGCGTATGTCATTTGGAAGGTTCACTCGAAGGATCACGTGGTGACCGCGCTCTCGTCCCGAACGACACACCGGGAAAAGGTCACTCTATCCGCGCTACACCACTATCAGGGAGGCGGCCGAACCGTTTGCCCGGGAAACGCTCGCCGATCATCGACATCGACCGCGATAGTCATGGGTCACGGTGACGGACGCCCCACCCTGACGGAGCAGCCGAAAGGCCCCGAGCGCAACGACTTTTGGGTCCAGTACGTGAGCACATGCATTGTTCTCGAACGCAAGTATCCAAACCCTCTTTTAGACAACCGACTACCGCGACGTGCGAGTCGATCGGCTGATCAATCGTTATGCGTTACCTGGCTCCGGTCCTGTCCGCGCTCGCGGCCGAGGGGCAGCTGGCCGGATTCGAGGTTCGTGACCGGTTCTACGAGATCGGCTCCCCAGAGGGTCGAGCTGAGCTGGAGGCGCTGCTCCGCGAGCGTCCATCACGCTGATCGGCGGGCCAGGCCAGATCTAATTCAGCCGTTCGGTCTGCAGCGTCACGCCGGCGGCCGGGAGCCGCGACAGCAACGCGTCGCCCATCGCGGCCGCGGGCGTCAGCACTCCCCGCAGGTCGGAGAGCTTGTCGCGGTCCAGTGCGAGCGCAAGCCCACACTCCCCCAGCAGCACCGACGTCGCCTTGTAACCCGGGTCGCCCTGCTGTTCGACGGTCGCCACGTATCGGGCGCCGGTGGTCGTGGTGGTGTACGTCTCGATCCGGTAGTAGCCGCGTTCGCGAGTGGCCGCGCTGGGGCCAGTACCCGGCTTGGGCAGCACCCGCTCCACCAGCCGGCGCGGCAGCAGCCGAAAATAGCGACCGCCCAACCCCATCATCGCGTTGAGGCCCCCGGTGAGGACGACCGACGCGGCCGGGGACACCACCGAGGCGCCCACGCTCATGGTTTCGCTGTAGCGGAATCGCCTGCCGTAGGCCCAGTCCATCAACGCATTGCTGCGGCGCACGATCCGGACGTTGTAGGGCGCCATGACGAACCCCGCGGTCCAGACACCGGCCAGTTCCGGCGCAATGTCGCGACCACGACGCCACGGTAGGTCGGGCTGTCGGCCAAGCTCAGGTTCGGCGCCGCGGTCGGTGCTCAACGTGTACGGGTCGGTGAACTCGCGTCGTGCGTCCGGGTCGCTCGACGCGGTGTCCAGCACCGCCACCAGTGACGCGACGGTGCCGCCGGAGAACCCGCCCCGGAAGCCGCGCACCACGAAGTCGGTGTCGGTGAGCTCGCCGGTCCCCTCGTCTCGGGCCGCCCGATACAGGGCGTACACGCCTATATCCGAAGGGATGGAATCAAAGCCGCAAGCGTGCACTATGCGGGCACCGGTGTCGGCGGCCTGCTTGTGGTACAGGTCGATGCAGTTGCGCACGAACATCGCCTCGCCGGTCAGGTCGGCGTAATCCGTGCCCGCCGCGGCGCAGGCGGCCACCAGCGGCAACCCGTAGCGGGTGTAGGGCCCGACCGTGGTGACGACGACCTGTGTCCGCGCGGCCATCTCACTCAGCGTCGACGGCGATGCCGCGTCGGCGACCAGCACCGGCCACGATTGCGCGGATTCCCCCAGGGTCTTGCGAACGGCGAGCAGTCGCTCGGTTGACCTACCGGCCAGCGCGATGCGTGCGTGCTGACCGGCCCGCGCCAGGTATTCGGCGGTCAGTTTCCCCACGAAGCCCGTCGCGCCGTACAACACGATGTCAAATTCGCGCGGCGTTGCGGTCACGCACCCGACGCTACTCTTACGCTTGTCGGCCTCCTGCTCAGTGGCCCGGCCCACAGACGAGAAATGCCGGGCCCGAAGGCCCGGCACTCTCGATGTTTCCGCTAGGTGCGACCGTTGGTCAGCCGCGCCGGCCGCAGACCGGCCAGGCGCCGATGCCCTGCGAGTGCAGGACGTTCTCGGCCACCCGAATCTGCTCCTCACGGCTCGCGCCGTTCGCGGATCCCGAGCCACCGTTGGCCCGCCAGGTGCCGGAGGTGAACTGCAGGCCGCCGGCGAACCCGTTACCGGTGCTGATCGCCCAGTTACCACCGGACTCGCACTGTGCGATCGCGTCCCAGTTGACGCTGTACACCTTGCGCACCGGCGGCTCTTCGACTGGCGGTGCCCCGGCCGGCGGCGGAAGGTTGGGGTCAAAGCCCGCCGGCTCCACCGGAGGCGCTGCCGGCACGTCGATCGGCGCCAAGGCGTCCGGGGCCGGAGCAGGCAAGGGAGCAGCAGCCGGAGCCGGCGCCGGAGCATCCGGAGCCGGAGCAGGCAAGGGAGCAGCAGCCGGAGCAGGCGCAGGAGCGTCTGCAGCCGGAGCAGGCGCAGGAGCAACCGGAGCCGGAGCAGGCGCAGGAGCAACCGGAGCCGGAGCAGGTGCAAGAGCAACCGGAGCCGGAGCAGGCGCAGGAGCGGCCGGCGCCGGAGCGTTCGGGTCAAAGCCAGCCGGCTGCACGGCCGGAGCAGGCACAGGAGCACCCGGCGCCGGAGCGTTAGGGTCAAAGCCAGCCGGCTGCACGGCCGGAGCAGGCACAGGAGCACCGGGCACAGGAGCGTTCGGGTCAAAGCCAGCCGGCTGCGGGGCAGGAGGCGCCGGGTCCGGGCCAGGCCCGGCCGGAGCGATGTTCGGGTCCGAGCCCACCACGTCCGCGTTAGCGGTAGCGGTGGACGGCAGGGTCATGAGCGTCCCTGTGATCGCAGCGACGAGGAGCGTCTTGCGGACGTTCTTCAAAATTATTCCTTTCGCGGTGCGCGCACCGAATCCAACCCACGGGCGTGGCCGGGGTCCGTTGTCCATGCCGAAGTCCATGCCGAACGGCTTACTTAGGGACGTGCCGTCTCGTTTCGGCACGACAGAGGAGCTGCTGATCTGTCGGTGACCTATCCGGCGGTTCTCAATCGCTTGTCAATGCCGGCTGCGGCAGCTATCGCCGTCCGCAGGCTCCCCTCACGCGCGGGTCCGTAAATTGAATTTTCCTAAGGCCCGGTTTCGGGCTACCTAGGGACCGTACGAGAACCACATCCATTAGTCATCCCCGACACGCCGATATCTCGGTTCTATAACGGCCCGATCACGCCGAGATCGAGGAATTCTTCTTGCAGGTCAACCGCTGCTTTTCAGCACATATCGACTCATCGAAGCAGCGGCGTAATCGTGATCCAAATCACGTGCATTTTGTGACCTGGGACACGAATTTGCCCCTCGCATTTCGGACGTGCCGGGCGCTGGCCCCAGACCTGGCGAGGACCGCCCGGCGTGGGCACCGCAGGATCACACGCGGCCAATGCTCACGCGTCTTGAGTCAATCGCGTTCAGAGCATCTATCCGTCCAAATATCAAGTACTTCAGCAATATTCACTCATTCTGCTCGTGGCTGCGCAGAATGGACCGCCCAGCCCCGGATCGCCCGTCCCCGCAACCTACGCAGCCCTCGAAGCGACGGAATGCATTATTTTCCAATATATTTCGCAGATGGCGACCGTCGCAGCCCTCTCCCGCCCGGGCCAGATCGCGCGCTAGCTCGCGTGTCTGGTGCAGTTTTCCGCGAAGCAGTTTGCTGAAACCCAACATAAGTGCCGGCCGGTTCACGGTGCCAATCCGCAAGTCGATTCGTTAGATGTGCGAAATCACAGCTGCGCCAACGGATTACAGTAAATTATGCCCGAATAGGATTCGGGCCAATCCTCCATCGAGGATTGGGAATATTCGGTACCAATATGTGAACTGAGCGATATTCAATTCAGAAATGGTCGATCGACTGCAACAAATTAGACCTGAAGCTCGCGCGAAATACAGCCGAAAATGCCGAACGAGTGTCAGGATCCCGGTTCGACCAAGGCGCGCAGGTCAGCGGCGGTATTGACATTGGTCAGTAGCTTCGAACTCGACATCACGATCCGCTGAGTGTCCGAAGCGTCAACCAATGCTCGCATCTTGAGTTCGCCGGCGGCTACCAGCGCGTCGACCCGGTCGGCCAGATCGGTTCGATACACCGCGGACAGGTAGTGGTCCTGGCCGTCCCACGGCATGACCACTTCGGCGTCGGTCTCGACTGCTCTGCGCACCAGATCATCGATCAATTCGACTGCCAGCAGCGGCATGTCGACGGCACAGACGAACGCAAGCCGAGCACCCGCCTCCGCGGCGGCCCGCAATCCGCGCCCGGTCGCCGGGAGCGGACCTAGCCCCCGTGACTCGTCGCGCATGACGGGAACCTGCAACTCGGGCAACGGTTGGCCCGTGGCGGCCATCACGAAAACCGGCTCACAGCGCTGCCCGACGATGGCGACCAAGTGCTCGACCATGGTGGTGGCGCCGCGGGAGCCAGCAGATCCGGCTGGGCTGGAAAACGGCGGCTGCAACTGCAGGTTGGCTTTATCGCGGCCCATCCGCCGGGATTCACCTCCGGCGAGTACGACCCCGGCCAGCGACACTGTGTCGGCCATCAGTCGACGGTCCAGGTGTCACGCCCGCGCAGCAACGATTGCAGTGCGGCGGCGTCGGATGGCGCCGTGGCATCTGCGCGGCACTTACCTGAGACACGGGCCGCGTCATCGTAGGTGGGCCGGCTGACCTGGCGGAAGATGCCCATCACCGTGTGCTCGAGGTTCTGATCGGACAACCGCGACAGCGCGAAGGCGTAGGCCGGATCGTCGATCGTGGCGTCGTGCACCACGATCTCGTCGACGGCCACGTCGGCGGTCTTGGCCGACCTCCAGGCCGAAGCCGGACTTCACCACGCAGTACTCGCCGTCGGCGCCGAAGATGATCGGCTCGCCGTGGCGGACGTTGATCAGCCGCTCCTCGGCGCCCTCCTTGCGCAGCGCGTCGAACGAGCCGTCGTTGAAGATCGGGCAGTCCTGCAGGATCTCGACGAGCGCGGCGCCGCGGTGCTGGCCGCGGCGCCGCAGCACCTCGGTCAGGCCCTTGCGGTCGGAGTCCAGCGCCCGGCCGACGAAGGTGGCCTCGGCGCCCAGCGCCAGCGACACCGGGTTGAACGGGTGGTCCAGCGAGCCCATCGGCGTCGACTTGGTGACCTTGCCGACCTCCGAGGTCGGCGAGTACTGGCCCTTGGTCAGACCGTAGATCCGGTTGTTGAACAGCAGGATCGTGATGTTGACGTTGCGGCGCAGCGCGTGGATCAGGTGGTTGCCGCCGATCGACAGCGCGTCGCCGTCACCGGTGACCACCCACACCGACAGGTCCGGCGCGGGCCAGCGCCAGTCCGGTGGCGATGGTCGGGGCGCGGCCGTGGATGGAGTGGAACCCGTAGGTCTCCAGGTAGTACGGGAACCGGCTGGAGCAGCCGATGCCGCTGACGAACACGATGTTCTCGCGGCGCAGCCCCAGCTCGGGCAGGAAGTTGCGGATGGTGTTGAGGATGACGTAGTCACCGCAGCCCGGGCACCAGCGCACCTCCTGGTCGCTGGTGAAGTCCTTGCCCTTCTGCGGCTGGTCCGTGGTCGGCACCCAGGCCGTCTTGGTCAGGCTTCGGATCACCGTGCCCGCCAGATCCGCGCCGATCAGGTCCAGTCATCGCCGTTCATCGCTCGCCAGTCACTGCGTCAGCTCCCGCTACGACGTGGCCGCCGCCAACCTGGCGAACATCGCTTTATCGTTTCCATCTCGCCAGCGTCCCGTCCAGCGCGGCGCCGATGATGCCCTCGACCTCGTCGGCCAGGAACGCCAGGCCCTCGACCTTGGTCACCGACTGCACGTCGACCAGGTACTTGCCGCGCAGCAGCAGCGCCAGCTGGCCGAGGTTCATCTCCGGGCACGACCACCTTCGGGTAGCGCCGCAGCACCTCGCCGAGGTTGGCCGGGAACGGGTTGAGGTGCCGCAGGTGGGCGTGCGCGACCTTGATGCCGCTTGCGCCGCGCGCGCCGGCAGGCCTCACCGATCGGGCCGTACGAGCTGCCCCACCCGATCAGCAGCAGCTCGGCGTCGCCGGTCGGGTCGTCGACCTCGAGGTCGGGCACCGTGATGCCGTCGATCTTGGCCTGGCGCAACCGGACCATCAGGTCGTGGTTGGCCGGCTCGTAGGAGATGTCGCCGGAGCCGTTGGCCGCCTCCAGCCCGCCGATGCGGTGCTCCAGACCCGGGGTGCCCGGGACGGCGAACTGGCGGGCCAGCGTCTCCGGGTCGCGCGCGTACGGCTGGAACGGCTCGCCCGGCCTTGGCGAAGGTGTGCTCGATCGGCTTGAACGAGCTGACGTCCGGGATTCGCCACGGCTCGGAGCCGTTGGCGATGGCGCCGTCGGACAGCATGATCACCGGGGTGTGGTAGGTCGATCGCGATCCGCACCGCCTCGACGGCGATGTCGAAGCAGTCCGACGGGAGACCGCGGCGCCAGCACCGCGACCGGCGACTCGCCGTTGCGGCCGAACAGCGCCTGCAGCAGGTCGGCCTGCTCGGTCTTGGTCGGCAGGCCGGTCGACGGGCCGCCGCGCTGCACGTCGATGACGATCAGCGGCAGTTCGGTCATCACGGCCAGGCCGATGGCCTCGGACTTCAGCGAGATACCGGGGCCCGACGTGCTGGTGACGCCGAGCGCGCCGCCGTAGGAGGCGCCGATGGCCGCGCCGATGCCGGCGATCTCGTCCTCGGCCTGGAAGGTGAGGACATTGAAGTTCTTGTGCTTGGACAGCTCGTGCAGGATGTCCGAGGCCGGGGTGATCGGGTAGGTGCCGAGCACCACCTGGATGTCGGCCAGCTGACCGGCGGCGACGATGCCGTAGGCCAGCGCGGTGTTGCCGGAGATCTGCCGGTAGTCGCCGGACGTGCAGCTTGGCCGGGGACACCTCGTAGGTGGTGCCGAACGCCTCGGTGGTCTCGCCGTAGTTCCAGCCGGCCTTGAGCGCCAGCACGTTGGCCTCGGCGATCTCGGGCTTGCGGGCGAACTTCTCGCGGATGAAGGCCTCGCTGGCTCGAGCGGCGCGGCCGTACATCCAGGACAGCAGCCCGAGCGCGAACATGTTCTTGGCGCGCTGGCCGTCCTTCTTGGTCGCGCCGATCGGCCTCGACCGCGCCCAGGGTCAGCGTGGTCATCGCGACGGAGTGCACGACGTAGCTCGGACAGCTCGTCGTTCTCCAGCGGGTTGCTGTCGTAGCCGACCTTGGTCAGGTTGCGCTTGGTGAACTCGTCGGAGTTGGCGATGATCATGCCGCCGCGCGGCAGGTCGCCGACGTTGGCCTTCAGCGCCGCGGGGTTCATCGCGACGAGCACGTCGGGCCGGTCGCCCGCGGTGAGGATGTCGTAGTCGGCGATCTGGATCTGGAACGACGAGACACCCGGGCAGCGTGCCCTGCTGGTGCGCGGATCTCGGCGGGGTAGTTCGGCTGTGTCGCAAGGTCATTGCCGAACAGCGCGGCCTCCGAGGTGAACCGGTCGCCGGTCAGCTGCATGCCGTCGCCGGAGTCACCCGCGAAGCGGATGACGACATTCTCCAGCTGTTGCCTGGTACCGAGATCTTTGACCCGGCTCCGTTGCCATTCGGATCCACGCCTGCGCCTTCCATTTGTTACCGGCCGGGCAACTTCCGCCCAGATTCAGGTTACGCGCCGTCCTAGCGACTCCCGGGCCCATACGTTTTTATGTCACTGGCGGTAACAATTATGGCACTGCTTCTTGGGTGCATGGCGGACTTGGACCGCTTCCCCGCGGCCGGCTTAGGGACAAAACACCACGTCAGCAAGAGACGGCGGTGACGCGGGAGCGAAACTGTGGTATTGGTCACTTCCGTTAGCGTGGGCGCTGCTCGGGATCGCCTGCAGCCGCGTTCGGGCGGGCCGTTTCGGGCATCGCGATGAAATACAGGGCCAATGCCGCGCCGGCAATCGCACCCAGCGACATGAAGGCGGCGTTGTAGCCGGCCGCGACGACGATCGCGCCCGCGACGAGGTTCGACACCGCAGCGCCGATGCCGGTCGCGGCCGTGATCGCCCCCAAGCTCTGACGTTGAACCGCCCGGTTCCATGCGTCACGTCCTGCACGACGAGGGGAAACAGCGCCCCGAAGACACCGGCTCCGTCACCGTCCAAGAGTTGCACGCCGACCAGCCAATACGGGTTATCCGACAACGTATAGAGGAATCCGCGTGCGGCCAGCACCGCGAATCCGACGAGAAAGATCGGCTTTCGTCCCCCAGGAATCGGCCTTCGCTCCTGCGAGGTACGCCACCGGCACCATCACGACCTGCGCGGCGACGATGCAGGCGGCCATCAACGCGGTCCCGACGTCTTTGTTGCGCAACGCCAGTAGCTGGCCGACCAGCGGCAACATGGCGGCGTTGGCGAAGTGAAAGGCAATGACCGCCGCCGCAAAGATCATCAACCTTCGGTTGTCGCAGCAGCACCTTCAGGCTGGACGGCTCGCGATGCGGCTCGCCGGGTAGGTGATCCATGCCGCGGGCGACATCGTGGTCGATCGCGGCGCGGGGAATCCGTAGCGTCGCCGCCACGCTGCTCGCAGCCATGACGGCGAGCACCCAGAACACCACCACCGGCCCAAAGAAGTAGGCCAACCCGCCGGTGAGGGCGGCGGCCGATGCATTTCCCGCGTGGTTGAACGACTCGTTACGCCCGATGCGGCGGGAGAAAAATCGCGGGCCGACAACACCCAGCGTGATCGCGGCCAACGCGGGCGCGAAAACCGACCCCGCGATCCCCGTCAGAGCTTGCAGCACCGAGATCGAAAAAAATCCTGGGAACAACGGCATCGCCAATGATCCGGCTGTGATTGTCAGCGCGCCACCGATGACCAACGCCCGCTTGGCCGTCGTCCTGTCCACCAGCGCGCCAAGCGGCGCCTGCGCAACAATCGCACCGACGCCACCGAGGGCCATGACAAACCCGATCGACGCTTGGTCCCAACGGTGAACAAGCAGCAGATAGATCGAAAGGTACGGGCCCAGCCCATCACGGACATCGGCCAACAGGAAATTCAGCAGGTCGAGTGCGCGATTCAATCGACGCGGGACAGCGTCGATGCCGTCGAGTGGCGTGCGGAGGCCCTAGCTAGGCGCTCTTGTCGCGACGCTCACTGCGCGCCGGCTTGCGCGGCACGATCGTCGGCAACACGTTGTCCTGCACGGTCTCCTTGGTGACGACCACCTTGGCGACGTCGTCGCGGCTCGGGATGTCATACATCACCGGCAGCAGGACTTCTTCCATGATGGCGCGCAGGCCCCGGGCGCCGGTGCCGCGGTGGATCGCCTGGTCGGCGATCGCTTCCAGGGCGTCGTCGGTGAACTCCAGCTCCACCCCGTCCATCTCGAAGAGCCGCGTGTATTGCTTGACCAGAGCGTTCTTCGGCTCGGACAGGATCTTGACCAACGAGTCCATGTCCAGGTTGGTGACCGACGCGACCACAGGGAGCCGCCCGATGAACTCGGGGATCAAGCCGAACTTGATCAGATCCTCGGGCATCACGTCGGCGAACTGATCGGTGGTGTCGATCTCGGCCTTGGAGCGGACCTCGGCGCCGAAGCCCAGGCCGCGCTTGCCGACCCGCTCGTAGATGATCTTCTCCAGCCCGGCGAACGCACCCGCGACGATGAACAGCACGTTGGTGGTGTCGATCTGGATGAACTCCTGATGCGGGTGCTTGCGGCCGCCCTGCGGCGGAACCGATGCCTGGGTGCCCTCCAGGATTTTCAGCAGAGCCTGCTGCACACCCTCACCGGAGACGTCGCGGGTGATCGACGGGTTCTCGCTCTTGCGGGCGATCTTGTCGACCTCGTCGATGTAGATGATGCCGGTCTCGGCGCGCTTGACGTCGTAGTCGGCGGCCTGGATCAGCTTGAGCAGGATGTTCTCGACGTCCTCGCCGACGTAGCCTGCCTCGGTTAGCGCGGTGGCGTCGGCGATGGCGAACGGCACATTGAGCATCTTGGCCAGCGTCTGGGCCAGGTAGGTCTTGCCGCAGCCGGTAGGTCCGAGCATCAGGATGTTGGACTTGGTCAGCTCAACCGGCTCGCACCGGGAGTCGCGGCCTTTCTCGCCGGCCTGGATCCGCTTGTAGTGGTTGTAGACAGCGACGGCCAGCGTGCGCTTGGCGGTGTCCTGCCCTATGACGTATCCCTCGAGGAAGTCCCGAATCTCGACCGGCTTGGGTAGTTCGTCGAGCTTCACATCGTCGGCGTCGGCGAGTTCCTCTTCGATGATCTCGTTGCACAGGTCGATGCACTCATCGCAGATGTACACACCGGGGCCCGCAATGAGTTTCTTGACCTGCTTCTGGCTCTTCCCGCAGAACGAGCACTTCAGCAGATCACCGCCGTCTCCGATACGTGCCATGATGCCTCAGCGCCTACTTCCTGATCGCCGTTTGTCTTGCCGTGCCGCCTGTATGTCCCGACGCTACCCGCTCGATCCGGCACAGTGCGACTATTAGCACCGAATCGCGTGCTTGGTATTCCCTGGGTATTCCTGTCCGTCGGTCTAAATGAAACATATAGCCCGACCCGGCTCGCCAGTTGCGAAAGACGCGCAATCCGTTTCTCTGGCGTGTCGCAGTCGTTACCCAACCGACGCTGGCGAGTGACGAAACAGTAGGGCATCTCGCCCCCCAGCCGATCACCCTACAGTGAGCTGGTGGAATTGGCGCCCGATTCCGTCTTGATCAGCGACGGCGGCCTGGCCACCGAGCTCGAGGAACGCGGCCATGACCTGTCGGACCCGTTGTGGTCGGCGAGACTGCTGGCGGATGCGCCGCGGGAGATCGTCGCGGTGCATGCCGCGTACTTTCGCGCCGGTGCCACCATCGCCACGACCGCGAGCTACCAGGCATCGTTCGAGGCCTTTGCGGCGCGCGGGATCGGCCGGGCCGATACCACCGGGCTGCTGCGCCGCAGCGTCGAACTCGCCAAGACCGCGCGCGACGAGTTCGACGTGGCTGGCCTTCGCGTCGCCGCCTCGGTCGGACCGTACGGAGCGGCGCTGGCCGACGGGTCGGAATATCGCGGACGCTACGGCCTGTCGATCGCGGCCCTGGCCGAGTGGCATCGGCCCCGCCTAGAGATCCTGGCGGCCGCCGGCGCCGACGTGCTCGCCCTGGAAACCGTGCCCGACGTCGACGAGGCCGAAGCGCTGGTCAACGTGGTGCGGTCGCTCGGGGTGCCGGCCTGGCTCAGCTACACCATCGAGGGGACGCGAACCCGCGCCGGACAGCCACTCGCCGACGCGTTCGCGGTCGCCGCAGGGGTACCGGAGATCGTCGCGGTTGGGGTCAACTGCTGCGCGCCGGACGACGTGCTGACGGCGATCGGCATCGCTGATGTCGGCAAGCCGGTGATCGTCTACCCGAACAGCGGCGAGCGTTGGGATGGCCGCAAGTGGGCGGGTTCGTCGCGGTTCTCCGCGGCGCTTGCCGCGCAGTGGGCGTCGGCGGGTGCACACATTGTCGGCGGATGCTGCCGGGTTGGGCCGGCCGACATCGCCGCAGTGGCCGCCGTCCTGCGCCGAACGTGCAACCAGGGCGAAAACTCGCCGGCCCAAAACTCGCCCTGAGAGCACGCTCGGCGAGGCTCAGGCGCTTTGCGCGGAGAGCTTCCGGTACTCGAGGACGGTGTCAATGATCCCGTAGTCCTTGGCGTCTTCCGCGGTCAGGATCTTGTCCCGGTCGGTGTCCTTGCGGATCACCGCGGCGTCCTTGCCAGTGTGGTGGGCCAGCGTGGTCTCCATCAGGGTGCGCATCCGCTCGATCTCGGCGGCCTGGATCTCCAGGTCGGAGAACTGCCCCTGGATCACGCCGGACAGCGACGGCTGATGGATCAGTATCCGTGCATTCGGCAGCGCCATCCGCTTGCCCGGTGTTCCGGCGGCCAGCAGGACCGCAGCCGCCGAGGCGGCCTGGCCCAGGCACACCGTCTGGATGTCGGCCCGCACGTACTGCATGGTGTCGTAGATCGCCATCAGCGAGGTGAAGCCGCCACCGGGCGAGTTGATGTACATGGTGATGTCGCGGTCGGGATCCAGCGACTCGAGGACCAGCAGCTGCGCCATGATGTCGTTCGCCGACGCGTCGTCGACCTGGACACCGAGGAAGATTATGCGTTCCTCGAACAGCTTGTTGTAGGGATTCGACTCCTTGACACCGAAGCTGGAGTGCTCGATGAACGACGGCAGAATGTACCGCGCCTGGGGTTGAATCTTCGGGTTCATCGGGCTTCTCCATTGGTGATGTGGGCGGCGCGGGTGATGATGTGGTCAACGAAGCCGTATTCCAGGGCTTCCGGGGCGGTGAACCAGCGGTCGCGGTCGGAGTCCGCCTCGATGCGCTCGATCGGCTGGCCGGTGAACTCGGCGTTGAGCCGGAACATCTCCTTCTTGATGACGGCGAACTGCTCAGCCTGGATGGCGATGTCGGCCGCGCTGCCGGTCACGCCACCCAGCGGCTGGTGCATGAGGATGCGCGCGTGCGGCAGGGCGTAGCGCTTGCCCTTGGTGCCGGCGGCCAGCAGAAACTCGCCCATCGAGGCGGCCATGCCCATGGCATACGTGGCGATGTCGCAGGGCGCCAAGACCATGGTGTCGTAGATCGCCATGCCCGCGCTGATCGATCCCCCGGGCGAATTGATGTAGAGGTTGATGTCCTTGGAGGCGTCTTCGGCGGCGAGCAGCAGAATCTGTGCGCACAGCCGATTAGCGATCTCGTCGCTCACCTCCGAACCCAGGAAAATGATGCGCTCCGACAGCAAGCGCTCATAGACCGAGTCCGTGAGGTTGAGACCCAGCGAGTTCGAACGCATGTGAGTCACGACGGGGTTACCTGCTTTCTCGAGTTCTGTATGCACCGACACTAACCAACCGAGCCCACTGTTTGGTGCCCCCGCACCCCCTGAAATGGACGCGTTCGCTCACAGCGTCATGTTGCGGGCTGGTCGGAGGCCTCGCCTGCCTCGGCCTTACCGGCCTTAGCGGCCTTAGCGGCCTTACCGCCTGCACCAGACTTGCCGGCCGCACCGGCCTTGGCGGCCTTGGCGGCCTTGCCAGCCTTACCGGCCTCAACAGCGTCGGCCGCCTTGGGCTCTTCGGCCTCCTTGGGCTCTTCGGCCTCCTTGGGCTCTTCGGCCTCCTTGGGCTCTTCGGCCTCCTTGGGCTCTTCGACCGCCTTGGGCTCTTCGACCGCCTTGGGCTCTTCGACCGCCTTGGGCTCTTCGGCCGCCTTGGGCTCTTCGGCCGCCTTGACCTCATCGGTGGCCTTGACCGCGTCGCTCTCCTCGACGGTGTCTGCCTCGTCGGTCTGGGCATGCTTGCCGAAGATTTCGGCGACGTCGATCGCGTTTCCGTTGGTATCGGTGATCGTCGCCGCGTCGACTACCGCCCTGACGGCCAGCTCGCGCCGCACATCGGCGAACATCGCCGGCAGCTGGTTGTTCTCCTGCAGGTAGGAGAACAGCTGCTGCGGCTCGATGCCGTATTGCCGAGACGTCGTCAGCAGCCGTTCAGTAAGGTCGTCCTGGCCGACCTGGACCTCCCGGTCATCGGCCAGGGCGTCCAGCAATAACTGCCTCTTGACGTCCTTCTCCGCGGAGCTGCGCGCCTCCGTCTCGAACTGCTCGCGCGTCGCGCCTCGCTCGGCGAGCACCTCCGCAAGCTTGGCTTCGTCGTGGTCGAGGCCGTGCAGGGCGCTGTGCATGGCGTTGTCGAGCTGGGCCTGCACGATCGAATCCGGCAACGGCACATCGACCTGCTCGAGCAGAGCATCGATCGTCGCGTTGCGGATCTGCTCGGCCTGCTGGGCCCGCTTGGCCTCACGCACCTGTTCGCTGAGGTTGGCCCGCAATTCGTCAACGGTGTCGAACTCGCTGGCCAATTGCGCGAACTCGTCGTCGGGCTCGGGCAGTTCGCGTTCCTTGATCGACCTGATGGTGACGGTGACCTCCGCGTCCTGGCCGGCGTGTTCGCCGGTCGCCAGCGTGGCGGTGAAGGCCCGGGACTCGTCGGTGGACAGGCCGACCACCGCATCGTCGAGACCCGCGATGAGACGGCCGGAACCGACCTCGTGGGACAGACCCTCGGCGGCGGCGTTCGGCACGTCCTCGCCGTCGACGGTGGCGGATAAGTCGATCGTGACGAAGTCGCCGACCGCCACCGGCCGGTCCACCCCGGTCAGAGTGCCGAACCGGACACGCAACGCCTCCAATTCGGCGTCGACGTCGTCGTCGGTGACCTCGACCGGATCCACCGAGACCTTAAGCGTGCTGAGGTCGGGAAGAGCGATCTTGGGGCGGATGTCGACTTCGGCGGTGAAGGCCAGATCCTCGCCGTACTCCTTGTTTGTCACCTCGATGTCGGGCTGGCCGATCGGCTGGACCTCCGACTCGGCGACCGCCTGTCCGTACCGGCTGGGCAGTGCTTCGTTGACGACCTGGTCGAGCATCGCCGCCCGACCGAAACGCGCCTCCAGTAACCGCGCTGGTGCCTTGCCGGGGCGGAAGCCGGGCAGTCGCACCTGTTTGGCCAGCTCTTTGTAGGCCCGCTTGAAATCGGGCTCTAGCTCGGTAAAAGGCACCTCAACGCTGATACGCACCCGGGTGGGGCTCAATTGCTCGACAGTGCTCTTCACAGGTGTGCTCCTCGGTACTCGTTCTGGGGTCGTTGCTGGCGGCCTGGTCGGGGTGACAGGATTTGAACCTGCGGCCTTCCGCTCCCAAAGCGGATGCGCTACCAAGCTGCGCTACACCCCGCGCTGACCTCGAGATCCTACGGCCCGGCGGCGCCAGACCCGCAACGACCTCAGACCTCACGGGGAGGTTTCAGAACGGATTCGATTAGATTTGATCTCTTCCGCCACGTATTGTCGCGCACGACGAATGTATGCGGGCGTAGCTCAATGGTAGAGCCCTAGTCTTCCAAACTAGCTACGCGGGTTCGATTCCCGTCGCCCGCTCGAGCTACATTTGTGCTCGACAGAAAGGCGTAATGAGCGACTTGGAGAGTCGAAATAAAGGGCTCATGCGCGGGGGGCTTCGACAACGTGCGCGAGGTGTTCGCGCGCAACTTCTGCGCAGCTCGGCGAAGTCGGTGCAGCCGTCGCCGTGTGGGTGAACGGTGATCTCGTCGTCAACCTCTGGGGCGGCTCCGCTGACGGTGCCGGTACCCAGCCCTGGCAACAAGACACCCTGACCACCGTGCTGTCCGGCACCAAGGGTCTGACGTCGACCTGCGTGCACCAACTCGCCGACCGCGGCGAGCTGGACCTGCATGCGCCGGTCGCCCACTATTGGCCCGAGTTCGGCCAGGCCGGCAAGGAAGCCATCACCCTGGCCATGGTGCTGAGCCACCGATCCGGCGTAATCGGTCCGCGCACGCGGTTGACGTGGCAGCAAGTCGTCGATTGGGATTTTGTCTGCGAGCAACTGGCCGCCGCGGAACCGTGGTGGGAACCGGGCACCGCGCAGGGCTATCACATGACCACGTACGGCTTCATCGTCGGCGAGGTGTTCCGCCGTGTCACCGGTCGCACGGTCGGCCAGTACCTGCGCACCGAGATCGCCGAACCGATCGGCGCCGATGTCCACATCGGCTTGTCCCCCACCGAACAACGCCGCTGCGCCGAGCGGGTGAACAAGCCGCACGCCCGGGACCTGCTAGCCGAGGTGCAAGCCCCTGGATACCCGACCACCCTGACCGAACACCCGAAGGCGGCGCTGTCGATCGCGATGGGCTTTGCCCCGGACGACGAGCTGGCCTCCAACGACCTGCAGCTTTGGCGCCAGCTCGAGTTCCCCGGCACCAACGCGCAGGTGTCGGCGCTCGGATTGGCGACCTTCTACAACGCGCTCGCCCAGGGGAAACTGCTCAGCCGCGAGCACATGGAGCTGATCCGGGTGTCGCAGGGCGGCTTCGAAACCGATCTGGTGCTCGGCCCACGCGTCGCCGACCACGGGTGGGGTCTGGGCTACATGCTCAACCAGCGTGGCGTCAACGGGCCTAACCGGCGGATGTTTGGCCACGGTGGTCTGGGCGGGTCATTCGGGTTCGTCGATCTGGAATACGGAATCGGCTACGCGTACGTGATGAATCGCTTCGACGCCACCAAGGCCAATGCGGACCCGCGCTGCGTCGCGCTGAGCAACGAGGTCTACGCGGCGCTGGGCGTCACTGAGCTCGGCGTCACTGAGGACTGAACGCAGATTGGGGGGTGCGAGCCACCCCCTCGTGGCTCGCACCCCGATCGATCACCGAGCGGCGGTCGGATTACCTTTGCCAGGGTTGCCTGTCGTGGTCGCGCCCGTGGTCAGGGCCCCAGTCATGGCTGTGGTCCCAGCCGTCCATGTCGCGGTGGCGATCGTCGTGGCAAGATCCTCCCTCCCAGTTCATTCCCCACCCCGGATCCCACCACTCACCCGGGCACCAGTGGTACGCCGGGAATGGTGCGGGTTGAGCTTGCGCCGCGGCCGCGGCCCCCAGTCCGCCTAGACCCAACGCAGCGGTCATGGCGAAAATTGTTGCGGCAAAACGTGGAATGCTATTCACAATCCCAGCGTGTACCCAACTGATCAAGATCCGAACTATAGTTCGGTCTCACCTCGATAACGAGATAGCCAGTGCCACATTATATTTGACATATGCCCAACAGCGTCATGTCTGACAATTAGGACACCAGAACACATTTCGTCCCTCCAAAACTGCTGTGCGGATACTAGTCCCGCACACCCGGCACGGCTCGCCGGCACGCCGGTACACATACGTCCGGGGTCGGCCCGGCCGATACGAGGGCGGACCGTGATCGTGTTCGGGCCGCACCACGACGATCTTGCCGCGGCGCAAGCCGACCTTCATCAGCGCCACCAAATCGGCCCACGCCGAGTCGAATTCGGCCTCGCCGATGTCCCTGCCGGGCCGGAACGGGTCGATGAGGTGGCGAAACAACAACTCACTGCGGTAGACGTTGCCCACGCCCGCAATGATGGTCTGGTCCATCAACAGCGCGCCAATAGGCCTGCGTGACTTTGTGATTCGCGCCCAAGCCCACGACGGGTCGGCGTCGGTGCGCAAGGGGTCGGGTCCCAGCCTGGCCACGACGTCGCCCGCCTGGGCTTCGTCCAGCACCTCACACACCGTCGGGCCACGCAAATCGGTGCCGTACTGGGCGCCGACCATCCGCATCCGCACCTGTCCCACCGGTTCCGGAAGCGGTGCGCTATCGGGGCGTTCCCATTCGGTGAAGGTGCCGTAGAGACCGAGGTGCACATGCACGATGGGGCCGTCGGCGTAGTGATGGAACAGATGCTTGCCCCAGACGCTGGCGCGCAGCAACACTCGGCCGTCCAGCGCGGCCGCCGAACTAGCGAACCGGCCCTGCGGGCTGGACACCGCGACCGGTGCCCGGGCGAATCGGCGCTGATGCAGGCGGGCCAGCCGATGCAGGGTATGCCCTTCGGGCACGGGCGTCCCTCACGCCTGAGCGCCGGGCACCGGCGGCGCCTGGTGGGTGCGTTCGTATTCGGCGAGGATGTCGATGCGACGCTGGTGGCGTTCGGCCTGCGACCACGGCGTGGTCAGGAAGGCGTCGACGATCGCCAGCGCCTCGTCGACGGTGTGCATGCGGCCGCCGATCCCGATCAACTGCGCATTGTTGTGCTGCCGGGCCAGCGTCGCGGTCTCGACGCTCCACCCCAGCGCGCACCGCGCGCCGGGCACCTTGTTCGCGGCGATCTGCTCGCCGTTGCCGGATCCGCCCAGCACGATGCCGAGGCTGCCCGGGTCGGCGACCGTACGTGTTGCGGCGGCGATGCAAAACGCCGGATAGTCGTCCTCGGCGTCGTAGCTGAAGGCACCGCAGTCGATCGGCTCGTGTCCGGATTTCTTCACGTGCTCGATGATCTGCTGCTTGAGCTCGTATCCGGCGTGATCAGAACCCAGGTAGACGCGCATGCCCGACATTGTGCACGACGCGCATGGCCGAGCTCACCATCAGGGCCAGTGGCGATCGCGAGGGTCGCCACCTTCACTCTCAGTCGAACTCGGGCCGCTCGGTGCGGGTCCGCTTGAGCTCGAAGAAGTGCGGGTAGGTCGCGAACGTCACCGAGGCGTCCCAAAGTTTCCCGGCCTCTTCGCCGCGCGGAATCTTCGACAGCACCGGCCCGAAGAACGCCACGCCGTTGACGTGGATGGTCGGCGTGCCGACGTCGTCGCCGACCGCGTCCATGCCGGCGTGGTGACTCTTGCGCAGGGCGTCGTCGTACGCGTCACTGGTGGCCGCGGCGGCCAGCTCCGCGGGCAGACCGGCTTCGGCCAGCGACTCCTTGATGACCACTTCGAGGTCTTTGTTGTCCTCGTTGTGAATCCGGCGGCCCATAGCGGCGTACAGCGCGTCCAGTACGGCGGCACCATGAGCCTGCTCGGCGGCGATCGCCACCCGCACCGGCCCCCACGCCTTTTTCATCATTTCGCGGTACTGCTCGGGCAGGCCTTCGCGGTTCTCGTTGAGTATCGCCAGGCTCATGACGTGGAAATTCACCGCAATATCGCGAACCTTCTCCACTTCGAGAATCCAGCGTGAGGTGATCCAGCACCACGGGCACAGCGGGTCGAACCAGAAATCGGCGGCAGACTTCTCGGGGGCCTTCTCGGGCATTACGTAGTCCTCTCGTTGACGGTGAACGCCGTCTACCAACAACCGTAACCGCCGCGCGCGTGTTCCCTGGCTGTCGTCTCGCGCCCCCCTTTTTGAGGCGGCGGCACCCGACAAAGCGCCGACGCCCTAAGTTGGAGCCGTGGCCCTTCCTAACCTCACCCGCGACCAGGCTGCCGAACGCGCCGCCCTGATCACCGTCGAGAGCTACCAGATCAACCTCGATGTCACCGACGGCGACGGAGACGCGGGCGCCTCGGGCGAACGAACCCCGCGGACTTTCCGGTCCACCACCACCGTGGTGTTCGACGCACTGGCCGGCGCGGACACGTACATCGACATCGCGGCCGCCACGGTCCGCGGCGCCAGCCTCAACGGTCGCGACCTCGACGTCTCCGGGTACGACGAATCGACGGGCATTCCGCTGCGGGGACTGGCCAACCGCAATGTCGTCATCGTCGACGCCGACTGCAGCTACTCCAACACCGGCGAAGGCCTGCATCAGTTCGTCGACCCGGTGGACGACGAGACCTACCTCTACTCGCAATTCGAAACGGCCGACGCCAAGCGGATGTTCGCCTGCTTCGACCAACCCGACCTCAAGGCAACGTTCGACCTGCGAGTCACGGCGCCCAAGCACTGGAAGGTGATCTCCAACGGCGCGACCGCGTCGATCTCGGACGATCGGGGCGCGGATGGGCACAGTGTGCACACCTTCGCCATCACCCCGCGGATGAGCACCTACCTGGTGGCCCTGATCGCCGGGCCCTACGCCGCCTGGAACGACACCTACACCGACGAACACGGCGAGATCCCGCTGGGCATCTACTGCCGGGCCTCGCTGGCGCGAGTACATGGACGC
Source organism: uncultured Actinomycetota bacterium (assembly GCA_963748885.1). Lineage (GTDB taxonomy): Bacteria > Actinomycetota > Actinomycetes > Mycobacteriales > Mycobacteriaceae > Mycobacterium. Next base: position 45,683 of record CAVVLC010000017.1, read on the forward strand.
CGAGCGATTGTTCACCGAGACCAAGCAGGGATTCGGCTTCTACCACAAGCACTTTGGGCTGCCGTACGCGTTCGGCAAGTACGACCAGCTGTTCGTCCCCGAGTTCAATGCCGGCGCCATGGAGAACGCCGGCGCGGTGACGTTCCTCGAGGACTACGTCTTCCGCAGCAAGGTCACCCGGGCGTCCTACGAGCGGCGCGCCGAGACGGTGCTGCACGAGATGGCGCACATGTGGTTCGGCGACCTGGTCACCATGACCTGGTGGGACGACCTGTGGCTGAACGAGTCGTTCGCCACCTTCGCCTCGGTGCTGTGCCTCAGCGAGGCAACCGAATACAAACAGGCCTGGACGACGTTCGCAACCGTGGAGAAGTCGTGGGCGTACCGCCAGGACCAGATGCCGTCGACGCACCCGATCGCCGCGGACATCCCCGACCTGGCCGCGGTCGAGGTCAACTTCGACGGCATCACCTACGCCAAGGGCGCCTCGGTGCTCAAGCAGCTCGTCGCCTACGTCGGGCTGGAGCATTTCCTGGCCGGGCTGCGCGACTACTTCCGCACCCACGCATTCGGCAACGCCACCTTCGACGATCTGCTCGCCGCGCTGGAGAAAGCGTCCGGCCGCGACTTGTCGCATTGGGGTCAGCAGTGGCTGAAAACCACTGGGCTCAACACGCTGCGGCCGGATTTCGACGTTGACGACAGCGGTGGCATTGATGGCAATGCCGGCAAGTTCACCCGGTTCGCGGTGACGCAGAGCGGCGCCGCGCCCGGCGCGGGCGAGACCCGGGTACACCGGCTGGCGGTGGGCATCTACGACGACGACGGAACCGGCAAGCTGGTGCGGGTCCACCGCGAGGAACTCGACGTCGACGGGTTCGGACACGGAAGTACCTGCGCTGGTTGGTGTTTCGCGCGGCAAGCTGGTGCTGGTCAACGACGACGACCTGACCTACTGCTCACTTCGGCTGGACGGTCAGTCGCTGCAGACCGCGCTGGACCGGATCGCCGACATCGCCGAGCCACTGCCGCGCACGCTGGTGTGGTCGGCGGCGTGGGAGATGACCCGCGAGGCCGAGCTGCGGGCCCGTGACTTCGTGGCACTGGTGTCGGGCGGGGTGCAGGCCGAAACCGAGGTCGGGGTGGCGCAGCGGCTGCTGCTGCAGGCGCAGACGGCGCTGACGTCCTATGCCGACCAGGGTTGGGCCCGCGAGCACGGGCTGGCCGCAGTTCGCCGACAGGTTGCTGGAATTGGCCCGCGCCGCGCCAGCCCGGATCGGACCACCAGCTCGCCTTCGTCAATTCGCTGTGCTCGTCGGTGCTGTCCACCCGGCATGTCGTGGTGCTGGCCGACCTGCTCGATCACGACGCCGCTGAACTGGGGCTGGCGGGCTTGGAGATGGACACCGATCTGCGCTGGCGCATCGTCACCGCCCTGGCCGCCGCCGGCAAGATCGACGCGGACGGGCCCGAGACACCGTTCATCGACGCCGAAGCACAACGCGACCCTACGGCCGCCGGCAAGCGGCACAGCGCCCAGGCCGCGGCGGCACGGCCGCAATTCGACGGTCAAGGAACGATGCGTGTACCGCGGTGATCGAGGACGACACCCTGGCCAACACAATGGGACGGGCGACTGATCGCGGGCTTCGTCGCACCCGGGCAGGGCAAGCTGCTGCTGCCGTTCACCGCGCGCTACTTCGATGCGATATCCGGGGTCTGGGAGCGGCGATCCAGCGAGGTCGCTCAAACGGTGGTGATCGGCCTGTATCCCTACTGGGATATCAGCGACGAGGCGATCGCCGCCGCCGACAGGTTCCTGACCGCCCCCGACATGGGGTGTCTGCGGTACCGCCGGCGCTGCGCCGGCTGGTGCTCGAGGGGCAGGCCGGCGGTGAAGCGGGCGTTGCGCGCGCGTCGGTTCGATGCCGCAGGGGAAGGCTGAATCACCGATAGCCGCCGTCGGCCAAGCCCGGCGTCCTCCTCCAGTCTGTTCGTCTTGCCAAAGACCCTCTCGCGGATCACTTCCCAGGCCGTAGTCGGCGAGCATGCGCACGTAGCCCTTGGCGGCCCATTGCGCGGAGTGCCGCTCCTCGTGGTGCAGCACCCGGTCCAGGTCGAGGCCGCTCTCGACCGGCCTGCCCTGGCCGGTCGGTGTACCAGGCATGCCCGGACGCGACGATTTGGCGGAGCTGCCGGCGGGGTCGCGGCAGCGGTCGATGTTCACCATGAAGATGTCGCCCCAGGCGGTGCCACCCTGCTGACTGAACAGGCCCAGGATCCGGTTGCCGCCGACGCCCATGAGCAAGCCGTTCGGGGTGGTGACCAAACGCCCTCCGTTGCGGTGGACGAACCCCACATCGCGGTCATAACTCCAGCCGTTTGCCCGCTGCCGGCCGATGATCCGGCCAATCTCGTCGACGCTGTACGGCGTCTCCGGGAAGTCGTTGGCGGAACTAGTTGACCCGGAAGGCTCGGCCGATTTGCCGTAGCCGGTGCCCGCGTTGAGGACGTACGTCAGCAACGCCGCCCGGCGCGCATCGTCCCCGCTGCTGCCCGGTGGAACAAGGAAGAAGGACTTCCCGTCGGGGTCGTTGATTTCCTCGAACGTTTCCAGGACCTGGAAACTCTCCGGGCGTGATGCCGTGCCGGCGTGCGATCTCGGCGACCACCGCCGCAGGCACGTCCCGACGTGCCGCGTTCTGCAACCACGTCGCGTGGCCGTCGCCTACCAATCGCTTACCAGGGCCCGCGGCGCGAGATCTACGCCCGAGTGATCCCCGCACTGAGCACGCGGATCGCGCTGATCAGCCCGTCGATCAGGTTGCCCTGCTCGAACGCCGCCGAGGCCGCGGCGACCCCGAGCGGTGCCGCCGACTCGGCGCCACGACCGCGGACGTCGGAGCCGTAGACCACCTCGATGGCGCTCTGGTTTGGCGAGCGGCGACCAGCACGGCGTTGTTCGGCGTCGGCACCTTGGCCAGAATTTCGCGAGCCCGCGCTGCGGTGTCGGTGCCCAGGTCGCCGAGGTAAATCGCGAACCGCGCCCCGGATTCCCGCGAACCGTAGTTCAGCGCGTCGTCCAACACGACGAGATCCTTGATCGGGAACGGGTAGTGCGACGACACTCTCCGGGCTCGGTGACCCCGGAGATCCGTCCGCTGGTCGTGATCACCGAGCCCCTGGGCAGCTCGGCGTGGTCGATCGTCGCGACTTCACCACTTGCCACTGGCGCCACCTCCGACTGTGAACTCCGAGCCATGGCCATGTCCGCCGTGGGCCCCATGACCGTTGCCGACAGCTTCGTCGGTGGCGGCCCACAGGATCGGCGGATGCGTCCACTTCTCCGACAATTTGTAGGTCGCGGGGTGCGGCCCCTTGCGCGACCAGATCAGCAGTGACAGCAAGATCACCAGCGCCAGCGGTACTCCGATGAAGTAGAGGTGGATCTCCCAAACACTCACGACGCAAACCGTATCCCACCAAACGGCTATCGGCGCACTTGGTTGCAAGTTTGTTTTCGCAAGAAGCGGGCGTTTGGTCAGGCCGCGCCTTCACCGAGGTACCGGGCCCACGCCGGATCCAGTTCCTTGACGCTCGACAGCAGCCGCCAGTGCTGTCCCGTCGGCGGCAGCGGCGCTCGGCGCAGTGCCCAGCCGAGTTCGGTGAGCAGCTTGTCGCCCTTGCGGTGGTTGCAGGTCGAGCAGCAGGCGACGCAGTTCTCCCAGGAGTGGTCACCACCGCGGCTGCGTGGCAACACGTGGTCGACGGTGTCGGCCTTCGCCCCGCAATACGCGCAGCAGAAACGGTCGCGGTGCATCAGCGCGGCGCGGGTCATCGGGACCCGGGCCCGGTACGGGACCCGCACGTAGGACCGCAGCTGGATCACCGACGGCACCGCGATCGACTTGGTCGCCGAATGGATGATCGGCCCGGCCGGGTCGTCGTGCACCACGTCGGCCTTACCGCAGATCACCATGACGATCGCCCGGCGCATCGGCAGCGCGGTCAGCGGCTCGTAGGTTGAGTTCAGCAGCAGCACCCGCCGGCGATTCCAGATCGATGCGCTGTCGTGGCGGGTGGGCGGATGGGTCTCGATGCTGTGCAGGCATGACGCGGTTGCTGGCCCGGTTAAACCAGCCGCGGCCGCCGGAACTGCGGTGGCTGCGGCGTCTCTTGCCATGCGCCATAGATCCTCCGCGGATAGTCCACCATGATTCGCCGCCGATCGCACGCCTATTCCACTTGCGCGCCATGTCGAACCGGTGAACTACAGGAGTGGCACGGGCCCGCCTCAGGTTGCCGTCCCGCCGATGCACCACAATGGAGGAGATGGATCAGGTGCAGCAATCCTTCTATGACGCCGTCGGCGGAGCCGAGACCTTCCACACCATCGTGTCGCGCTTCTACGAGCAGGTCCCGCGAGGACGAAATACTGCGCCCGCTGTACCCCGCGGACGATCTGGCCGGCGCCGAGGAACGGCTGCGCATGTTCCTCGAGCAGTACTGGGGCGGCCCGCGGACCTACTCTGACCAGCGCGGACATCCCCGGCTGCGGATGCGTCACGCCCCATTCCGGATCGGCCCCCATCGAGCGCGACGCCTGGCTGCGGTGCATGCACACCGCCGTCGCCTCGATCGACGCGCAGACCCTCGACGACGCGCACCGCCGGGAATTGCTGGACTACCTGGAAATGGCGGCCCACTCACTGGTCAACTCACGTTCTGATCTTTGATGCCATCGACCTTTGACGCCTTTTGAAGCCGGCTGTTGATGCAGACGGACCGAGCCATGGCCGAGCCGTGGTGGTCGAATGCAGTGTTCTACCAGGTGTATCCGCGGTCGTTCGCCGACAGCGACGGCGACGGCGTCGGCGACCTGGACGGCGTGACCGGCCGGCTCGGGCTACCTGGAACGGCTGGGCGTCGAGGCGATCTGGCTCAACCCGGTCACCGTCTCGCCGATGGCCGACCATGGCTACGACGTGGCGGATCCGCGCGACATCGACCCGCTGTTCGGCGGGATGCCGCGCGCATCGAGCGCCTGATCGCCGCGGCGCACGAGCTGGGCATCAAGGTCACCATGGACCTGGTGCCCAACCACACCAGCTCGGCGCACCCATGGTTCCAGGCGGCGTTGGTCGCCGGGCCGGGCAGCCGAGGCGCGGGAACGCTACATCTTCCGCGAGGGCAAGCGGCCCCGACGGGGCGCTGCCACCGAACAACTGGGCGTCGGTTTTCGGCGGGTCCGGCCTGGACCCGGGTCGTCGAACCCGACGGCAATCCCGGCCAGTGGTACCTGCACCTCTTCGACGCTGAGCAGCCCGACCTGAACTGGGAAAACCCGGAGGTCTTCGACGACTTCGAGAAGACGCTGCGGTTCTGGCTGGACCGCGGCGTCGACGGGTTCCGCATCGACGTGGCGCACGGCATGGCCAAGCCGCCCGGCCTGCCCGACATGAAGGACGACGTCAAGATTGCTGAGCTCACAGCGACGACGATCCGCGGTTCAACCACCCGAGCGTGCACGAGATCCACCGCGGGATCCGCAAGGTCGTCGACGACTATCCCGACGCGGTGACCATCGGCGAGGTCTGGGTGATCGACAACCTGCTCTTCGCCGAGTACCTGCGACCCGACGAACTGCATCTCGGCTTCAATTTCCGGCTCACCAAGATCGACTTCGACGCGCGCGAGATCCGCGACGCGATCGAGAATTCGCTGACGGCCACCGCGCTGCAAAACGCGATCCCGACCTGGACCCTGTCCAACCACGACGTGGACCGCGAGGTCACCCGGTACGGCGGCGGCGAGATCGGCGCTGCGCCGGGCGCGGGCCATGGCGCTGGTGATGCTCGCGCTGCCCGGCTCGGTGTTCATCTACAACGGCGAGGAGCTCGGCCTGCCCAACGTCGACCTGCCCGAGGAGGTGCTGCAGGACCCGACGTGGGAACGCTCCGGGCATACCGAACGCGGTCGCGACGGGTGCCGGGTGCCGATGCCGTGGTCGGGCGACGCTCCCCCGTTCGGGTTCTCCACGACCGCCGACACCTGGCTGCCGATGCCCGCGGATTGGGCGGCGCTGACCGTCGAAAAACAGCAGGCGGATCCCGATTCGACCTTGTCGTTCTTCCGGCGGGCACTCGAATTACGAAGGGGCCGTGATCGAATTCGAGCGGTGGCGGGCTCGATTGGCTGACCGCGCCGCCGCGCGATGCGCTGATATTCCGGCGCGGCGGCGCCCTGGTCTGCGTGTTGAACGCCGGCGACCGCCCGATGGCGCTGCCGCCGGGTGAGGTCATCTTGGCCAGCGCGCCGTTGGTCGATGGTCAACTACCGCCGGACAGCGCGGCCTGGCTGGCCTGAGACCAGCCGGATTTCGAAATAACGTCACTACGGTACCGTAGGTTACGGTACCGTAGGACAGTGTGACATCCTCGCAGACCAAAGTGCTGACCGAACTCGAGCCCGTCGTGGCAGCCAACCTCGACCGCCACCTCGGCCTGGCGAAGGACTGGCAGCCGCAAGACTATGTGCCCTGGTCACGTGGGCGTGACTTCGCCTTCCTCGGCGGCACCGACTGGCAGCCTGAGGACTCGCCGCTCGACCCGGTCGCGCAGACGGCGATGATCGTCAACCTGCTCACCGAGGACAACCTGCCCTCTTATCACCGCGAGATCGCCACCCGCTTCGGCCGCGACGGCGCCTGGGGCCAGTGGGTCGGTCGCTGGACGGCCGAGGAGGGCCGGCACGCGATCGCGATACGCGACTACCTCGTCGTCACGCGTGGCGTGGACCCGGTCCGGTTGGAGGCGCTGCGGATGGCGCACACGATGGCCGGCTACGACAGCGGCGACAAGACCCCGCTGCAGGCACTGGCCTACGTCTCGTTCCAGGAGCTGGCCACCCGGATCGCGCACCGCAACACCGGGCGTGCGACTGGCTGTCCCCTTGCCGAGCAGTTGCTCACTCGCATATCCACCGACGAGAACCTGCACATGGTCTTCTACCGCAACCTCATGGACGCCGCGCTCGACATCGCGCCCGACGAGGCGATGCAGGCGATCCGCGACGAGGTGGTCGGCTTCCAGATGCCTGGCCAGGGCATGCCGGACTACAACAAAAACGCCGTCACCATCGCCAAGGCCGGCATCTACGACCTGCGGCTGCACCACGATGCGGTGATCCAGCCCGTGCTGCGGTTCTGGCGAATCTTCGACCGCACCGACTTTGGCCCGGCCGGCGAGCAGGCCCGCGAGGAGCTCGCGTTCTTCCTCGAGATGCTCGACGCCAAGGCGAAGCACTATGAGGAGAGGCGCGCCGCTCGCGAGGCGGTACTCAAGACTGCGTGACGACCGCAACTCCCTGGGTAATCGCCCTGGGTAATCGCCCTGGTAATCGCCGCCGTTCAACGCAATACCAGCGCCGGGTGGCCGCGACGCCGGTACACCGAACCGAACCGGGCGTCGACACGCAACCACGCCGGCAGTATCCGGACCCGGATCATTTCATCGGCGTCGATCGCGTCCGGTGATTGCGGCAGGAAACCCATCGCGGTCAAGGCGAACACGCACCGCATGGGTAGCCCCACGCTGACGTCGCCCGAACTGACCTGAATGACCTCCTGGTCGAGCAGCGATACCGGTGGACCATGGGAACCGCTGTGCTCCTTGGCCAATCGCGCGCCACGTTGCGCCAGGTCCAACATCACCCCGGCGGGTATGTCGTCGAGGTGGGTGAAGCCGGACTCCGGTGGCAACGCTCCCCGCCAGGCCGAGTCCATCGAGAAACCCGGATCGACGTAGCCCGAGTCGTCCATCGCGGCCAGGCCGCGCGCCAATTCGTTTGCGCCAACGGACAAATCGTCGGGCCGCACCTTGCCGACCACCACCCGGCTGGCCAGCACGTCGAAACCGGTTGCCACCCATGCCGACAGCAAACCCGAAGAGCGAGCGCGGAGTCGGATCACCGCGGCGTCGTCGAGCCGAATCGCGTGATCGACGAACGTGGCCAGATCCGCGCGATGGGCGGCCCTGGATTCCGGGCCGAGCCACACGCCGCGCTCGGCTACGTTCCCTAGTCCCGGAGCCACCGTTGCAGATACTCCCGATGATCTGGTGACAGTCGCACCAGCCGCTGATCCTGGATGTGGAACGCGGCCAGCTGCGTTTCGGCGATGACGGCCGGCTTGGATTCCGGATCCGCGTTGACCGAGCGCACTTCGTACCCGAGCGTGAAGTCGACCGCCCGCAGCCGCTTCACCCAGATCGTCACCTGCAGAGGCGAATCGGCCAGCCGCAGTTGACCTTTGTAGGTGACCCGGACATCGGCGATCAGCAGGCCGGTGGAGGTGATGTCGGCGCCGAAAGCGTCGCTTGAGAAACGGAACCCGCGCCTCTTCGAGAATGGTGACCATGGTCGCATGGTTGACGTGCTGGTACATGTCGATGTCCGACCAGCGCACCGGGACAGGCGCGACGAACCCGACGCTCACCCCGACGATCCCCGGCCGCTGGTGCGCGTCATGCGGCGAATCTGCCGCGCCGCCACCGACAGCGTCGCCAGATCCTTCTCGCCGCTGGCGTAGATCTCGGTGAGCGTCCGGCGTGCCCGCTCCACCCGGGAGGCGCTGATGTGTTCCCACTCGGCGATCTTCTGCTTCGCCGCTTTCGTCCGGCTCCCCGACGGCAAGCACATCGAAGCACAACGACCGCAGCGAGGCGTAGATGTCATCACGAATCGCCAAGCGCGCCAACGCATGCCAGCGGTCATTTCGGGGTAGCTCGGACACCGCGGTGAGCAGGCCGTCGGTGCCCAGCCGGTCCATCAGGGCGAAATAGGTGTCCGCGACCTCGGCGGGTTCCGATGTCGGTGATGTCGGCGATATCGATGACGTCGAGCAGGCTGAAGCGGTACAGCCCGGCGGCGACCCGGTAGGCCAAGTCCTCCGGCGAACCCTGCGCGATGAATTCCCCGGCTTCCTTTTCGACGATGGCCTTGTCGTCACCGCGCAACCACTCCGACATCCGCGGCGTCAGCGCCTTGACCTTGGCGGCGAATCGGTTGATCTCGGCGCCGACGGCCAGCGGCTGCGGACGATAGTTGAGCAGCCAGCGTCCGGCGCGGTCGATCAGCCGCCGGGTATCCAGCGTCATCCGGTCCGACAGCGCGACCGGCAAGTTCTGCCGCGCGGATCCGCCGCCAGACGTGACCTATGCCGAAGATGGCGTCGGTGGCGACATAGGTGCGTATCGCGTCGACCGGCCGGACACCGACGTCTTCGGTGATCCGGTACGCGTAGCTGATGCCGGCGGTGTCCACCAGATCGTTGATCAGCATGGTGGTGACGATCTCCCGACGCAGCTGATGCGTGCGGATCTCCGGGGTGAACCGATCGCGCAGCGGCTTCGGGAAATACGCCGGCAACCGGGACGCGAACACATCCTGATCCGGCAGTTCGGTGGCCAGCATGTCCTCTTTGAGCGCCAGCTTGACGTGCGCCATCAACGTCGAAAGCTCGGGCGAGGTGAGCCCCATGCCGACGTCGGTCCGCCGCTGAATCTCCTTCTCCGACGGCAGCGCTTCCAATTCGCGGTTGAGGCCGCGTTCGCTACCAGGTACTTGATCTGCATCGCGTGCACCGGGAGCAGGCTGGCCGCGTTGGCGCGACTGGTGCCCATCAGGTCGTTCTGGTCCTCGTTGTCGGTGAGCACCAGCCGCGAGACCTCGTCGGTCATCGACTCCAGCAGCTGTTTGCGTTCGTCGGCCTTGACCTTGCCGGCGGTGACCAGCGAGTCGATCAGGATCTTGATGTTGACCTCGTGGTCGGAACAGTCCACACCGGCCGAGTTGTCCATCGCGTCGGTATTGATCCGCCCGCCCGACAGATCGAACTCGACGCGGCCGAGCGCGGTGACACCGAGATTGCCGCCTTCGCCGATGACCTTGGCGCGCACCTGATTTCCGTTGACCCGCACCGGATCGTTGGCGCGGTCGCCGACACTCGGCGTCGGACTCGGACTTCGGCCTTGATGTAGGTGCCGATTCCGCCGTTGAACAGCAGATCCACCGGCGCCTGCAGGATCGCCCGAATCAGGTTGGGCGGGGCCATTTCGGTGACGTCGCCGTCGATGCCCAGGGCGGCCCGCACCTGCGGGCTGACCGGGATGGTCTTCTGCTCGCGGCTGTACACCCCGCCGCCCTCGCTGATCAACGACTTGTCGTAGTCGTCCCAGCTGGACCGCGGCAGGTCGAACATCCGCTGCCGCTCGATCCAGGAACGCGCGCGACATCGGGGTCCGGGTCGAGGAAGATGTGCCGGTGGTCGAAGGCGGCGATCAGCCTGATGTGCTTGCTCAGCAGCATGCCGTTACCGAACACGTCGCCGCTCATGTCGCCGACGCCGACGACGGTGAAGTCCTCGGTCTGGGTGTCGACCCCCATCTCCCGGAAGTGCCGTTTGACGGCCTCCCACGCGCCCTTGGCGGTGATGCCCATGGCCTTGTGGTCGTAGCCCACCGATCCGCCGGACGCGAACGCGTCGCCCAGCCAGAACCCGTAGGACTTGGCAACGTCGTTGGCGATGTCGGAGAACGTGGCGGTGCCTTTGTCCGCGGCCACCACCAGGTAGGCGTCGTCACCGTCGCGCCGCACCACCTCGGGCGGCGGACTGACCTTGCCGGTCGCGTGGTCGACGTTGTCGGTGACGTCGAGCAGGCCGGAGATGAACAGCTGGTAGCAGGCGACGCCCTCGGCGCGCTGGGCGTCGCGGTCGGCGGCGGCGTCGCCGGTGGGCAGCGGCGGCCGCTTGAGGACGAACCCGCCCTTGGCCCCGACCGGCACGATGACGGCGTTCTTCACCGCCTGCGCCTTGACCAGACCGAGGATCTCGGTGCGGAAGTCGTCGCGGCGGTCTGACCAGCGCAGGCCGCCACGCGCCACCGGGCCGAACCGCAGGTGCACGCCCTCGACCCGGGGCGAATACACGAAGATCTCGAACTTGGGGCGCGGCAGCGGAAGCTCGTCGATCAGTTGGGCATTGAGTTTGAGCGAGAGCACATTTCGGCTGCGGGCCGAACTTTCGCGCGTCACAAAGTAATTGGTCCGCAAGGTGGCCTGAACCAGCGACGCGAACGCGCGCAGGATGCGGTCGGTGTCCAGGCTCACCAGCGCATCGATGTCGGCGGCGACCGCCGCGGCGGCCGCTTGCGCGTCGCGGCTGGCCGGCGAACCCGACCGGGCTTGGGGTCGAAAAGCGCCTCGAACAGCGCGACCAGCGACCGCGCGGTCGAGGGGTGCTCGTTGAGCACCGACTCGATGTGGGACTGGCTGTAGGGAAAGCCCGCCTGCCGCAGGTATTTCGCGTAGGCGCGCAGCAGCACGACCTGCTGCCAGGTCAGCCCCGCGCGCATCACCAGCTCGTTGAACCGGTCGATCTCGACGCGGCCCTGCCAGATCGCGGTGACCGCGTCGGCGAATCGTTCCGCTGTCGCGTCCGCTCGGTTCCGCCGTGGCGGCCAGCGGGATGGTGGGGTGCGGCGAGATCCTGAACTGATAGATCCACACCGGCAGGCCGTCGGGCCGGGCGACCGTGAACGGGTCGCTCCTCGAGCACCACGACGCCCATGCTCTGCAGCATCGGCAGTAGCTGGCTCAGCGACGCGGCGCGCCCACCCAGATACCAGGTCAGCTTCGCGATGCCCTGTCGGCTCATCGCGTTCGGAGAACACCAGCTTGACCGAATCATCGGTCAGCTCTTCGATGATGTCGATGTCGTCGATGGCCGTCGGCGGGGGTCACGACCTGCTTGTAGGCCTCGGAGAAGGCGGTCGCGTAGTGCTCGGCCTCGGCGTAGCGCGATGGGCGCCGGTCGCTGCCGCGGCACCGATCAGCCGGTCGGCCCAGGTGCGCGCGGCCTCGGTCAGCAGCCCCTGGATCCGGAGCCGGTTGGTTTCCGAAACGTCGACCGGCGCGGCGGCCGTGACGGCCGAGTCCCGGGTCTTGCTCGGGCAGCCGGACCATGAAATGCATCAGCGCCCAAGGTGATTCGCTGACGCGCGCGGTGAATTCCAGCCGCGTCCCACCGAATTCGCGGACCAGGATGTCCTCGATCTGCAGCCGCACCGCGCGTGGTGTAGCGGTCGCGCGGGACATAGACCAGGCACGAGACGAAGAACTGCAGCCGATCCGCGCGCAGGAACAACAAGGCGCGCCGTTGCGATCCCAGGTCCACCACGGCTTTGGCCATCGTCAAAAGCCGTTCGGCGCTCAGCGTGAACAGCTCGGAGCGCGGAACGGTCTGGATGACGTCGAGCAGCAGCTGGCCCGGGTGAACGGGGTCGCTGTCGGCCAGCGCGAGCGCCTCGCGGACCCGACGCGAGATCGACGGGATTTCCAGCACATCGGCGTTCATCGCGGCGACCGTGAAGAGCCCGACGAAGCGGTGCTCGATAACGCCGCCGTCGCGTGTCGAGGTTTTCGCGGATCGCGATGGCGTACGGGTAGGCGCCATAACGCAGGTAGCTGCCAACGGCGGCCTGGGCCAAGCACCAGCAATTTGTCGTCGTCGGTCAGCCGCGGGCGGGTACCCGTGCGGGCCCGCAGCACACCCAGACCGGTCGCCCCGTCGCCGATGACCAGACCGTCCTGCACCCGGCACGTGCTGGTAGCCCAGCAGCAGGAAATTGCCGTTCGCCGAACCAGCGCAGCAGCGCCGCGATGTCCTCGCGGTCTGGCGCTGAGAAGCGGCCCGGCGTGTTGCCGTCGATATCGGCGGCCAGGTCGCTCAGGGTGGTGATCAGCGCGGCCGCGTCGGTGGCGACCCGCTGGACGTCGGCCAGGACCTTGGGCAGCAGCTGTTCCACCTCGGCGAGGGCCCTGGCGATCTGCCGAAGGCGCGAGCTGGACGTGTATCCAGGCCTCGCCGACGAAGGGCGACGTGCCTGGTGGCTTTCGGTTCGACGCTGAGCAAGTCCCCGGTCGGGCTGCGACGCACCTCGAACACCGGGGTCATGATGGCCGTGTAGGTGACCCCGAGCCGGTGCAGCAGCACCGTGACCGAATCCATCAGCATGCCGCCGTGGTCGGTGACGACCTGCAGCGCGGGCCCGAACCCGGCGGGATCGTCTGCCGGGTAGACGCAGACACAGCTTTCGCCGGTCGCTGCGGCGCTGGCCCAGCCGATAGTGCGCGCCGAGCATGGCCGGCGTCACCAAGGAGCGGGGGTCGACGGCCGACTGCGTTCTCGGCGGCAGCCGTCACCGTGCGGGCCGCGGTAGCTGTCTATGTAGGCCTTCGAGATCCAGTCAGGGATCTCCTGACCCTGCGTGAACGTGGTCCACGGCTCGGCAGCCTGCTTAGCTCCGGGATCGATCGTCATGCCGACTGCTCCCAACTAGCGACGGATACCCAGGCCCATCGCCCCGCTCCTTGCGGCCGTTCCGGCCGCATCGTCGCGGGGCTTGCTCGATCACCCGTTCCGCGCGGCCGTCCCTGCCGCATCGTCGCGCGGCGGTGGCAGAGCTGACATTAGTCCCGTGTCAGCCTGCGGTGGGTAACCCTGTGCGGACGCGCGGCTTCTGCACCGAGCCGTTCCACTTTGTTCTCCTCGTAGGCACCGAAGTTGCCCTCGAACCAGAACCACTTGGCCTCGTTGTCGTCGTCGCCCTCCCACGCCAGGATGTGCGTGCAGGTGCGGTCCAGGAACCACCGGTCGTGCGAGATCACCACCGCGCAGCCGGGGAAGTTGCACCAGCGCGTTCTCCAGCGAGCTCAGGGTCTCGACGTCGAGGTCGTTGGTCGGTTCGTCCAGCAGGATCAGGTTGCCGCCCTGCTTGAGCGTCAGCGCGAGGTTCAGCCGGTTGCGTTCACCGCCGGACAGCACGCCGGCCGGCTTCTGCTGGTCGGGGCCCTTGAACCCGAACGCCGAGACGTAGGCCCGCGACGGCACTTCGGTTTGGCCGACCTCGATGTAGTCCAGCCCGTCGGAGACGACTTGCCACACGTTCTTCTTCGGGTCGATACCCGCGCGGGTCTGGTCCACGTAGCTCAGCTTGACGGTCTCGCCGACCTTGACGGTGCCGCTGTCCGGCTGCTCGAGCCCGACGATGGTCTTGAACAGCGTGGTCTTGCCGACGCCGTTGGGGCCGATGACGCCGACGATGCCGTTGCGGGGCAGCGTGAAGGACAGGTCCTTGATCAGGGTGCGGCCGTCGTAGCCCTTGTCGAGGTGGTCGACCTCGACCACCACATTGCCCAGCCGTGGCCCGACCGGGATCTGGATCTCCTCGAAGTCGAGCTTGCGGGTCTTCTCCGCCTCGGCGGCCATCTCCTCGTAGCGCTGCAGGCGCGCCTTGCTCTTGGCCTGCCGCGCCTTGGCGCCGGAACGGACCCAGGCCAGCTCCTCGGTCAAGCCGCTTCTGCAGCTTCGGCGTCCTTGCGCCCTTGCACCGCGAGCCGCTCGGCCTTCTTCTCCAGGTACGTCGAGTAGTTGCCCTCGTACGGGTAGGCGCGGCCGCGGTCGAGCTCCAGGATCCATTCGGCGACGTTGTCCAGGAAGTAGCGGTCGTGGGTGACCGCCAGGATCGCGCCCTCGTAGCTGGCGAGGTGCTGTTCGAGCCACTGCACGCTTTCGGCGTCCAGGTGGTTGGTCGGCTCGTCGAGCAGCAGCAGGTCGGGCTTCGACAGCAGCAGCTTGCACAGCGCGACGCGGCGGCGCTCACCGCCGGACAGGTTGGTCACCGGCTCGTCGGGCGGCGGGCAGCGCAGCGCGTCCATGGCCTGCTCCAGCTGCGAGTCGAGGTCCCACGCGTCGGCGTGGTCCAGTTCCTCTTGCAGCCGGCCCATCTCCTCCATCAGCTCGTCGGAGTAGTCGGTGGCCATCAATTCGGCGACCTCGTTGAAGCGGTCGAGCTTGACCTTGATGTCGCCCATGCCCTCTTCCACGTTGCCGCGAACGGTCTTCTCCTCGTTCAGCGGCGGCTCCTGTAGCAGGATGCCGACGCTGGCGCCGGTGGCGAGGAAGGCGTCGCCGTTGTTCGCCTTGTCCAGGCCGGCCATGATCCGCAAGACGCTCGACTTACCGGCGCCGTTGGGGCCGACGACACCGATCTTGGCGCCCGGGAAGAAGCTCAACGTGACGTCGTCGAGGATCACCTTGTCGCCGTGCGCCTTGCGGACCTTCTTCATCGTGTAGATGAACTCAGCCATGCCGCGGTATTGCCTTTCTGGTCTGTCGGAAATATCCCGACGACCATCCTAGGCATCGCCGGGGCGGCGCTAGGCCGACAGTGGCAGCGGCGCCTCCGGCGCGAGCTCGATCGCGGCGTCGGTTCGATGCCGCCGTCGGCCGTCGGCGGCTGTCCGCGCGGCGCGTCGGCCGGTGCCTCGTCCGGCGTCGGACCGGTGTACCCGGCTTCTCGATCCGCACGAACGCGCGCGACAGGTCCGGCCCGACCGCCGTCGCCCGCATCTCCAGCGACGAGCGCCGGTTGCCGTCACGGTCCTCGTACTCGCTGGTGTAGACGTGGCCCGACGCGATGACCGGCGCGCCCTTACCCAGCGCCGCACCCACGCCGCTGACCAGCCTGCCCCAGCAATTGACGGTGACGAACAGCGAGTTGCCCGGCTCCCAGCCGCCGTCGGCGGTGCGGCGGCGCGAATTGCTGGCCACCCGGAATTTGATGACCTCCTGATCGCCGACCTTGCGGCGCTGCGGGTCGTTGACGATGTGGCCGACCACGGTCAGCGGTGTTTCGAACATTGACTCGATTCCTCTCTCGTTGCTTTGGGCTGTGCCTGGAGAAATCCGTAAATCCAGCGCGCCCCGAGCAATCCCGGCAGCGCGTCACCGCCCGTTCCACCCGCCATTAGCGTCACCGCCACCGACAGCGCCCCGGCCAAGCAGGCCCGGGCCCGCTGTCCCTGTGGAAAGAACCGTGACTGTGGATCAGCTCCGCCGGCTGGCGGGAACGCCCCGGCTCATCGCGATGCGCAAGTTCGGCCAGCATCGCGTTGTACGCCGCCAGCTCGGCGTCATCGTCGCGGTCGGCCGCGCGGTCCAACCGCCGCGCGGTGCGCTTGTCACTGCGCGCCCACTGTACGAGCAGCGCGATCATCACGATCACCAGGGGCAATTCCCCTGCTGCCCAAGCGATTCCACCGCCCAATCGCTGATCACCCAGCAGATCGGTGTGCCAGCTCAGGCCCAGCGACCGGTAGTAGGCGGCGCCGAGCACCGTTCGGGTGCCCATCAGCTCCACGCCGAAGAACGCGTGCAGCGGCAGCGAGGCGAACACCACGCCCAACTTGGCCAGCGGCGGGATCGGCCGCGGCGTCGGGTCCACCCCGATCACGACCCAGTAGTACAGGTAGCCGCTGAGCAGGAAGTGCACGTTCATCGCCAAGTGCCCCGCGTGGCTGCCCACCGCGGCGTCGAAAAGGTCGCCGAAGTACAGCCCGTAGAAACCGGCGACGAACAGCACCGTGGCCACTATCGGGTTGGTCAGCAGCCGCGACAATCGGCTGTGCAACGCCGCCAGTAGCCATTCGCGCATGCCCGGCGGATCGTTGCCGCGACCGGCCGGCGCGGCAGCGCCCGCAATGCCAGGCTGACCGGGGCACCCAGCACCAGCAGTATCGGGGCCAGCATCGACAGGCCCATGTGGGCGACCATGTGCACGCTGAACATCGCCGGCATGTATCGACCCACACCTGACGACGTCGCGAACAGCAGCACCGCGCAGCCGAGCAGCCAGGACACCGTGCGGCCCGGCGGCCAGCCGTCGCCGCGCCGACGCAGCCGCAGCACCGCCGCCACGTACAGCGCGGCGAGCACGATCGCGGCCGTGCCGAAGATCAGGTCGAAGCGCCAATCGAACAGGATGCGCGCCAGGGTGGGCGGCCCGTCGAAGTCGTAGCCGATTTCGGCTTCGGGAATCGACGGCAGCCGCAGCGGCGGTGGTGGCGGCGGTGTGCGGCTCAGCCCGACGGCAATACCGAACGTGATGCCGAAAATCGCGGCCTCGATCAGCGCCAGCCGGATGAGCACGCTGCGCGCCTGCCGAGTCGTTGGCGGACCCGGATCTGCTTGCAGCGCAGCCACTCCGACGCGCCGCTGACGCCAGCCGACCACGCCCAACAGGCACAGCGCGACAAACTTGGCAACCAACAGCCGCCCGTAGCCGGTCGTCAGGAGCTCGGACGGCAGTACCCGCACCAGGGCGTTGATCACGCCGCTCAGCGCCATCGCGACCCAACACCACAGTGCGATCGCGGAGAACCGCCGTGCCGCCAGACCGGTGTGTTCACCGCCGCGCAGCGCGTGGGCCAGCAGGGCCAGCAGACCGCCGGCCCACAGGCTGGCAGCCAACAGGTGGATCAGCAGGCTGTTGGTGGCCAGGTCGTGCGAACCCCCGGCCGACGAGTGACCGGTCAGCCCGAGCGGTACGAGGGTGACCAACGACCCGGCGAGCAGCAACGGCGTCCACGACCAACGCAGCACCGCCAGACTTGCCAGCGTCACCAGCGCGGCCAGCACCGCGGTCCAGCGCCATGCGGAAGCGGTGTTCACCAGCCCGGCCACCGACCAGATCGTCACCGGGTTGAGGTGTTTCGACCAACGGGTGACCGGACACATCGGAAATGGTCAGCGGGATCAGCAGGGCGGCGGCACACCGCCCACACCCCCGAGGCCACCGTTCCGAGCCGCAGCGCGCGGTATCCGCCGACGTCGAGCACGCCGCTGCGCTGCGGTGGCACCAGAAACGCCGCGAAGAGAAACGATCCGACGGCCAGCACCGCCGCGATCTCGCCGGCCGCCCGGACGAACGGCAGGCCCAGCGTGGTCACCGGGCCGGGATCGGGCAGCCCGGTGGCGGTCAGGGCATCCGCCAGCGACAACGCCCCGATTCCGGCTGCCGTGCAGCCCGCGAGCACGGCCACGCCCGCGAGCACCGGCCACACCCGCACGCCGGACCTCGCGGCAGCTTTAACAGCGGGTGGGGCAACCGTCATGTACCCAGGGTATGGGCCGCTGGTCGGGCTACGGAGCCTGGCGCCCCTGACGCGCTTTGAATTCGCGTGCGACGAACTGATGGCGGGCGATCTGCTCGACGTAGTCGAAATCCTGCCGAATGTCCCGCAATTCCCGCAGGAACGCGCTGCGCCGTTCCGCGAGGTCGGCGGCCGGCCCGATCAGACTTTGATCGACAACAACCTGGCGCGCGGTGGCGAACAGCAGCGTCGAGACCGATTCACTGCTGCGGATCCGGCCCTGCGCCACGTACTGGCGGCCGACGCCGAGCGCCGCCTCCGTCAGCTCCTTCTGGCCGACATCGGCCGGCAGCATCGCGCAACACGTCGGCGACGATCTCATAGGCCTCGAAGAAGACCCGCAACATCGCGTCCGACATCAGTGGCCGCTTCGCGAACAGCATCGCGTCGATCTCGTCGCCCCCGGCGGCGACGTGGTCTTCCCAACCCTGGTGCCACGCCATCTCTTCGGCGATGTTGGCCCGGAACGCCGCCGAATCGGCGAAGTAGAAATCGAATTTCAGCAGGTCGCGCAGCCGCATCGCCTGGGCCCAGAAAGCCGACAACCGGTCGCCTTCATAACTCGTGTCGTGCCTGGCGTGCGCCAGCGCGAGTTCGACGATCGAGGTCTCCAGGAAAGCGTGGATGACCGAGTTGCGGTAGAACGCGGCGGCGTGTTCGTCATCGGGCGCGATGTACCAGACCGGTTCGCGGCCGCTGTCGACGCGGGTGATCGGGTGCCCGTTGGACAATGCGTCGACCGCTGCGCGCACACCGTCGCGGGTGCGTAGCCGCAATGCACTGTTCGACATCGGGGTGTGCTTGCGCTCCAGGTAATCCAGTGAGTCCTGCAAGGTGTGGTGCAGCTGATCGAGCGTCAGCGCCAGCCCACGGGTGGTGAGCAGCAACGCACACACCAAACCCGTTGCCGTCACCGGTGTCGCCCGCAGAATCCGCCACGCAACTTCGAACGTCATCTTCTGCAGCGCAAGCCGTTTGGCGTCCCGGTCCTGCGCCAACGTACCCTGCGGCGGACCCAGGTACTGCCGCATCGACACCGCTTCGGGGAAGCGGACATAGATCTTGCCGTAGTTGCGTTCGCCCTGCGCCTTGATGAAGTTGTACAGCCAGCCGATGCCCTCGGGTGTCTTTTCGCCGCCGCGGGCGTATTCCGCGTACTCGGCGGTCTCGTGCAGCTGGTCGAAGCTGATCGACACCGGCTGCAGCAGGATGTCTTCGCTGCGGCCGTCCAGGTAGGCGTCGGCCACGTAGCTCATCAGACCGAGCTTGGGCGGCAGCATCTTGCCGGTGCGCGAGCGGGTGCCCTCGATGGACCAGCTGAGGTTGAACCGCTTCTCGACGATGTAGCCGACGTATTCGCGCAGCACGTACTTGTACAGCGGGTCATCGCCGATATTGCGGCGGATGAAGATGACGCCGGCGCGGCGCAACAGCGGCCCCATCAGACCCGAAAGACAGGTTGATCCCGGCGAATACGTGCACCGGCGGCAGCCGGTTCTCCTGCATCGCCACCGGCACCACCGCGCCGTCAATGTAGGACCGGTGCGAGAACAGCAGCACCGCCGGATGGGCGTCCAGCCCCGCGCGCATCGCCGCGATCTGATACTCGTCGTAGTCGATCTCCGGGTCGAACCCGCGGCTGAGCATCCTGCCCAGGACGGAAATCAGGTCGACGGAGACCCTGCTCCATCCGGTGGCGAGTTCGTCGAGCATGGTTCCGGCCTCTTCGACGGTGGCGCCCGGGATCTTTTCCAGCCCGGCGCGAAACCGCGCGGACGCCAGGATCTCTGGCTTGACCAGCCGCGGAGACTTGTACTGCGGTCCGAGGATCCGGTACTCGGCGCGTTCCACCGCCAAAATGGCGCGGCGAGTGACGAACTGGGCGAAGTCGCGTGCGTTCTCTCCGACGGTGGTGTCGCGCCACTGCTGGCGGAGTTCGGACACCTTGGCCGACTCGCCGGCCACCACCCGCGCGCGCCGAGGGTCCTTGTGCAGGATGCGGCGCTGCTGATGCCGGCTGGGGTGGTAGGGATCCCGGCCCGGGAGCAGCCCGGCCAGCTTTTCCACTCTGCTGCGATCCGCGGGCGGCAGCCAGAACACCCGCACCGGCACGACTGAACGGTCCTCTTAGACGGGGGCCGGAGTCGAGCTGCTCGACCAGCGCCGTCAGCGCCGACGGGGGCGCATTGCGGGGCGGCAGCTTCAATACGTCGAATTTTGTGTCCGGATTGCGGGCGCGCTGCTGGCGCCAGCCAATCCATCGACCAGTTCCATTTCGACCGGAGTGTCCATGGACGCCAGTACCAGCGAGTCTTGCGCGGTCAGGACAGCGCTGGCGTCTGCGTCCGGTTCGGTCACGGCCGCCCTCGGGGCCGCAGCGCGCCTCACCTCGGTGGAGGCGTCGGTGGCGCGGCTTCACGATCGCTTTCGGCTGGGCCTTTTCCGCTGTCGGCGTTTTTTCGCGGGCGTCTTTGCCGCGGGGGCCTTTTTCGCGGTGGTCTTTGCCGCCGGTGGCCTTCTTCGCGGTGCGTCTTTTTCGCGGCGGTCTTGGCCGCGTGGTCTTTGTCGCGGTGGCCTTAGCCGGGGCCTTCGCGGGGGCCTTGGCCGGTGCGGCCTTCTTTCGTGCCGCTTTCTTCGCTCGGCTGTAGAGCGGACTCGGGCAGCTCGTCGACCGGCCAGTCCGCCAGAGCGTGTCCAGGTACAGCTGGCGCACCTCGGCGATGTGCTCCGGCAGGTCGTCGAGCGTCCAGTCGTCGACCGAGATCGGCGGGAACACCGCGACATCGACCGTGCCCGGATTCAACGTGGTGGAGTTCCGCGAGGCGATGATCTCCGCATTGCGGATCACGATGGGAACGATGGGGATTCCCGCCGCCATCGCGATGCGGAACGGACCCTTCTTGAACGGCCCGACTTCGGTGGTGTCCAGCCGGGTGCCCTCGGGGGCGATCACGATCGAAAGGCCGTTTCTGGCGCGGTCTTCGACGGTGTGCAGCGTCTCGACCGCGGAGGCCGGGTCGTCGCGGTCGATGAACACACCGTCCAGCAACTTGCCCATCGTGCCCATGATCGGGTCGCGTTGCAGCTCCTTCTTGCCCACCCCAACCCAGTTGTCCTTCACCAGCGCACCGGCAGATGATCGGGTCAACTTGGTTGCGGTGGTTGAAGATAAACACGGCGGGACGCTGCGCGGTCAGATTCTCTTGCCCGATGACGTTGAGATGCACGCCGCATGGTCGCCAGCAGCAGCTGGGAGAAGTTGGAGGTGAAGAAGTTCACGCCCGCGCCGCCGGCTACCGGTCAGCACACCGAGCCCGACGCGCGCCGGCCGCCGACCGGGAACATGCGAGCTGAAGCCGGCGAGCGTTCGCAACTGCCGCCGGAACCCGACGCCGCCCCGGCTTTCGAATCTCAGGATCGGCCAGCCCCGGCGTTTGGCGACGGCCGCCATCTTGCCTTCGGGGTTGGTCGGCCGCGGGTTGCCGACCAGGTACATCAGCGCGACGTCCTCGTCGCCGTCGGCGTAGAAGTAGCTGTCCTTGAGGTCGATGTCGTGCTCTGCCGCAAACTTCTGCACCGCAGTCGGCTTTGCCGGGGCCCCAGAGGATCGGCCTGCAGCACGCTCGCCGGTGAGCAGCCCGTCTTCGTTGGTCTCGAACTTGTTGGTGAGCATGTTGCTGATGCCGAGGAAGCGGGCCACCGGCTCGACCTGGATGGTCAGCGCCGACGAGCTGAGCACTACGGTGTGCCCGCGGGCCACGTGAGCCCGCACCAACTCCCGCATCTCGGGATAGATCCGGGACTCGATCCGCTGAACGAACAGCCGCTCGCCGATCTCGTCCAAGTCGTCGATCAGCCGCCCGGCCAGCGCCCGGACGCCTTGCCGATGAGGTCTTCGAACTCGATGCGCCCGAGCGTGTGGTTGAGCCCGGCCTGCACCATGCCGAGCAACTCACCCACACCCATCTCGCGGCGCCGCAGCCGCTCCTGGGTGAGGATGACGGCGGTGAAGCCGGCCACCAGCGTCCCGTCCAGGTCGAAGAACGCGCCGACCTTCGGGTCCCGGCGGGCTGGCCATGATCTCGGCGACCGAGCCGGGCAGCCGCAAGTCCGACGCCGGCTTCCGGCCTTTTGGTCCCGCGCTCCTTGGCATTGTCGTCGGGGCCTTTGGGGTGCTCATGAGCCCGACACCGATCGCAGACGTCGGGTCCAGCCGGCTGCGCTACGAACGACGCCGGCACCGCACGCGGTGCCGGATCGCCGGCCAGCGCGAGGATCTCGTCGAAACCCTCCAGCAGGCACTGCGCGAACAACGCCGTCGTTTCGCACCGACGCTCGGTCGTAGCGGACGGTGATGGTGCACCAGCCGCCGCGGGAAATCAGCACCACCATCATCGCCACACCGGGCAGCGGGCCAATGCCGTACTGCCGCAATACTTTTCGCACCGCGATGTAGGTGTCGCCCGGGATAGACCGGGCACATTGCTGGCCTGCACGTCGGAGCCGACCACCGAACCGGTGATCCCCTCCAGCACGGCCGTCGGCAACACGCTCAGCACCGGCGCGATGGATCCGACGATGTTCATCGCGGGTTCGTCGCGACGCTGCGTCATCTGCGCGCGGATCTTCTTCATCCGCTGCACCGGATCGACGGTGCCGATCGGCGCCGCCAGGTTGACGCCGGTGAACTGGTTGCCGCCGGCGGCATCACCGTCGGCCCGCAGGTTCACCGGGACCGCCATCGGCAGCGTGCTGATCGGCACGCCGAGGGCCTCGTGGTAGCGCCGCAGCGCGCCGCACAGGCCGGCGAGGTAGGCGTCGTTGATCGAACCGCCGCCGGCCTTCGCGGCCTTGTGCAGGTCGGAGAGCCGGATGTCGATCGCTTCGGTGCGAGTGGTCAGGCTGCGTCGGCGCAGCAGCGGCGACGGCTCGGCGGCCCGGTTCATCACCCGCACGCCCGAGAGCGCGTAGTCCGACGATGCCCGACACCGTGGACGCGGGTTCCAGCACGGCACGCCCGGCCACCGATACCGCGCCGGTCACCGACGCCCAGGACGCCGCCGACGACGGCCATGGGCAGGTGGTTGATGCCCTTGCCGCATCAGGTCGTTGGGCGACAGATCCTGCGGGAATGGGCTGCGGGGGCGTCGGCCTGGGGCGGCGGATCGCGCTCCAGGTCGTAGATCTCCGCGAACATCTCGACACTGCCGACTCCGTCGGTGACCGCATGGCTCAGGTGCAGCATCGTCGCGGCCTTGCCGTCGGCCAGGCCCTCGACCAGGGTGGCCGTCCACAGCGGCCGCGATATGTCCAGCGGTGACTGCAGCATCACCTCGGCGAGATCGAACACCTGGCGCAGGGTGCCGGGTTCGGACGACCCGCACCCGGCGCACGTGGAAGTCCAGGTTGAAGTCGGGGTCGACCACCCAGCGCGGGGCGGCCGTCGGCAGCGTCGGCACGACAACCTTCTGCCGCAGCCGCAACACCTGCGGGAGGCGTTTTCGAACCGGGCGCGGAAACGCTCCCAGTCCGGCGTGCGTGTCAAGGAGCTCGAGCGCCATGATGCCCGAGCGGGTGCGCGGGTTGGCCTCGCCCCGATGCAGCAGATAGTCGACCGGTCCAAGCTCGTCGGACAATCGCGCCGGCCTCGACGGACTCAGCCATGGTCAATTTACGTCGGATCACGCCAAACCGTCACCGCCGATCAAGCCTCCCGATTCAGACCCGTCACAGCCAACTCGCCACCACAACGCTAGTCGGGTTGACGCGCCGGTGAAAGCGGTCGCGAGTGAGGGCGTCCGCTACAGCGCGGTGGCGCGGCAGGGCGGGGTCGACGAGAATTCTGGCGGGCGGTCGAGTTGCGAACATCCGCGCAAGTGCGGATGCCCGGTTCAGCTGGCCGGAGATGCCGACAGCGGCAACGAAGTCCATCTGCGCTTCGGCTTGGCGCCCGTAGATGACACCAAGAAAGTCCGCGACGGCATCGGCGGCCAGCCGGGAACGGACGGTCGGAGCGATGTCGAAGGCGTGGTGGGCGTTGGCCAGCTCGGCGTAGGCACACCGTGGCGGCCCCGGCCCCGCGCAGCGCCGCACAGAAGCGCCCGGGCCTGGGCGGTGGGGACCATCGCGATCCTTCTCGCCGTGCAGCACGAAGAACGGCGGCGCCTCACTGTGCACGTACGAGATCGGCGAGGCCGCCGTGAATCGCTCGGGGTCGTCGGCGTAGCGGGCCTTCATCACGAACTGCTCAAGGAACGGCAGCATCATTTCGTGCATGTTGTCGAAGTCGGTGAAGTCGTAGACGCCGTAGTAGGGCGCCGCCGCCTGAACCGTGGTGTCGGCGCCTTCGAACCCGGGCTGGAACGCCGGGTCATTGGGGGTCAGCGCCGCCAGGGAAGCCAGGTGCCCGCCCGCCGACCCGCCGGTGATCGCGATGAAATCGGGGTCGCCGCCGTAGTCGGCGATGTTCTCCCGGACCCAGGCGATCGCCCTCTTGACGTCGATGATGTGGGCCGGGAATTTGCAGCGCGGGCTCTTGCTGTAGTTGATCGAGACGCAGATCCAGCCGAGTTCCACCATCCGGCTCATCAGCGTGTAGGCCTGCGGGCGTTTGCCATTGATCGCCCACGCGCCGCCGGGGACCTGGATCAGCACCGGCGCCCGGCGCGCCGGGCGCCAGGTCGGGACGCCGCCAGATGTCGAGCAGATTGTCGCGAGCACGCGGACCGTAGGAAATGTCGGACGTCTGCGCCGCGTACCGGCGGTGCGGTCCGGGCTTCGGCAACAATCCGCCGCGGCGGCGCCACCGCGTCGGGTGAACGCTGGTCGGATGGCACACCTGCTCGCGGAAGTCCGGTCCGAACGATTCCTGCAGCGCCGCGGTGAGGCTTTGGTCGGCGCGCTGCGCGGCCCAGGTCGTGCCAACTGCGGTTGATCGACGGCGGCGATACCCGGGACAGCGCGTGCCCGGTCACGACATGCAGCGGGAAACTCGGTGGCCAACCAGCCGGCGACCCAGCCCACAGCAGACGGCGAACCGCGCAGCAGCAACGCGCCTGCCCGGTAGGTATCTCTGGCGTCGGCCGCCAGTTGCGCTCCATGTCGCAGCGCCTGGGCACCAGCCCGCGAGCACCGCGAAGTCACCGTTCATGGCCATGCTCATAGTAAACGTCACCCCTCGACGTCAGGCACACGCCTCGTTGCGGTTAACGGCTAATTGCCAGCCGGGTGCTGTACGTGTGTCGAGGATCACACCATAACCGATATCTGGCGGCAGCGAAAGACTTTTGCACGCGTTGCGGCCGGAACACCCGAAATTTCCACCACCGTAAACGCTGACCTGCGGATATCTGGGCGGTCGCGGGAAAGTCGCTGCAAACAAGCACCGTATGGCGCCTCCCGGACACCCCTCCTGGACACCCCTCCTCGGGTAAACAGGGCTAAACCGGGCTAAAGTTGTCCCACCATTGCCTCCGTAGCTCAGGTGGATAGAGCAAGGGCCTTCTAATCCCTAGGTCGCACGTTCGAGTCGTGCCGGGGGCACCAACACTTTTTGCAGCTCAGACCATATATATAGACGGGCTTGCGGATTTGCTGAAGGCCCAAAAACGCCTCTTGTCACCCGTTGCCCGCGCGGGGCCTGCCCCAGCAACTTTGCGGCTCGCGGGTGCATCCCAGACAGCGCTCTGCGAAACCCTGGTCCCAGTCAGCTGTCACCGACCGCGCGCTCGGGACCGTCGTGCGGCATTGGAGTCGATGACGACTTGGCTTGTGAAGCTATGTTGTGGCCTACGGCTTGGACCCCCAAGCACCCGGTGCTGGCTGACCTGCAGAAGGAGTCGAGGGTTCGGTAGGTTGCTGTCCATCATTACCCCCGACGGGGTAGCCCATTGCTCTGCGGACCTGAAGGACATCGTCGAGCGGTGGGTCGGCGGGATCGTTGCCGAGCGTGACGAGCGTGCCGTTGCCGAGATGTTCGACCGTTGCGCCGGCCGGCAACAGCGCGGCATCGAATTTCACCGGATTGGAATCGCTGAGGTAGTTCGCCCAGCCCGCTGGCTCGCCGACCACGTGCCACTGATGTACCCGCGGCCGTCCTCGCTGGGGCGATCCGGCTCCCTTTGCTTATCGAGAAGATTGTCATTTGACCAGAGCACCGTATCGGGGTGAAAAGCTGCACCAGGGTGCAAACAAGTTTATGCGCCGTGTCGCGGGTGTAGAGGCTCGGGACGGCCTCGGGATCGGGCAGATTAAGCGCCACACTATTTCCTAGTCGCGGGCTCGCCCCAATATGGACCCGCATCGTCGCTGAACTGCCCGGTGGTCGTCGGCTCCATTGCACCATACCACCGAATACCCAAGTGACTCAATGACTTCGTTGGCGGTGTCGCCTCGGGTACGGCCCTCAAGAAGTCGTTCCACCAGGTCAGCGTGATCGGTTGTCACTACCATCTCGGCGCTTTTCGTGCGGCCTCCGCGCCACCCGGTCAGTGCGGGATCGAGTCCGGCCAGCGCCGTCACCAGCCGCGCCACCCTATCGGCGGCATCATCCACCGATTCCACACGTGACCCCCACCCCACACTCACATTCGATTTCGGCATTTAACCATCCTTTTGCTTATGGCGGTATAAATTCAAATTCAATCATACCCTTCAAATTGGTAATAGCCTCGAATGTCTCTTTTACACCATAACTGACCCTCGAGCTGCGCTTTCCATTCGTTGTAATACTTGGCTTCAGCGTTGTACCATTCCACCGCATTCGCATCGCCCGGATCGGGTCGCCAAGAATTATGCTGCTCAATTTTCTTTGTTAGATCCTTGTATTGGTCCTTCGCCTTCCTAGCTGTCTCTTCCCTGGGTGGATTCGCCCAGGAGGGAGGCGTCGGGGGTAGTGGCGTGTTGTGCGGCGGCAGTGGGAAAGGCGGCGGTGGGGCTGGCTGTCCTGGCTCAAGTGGTAGTGGCGAGTACGGCGCCTGTGGTGCCGGTCCTAGCCCGTGTGGGCCGCCCAGCATCTGGATCGTGCCGCGACCGGCGGGCGCGGGGGCTCCCACAGAGGGTGCGGCGGCACCGGTGCTGGCGGGTGCAACCGCTGCCGGTGTGGGCGCCGACGACGGCACCGGCGCGACCTGATGCGCAGGTGCACCTGTTCCAGGCATCCCGGTACCCGGTGTCACCGACGGTGCGGACGTGGACGGCGACGCAACTGGCGGCGGCACCATCGAGCCCAGCACCGGCGGGGAACCGCCGCCACCGCCCGGCGGACCACCACCCGTTGAGGGCGCCGAGGCCGCGAGTGGCATCGCAGACGCCGAACCACCCGTGTACATCCCGCTACTGATGATCTGCTCTCCAACCCGGGTCAGGCTCTGTGTCGATTGCGCTTCTTCGTCGACCACAGAGGCCACTGAGGCATCAGCACCGGCGGCGTGGGTGCTCGCACTCGTCGCGCTGGTCATGGAGGCGGCGGCGTCTTGCTGAAGCAGCGCGATCATTGCGGCTTGAACCGCAGCATCGAACGGGGTGGCCGGCGCGGTGTGGGGCACGGCCGCAGTGGCATGGATGGCACCCACTGCGGCTGCTTTCGCACCCACCGCAGCACCTTGGCTGATCAGCGCAGACCATCGGCGGGTTCGGCGAATAGCTCATTGCTGCCACTGGCGCCGGATGAGGCGGTGGCGGCCATCAGTGACCGTGGACGTGGGCGATGACGTCAATGACCGCCCTAGCGGTTCATCCGGCATCGACCATCAATCCATAATCGCAGCCAAACAGCCGGCGGCGCAAAACAAATGGGGAGCGCAAATGCTACCGGCAATCCGTAGAACCGCCCGGCCCGTTCGCAGGGGCGCCGGAGCGTATGTACTTACTTCGACGGCAAACGGCCAAGCGCCAGTCAGCGAGCCAATAGTCCTCTTCGGCAGCCTCAGCACGGTGTTAAGAACCCCGTGCGGAGTCGACTGGGGGCGTTACGTTGTCGGGCATCCTCACACTGACGATGCACCTCTGGATGTGCCCATAGTCTTGCCCCCCAGCACCGAAATGCGAAGCGGTCACGAGATTTTCGACGCCGACGAGGCTGCGCAGCTGTGTTTCAGCTACTACAAACGGCGACATTCCTTCGACCTACACGTTGCGCCCGGTCGCGTCCGAAGGTGATGGGGTCAGGGATGAGGGGTGTGGGTTCCATTCACCCCGCTCCGGATGCTTTGGCAGGCCCAGGGCGATACTTCGAGGCCGAGAATGTTCAGCCGTAAAGGGTTTGGGCGGACTCGGTTAGTGCGTTAAACGCGGCGTCGAGGCGGTCTTGGCGGCGCCGGTTGGGTTCGTGGTTGGCTTCGGCGGCCACGAACCCGATCAGCTCCTCCAGGTCGTCTGCACTGGTCAGCAAGGCGGCGCCGTCGGGGTTGGCGCGCATGCCAAACACCAGTCGCTCACAGTCGGGGTCAAGCAGCACAGGTCGCGTAACACGGCGGCGGTTTTATCGCTGACGATGACCTCGTCGATGTCGCCGGCAAGGCTGAGCCGGCGGCGGCGCAGGTCGTATGGGGAGTCCGCCCAGTTGCTGATCACCCCCTCGTCGTCACAGACGGTGCAACACCATCGGATCGGCGCGGACGCCTCGGCCCCCACGATGGCAATGGTCATCCGCCCGGGGCAGCGCCGATGGGCCGGTCGGCGCCGACACGGCAATGCCGACACCCACGGATCACCGACCTCGCCGGCGGTACCCGCCCGGACAATGTCGCCCAAATGCTGCGCGAGGCGCCGCGCGGGACCCGAAGCGTCGTGCGGCATGTCGAGTAAGTGACCCAGATCAGCGACCAACACGCCGCCACACTGTACCGGCGCCAAGCTACCGCGTTCTTGCCTACCGATCGCCGGTGGCTCTGCCTACGATCATGACTCGTGATGCTGCGATGCACCGCCAGGGTGTTGACGCTGCTGCGGGTGTCTGAGCCGGCCATCGGCCAAGCCAGCCAGCAGGACTGGTACGCCCACCTGGTCTGGATCGACCGACGCAAATGCCTGCTGGTGACCCACGCCGGCACCTTGTTCTCGGTGTTCATGCCGAACGTCACCGCTGCCGGGTTGCGCCCGATCGGTCCGCCCGTCGTGTCGGCGATCCAGGCCGCGCTGAAAGCGGAACACCTGCCCGGCGATACGCTCGGCGAACTCGATCCCCAGCAGGTGGCCGTGGCCAAGACCGCCGACCGCCGCATCCTGGTCACCATCAACGACCTAGCGTTCACCACCGAACACGTCATCGCCACCGCTGGCGGCCTGGCCCGCTGCGACATCGACGCGCTCCACCACGGCCTGCACCGCACCATCAACAGCATCACCGGCTACATCCCACCGATCGACCTTGTCACCGCCAGCCGTCAGGATCAGCGGTAACATCTGTCCTCCTGTCTGGGGGACCTACCGGCGACGCGACCCGAGGTCGCTACGCGGTGGCTGAGATGGGATCGACCTGGTCGGTGTCGCCACTTGTGGTGGAAGGCGGCGGCCGCAGTTCACGGGGTGGGTCGAGCAGTGACCGGCGTAGGTCTTGCAGCAGCCGGGTGCCGACCGGGGTCATGGTGAGGCCGCGCCAGCCGGCCGAGGCGCGATCAAGCACCGCCCACACCAGGCTGATGGCGCTGGTCTCGCCGGGGAATCGGCCAATGACCTTGGTCCGTCGCTTGGTCTCCCCAAAGGATCGTTCAATGAAATTCGAATGTCGAACGCCCCCATGGTGTTCGACCGGGAACCGCAGATAGGCCGTCAGCCCTGCGTTGTCGGTAAGCAGGATCCGCATGGCCGCCGGGTAGAGGTCGCAGTACTTGGCGGCGAACGCCTCGATCCGGTTGTCGACGATCTCAACCAGCTGGGCCCCGGTTCAATGCCCAGGTCGGTGGTGTCGAAAATCGCCCAGTAGCCGTCGCGGACCAGCTGGACCACACGGTCCACCAGGGGTCGTGACGGTCACAAGCCCCGTCCGCACACAGTCCGCAGGACACCCATCAGCATCCGTTCTTGCCATGGCCGACCAACACTCAAACACATTGCGCCCGAGCGAATTACCAACATCTACCATCAACAGCCCGCAACCACCGTTTTCGGCAAAAGCCCAGGTAGGAGACCCTTCTAATCCCTACTCGTCGAGGACGAGCCGCGATTGTCGCTGGCCGTGTCTGCGGGCGCCGTGGTCATCGGCATACTGGCGGCGTGCCGGTCATCACCGTCGTTCTTGGGGACATCACGAAGCAGGACGTGGACGCGATCGTCAACGCGGCGAACAACGCCATGCGCGTGGTGGCGGTGTCGACGGCGCGATCCATGCCGGTGGTGGCCCGGCGATCATGCGCGATTGCATCGAGAGATTCCCCGACGGGCTCGCCACGGGCGATGCCGGTTGGACGACGGCAGGCGACCTACCCGCCCAGCGCGTTATCCACACGGTCGGCCCGAACTACAACGCCGGGCAGCGCGATCGCTCCCTGCTGAAGTCCTGTTACCGCCGCGCGCTGGAGGTGGCCGACGAACTCGGCGCTCGAAGCATCGCATTCCCACTGATCAGCAGTGGCGTCTACGGCTGGCCGCGACGTGACGCCATCGCGGTGGCAATTGAGACGATCGCCGCCGCAGATACCCGCGTCGAAGAGGTCAGGCTGGTGGCCTTCGCGCCCGAGGCACACCAGGAGGTCCGTGCGGAGCTGGCGTCGTCGACACCCATCCGTATCTTGCAGGGAATCAGGGTCCTGCATCAGCGTGGCTACCACAGCGTGCGCGCCGTGCCGGGGATGAGCCCGTCGGGCGCGTACTGGCGCGTCGTTGTCACTACTGCCGACAATCTGATCGATGGCGGCGGTTTTCGCGGTTTGCGTGACGATAAGGCCGCGATCACGTATTCGACCGGCGGACTCACGGAATTCGCCGGCGGCGAGGTCACCGTGACGACCAGTCCCGAGACGGTCGCCGACCTCATCCTGAACGCGCTGCCCTGGGCTGGGCCGACCGCCGACGACCCCGCGTACGTCTCTTGGTTCATCGACCTCATGCAGCTCGTCGAGCGTGCTGGCACGCCACCCATCGCGTACGCCGAGTACTTCGATGAAGGCAAAGGATGGGAAATCGGCTGGGGCAGCAACCGCATTCGGCACCCTCACCCGCCCGCACCGCCCACGCACAACGCTTCACGGTGAGTTGACGAGTGGCAACTTGGCCCGTTAGTCGAACGTGTGTTCTAATTGCACTCTCAGCGCCAGCCCGCTCAAGCGGGCCATGTTCAAGAGGAGACCACAGCACCGATGAGTGTAGACACACTGTCAGCCGAAGCGCCGTCCACCGACTACAACACTCCCGACGAATTCGTCCCTTCTGTCGAGAGCACCTCGCCTTCGAATACGCCGGCGCCCGACGCGGCGGCGGCTCAAGCTTCTGCCGAGGAGAAGCCCAGGAGGGCCCCCGCCAAGAAGGCGGCCGGCAAGAGGACCAAGACTCTTGAGCTGACCCTTACTGTCACCGGTACCGCCGACGGCGAATGGCGCGCCGAGCTCAAGCAGGGCTCCACCTATCTGACCCGCGACCTCGCGGTCGCGGCCGCTGCCGTCTCCCGCGCGGCCAAGGAACTGCACGAGGACCTCTCCACCCCGATCGACGAGATAATCGAAGAGGCGCGCTCCCAGCAGGCCGCCAGGGTCACCGCCCTCGAAGCCGAACTAGAAGCCGCCCGCAAGGCACTCGCCGACTTGGACTGAGATTTCTGCACCAGCCCTAGCTCCTCCACCGGAACTGATGGGTGACAATCCCTGCTGAGATCTGTGCTGATGTATGCGCGCTTCTCAAGCGTCGAGGATGCACGCCGGTCGGGAGATCCTCCTTGCCGCGTTCGGCAACCGTCGTCCCACTCGTGACGTCGACCTTGCCGGACGGAGATCGGCAACGCCCAGGCCCCGGTTCTCGCCCTGATCAAGTCCGTCCTCGATGTGCGCCCACCCGAGGACGACGGGATCGAGTTCGACGCCGGTGCCGCGAGGTCCGAGGTCATCCGTGAGGAGGACGAATATTCAGGTGTCCGCGTTAGCTCGGATGCCCAGGTCGCCACATCGCCGCACAAGCTCCACGTTGACGTGAGCCTCGGGGACCCCATCGTCCTAGGTTGGGGTAGTAGGTCCCTTAAGAACGACGCGGCCGGTTCTCCCACTTGTATTGCTTGTATTCGTCCTCCACGTGAGTATCACGGTGATTACCTGGACAGAGCCACTGACGGTCCATTCGTTGGCCGTCACCGGTCATATCAATGATTTGATATTGGGCGTCGACGCGGCAATTCAGGCAATAGCTATTGCCAACCTCTAAGATTTTCTCCGACAATGTTTCTCCTTGATTCGCCGTTATTATGACGTATTTCCTGAGCCCGTATGCGGGGACCATCCGTTGCGCAGCCCTTGACGGGGTTGTTGTCTCTCGGTCCGGGTGGGTGCATGGGGGCCGCAGACCGGCGTTAGGGACACGGCCCCGTAGAGGCAGAGTTTGGCGACCGGCCGAGTTGCCGCTAGCGATCGAGACGGGTCGTGGCTTGGTTGTGGATCTTCTTTTGACCGCTCGCCCCTGTCATTCCCATACATCCCAACGCATTTCACGCGTTTGAGTGCGCGGGTGGGGCGCTTACGCCAGGCTGTCCTCTATGTAGCGCAGCGAGTGTCTGCCCTGCCTTTCGGACTCACTCTCAGACAGCCAAGTGGCCTTCTCCTGGATCGCTTCTGTCGACCCATAAATACGGCGGTTGCAGCCGTGGCAAGTCAGGTACGTGAACATCTTGTCGCCGCCCCGCGGCCATTCCTCACGCGCCGTGTCGGGCAGGTCGATCTCGATGGGGTGGTGCTCGATTTGCCGGATCAGGTGGCCGACGACGTGTCCCTCGGGGCACGCCAGATCCATCCGCAGCAATCCCCTGTGGCTCATTTCTCCAACCTATCCAGCTCGTCGGCTGCGGCCAGTAGATCCGCCGCGAGTTCTTCCGCTGCGGCCAGATCCTCGGAGCCATGACCAGCACGCCGCGCCGCCAGCTACCCCGATGCGCAGACAAACGCTACCCGTACCCGCGCCGCAATTGGGTATTTTCTTTGAAACTCATTTGAGGACCGTTTGCCAACGGACCCAATGGATCCGGTACCGGCGCGGGCTGCTCGGCAGCCACCACCTCGTCGCTGTGCCCGGTGGGCCCGCGGCAACACCACCCCACCACGCCCACCACGGGCTAACGTGCAGCATCACACGCAGATATCCTGGCAGGGTGCCTGCCTCCGAGGAATCTGTACTGAGGGAAACCGCGGCCCTGCTCCACTCCCTGCGTGGAGTCTGGGACGAGGTGGCCGTCAACGATCTCGACCATGCGTTGCAGGCCGCGACCCGCGCAATCGAAGACAAGGCAGACGACGAACTGGTCCTCGCGGCCGCGCTGCACGATCTCGCCCACAGCCCACGATGCGACTCGCCGAACCGCACCCGACACGACCTTGCCGCCCGCGAATGGCTGACACCGAGATTCGGCGCCCGGGTGGGATGGCTCGCAGGGGCTCACGTTGCGGCCAAGCGCTACCTGATGGCTACCGAGCCAGGGTACGCCGACGGGTTGTCGGCAACCTCTGCACTGTCGTTGCAGGCGCAGGGCGGCCCCGCTGTGTGCGCGGAGATGGCCACTCACCCATGGTGGCCCGATGCGCTTCGCCTGCGGTCCTACGACGACGCCGCCAAGGACCCCGGGGCGACCTCGGTGAGCGTCGACGATGTCCTGGTGATCGCAGAACGGGTTCTGCGGCAACAGAACTCCCAGTGAGCAAGGCGCATCTCATCCGTAACAGCGCCGTCAACTTGGCTGGGCAGCGTAACGCCAATCGGAATATAAAGTGGCGCCGTTTGTGGCAGCGTTTCGCCGGAACCACGATTCGACGGTAATTGGCGGGTTCTCGCCGATGCCGATCATCAACTAAACCTGTTGCAGCACAAGTACATACAGTTAGAATCTAACAACCCGCGACAGTCGCCAAATCTTAAACCCTAGGTCGCACGTTCGAGTCGTGCCGGAGCCACCCGGAAATACCAACTCAGATCGCGTTTTGGCGCCTCTAGATCTGCAGTCAGATCGGCAGTTCGACCGGATACAGAGCATGGCTGCCGCGGAAGCCTTTGAGTTCGACCTGGCGAAGGGCGCCGAGCCGGATATCGGGCAGGCCTTCGACCGCCTCACGCACCGGCTCGCTGACCAGAATCTCGCCGCCGTCGGCCTGCGCCGCGACCCGCGCCGCCATCGCGACGTTGCGCCCGAACAGATCGTCTCCGCGTCTCACGGAGGTACCCATGTGAGCGCCGATGCGCACCCGGATGTGTTCCCAGTGCTCAGCGCTTTCGTGCAGGGCTTGTTGCACGGCGATACTGCAGCGGACGGCTTGTCGGGGATCGGAGAAGGCGATCATGAATCCGTCGCCTTGGCTCTTGACCACGTGGCCGTTGTGATCTTCGACGCGCTTGTGGATGAGTTTGTTGTGCCGCTCGAGCAATTGGACCCATCGTCGATCGCCCAACTCCTCGTTGCGCTCGGTGGAACCCTCGATATCAGAGAAGACGATCACGACTTGGCCGTCGGCGGTCAGCCTGGCGAGATCGGGGCGTTCGACTTGGGCCCAGCCTGCGAGATCCTCGATCGAATTGCGCACGGTGCCGATGCCCATGTTGATCAGCGAGTCGGCCGTTCGCAGCGCCGTCCTGACGGCCAACGGCGCGACTCCGCGGCTTCGGCGGCGGGGCCTGTCTTGTCGGCTGCGCCCCAGTGCGCGCCGCGCCCCCTTCAGTTGCTGCCGAGAAACGACGAGCAGAACGCCGAGCGCGATGATGCCGGCAAATTCGACGATGGCAGCTGTCACCAGCAGGGGAACGGTCACTGTTAGTTCGGTCCCGCGGCAGGCGTTATCACTGGCCGATTATCGCGTAAGCGGGGTGCGCGTGGCCGACGGCACGGGCCACCCCGGGCACCCGACAGTGTTTTACCCGGCTGGTGCACCGGGGCGTCCGCGCCGCCTCTGCGCCGATAACCAGAAAACGCGGCCGCCGACCAAGAGGACCACAGACCCGAGGATGAGGGCGACGATGGGGTAGCCAAAGCGGTTCATGAAGCTGTTCTGCTCGTCGCGTTGTTCTGTATAGGACCTGCCGACGGTCGAGCCATGACTAGTCTCGCGACAGACCTGGCCATCGTGCATGACTTCGCCGCCACAACGGACCTCACTGCCCGGACCCGCAATCAGAGTATGCGCGCCATAGAAGAACAACCCTGGCCCAAGTGCGAGAAAGAGCACGACCATAAACACTTTCATTGCAAGGGATTTCAGTTTGTCGTTCATAGGATCCTCTGCCTTCATAGTGATGGGATACTGCGGCGACCCTCGTCAACTACGTGCGCGACCGAGGGACACCGTCAGAGATCTTCGACCGTGACGCTTGGGAAATTCTCAATGCATCCGCTGGCTTAAACTTCGGTGCGTAGGTCCTACACCCGCGGGTCGTATGCTTGCTGTCTGACTGAATCGCCCCCCGGTAAACGACCCCGCTCCCCTCCCAAGCCGGGCTGCCGGTCAGCCGAATTCGAGCAGGGTGTATGCGCCGCGGAATCGTTTCGTTGGCGCAAACCGCCAGAACGCAGGGAACACGGTCCCGAAGAACAGGCCCCGTCCCTTGGGCATTGGTACGTCCTGCACTGCCCTGACCCCGGGCATAGTGTTGGCCAGATCCGCCAACTGAGGCGCCGAGAGGCTGAACGGCATTGGCGGCACCCGGTAGCGCTTGGACGACCGCAGCCCCTTCGGGGCGAGCTTCTTGACAATGGTCGGCGGCAGGTCAAAAAACATCTGCCCACCGGGAAATCGCTCGGCGCACTCGGCGATTAGTCCCATCGCCTGCTGGGGTTGCAAATACATCAGCAGACCCTCCGCGGTGATGAAGACCCCGTTGCCGGCATCGACCCTGGCCATCCAGCCGTATTCGAGAGCGGAGTGCGCGAGGTGGGTGATCCGCGGCGAATGCGGCAAGAAGCGCTTTCGAAGTTCGATAACCGGTTCCAGATCGACCGACAACCAACGGAATTGCGCGTTTGGCAGTGTGCTGTCCAAACGCCAGAAGCTGGTTTGGAAGCCTTCTGCGAGTGCGACGACGGTCGCTTTGGGATGCTCGGCGAGGTACCTGATGGTGCACTGGTCGACGGCCAGTGAGCGCAACGCCATCTCCTGGCCCTTGCGGCCGAATTTCTCGAAGTCGAAGTCGATCGACTCGACAAGTTTGATGGCCATCGGGTCATCGATGATCGGGTCCGGCCGGCCAGCCTGGTGCGCCCTGCCGTAAAGCGTCAACAATGCGGTTTCGGAGACGCCGGTCAGCAGCTTTGCGTCGACGTTGTCGTTGGCTCGATCACTCATCGCACCAAACCCTACCGGCCCAACGTTCCGTGCCATCGCGGAAGCCTAGGCGGGCACTGATTCCGGATCGACCGGAACCGCGACCTCGTTGCGACGCAGAAGCGGCAGCGTCCACGGCGGGTCGTAGAACCAGGCATCGGCCTCGCCGACCGGCTTGACGCCGTTGTCCTGCAATGCTTTCACGAGCTCAGCCGTACGGGCGGCAACGGCCCTGGGGCTGCGGTCACCGGTGAACCTCAGCACCGCCACCGTCTCGGGGGGCACAGTGACCAGGCGGACGCGATCGTCGTTGGGCGTCGGTAGGGTATCCAGGGTCCACTTCGACGGCATGAAGAACCGGATCACCCAGCCTCGATCAGAACCGGCGGTCTGGACGACCGGTGCCGTCATCTCGATCTGCTCGCGGGTCGAGTGCTGGCTGACGGGCGCCGTCATCGAAATCGTCTGATCGCGATGGTTGCCGCCGAATATGTAACCCGCCAGCCGCCGGAATCCGACATTCCGAGCACGGTTTTCGTCATCGAGGACCGTCGTCTCGGCGGCCAGGCGCATGTCGTAGCGCCGTATTTCCACTGTGCCGGTGAGTCGGCGGCTCGTATACTGTCGGCTCCTCGGTCCCGACCCGGATGCCAACGACGGCCGCCAGCGATTCAACGACCTGCTCGGCGAGCTCGAACAATTTGCGCAACGGAATCATCTTTCGCATCGGTTGAGAAACCAGAGATGGCTGGACAACATCGTCGCAAATCCACTCCAGATCGGGTACAGGAGGAGGGGCGACTTGTCGGTGGGGCACGGACCGCCGCCGGTGGTCAATGGTCGCGGCTCATCGTTTATTCATCGACTACGGCATGGCCTGAGCCCAGGAGGTGTGTCCCTGGAAACCGTGGGTCGTCGCGATCTCGGTGTAGCGGTCGCACAGGTCGCGGTACCGGCCGTCGCCGGTCGCCCGGGCCAGCAGAGCCCGCAGGCGTACCAACCAGGCATCACGGATCACCGAGTCGCCATCGATGGCAGCGGTCGCCAGTCGATCGATCGCCGCCCGAGCCTGCGCGAGTTGGGCTCCGGTGGCTCGGTCGAGCAGCGTCTCCACCAGGACACCCGTGGCAACCATGCCCCACCCGAGTAGCTGTCCCTGACGGGACAGATCGTCAACCGCGCCGTGCATGAGCAGTAGGGCTTCGTCACGTTCTCCACGTCGCGCCTTCTCGCGGGCCAGGAACACATTGGCGACCGGTAGCTCGCCCTTGTTGTGCCCTCGCCGCAGGAATTCGGACAAGATCTGCTCTCCGCGGTTACGCTCGGCGTCCGTCGACCGGTGCACCAGCGCGAGACCGAGTGTCATTCGGCTGAGCGCCACAGCATGATCGCCACCGGAGCGTTCCGCATTTTTCACTGCATCCTCGATCTCGCGCATCGCGAGATCATCAGGGCTCAGCACACCGTTCGGTATTCCCAACGTGTAGACGTACGTGACGGCCCTCGCGAACGACAGCGGATCAACGCTGCGCGCCATCGCCAGGGCGTGTCGCAAGTCCTCGGGCCATCCCGGACGGCCCAGGCAGTAGCTCGCGACGGCCCGTGACGCCAGGGCGGCCGCCAGTGGAGACCCAATGATGAAATTGCCCATCGACGGATCACCGTCGGCCGCGTCGACCACCATTTGGGACCACCGCAGCACATCAGACCACTCGGCGTTCTCCATCTTGGCGTAGATGGCCGCAAAGGACAGTCCCGCCGTCAAGGTCGGGTCGCTCACCGACTCGACGAGCGCCATGGCTTCCGACGCCAGCTGTGAGGCCTCCCGGATCTGAGCCTGGAACGCGCGATCGACCACCAACCCGATCATCGCGATGGCCAGTGACGGCTTGTCCCCTGCGGCATTGCACAACCGCCGCAATTCCTCGAATTGGGTGTCGGCAACATGGGCATGGGCGCGGAAGGCGGTCCCGCACAACATGGTGCGCGGAGCGATCCGTGCCGCCAATCCATCAGGGGTGTCTCGAGGTAACCGGTCGGCGATGTCCTGAGCACGTTCCCACGACGCCCGGGCGGCGGTGATGTCCCGGTTCGTGGCCCAGCTTGCAGAGCGCATATGCCAGCCGTACGCCGCGGGTAGATCGCCTGCGGCTTCCAGGTGCTCGGCGATCAGCGCGGCGTCCTTTTCGGGCGATCCCTGCGCCTCTATTGCGGCGGCGACGCGCCGGTGCAGTTCGGCGCGGTCGGTTTTGAGTTGTGACTCGTATGCGACCGTGCGGATCAGAGGATGGTGGAACACGTACTCGGGGTTGGCGTTGAACGTGATCTGGTCGATGAACGCGCCGCTCACCAGATCCTGTGGGGCGGGATCGATGCCCAACGTCTCCAAAATGCCTTCGCTGAATCGCGACCCGATAACCGACGCGGCGCACAAGGTGCGTTTGGCCGCCGGGGTGAGGCGGTCGATGCGTGCCGCGATAGCGGCCTGCAAGGTGGCCGGAACGCTGATGTCCGTACTCGGGGTAGTCGAGGTGTAGGCCCCACG
Organism: uncultured Actinomycetota bacterium; assembly: GCA_963748885.1. Classification (GTDB taxonomy): domain Bacteria; phylum Actinomycetota; class Actinomycetes; order Mycobacteriales; family Mycobacteriaceae; genus Mycobacterium. The sequence goes on from CAVVLC010000017.1 coordinate 84,713, forward strand.
GCTCCCGTGTAGGACACCCCGCTGGGCGAGGTCGCGCACCATCTCCAAGGCGAAGAATGGATTCCCTGCGGCTCTGTCGGCGACGAGGGATGCGACGTCGGAGACTGACAGGTCCGTACCGACCAGTTCGGTCACGAGCCGCGTCGACTCCAACGTGCTCAAGGGTGCAAGGGCGATGGTTTGCGCACCGGGCACCCGGCTCAGCGCACCCGAGTACTCGGGGCGGTAAGTGACCAAAACCAGCGAGGGAGTCTGCGGGATCACCGTGACGAACTCGCCCAGCATGGACTCGCTGGCCTCGTCGATCCAGTGCGCGTCCTCGACGACGAATATGGCAGGGGACTTGCGGCTCACCGACCATGCGTTGACCAGGGCGGTCAATCGTCGGCGCCGGGCATCCGGGTCGATTTTCGGCAGTGCAATCTCAGGCTCGGCGATACCCATCAGGTCCTCGAACAGCAGGAGGTCCTCGGGGTCGATGTCGGGCGTTCGGGACCGGATGTGCGCGCGGGCAGCGCCGGCATCCATACCCCGAACCCCGGTGACAGCGCTTCAGCCGCGCTACGACGTGGAACGCGATGTCGTTGGTGTGCGATTCAGAGTAGGTCCCAAACACCTCGACACCCTGGTCGGCGGCCAGCGCGGTGACCTCCCGGACCAGTCGGCTCTTGCCGATCCCGGGTGATCCCGCCACCGCCAGCACCGCGCCCTGACCATCGGCTGAGTGTGCCAATAGGCCCTCGACGGCGGCCAGCTCCCAGCGCCGACCGACCAGATTCGACACCTCCCCGACCGCGGCGTGCTCACGTTCCGAGATGCCCGTCAAACTGCTGGGCGTGGACCGGGTGAGCACTCCCTTTGATGTGGACGAGTTCTGCTGCCGCCAACACGGCCACGCCCTCGACCAGCCGCGCGGTGGACGCACTGAGCATCACACCGCCCGGCGGGGCGACGGACTCCATTCGTTGCGCCATTCCGACCTGCTCACCCACGGCGGTGTAACCCGTTGCGGAAGAACCGATTTCGCCTGGCAATGACCTGTCCGGAGTTCAGCCCGATCCGCAGAGCGAGGCTCACACCATCACGCTCAGAAACCTCTCGTGCTAGGTCGCCGATTCCGCGGTGGATCTCCAGCGCCGCGCGGCACGCACGTTCGGCGTGGTCCTCCAGAGCCACCGGTGCACCGAACAGGGCCATGATCCCGTCACCGGCGAACTTGTCCACCACAGCCCGATACTTTGCGGCGCAACTGATGCAGTAGATATGTGCGCATGGAGATCGACGGATCGGTGGCGGTGGTCACCGGAGCGGGCTCGGGCATCGGCAGGTCCATTGCGGCGGGGCTGGCCTCGGCCGGCGCCTCGGTGGTGGCCGGCGACATCGACGCAGATTCGGCCGCCGAGACCGCCACGATGATCGGTGGCGTCGCGACGGCCGCCGATGCCGCGAGCACGGACGGCATCGCGACCCTGCTCGACACCGCACGCCGGACGTTCGGCCCCGTGGACATCTACGTCGCCAATGCCGGCATCACCGGCCAGCTCGGCCTCGGCGACGACGAAGCCGCCTGGGACCGGATCATCGACATCAACCTGCGCGCCCACATCCGCGCAGCCAAAGCCGTTGTGCCGGAATGGCTTGAGCGTGGCAGCGGACATTTCGTCGCCGTCGCCTCGGCCGCCGGCCTGCTGACCCAGCTCAGTGGGGCGCCTACAGCGTGACCAAGCACGCGGCCGTCGGGTTCGCCGAATGGTTGGCCATCACCTACGGCGGCAAGGGAATCGGCGTGAGCTGCGTGTGCCCGATGGGTGTGGACACGCCAATGCTGCGCGCCATGTCCGACTCGCCAGACGCGGAGATGCGGGTGGCGGCAGCCGCCGTCACCAGTTCCGGTGCGGTGATCGGCCCGGACACCGTGGCCGCCCTCGTGGTCCAGGCCATCGCCGACCGGACGTTCCTGGTGCTGCCGCACCCCGAGGTGCTGACCATGTATCGGCAGAAGGGCGCCGACTACGAGCGGTGGATCGCCGGGATGCGCCGCTTCCGACGCAATCTGTAGGTCGGCTGGGGGCGTATCCGACTGTGCCCCATGATCTTTTCTGAGTTGGACGACCGTGGGCGGCTAGCCGATGTTGGTTTCGGGGAGTAGTTCGTCGACAAGGGCTCGGACCTGAACAGCTATCTCGTCGCGGATTCGGCGGACGGTGTCGAGTGGCTGGCCGGCGGGGTCGTCGAGTTTCCAGTCGCGGTAGGAGACGCCGGGAAAGTAGGGGCAGGTGTCGCCGCAGCCCATGGTGATGACGACGTCGCTGGCTTGGGCGGCCTGGTTGGTGAGGACCTTCGGGCTGGCTGTGGTGATGTCGATGTCGAGTTCGGCCATTGCGGTGACCGCGGTGACGTTGAGCTGGTCGGCGGGTTCGGTTCCTGCGGAACGGACTTCGATGCGCCCGTCGGCGAGGTGCTGCAGCAGGGCGGCGGCCATTTGGGAGCGGCCGGCGTTGTGCACGCAGACGAACAGCACGCTGGGGGTGTGCGGCTCAGTCATTCGCCGTCCTGGGTGATGGGTGGTGCGGGTGGGTGAAGCGGCGCCGTAGCGCCAGGGAGAGGTAAACCAGGGCGATCAGGACGGGGACTTCGATGAGGGGTCCTACGACGCCCGCCAGCACTTGGCCGGAGGTGGCGCCGTAGGTCGCGATCGCCACGGCGATGGCGAGCTCAAAGTTATTGCCGGCGGCGGTGAACGCCAGCGTGGTGGTGCGGGGGTAGCCCAGCTGCAGGACTGCGCCCAGGGCGTAGCCGCCGCCCCACATGATGGCGAAGTAGGCCAGCAGCGGCACGGCGATGCGGGCAACGTCGAGGGGTCGGCTGGTGATCTGGTGGCCTTGCAGGGCGAACAGGATCACGATGGTGAACAGCAGCCCGTAAAGCGCCCAGGGTCCGACGATCGGAAGGTAGCGGGTCTCATACCAGTTGCGGCCCTTGGCTTTTTCACCGACGCGCCTGGACAGATAGCCGGCCAGCAGCGGGATGCCCAGGAAGATGAGCACCGATTTGGCGATCTGGGCCGGGGATGTGGTGATCGCGGTTTGGGGCAGTCCGAGCCAGCCGGGCAGCACGGCCAGATAGAACCAGCCCAACACGGCGAACATCAGGACTTGGAACATCGAGTTGAGGGCGACCAGCACGGCGGCGGCTTCGCGGTCCCCGCAGGCCAGGTCGTTCCAGATGATGACCATGGCGATGCAGCGGGCCAGCCCGACGATGATGAGCCCGGTGCGGTAGGTGGGCAGATCGGGCAACAACGCCCAGGCCAAAGTGAACATGACAGCGGGGCCCACCACCCAGTTGAGCAGCAGTGAACTGAGCAGTAGTCGGCGATCATCGGTGACGGTGTGCAGGCGGTCGTAGCGGACCTTGGCCAGCACCGGATACATCATGATCAGCAATCCGGCCGCGATCGGCAGCGAGATCCCGTCGACGCCAACCTTACTCAGGGCGGTGTTGATGCCGGGGACTAGCCGGCCCAGCAGCAGACCGGCGGCCATGGCTAGCCCGATCCAGACCGGCAACAACCGGTCCAAGACGGAAAGCCTTGTAGCAGCTGGCGAGTGGGTTTCAGCGGTGGTGGCGGTCATCGCGAACTTGGACGGTCAGCAGCACGACGGCGCCGACGATTCGGCGGCGTCTTGGGCCCCGCAACAGACGCTCTCGCCGGGCTCAGTGGTGTCGCGGCGCTGGGGGCTGGTGCCGAAGGTCTCCGAGTCGGCCAGCACGGTGTAGACCTCCCAGCGTTCGCCGCCCGGACCGGTGACCCAGACCTTGTCCTGGGTGGCAAAGCAGCACGTGGTAGCCATCTCTTCTTCGGTGAACATCCCGGCGTCGCCCAACCGCGCGATCTCGTCGTGCACGACCTCGCTGGAACCGACCTCCACGCCCAGGTGATTCAGCGTCCCGCCCTGTCCCGGGTTTTCCAGTAGCACCAACTTCAGCGGCGGGTCGGCGATCGCGAAGTTGGCGTAACGCGGCTTGACTTTGGCCGGTTCGGTGCCGAACAGCTTGGAGTAGAACGTGATTGCCGTGTCGAGGTCATCGACATTGAGGGCGAGCTGAAAACGAGACATCAGAACCAGCCTCCGAGGTTGTGAGACATATATCGAAATAGTGGACCGACCCCCAGCATGCCGACCTTTTCGATATATGTCAATGGAGTGTGGCATGATGATGGGGTGCCCAAGACGTTGCCGATGATCGATACGACGGCGCCGGTGTGCTGTGCCCCGGTGGCCTCCGGTCCGATGAGCGACGATGATGCGTTGCAGATCGCGCTGCGACTCAAGGCCCTTGCCGATCCGGTTCGGGTCAAGATCATCTCGTATCTGTTCAGCTCGACCGCGGGTGAGGAGATCTCCGGGGAGCTGGCCGCGGTCCTCGGCCTCAGCGAGTCAACCGTCAGCCATCACCTGACCCAGCTGCGCAAAGCTGGCCTGGTGATCTCCGACCGGCGCGGGATGAATGTTTTCCACCGCGTGCGCCCTGACGCGTTGCAAGCCCTATGCACGGCCCTGGACCCCAACTGCTGCACCTGACCTAAATTGTGTCGTCGCTGGTCGTCAGCGCGCTGCCGGCGCCAAGTTCGTTGCGAGAGGTGTCTTTTAGGGTGACGCCCGAGCGGCCAAGTTTACGCGCTCCGGCAACCAACGTGGCGGTGATTGCCGCGGCCGTTTGGTAATCAAGGCCGTCGGGCGGATGGATGTTGGAGATGCAGTTGCGATCCGCGTCGGTGAGACCTGGCGCTGGGAGATGGGTCAAGTAGATTCCGAGGCTGTCGGCGACCGACAAGCCAGGACGTTCCCCGATGATCACAAGCAGCGTCCTTACGGCTAGCGCGTGTCCGATGTGGTCGCCGAGGGCGACACGCGCCTGGGTTGCGATTACGGGTGGGGCGATGCGATACCGGTTGTCGAATTCCCGTAGCAACGCCTCAACCAGGCCGGCGGCATGCTCGGTGAGCGCGCGGGGCGAGAGCCCGTCGGCAAGGACGATGCCTATGTCCGCGCCGGTCTTGGTGAGCATCGACAGGTCTGCGGGGCTGCGACCGAGGTCGGGCCGACGAAGGTACTCGCTACGCGACGTGGCCCTGCTCTGCACGTGCAGTGGCGCGCCGATGCCGATCCCGCGGACCTGCTCGGTGAGGGTGTCGACGTCGAGCGGGTCATGGACGGCGTCACGCGCTGCTGCATGAGCGGCTTGGAACTCGAGCACCCGCCGAGTCGGCAGCGAATTACCCGCACGCCCGAGTCCGATGCGCGCCTGGGTGGTATCGCGCAACAGAGCCCAAATGTCGCCTGTGGGCAGCGCGTCCGGGGTGCTCATCAACCGCCCGCCAGTGCGCGCAGCGGCGAGGTCGCTAGATCGATAGGCAGAATTCGGCCATTGGTGTCGGCCATGCCCAAGCCCGCCAGCCAGGCTTCGAATTCGGGTGCGGGCCGCAACCCCAGCACTTGCCGCACGTACAACGGATCGTGGAATGAGAGGCTTTGATAGCCGAGCATGACGTCGTCGGCGCCGGGGACGGCGATGACGAACGCGGCGCCGGCCACCCCCAACAGCGTGAGCAGCGTATCCATGTCGTCTTGGTCGGCTTCGGCGTGATTGGTGTAGCAGACGTCGACGCCCATGGGGAGGCCAAGCAGTTTCCCGCAGAAGTGGTCTTCGAGTCCGGCGCGGATTATCTGTTTGCCGTCGTAGAGGTATTCAGGTCCGATGAAGCCGACCACCGTGTTGATCAACAGCGGCTGCAGCTTTCGGGCAAGCGCATACGCCCGCACCTCCAACGTCTGCTGATCGACGGGCTTGCCTCCCGTGCCCAGGTGGGCCCCAGCCGAGAGGGCCGACCCTTGTCCTGTCTCCAGGTACATGACGTTCTGGCCAACCGTGCCGCGGTGCAGCGACCGCGCGGCCTCGTTGGCTTCCAACAACATTGGGATGGTCACACCGAAGGTGGAATTCGCGCCTTCGGTGCCCGCGATCGACTGGAACACGAGGTCGACCGGCACCCCCTGGTCAATCAGCTCCATAGTGGTCGTCACGTGGCACAGTACGCATGACTGCATAGGGATGCTGAAGCGTTGTCGGATGTCATCGAGGAGATTAAGCAAATCCGCTGTGGCGTGCGGCGAGTCGGTCGCCGGATTGATGCCTACCACCGCGTCGCCGCACCCCATGAGCAAGCCGTCGAGCATCCCGGCGGCGATTCCGCGAGGGTCATCGGTCGGATGGTTGGGCTGCAGTCGAGTAGCGAGCCTGCCCGGCAACCCGACGGTGGTGCGGAAGGCTGCGGTAGAGGTTACGGCCGCGGCCACCAGAATCAAATCCTGGTTTCGCATCAACTTTGACACTGCCGCAACCATTTCCGGTGTGAGGCCGGGGGCAATTCTGGCGATACGCGCTGCGCTGTCGCCGTGGGCCGCCGCAACCAACAGCCAGTCCCGGAGACCGCCTACCGTCAGATGCGAGATCTGGCTGAATGCCTCGCGATCATGACTGTCGACGATGAGCCGGGTCACCTCGTCGGTTTCGTAGGGCACGACCATGTCGTTGAGAAACGTCGTCAGGGGAATGTCGGCAAGCACCCAAGCGGCGGCGGCGCGTTCGGCGTCATGCTCAGCCGCGCAGCCGGCCAGCTGGTCACCGGACCGCAATGGCGTTGCTTTTGCCAGCACGTCGACCAAACCATCGAAGGCATAGGTGGTGCCGGAAATAGTTTGCCGGTAGCTCATCGTCGCTCGCTCCCAGAATGGGCGGATCCAGCGAATTCTTCGTCCGGAGAATTCGCGACCAGTCGGTGCCGGCTATAGAAGGCAAAGTAGGCCATGAACGCGGTGAATACCCCGAGGCAGCACAGGGCGGCCACGGTGTCAACCAAAAATGTGGCGGTGAGCGCCAATGCCGCGACCACCAAAGCAAAGCCAGTCGTGGCGACACCACCCGGGGTTCGATATGGGCGGTTCATATCGTTTGCGCGTCGCCGTAACACGATATGACTGGCCATCATCAATACATAGCTCAAGGTGGCGCCAAAGACAGCCATATTTAGCAATAAGTCGCCTTTGCCGGTTAGCGACAGTGCGAAGCCGACGACACCGGGAACGATAAGAGCCAGTGTCGGCGCTTTGCGGGAGTTGGTGATCGATAACGCGGTCGGTAGGTAGCCGGCGCGTGACAGCGCGAAGAGCTGTCGAGAATACGCATAAATAATCGAAAAGAAGCTGGCGACGAGACCGGCCAACCCGATGTAGTTGACGACCCTAGCCGCGCCAATCTTCCCCAACGCCGCCACCAGCGGGTAACCCGACGACGACATCGCTTGGGCCCCACCGGCGCCGGTGGTCAACACCAGCACGACCGTGCACGTCACCAGCAAAACACTGATGGCCGCGATGATCCCGCGCGGAACGTTGCGCTCCGGATTCGCCGTTTCCTCGGCAGCCAGCGCCACCCCCTCCACCGCGAGAAAGAACCAGATCGCGAACGGTAGCGCCGACCACACGCCCAGGTAGCCGTGCGGCAAAAACGCAGATGCCCCAGCTGCGGTCGTAGGCGCGATATTCGTCAGGTTCGTAACGTGGAAACGGCCAGCAGCAGCGACGGCAAAAATGACGATGCCGACAAGCGCTATCCCGGTAATGACGAACATCACCTTGAGCGCTTCTCCGACTCCGGCCAGGTGAATACCGATGAAGACCGTATAGATCGTCAAATAGACCCACCAGCCATCACGGATGCCGAATAGTCCTAACGATTGAACGTAGGCACCGATGAACGTGGCAATTGCTGCGGGCGCGATCGAATATTCAATCAGTACCGCGGTACCCGTCGCGAATCCGCCCCACGGGCCAAGCGCCCGCCGGGCGAACGTATAACCCCCGCCCGCAGCCGGCAGCGCCGACGCCAGTTCTGCCATACCCAGCACCAACGCCAGATACATCGACGCGATCACGACGGTCGCAATCGCCAATCCACCGAAGCCGCCGCGAGCGAGACCAAAATTCCATCCCGAATAGTCGCCCGACACTACGTAACTGACGCCGAGCCCCGCCAGTAATATCCAGCCCGCACTGCCGGTCCTGAGCCGACGCTTCTCCAGGTAGGCCTGCGACTCTGGGTTGCTTTCCACCCCACTCCTTTGCCGAAGATGGTTCGGACAATCACAGTCCGCCGCACGGCAACATCGCCGCCCAGCGCCGGATCATTATCCGTTCTGCCGCGGAACAATGCCACCTAGCCGCACCACACAATTAGCGGCAGATCGCCGTACGGCCTTGGGCACTGCCGTGAACGTAGGCCGCTACGACTTGGGATGCCCTGGCGGATAATCGCTTTCGGCCGAACGGGATCGGATTTTGGTCATGGCGGTGGAGCCGGCTCGACAAGAAACCGCAGTAGCCGTGGGCTCCGCGACGTGAACCGATCGATTTCCTCAGCGCCCGTGCACGGGTACAGGCCGATTGTCACCTCGTCGCGAACTCGAGCAACCACACGCCAGACGCCACCAGCGTCTTGCCACCGCCGCAGGATCGCCACCGGATCCTCGTCGTGGGATAGAGCGCCGGAGTTTGCGCTCACCCCGGATCCAGGCCGGTACACGTGCCGACCACGGCCACTCTCACAGCGGCACTAACCCGTGCCTTCCGACCGTGTATTCGTCGCCGATCTTCGCGTGCAGTTCGTCGAGCCCGCGAGCGCACGCAGCTCGAACGTCGGGGTCGAGAAGCGACAGCAGTTTGGAGAGTTCGCGCCGCCGTCGCCGGATTACTTTTCCCACCAGAGCCCTGCCCGACGGCGTCAGACTGAGGGTGACGATCGAGCGATTGGCCGGGTCAGCTCCGCGGGCCAAGTATCCCGAAGTGGTCAACCGATCGGCCAGCCGGGTAACTGAGGACGCCACCAGACCCATCGCGCGCGCGGCGTCATTCGATGAGCACGGTCCCTGTTCGTGGACGACCAATAGCAGCCGGAATTGGGGCAGCGATATGTCGTCACCCACGTCATCGATGCTGCGCAGGGCCAGACCCGCCAGGTCGCGGGTGGCAACCTCGAAGGCTCGCAACTCGTGCGGACTCGCGGCGGCCGATTTGGTCTCGGGCACTGCATCTTTTCGTACCCGTGGGTGTTGCATACGACAAGTTGTACACCACAACACTGTGGCGCGGCCGCAATCGCATGGACGTATCGTGCCGCACTTCACACGCGCTTGCGTTTAGCAAGTGTTGAATAGAGCAAGTCTTTGGTGCAAAGTGTTGCTGGCTTGGTGAGCAGACTTCAAGGGGCCGCATCAGAGCAGGATTCCCGCTGCGCCGCGCCAACGACAGGAGCAGCCGATGCTGGAGGAGTTCTGGAATAACTTCAGCCACAACCTTTTCAAGCCGTTGCTGATGTTCTTCTATTTTGGGTTCCTGATCGCGATCCTCAAGGTACGGTTCGAGTTCCCTCATGTGATTTATCAGGGCCTGACCATGTATCTACTGCTGGCGATCGGCTGGCACGGAGGCGAAGAGCTCGCGGCGATCGAACCTTCGAGCATCGTCAGTGTCGCAGGCTTCATGGCTCTGGGGTTCGTTTTGAACTTCGTGATCGGCTTCCTGGCATACGCCATGTTGGTTCGTTTTAACAAGCTTCCGCGGGTCGACAAGGCGACGATCGCGGGCTACTACGGATCAGACTCAGCAGGAACCTTCGCCACTTGCGTGGTGGTACTGACCACCGTCGGCATCGCCTTCAACGCGTACATGCCGGTGATGTTGGCGATCATGGAGATTCCAGGCTGCCTGATCGCGCTGTATCTGGTGGCGCGGTTGCGCCACCAAGGGATGGACGCAGCGGGATTGATGCCCGACGAAACCGGTTACACCCCAACGGTCAACGCGGGCATCCGACTGGGTATCGGACCCGGCACGGCCCTGCAGCCCGCCCGCGGCCGAAGCCTGGTGACACGGAAGTGGCGCAAACACTTCGACCAGCGCGCTCCCAAAGCCGTTCCGCTGAAGGAGGTATTGCTCAATCCCGGGCTCTGCCTGCTCGTCGGCGCGATCGCCGTCGGGTTGATCAGTGGCCTGCAGGGCCAGAAGGTCACGCATGACGACGATACGTTCTTCGTATCGGCTTTCCAGGGCGCGCTTTGCCTGTTTCTCCTCGAGATGGGGATGACGGCGGCCCGCAAGCTCAAAGATCTGAAGTCGGCGGGTCCGGGCTTCATCTTCTTTGGCCTGGCCGCACCAAACATCTTTGCGACGTTGGGAATCGTCATTGCCCACTGCTACGCCCACGTCACCCACGCAAAGTTCGAGCTGGGCACCTACGTCCTCTTTGCGGTTCTCTGCGGCGCCGCGTCCTACATCGCCGTCCCCGCCGTGCAGCGCATGGCTCCCCTTGTACGTCGAGATCGCCCGCATCGTTGGTTGACGGCCGCAGCCGATCTCGAAGACGGCGGCGCGCACCGCGGCCGAACCTGCGCCAAACTGGCCGGTTAGCTTGCAGGATCTCCCTGGCAGTGGGTGTGGTCAGGTTGGACCTTTCCGCCGGAGACGCGCGCTAACGCCGCTGCCTGCGCTTCTTCGCGTGACGGGCCCCACGCTCCGAAGTATTTGGTGCTCGACGCGTTCATAACCAGCGCGACGCACCCACCCTCCCCGCTGGCCAGCAGACGACAGTCGCTGATGCTCATGCGGCACGCGTCCATCGCCGCCTGCTGGGCTGCACTTTGGCTGGCTCCTCCAGAAGCGAACTTGAGCTGCCCGGTGGAGTCCGAGATCGCCAGGGCAATCCAGTCGTTGTCGGCGTGCGCGGCCGGCGTACCAGCGAATGCCATGCCGATGGCGATCGCTATGGCTGCTTGCTATCTTCATGGGCTTTCTGGCCCTTTTCATTTTCGTGGCGCCGCTCTGGCGCAGTTGAACCCGAGGGACCCATTCTCACCCGTCGCCACTTCCGGCGCGACCGCAGCGTTCGGTCGCCGGACGCATCAGCGCCTAGACGGAGGGTTCCTTCGCGGCGGTCTGGGCTGGAGACAGCACGAAACGCCGGGTCGAGGCGGCGGACGGCGAGGGCGAACGTCAGGGCGAGGAAGGGTGCAAAGCCTCCATAAACTGCGGCTGGAGTCGCCATTTCGGCGTTGTTCAGCAGTTGCGGACTCAGCGCTATTCCCATCGCCAGCGCGGCGTTGTGCACACCGATCTCCAGGCTGACGGCGATGGCCTGCCGCGGGCCGAGATGCATCCAGCGTGGCGCCAGGTAGCCGACCGTGAGGCTAATGATGCAGAAGCACACGACGGCACCGGCCAGCACGCCAATGTTGTTCCACAGCGTCGTTCGCCCTCCCGCGATCGCCGCCAGGATGGCCAGCCGCCAGCATTAGCGCCGCGATGATCTTCACTGGCTTCTGCAGGCGCAATGCGAGCTCAGGGAAGCGGTGGCGGATCGCGACACCGATCGCCGTGGGTATGAGCACAAGCCCGAACACCGCGACAAACTTGTCCGCCTGCAGCGGCAGGAAGCGTCCGTCGCCCAAGAACCACGTCACCGAAACCGCCAATATCGCCGGCAGGGTGAAGATCGACAACACGGCGTTGATTGCGGTCAGGGTGAGATTCAGCGCCAGGTCCCCGTTGACCAGATGACTGAGTATGTTCGCCATCGTGCCGCCGGGTGCGGCAGCCATCAGCATCAGCCCAACGGCCAGATTCGGCTCGAGATGGAAAACCTCGGCAATGACCAGGCACAGGGTCGGAAGGACCAGCGACTGACAGATCAGCGCGACCAACAGCGGTCGCCGCAGCGAGGCGGCCCGCCTGAAGTCGGCGACGGTAAGCGTCAGCCCGAGAGCGAGCATGACCACGACGATGACCAACGGAAAGTACCGGTTGTCCATAACGCTCCAAGTGTTGGTGCGCAGACGCCATGGGGGTGGATCGGCGGAAGGGCGGCGGCGCAACGATGCAGCAACTAGTTAGTTCACCTTACCTTGGCAGCGGTTGCTTTGCGCCAGCTCTCGCTGTCACCGTGCGCCGAACTCGATGCGGTCGATCCCATTGGCGCAATTCAAAGGCACCCCAGCTTGGGGTTACAGAGCGGGAAAGCGGCGCCAAATTGACTGTCTCGGTTGGTAAGACACGAGACGCGTACCCGCTGCGGGGTGAGGCCTGCTCGATATTCGTGCGGGCGCACAATAAGCCTCGGCGTGGCTTTAAACCCAGGCGGACCGCCCGGCGAGGTGTAGACCGATCCGGCCGCCGCTGTCTCGGACGGCACGGACTATGTGGACGGGGTCGCTCAGCTGTGGGCCGATCGCGAGCTGGACTTCGGCCGGGCCTCAAGCAATTTCGGCACCCCGATCTCCCGTGACTCGTCGATGATCACGGTGGGACGGTTCGCGCTGACCACGTCGATGGGTCTGCGTGACTGGACGTGGTCCAACTCATCGTAAATTCGGCTATTGTCCTTGCCGGTGGCTTTGTTGCGCACCCAGTCCGCACATTTGTGGACGAGGCTCGCAGTGCCAACTTATTGCGTTGTCGAACCGCGAACCGCGAACCGCGAACGATGACCCGCCGTCGGTTCCCGAGGGGATAAAGAACTGCCGGCGTTCTTTCAGTAGCTGATTTGTGGCCTTCATTGCTACGAATGACAGCGAAGATCGAGAAGGCCACCGCCGCGATACGAAGCTTCGACCCGGGACGCACTTCGGCTTTTAGGTCATCGCCCAGCAGGTTGTCGATGTTGCCACGCTGGATGTTCAGCCCTTGGCCGTGTTGCCGACAGGCGCGTGTCTGCCACGGCAAACCCGGTCGCCAGAGTTCGTCGATCGGGACTTTCGCGGGCGCGCAATCTTGACGGCTTGCATGCCGTGCTTAGCAACCGGACAACCTCCTGGCGTCATCGACAGCCACGCACCAACGGGCACCGAGCTAATGGGAAAGTCGCTGCGGACCGTGGCTGGGTGGGTGCCCGTTCGACCACGTCATGCAGGTCTGGAGCCCGTTCGGCGATCACGTCGATCACCTGGTGCAGGTAACGGTGAGACCGCCAGTCCGGCCTCAGCGCGAGCAACTTGATCGGGGCGTCGTCACGGAACCACCGCAGCACCAGCTTCGCCCGCGCGCACCGTGCCCGCGCCGCCGCCCCGCGCGGGTGCCAATCGCCGGCAGCTCGCATACAGCAGTGCGGTCACATGCCGGAGGGACTGTTCGGAACGTCGCAGATCGCAGAACAAGGAAACACTTGGGGGCCTCATGCCGCAGCGCCGGTCTGCTGCTCGAAACCGATCCTTCAACCAACCTCCCGCGTCCAAGCAAGAAGGGTTTATTGTACGTACGATCAATAGTTTGATTTGTGTGATGAATTTCGGAAAACCCGCAACAACATTCCGCAGGCATCAATAGGCTGGCAAAGGTGCAGGTTATCCCAGAGAGTCTCGTCATCGCGGCAAACGATCTAGCGGCGCTTGGGTCCGACGTACAAATCGCGCATCTTCAAGCGGCGCCACCGACAACCAACATCGCCAGTGCCGGGGGCGATGAGGTGTCGGCGGCAATTTCCGGTCTATTCGCCTCACACGCTCAGGACTTCCAGAAACTCGCGGGGCAGGCGGCGACGTTCCATGACCGATTCGTACAAACCCTGACCGAGAGCGCGAACGCCTACGCGAGTGCGGAGGCGGGCAACGCCACCGCGCTGGCGGCGGCCCTGCCTGCGGAAGACAACCCCTGGGTCACCCTTGTGGAGGTGGGTGCGCTGATCCTGGTGGGGCCCATTTTCCTTGGACTGTTGACCGTGGCGGCCGCTATTCTGGCCACCTATTGGGCGCTTGTGCTGTTCGGCCAGGTACTGGCCGCAGCCTAAGCGGGATGCGGGCCCAGACCGCTTGGAAATAGGCCATTCTGGCCGTGCGGAATACGCCGGGGTCGATCGTTTGGCCAGACGAGGTATGGGTACTCGCCGCGCGTCACCGACCCCGTCCTCAGCCGTCCCGGCCGGTGCCCGCGCGACAAAGGCTGGGCGCGCCACCTGCCCTGCATCCGGTTCCAGGCGGAGCATTTCGAGGCCGATGCCGTCCACGAGGAGGTGGTGCACCGATGTCGCCGGATTTCCCCAGTGGTCATCGCTGTGGGCGGTGCATGAAAACATTACCCGCATGTCTCGATCTAGTACTTGCAGCGCGATCAATCTAGCGGCGCGGCGGCTTAGGTGAATCGCTTTCCCCTCCCGGCGCCCCAGTTCGCGGACGCCAGCAGGACCGTCATCGCAGAAGACCCGCGGGACTATTGGCGCGAGTTGCAGGCCGGGGGCGTGTTCATCGATCAGGGCAGTTACTACGTCATGACCCGCCGCGAGGACGTGGCCGCGGCGCTCCGCGACCACACCACATTCGCCTCAGCCAGGAAGCCAGTCACGACGTCCGGCACCGGGGTGAAATCGCTGCCCATCCCAGTCCCGATCGGATACGACCCGCCCGAGCACTCGCGATTCCGCCGAATTCTGCAACCCTACTTCAACTCTCGCGCGGCGGAGGAGCTTGCGCCCGCACTCCGGGAGCAGGCGTTGGCACTCATCAATGCTGTCTTGCCCAATGATGGGTGTGAAGCGATCAGGGACATCGCCGACCCGTTCCCGTTCGGGGCGTTGATGAGCATATGCGGGCTTCCTTTGGACGACCGCGACAAGGTGGCCGCTTTGGCGGAGGTCAACTGGGATACACCCGGGTCACCCCAGGGATCCGAACTATTCACCTACCTCGCCGACGCGATCACCAGCGACGTGCGGCCCGCTCTCGCGGCGCAGCTGCTCACCGCCGACGACCCTTTTACCGAGGAAGAAGTGCTCGGGTTTTACGGCCTTCTTTGTCTGGCGCAAGACGGCATGCAGGGAGCCATCGGGTCGGGGCTACTCCAGTTGGCCCGCAACCCCCAGCTTCGTGCCCTGCTTCGCGACAAGCCCGATCAGTTCGGGGCGTTCGTCGAGGGACTCGTGGGACTTGAGACGCCGCTTCCCTTTATCGGACGCTTTACCAAGAAACCGGTGACCATCGCCGGCGTCACGATACCGGCGGGCTCGGTGGTGAAGCTATGCCTGGCATCGACCAACCTCGAAGACAGCGAAGATTCATCGGTGACCGTGACCGACGATGGCAAGATCCGCGCGAAGCCGCACTGGGGCTTCGGGGGTGGCGTCCACCGATGCCTGGGCGCCACCCTCGCCCGCATCGAACTCACCGTGTTCGTGACCGAATGGTTGCGCGCCATACCGGATTTCGAATTAGAACGTGACTTCGCTCCAAGATTCACCTTCACGGTGGGCGGCGCGATCAAGCCAAGTAGCCTGCCGTTGCGATGGGGGCAACCACAGCCCTAAGCCGAGTTGCCGGTGGTGGCACCTTGCGGCCCCGCCACATCAGGCGCACCTCAGGCACCGGCATACTGCCGACTTCCTCCACCATGCCGAAGGAAGGCCCGACCAGCAGCGGCCATCGAGGAAGTTGGAAATGCGTTGCTGCGCCGCACCCGTGCGCCGCGTCGGGCGCCGCTGTCGACGCGGCCCTTTCGAGCGGTCCGGTACCCCATCGCGGCTGGGTTGATCTCGGCGAAGAACGGGTCGTCATCGGTCTGTGTAAACGCAGCACCGACCAGTGCGGCAGAGGGAAGGCGTGATGCGGCGGCGGCAGCGGGGGTGCCGAAGTGGGTCAGTTCCTGAACTCGAAACATTGCGCTCTCCTTGCGTCGATGTGCGTGACACCAGCATCTGACGGGCGCGTTGGCGAATTCTTGGAAGATTCTTGAAGCGGGACGACGTCGTGTGGATTCGGGCAGTCTCGCCGCGTTGCCGCCAACAAGACCACTCGTGCCGACCGTCACGCTAGGGCGCCGCTCGCATGCCGGGGCCACACTGGCGTGCCCCCCGCAAGCGGGAGGTGCCTCCAGCTCGGCGGAAGGAAGTGCCGCCGACGGTCGGGCGAACCCGCAACGTAGATCTCGGCGCCTGCGCCTCATTGGATGTCAAGAATTCGCCAAGGATGGACCAAGGGCGGGCCGCAATTCTATGAGTGTCAGCCCGACGAACCCCAAAAAAGAGCATCCAAGGAGTAACACAACATGAGCACCAACCGCGCCCGCACCCTCGTCCGCACCGCCCTCGGCTCGACTCTGATTGCCTCGGCGCTCGGCGCGTCGGCCCTCGGATTGGCCAGCGCGGCAAGCGCTTCGCCGGTCAACAACGCCCCGCAGGCCGTGTACTGCCAGGTCTACAAGAACGGGCAGCCGATCTACTGGTACTGGGGCCCCTGCCGCTAACCACCCACGAAAATGGACCCAGCCCATCAATGGGCTGGGTCCATTCGTGTTTGCTGGGTTCGTGCGTGTCGGTAACCTTGACCACCCAGGCTTCGCCCCGGCACCCGGTTTCGGTATGGCTTTGCCGGCAGCACGCGAGCCAGCGCCGGTCTCACCGGCCAACATCGGCCAACGCCACCAACAACTTTCGGGGGCCGACGAGCGCACAGTCGTCGAGGTCCGTCAGCGCGTCGAAATTGGCACCGGGCACATTCGCCGACCCCGCGTACGCGGCGTTGCCTTGCTCCGTGCCCTGGCCACGGCCACCGTGAGCACCGTCTTGATCCGTGACAGCTGCTCCTATGCCAACTCCGCCCCGACGGACCAGATTGACCGAGGGACTGGAAGGTGTCGGCGCCTGCACCTCGTTGGATGTCAAGAATCCTCCAAGGATGCGCCAAGAGCGACCCGCCATTCTATGAATGTCACACCACGAACCCACAACAAGCCAACATCAATCCCGCATCAAAGGAGCAACACAACATGATCACCAACCGCGCCCGCACCCTCGTCCGCACCGCCGTCGGCTCGACCCTGATTGCCTCGGCGCTCGGCGCGTCGGCTCTCGGATTGGCCAGCGCGGCAAGCGCTTCGCCGGTCAACAACGCCCCGCAGGCCGTGTACTGCCAGGTCTACAAGAACGGCCAGCCGATCTACTGGTACTGGGGCCCCTGCCGCTAACCACCCACGAAAATGGACCCAGCCCAGGAAATGGGCTGGGTCCATTTGTGTTTGCTGGGTCCGCTCCCGCGCCCGGTCCAGGACCAAGCGCCGCCCGACAAGATCGGGGCATGACCCGACGAGAAGACTCCCGTTTTGCGAGTTGCGGGGGTGCGGTACCTTCCATCGTTCGCCAAACCGACTGTGCGCCAGCCGCTCGCCGCCCCGGCCGTCAGCCACTACATCGATGTCCAAATATGTTGGGAAATAAAGCAATTCATGTTCGCAACGCGCCGGCTAGCCACGTCGACACCCGCGCCTCGTTGGCTGTCAAGAATCTTCCAAGGATGCGCCAAGAGCGACCCGCCATTCTATGAATGTCGCACGACGAACCCACAACAAGCCCGCATCAAACCCGCATCAAAGGAGCAACACGACATGATCACCAACCGCGCCCGCACCCTCGTCCGCACCGCCCTCGGCTCGACCCTGATCGCCTCGGCGCTCGGCGCGTCGGCCCTCGGCCTGGCCAGCGCGGCAAGCGCCTCGCCGGTCAACAACGCCCCGCAGGCCGTGTACTGCCAGGTCTACAAGAACGGCCAGCCGATCTACTGGTACTGGGGCCCCTGCCGCTGACCCGCTACGAAATGGACCCACACCACGAATGGACCCACCCCGCGAATGGACCCAGCCCACGAATGGGCTGGGTCCATTCGTGTTTGCTGAGGCCATACCCGCGCCCCGAGGTATGACGGGTCGGTAGGCTCAAGCCGATGACCCAATCCGACCCCGTCTTGTTCAGCGTCGACAACCACGTCGCGCTCATTACGGTCAACGACCCGGATCGGCGTAACGCGTTCACCGGCGAGATGTCGGTGCTCCTGCGCGGCGCCGTGCAGCGGGCCGAAGCCGATCCCGACGTGCATGCCGTGGTGGTCACCGGGGCGGGCAAGGCGTTCTGCGCCGGCGCCGACCTCAGCGAGTTAGGCGCCGCGGGCGGTGGATCCGCGGAGTCGGGACTGCCGCGGATCTACGAGGGTTTCATGGCCGTCGGCAGCTGCACACTGCCCACCATCGCGGCGGTCAACGGCGCGGCCGTGGGCGCGGGGCTGAATCTGGCGCTGGCCGCCGACGTGCGCATCGCCGGGCCGGCGGCTCTGTTCGACGCCCGCTTCCAGAAGCTGGGACTGCACCCCGGCGGGGGCGCGACCTGGATGCTGCAGCGAGCGGTGGGGCCGCAGGTGGCCCGCGCGGCCCTATTGTTCGGCATGCGTTTCGACGCCGAATCCGCTGTGCGGCATGGGTTGGCACTCACCGTTGCCGACGATCCCGTCGCCGCAGCGCTGGAGTTGGCGGCGGGCCCGGCAGCGGCTCCGCGCGAGGTGGTGCTGGCGACCAAGGCCACCATGCGCGCCACCGCCAGTCCGGGCTCGGTGGACAACGAGCACCACGAACTCGCGATGCGTACAGAACTGGGGCCACAGGCGCGCTCCATCCAGTCGCCGGAGTTCGCCGCCCGATTGGCCGCGGCCCGACGCAAGTAGCACTCCCCCAGGCCGGGCCGGGCCGGGCTACAGATCCAACAGCGCTGTCTGCGGCGATTCGATCAGGTCCCGCAGCTCGCAAACGAACCCGGCCACCTGGGCGCCATCGGCGACACGGTGGTCGAACACACACGTCAGCGTCATCGTGGGCCGGGCGACAACCTGATCGCCGACGACCACCGGCCGCGGCTTGATCGCCCCCATCCCCAGGATCGCCGCTTCGGGATGGTTGATCACCGGCACGCCGTCGTCCACACCCAGCGCGCCGAAGTTCGACACGGTGAACGTCGAGCCTGTCAGTTCCGCGGGCAGCAGCGTGCCTTCGCGTGCACCGTTGATCAAAGCGGCCGTCCGGTTGGCAAGTTCGCGAGTTGCCTTGCCCTGCGCATCGTTGATCACCGGGACCAGCAGCCCACGCTTGGTGGCCACCGCGAACCCCAGCTGCATCCCGCGGTGCACGTGCAGCTGCGGGCCGTGTGGCGAGTCGACCCATGTCGAGTTGAGAATCTCATGGTGAGTCAACGCGATTACCAAGAGCCGCAGCGTCAACACGAACGGCGTGATCTCCGGATCCTGCACGATTGAACGGAATCGCTCACGCAGGCGCAGCAATTCCGTGCAATCAACCTCGACACTGACCTTTGCGGCCGGAATCTCTCGGTGGGACAACAGCATTTTCTCGGCCATCCGGGCCTGCACGCCGCGGACGGGTCGAATATCGGGCCCGACTCCCACCGCTCGGGCGGCCGCCAGCACGTCCATGCGGGTGATCACCTCGCCTTCCCCGCGCTGCAGCGAGGCGAGATCAACCATCAGCTCTTTCGCCAGCTTGCGCACCGGCGGCGCGGCCAACGGCCGGCTTGCCCGTCGGCCGGCATCCGAGCGCACGTCGGCGCCGTAGCCGACCAGCGTGGGAGTCGCGGCTTCGCCGTTGTGCGCCGCGGTAGCGGCGCCCGGCACCTCCCCGCTCAGCGGCGCGGTGTCGACACGGACCAGCACCGCGCCCACCTTGAGCACATCACCTTCGGCGCCGCCCCTTTCGACGATCCGGCCGGCATACGGGCTGGGCATTTCCACCTCGGCCTTGGCCGTCTCCACGGAGCACAA
The DNA here is from genome assembly GCA_963748885.1 of uncultured Actinomycetota bacterium. Taxonomy (GTDB): domain Bacteria; phylum Actinomycetota; class Actinomycetes; order Mycobacteriales; family Mycobacteriaceae; genus Mycobacterium. The sequence goes on from CAVVLC010000017.1 coordinate 104,403, forward strand.
GACCTGGTTGAGTTCCACGTCGTCGCCCAACGCGACGTTCCAGCATGTCACCATCACCTCTTCGAGTCCCTCGCCGAGGTCGGGCACCCGGAAGGCCTTCACCCGCTCGTCTGCGATGCCGCCGTTCACGGTTGGCTCAACACACGCTCGACGCAGTCCAGCAGCCGGTCGGGGCCCGGGAGCCACAATTTCTCCAACCGAGCCGGCGGGTACGGCGTGTCAAAACCGCAGGCGCGCAACACCGGGGCCTCCAGCTCGTAGAACATCTCTTCTTGAATGCGGGCGGCCAATTCGGCGCCATACCCCAGACTGCGTGGCCCCTCGTGCATCACTACGCAGCGCCCGGTCCGATGAATCGATTCGGCAATGGTGTCGAAGTCCAATGGCACCAGCGACCGCAGATCGATGACCTCCAGGCTCCAATCGCGTTGCTGCTCAGCCTCTTCTGCGGCGGACACGGCGACATTGACCAGGCCGCCATACGTCACGACGGTCACGTCGGTGCCGGCCCGGCGCACCATCGCCCGCCCGATCGGAGGCTCGGGCCGGCCGGTGTCAACCATTCCGCGACCCTGGTAGCGCCGTTTCGGCTCCAGGAACATCACCGGGTCGGGGCAGGAGATCGATTGTCGCAGCAGCCAATAGGCGTCAGAGGGGCTGGACGGAACCACCACCTTCAACCCCGCGGTGTGCGCCCAGTACGTCTCGGTGGAATCCGAATGATGTTCAGCCGCACCGATCCCGCCGAACGACGGTATTCGCACCGTGACCGGCATATTCACCTCGCCGCGGGTCCGGGTGCGGTACTTCGCCAGATTGCTGACCACCTGATTGAAGGCCGGGTAGGAAAAGCCGTCGAACTGGATCTCGGGCACCGGCACAAAGCCGCGTAGCGCCAGACCCACGGCGATCCCGATCAAGGCCGATTCGGCCAGCGGCGTGTCGAAACACCGTTCTTCGCCGAACGTTTCGGTCAGGCCCTCGGTCACCCGAAACACCCCGCCCGCGACCCCCACGTCCTCGCCGAACACCAGGACCCGCTCATCTGCGGCCATCGCGTCATGCAACGCCTGGTTGAGCGCCTGCACCATGGTCAGCGATTGCCCACCAGGCGTGGCATTTCGCGCGGGCACCGGCAGCGGTTGGTCCGGACGGGCCGGAGGATCGACGAGCTGAGTCATTCGCTAACTCCTGAATCCCTCCGGGTCAACTCAGCCCGCAGCTCTTGCAGCTGCGCCTGCAATCCGGGCGTGATTTCGGCGAACACCGTGGTGAACACGTCTTCGATGTCGAAGTCGGGCGCATCGACCACCCCGTCGCGCAGTTCGGTCCGCATCCGGTTTGCCCGGGCCGTCACCCGTTCCTGCAACCGGTCCGACCACAGGCCTTGGCCCTGCAGGTACGCGCGGTAGCGCGGAATCGGGTCCAGCGCCACCCAGCGGTCCACTTCTTCTTGGCTCCGATACCGATTCGGATCATCGACGGTGGTGTGCCCGCCCATCCGGTAGGTGACCGCTTCGATCAACGTCGGGCCCTCGCCCGCGCGCGCTCGGGCGACGGCTTCGGCCATTACCCCGTAACACGCAAGCACATCGTTGCCGTCGACTCGGATGCCGGGCATCCCGTAACCAATTGCCTTGTGCGCCAGGGATGGCGCGGCGGTCTGCTTGGACAACGGCACCGAGATCGCCCACTGGTTGTTCTGTAGGTAGAACACGCAGGGCGCGGAGAATACCGCCGCGAAGTTCAGCGCCTCGTGTACGTCGCCCTCGCTGGTGGCACCGTCGCCGAAACAGGCCACCGTCACGGAGTCCTCGCCGAGCCGTTGCGCGGCCATCGCCGCGCCAACGGCGTGCAGCGTTTGGCTGCCGATGGGAATAGAGAATGGCGCGCAGCACTTCCGGGTGAATTCCAGCCCGCCGTGCCAGGCTGAGCGCCATACGGTTCCCATGTGCGCGGGCGGGATACCGCGCACCAGGAAGGCTCCCAACTCGCGATATTGCGGGAACAACCAGTCGGTCTTGCGTAGACAGGCGGCGGCACCCACCTGTGCGGCTTCTTGACCTCGGCAGGACCCGTATAACGCCAGTTCGCCTTGGCGCTTGAGGTTGATGAACTCGACGTCCAGTTCGCGGGTGAGCACCATCATCTCGTAGAGCCAGCAAAGCGTCTCGGTGGGAAGCTCACGGCTATAGCGGCGTTCGGCGGTGGGCGTCCCGTCCGCGGCGATAAGTTGCACCGGCTCGAGGTCGACAGTGGTCGGCACCTGACGACTCCCCTCCACCTCGCCTCCTCAGCTCGGAGCGGCTACACCTGTCACACAGCAAATCCCCGCCGCAACATTGGCGTGCTACCCATTATGCCCCCGAATCCCAAGACACCACCGATTGCGCGGGCGAGACCGCGTAGTCTCAACGCCCCGTCACACCTGCGGTGTTTCCCCGGCCCGGCGCAGCATCGCTTCCGCGTGCTTGAGCACCGGGGAATCGACCATCTGCCCTTCGAAGGCGAACACACCGCGCTCGGACTTCGCCGCAACCAACACCCGCCGCGCCCACGCCAGCTTGTCCTCGCCCGGGCGGTAGGCGTCACGCACCACCGGGATCTGGCTCGGATGGATACACACGGTCACGTCGAAACCTACCGCCACGGCGTCCATCGCCTCTGCCCGCTGCCCATCCAGGTCGCGAATGTCCAGATGCACGGCGTCGAGCGCGATCCGGTCGAACGCCGACGCCACGAGCAGGATCGTCGACCGGACGTGGCGGGCCACGTCGCGGTAGGCGCCGTCGGCCTCCCGGCTGGAGCTGCCGCCCAGGGTGGCGATCAGGTCCTCGGCACCCCACATCATCCCCACGGTGCCCTCGGCGGCCGCGATTTCGGCGGCAAACACCGCACCGCGCGGGGTCTCGACCAGCGCGACGACCTGCCGCGGCGCCAGTGCGGCCACCTGTGCGGCCGACTCGGTCTTTGCCAACATCACCGTCGTGTAGCCGGTGGCGGCCAGGGCCTCCAGGTCGCGGGCCTGCTCGTCGGTGCCGGCCGCGTTGATCCGCACCACGGTGCGCTCGGGGTCCAGCGGAGTGGCCCGAAGCGCCTCGCGGGCGGCGGGCTTATCCGGCTCCGCCACGCCGTCCTCGAGGTCGAGGATCACCACGTCGGCGGCCGCGGCGGCCTTTGGCGAAACGCTCGGGACGGTCTGCCGGGCAGAACAGCCACGCCGGACCGGCGGTACGCAGGTTCATTCGCTCCGGGCCGCTTCTGCACCAGCGTGGTGCGCAGGGCCCGCGCGACGACGTCGCCATGCTGGTTGCGGCCGGTGTGTTCGAGGGTGACGATGCCTTCCCGGGGACGGCTTTTCGACTCGCGCTTTTCGGTGCAAACGGTCTCGGCGTACAGCGTGTCGCCGTGGAAGACCGGCTTGGGGAACGACACCTCGGAGAAACCGAGGTTGGCCACGATGGTGCCCAGCGTCAGCTGTGCGACCGACAGCCCGACCATCGTCGAGAGCGTGAACATCGAATTCACCAGCCGCTCACCGCGAAAGCCCGGCTGCTCGGCGGCCCACGCCGCGTCGAGATGCAGCGACTGGGTGTTCATCGTCAGCGTGGTGAACAACACGTTGTCGGCCTCGGTGACGGTGCGGCCGGGCCGGTGCAGGTAGGTCGTGCCGATCTCGAACTCCTCAAACCACAAGCCCCGCTGGACAACCTTCTTTCCGTTGCCGACCGTGAATCCTGCGACGCGACGCGCCGATTTGGCGTCGCCAGATTCACACTCGCCGGCCCGCCCGGTCGTCTCTCCCGTCATGAGAGACCCAGCGATCGCGCGATCAGCATCAGCTGCACCTCGGTGGTGCCCTCGCCGATCTCGAGCACCTTGCTGTCGCGGTAGTGACGCGCCACCGGGTACTCGTTCATGAAGCCGTAGCCGCCATGGATCTGGGTCGCGTCGCGGGCGTTGTCCATCGCCGCCTCCGAGGAGATCATCTTCGCGATCGCGGCCTCCTTCTTGAACGGCTTGCCCGCCAGCATCTTTGCGGCCGCGTCGTAGTACGCCGTGCGGGCGACGTGCGCCCGCGCCTCCATCCGCGCGATCTTGAAGCTGATCGCCTGGTAGGACGCGATCGGCTGGCCGAACGACTGACGCTCCTTGGCGTACTTGACGCTCTCGTCCACGCAGCCCTGCGCGACCCCGGTCGCCAGCGCGGCGATCGCGATGCGGCCCTCGTCCAGGATGGACAGGAAGTTCGCATAGCCGGTCCCCGCGCGCCCAGCAGGTTCTCCTCCGGCACGCGGGCGTCGTCGAACGTCAGCGGGTGGGTGTCCGACGCATTCCAGCCGACCTTGTTGTAGGCGGGTTCGACGATGAATCCCGGTGTGCCGCTGGGCACGATGATGGTCGAGATCTCCTTCTTGCCGTCCGCGACACTTCCGGTGACCGCGGTGACGGTGACCAGCGAGGTGATGTCGGTGCCCGAGTTGGTGATGAACTGCTTGCTGCCGTTGATGATCCACTCGTCACCCTCGAGGCGGGCCGTGGTGCGGGTGCCGCCCGCGTCGGAGCCGGCGCCCGGCTCGGTCAGGCCGAAGCCGGCGAGCGCGCGGCCGGCGGTCAGGTCCGGCAGCCACTTCTGCTTCTGCTCGTCGGTGCCGAACCGGTAGATCGGCATCGCGCCGAGGCCCACGCCGGCCTCCAGCGTGATCGCCACCGATTGGTCGACCTTGCCCAGCTCCTCGAGCGCGAGCGCCAGCGCGAAGTAGTCGCCGCCCATGCCGCCGTACTCCTCCGGGAACGGCAGCCCGAACAGGCCCATCTCGCCCATCTTGGCGACGACTTCGTACGGGAAGCTGTGCTCCTCATCGTGTTTGGCCGATACCGGAGCGACCACGGTCCGCGCGAAGTCGGCCACCGTGTCGCGAAGATCCTCGTATTCCTTGGGCAACGTCCCCGCGGTGATTGTTATTGTCATGATTCCTGATCCTCAATCCGCGCCAGCACCTGGTCGACCTTCACTTGATCGCCAACGGATACCAGCACCTCTACCCGTCCCGAGGCCGGCGCGGAGAGCGAGTGTTCCATCTTCATCGCCTCGACGACCACCACGACATCGCCCTCGGCAACCTCGACGCCGGAGTCGACTTGCACGGCAATCACGCTGCCCGGCATCGGGCTGACGATGTCGGCCTGCCGTGCGCCCGCCGCGCGATGAATCTTCTGCTCTTCCGCCTCACGCAGATGCCAGGTGCCGCGCTCGTCCGCGATCCACAGGTGCCGGTCGGCCTCCGCCCACCGGTACTCACGGCGCAGCCCGTCCAGGGTCGCGCTCATCTGTCGCTGCTCGAGTTGCACACTCGCGGAACTGATCTCGCCGTCACCGACCTGCACCGTGGCGGCCTCGGGCAGACCCCACACCGAGACCGTCTCGGTGCGCAGCGGGGTGCGCAGCGCAGTGCGCACCGGCGCTGGCTCGCCGCCAACGCGCCATCCGGTCGGCGCAGCCCACAGGTCGCCCTTGGCCCGTCTGGCCAAGGCCCACTGCCGGTAGAGGCCCCCGGCCGCGAGCACGTCATCCGGCGCGGGCAGCGGGGCGAAGTCCGCGAGCCGCTCATCCAGCAGCGCGGTGTCCAGATCGCCCGCGCGCACCCGCTCGTCGGCGAGCAGGAACCGGAGGAACTCGATGTTGGTCTGCACGCCCAGGACCGCGGTCTGCGAGAGCGCCCGATCCAGCCGCGCCAGCGCCTCCTCGCGGTCGGCCCCGTGCGCGATCACCTTGCTCAGCATCGGGTCGTAGTCGCTGCCGACCACCGTGCCGGCCAGCAGGGACGAGTCCACCCGCACGCCCGCGCCGGAGGGTTCGAACACCTGCAGCACCCGGCCGCCGGTGGGCAGGAACCCCCGCCCGGGGTCCTCGGCGTACACCCGCGCCTCGATCGCGTGCCCGTCCAGCTCGACGTCGTCCTGGTCCAGCGTCAGCTTCTCGCCGGCCGCCACCCGCAGCTGCCACTCGACCAGGTCGAGGCCGGTGACCGCCTCGGTGACCGGATGCTCGACCTGCAGCCGGGTGTTCATCTCCATGAAGAAGAACTCGTCCGGCCGGTCGGCGGAGACGATGAACTCCACCGTGCCGGCGCCGACGTAGTCGACGCTGCGGGCGGTGTTGCAGGCCGCGGCGCCGATCCGGGCGCGGGTCTGGGCGTCGAGCAGCGGCGAGGGCGCCTCCTCGATGACCTTCTGGTGGCGCCGCTGCAGGCTGCATTCGCGCTCGCCGAGGTGCACCACGTTGCCGTGCGTGTCGGCGAGAACCTGCACCTCGATATGCCGGGGCCGCAACGACAAACCGCTCCAGGAACAGCGTGTCGTCGCCGAACGCGGAGGCGGCCTCCCGGCGCGCGGTGACCAGCGCCTCCGCAGCCGCGCCGGCTCGTGCGACCAGGTGCATGCCCTTGCCGCCGCCGCCCGCGGACGGCTTGATCAGCACCGGGTAGCCGACCTCTTCGGCCGCCGCGACCAGGTCGTCGTCGGTCAGCCCCGGCTTGGCGATGCCGGGCACGACCGGCACGCCGAAGGCGGCGACCGCGTTCTTGGCGGTGATCTTGTCGCCCATCACCTCGATGGCCCGGGCCGGCGGACCCAGGAACACCACCCCGGCGCGCTCGCAGGCCGCGGCGAAATCGGCGTTCTCGGAGAGGAACCCGTAGCCGGGATGGATCGCCTGGGCGCCCGGTGCGCGCGCGCGGCGTCGAGCACGCGATCGATGTCGAGGTAGCTCTCGCGCGCCGGCGCCGGGCCGAGCCGGACCGCGGCATCGGCCTCCAGCACATGGCGGGCGCCGGCGTCGGCGTCGCTGTAGACGGCGACCGAGCGGATGCCGAGCCGGCGCAGGGTGCGGATGACCCGCACCGCGATCTCGCCGCGGTTGGCCACTAAGACGGTGTCAAACATCTGCACTCACATCCGGAAGACGCCGTAGGGGACCGGCTCCAGCGGCGCATGCGCGCACACCGAAAGCGCCAGCCCGACAACGGTTCGGGTGTCGGCCGGGTCGATGATGCCGTCGTCCCACAGGCGGGCGGTCGAGTAGTAGGGGTTGCCCTGGTCCTCGTACTGCTCGCGGATCGGGCGCCTTGAACGCCTCTTCCTCGTCGGCCGACCAGGCGTGCCCGCCGCCGTCAGCTGCTCGCCGCGCACGGTGGCCAGCACCGAAGCGGCCTGCTCGCCGCCCATCACCGAGATCCGCGCGTTGGGCCACATCCACAGGAACCGCGGCGAGTAGGCCCGCCCGCACATCGAGTAGTTGCCCGCGCCGAACGATCCGCCGATCACGACGGTCAGCTTCGGCACCCGGGCGCAGGCCACCGCGGTGACCATCTTGGCGCCGTGCTTGGCGATGCCGCCGGCCTCGTAGTCGCGGCCGACCATGAAGCCGGTGATGTTCTGCAGGAACAGCAGCGGGATCCTGCGCTTGTCGCACAGCTCGATGAAATGCGCGCCCTTCAGCGCGGACTCGCTGAACAGCACGCCGTTGTTGGCGACGATCCCGACCGGGTGGCCGTGGATGCGGGCGAAGCCGGTGACCAGCGTCGTGCCGTACTCGGCCTTGAACTCGCTGAATTCGCCGCCGTCGACCAGCCGGGCGATGACCTCGCGCACGTCGTAGGGCACCCGCGGGTCGGGCGGCACCACGCCGTAGAGCTCGGTCTGCGCGTGCTGTGGGCTCGACCGGGAGTCGCACGTCCCATGGCCGGGTCCGCGCGGGCCGAAGGTCGCCGCGATGCGAGCGGACGATCCGCAGCGCGTGCTCGTCGTCGTCGGCGAGGTGGTCGGTGACGCCGGAGACCCGCGAGTGCAGGTCGCCGCCGCCGAGCTCCTCGGCCGTGACGACCTCGCCGGTCGCGGCCTTCACCAGCGGCGGGCCGCCGAGGAAGATCGTGCCCTGCTCGCGGACGATGACCGCCTCGTCGCTCATCGCCGGCACGTAGGCGCCGCCCGCCGTGCACGAGCCGAGCACCGCCGCGATCTGCGGGATGCCCTTGGCGCTCATGGTCGCCTGGTTGTAGAAGATCCGGCCGAAGTGCTCGCGGTCGGGGAACACCTCGTCCTGGCGCGGCAGGAAGGCGCCGCCGGAGTCGACCAGGTAGATGCACGGCAGCCGGTTCTGCAGCGCGACCTCCTGCGCGCGCAGGTGCTTCTTGACCGTCATCGGGTAGTAGGTGCCGCCCTTGACCGTCGCGTCGTTGGCGACGATCACGCACTCCCGGCCGGAGACCCGGCCGATGCCGGTGATGATCCCGGCGCCCGGGGACTCGTCGTCGTACATGCCGCCGGCGGCCAGCGGGCGCCAGCTCCAGGAACGGGCTGCCCGGATCGAGCAGCCGGTCGACCCGTTCGCGGGGCAGCAGCTTGCCGCGGCTGACGTGACGCTCCCGCGCGCGTTCATTGCCGCCCAACGCCGCGGCCGCGAGCTTCGCGTTCAGCTCGCCGACGAGCCGGCGATGCTCGTCGGCGAACGAGGGTGCCGCCGTTAGGGTTGTCACCGCGTCGCCAAATCCGAAAGAACAAGGGGCGGTTGGGTCTTGGCGACGACCTCGTCAACCGACACGTCGGGCGCGGTCTCGACCAGGTGCAGACCGTCGTCGCGGACATCGATGACCGCGAGCTCGGTGACGATCCGGTTGACGCAGCCCACCCCGGTCAACGGGAGCGTGCACCGTTCGAGGATCTTCGGGCTGCCGTCCTTGGCCGCGTGCTCCATCATCACGATCACCGTGCGCGCCCCGTGCACCAGGTCCATCGCGCCGCCCATGCCCTTGACCATCTTGCCCGGGATCATCCAGTTAGCGAGATCGCCGGTGGCCGAAACCTGCATGGCCCCAAGCACAGCGACGTCCAGGTGCCCGCCGCGGATGATGCCGAACGAGGTGGACGAGCTGAAGAACGCCGCCCCCGGCAACGTGGTGACCGTCTCCTTGCCGGCGTTGATCAGATCGGCGTCGAGGTCCTCGCGCCTGGGGTACGGACCGACGCCGAGGATCCCGTTCTCCGAGTGCAAGACGACATGGACGCCCTCGGGCAGGTGATTCGGGATCAGGGTGGGCATCCCGATACCGAGATTGACGTATTGGCCGTCCTCGAACTCGGCGGCCACCCGCGCGGCCATGCCTTCTCTGCTCCAGCTCATTTGGCGCCGCTCTCCGCGTCTGACTCGAGCGTCGCGCAGGCGTGTCCCCCGCAAGCGGGAGGTGCCCCCAGCTCGTCCAAGCAAAATGCGCGCTGTATCGCCTTCGCGAGGCTCATGACCGCACCGTCTCCTTCTCGATCCGTTTGGGGGGATCGGGCACGTGCACAACCCGCTGCACGAAGACGCCCGGGGTGTGCACGGTGGCGGGGTCTATCTCTCCCGGCTCGAGGAGGTACTCCACCTCGGCGATGGTGATCCGTCCCGCGCCGGCACATTCCGGATTGAAGTTGGCGGCGGACTCCCGGTACACCAGGTTGCCGTGCCGGTCACCCTTCCAGGCGTGCACCAGCGCGAAGTCGGTGCGGATCGCCCGCTCCAGAACGTAGGTGACACCGTCGAACTCGCGGGTCTCCTTGGCCGGCGATGGCAGCGCCACCGCCCCCGAGGCGTCGTGCCGCCACGGCAGGCCGCCCTCGGCGATCTGGGTACCGACCCCGGCCGGCGTATAGAACGCCGGTATCCCCATCCCGCCGGCGCGCAGGCGCTCCGCGAGCGTGCCCTGTGGGGTCAGCTCCACCTCTAGTTCGCCGGATAAGAACTGGCGAGCGAACTCCTTGTTCTCGCCCACGTACGACGAGATGGTTCGACGAATTCGCTTGTGCTCCAACAGCAATCCCAGCCCAATCCCGTCGACGCCGCAGTTGTTCGACACCGTCTCCAGGTCTGCGACGCCGCTGTCGGCCAGTGCAGCGATCAGTGCTTCGGGAACGCCACAAAGCCCGAATCCCCCGACCGCCAGCGACGAGCCGTCGGTTATGTCCGCGACCGCCTCCGTAGCGGTAGCCACCACCTTGTCCATTGCCGCAGAGCCTCCTCGCCGTCGGGGCGGTCTAGCAAGAGTTTTCAGTTAATACTCATTAACTGAGGGTGACAATACCATCGCCCGCGCGGTGCGTCCAGCGGCTACACGCGGGCGCTCAGCCGGGGCGGCGCAGGTGCTCGACCGCGAGTTGACGCATCTCCACTTTGCGGACCTTGCCGGTGACGGTCATCGGAAACTCGTCGACGATCCACAGATACCGCGGGATCTTGAACCGGGCGATCCGGCCGGCGCAGAAGTCGCGCAGCCCCTCGATGGTCAGCGCCGCAACCCCGTCGCGCAGTTTGACCACCGCCATCAGCTCCTCGCCGTACTTTTCGTCGGGCACCCCGATGACATGACCGTCGAGGATGTCGGGATGGGTATAGAGGAACTCCTCGATCTCGCGTGGGGAGATGTTCTCGCCACCTCGGACGACGATGTCCTTGATCCTGCCGGTGATCTGCGCATACCCGCACTCGTCCAGCGCGGCCAGATCTCCGGTATGCATCCAGCCGTCCGAGTCGACGACCTCGGCGGTGCGCTCCGGGTCATTCCAATAGCCCGCCATCACCGAGTAGCCCCGCGTGCAGAACTCGCCCGCCACACCGCGGGGTACCGTCTCGCCGGTCACCGGGTCCACCACCTTGATCTCCAGATGAGGACCCACCCGGCCGACGGTGCCGACACGCCGTGCCAGCGAGTCGTCGGTGCGGGTCTGGCAGGACACGGGTGACGTCTCGGTCATGCCGTAGCAGATCGACACGCCCGGCATGTGCATGCGCTCGATCACCTTGCGCATCACCTCGACGGGGCACGGCGAGCCCGCCATGATCCCGGTGCGCAGGCTGTCCAGCCGATAGTCCGCGAACTCCGGCAGACCGAGTTCGGCGATGAACATCGTCGGTACGCCGTAAAGACTGGTGCACCGCTCGGTCTGCACCGCCTGCAGGGTCGCGGCGGGGTCGAAACCCGGCGCCGGGATCACCATGCAGGCGCCGTGGCTGGTGGCCGCCAGATTGCCCATCACCATGCCGAAGCAGTGATAGAACGGCACCGGGATGCAGATCCGATCTTGTGCGGTGTACTCGAGCAGCTTGCCGACCAGATAGCCGTTGTTGAGGATGTTGCGGTGGCTCAGCGTGGCGCCCTTGGGATATCCCGTTGTGCCGGACGTGTATTGGATATTGACCGGATCGCCGTTGTTCAGCATTGCCGCGATCTCCGCCAGCGCAGCCGGGTCCACCTCGGCACCGGCGAGCTCGTCCCAACCATCCGTCTCCATGAACACCACGTGCCTCAGGTCGGGGCAATTCGGTGCCACCTCGGCCAGCATCGTGGCGTAGTCCGCACCCTTGAACCCCGAGGCCGCAATCACCATGGCGACACCGGATTGCCCAACCGCATAGTGCAATTCGCTGGCACGGTAGGCGGGATTTATGGTCACCAAGATCGCGCCGATCTCGGCGGTGGCGTACTGGACGAGCACCCACTCCCATCGATTCGGAGCCCAGATTCCGACCCGGTCGCCCACCCCGATCCCCGCTCGCATCAACCCGGTGGCCAGTCGGTGCACGGCGGTTAGCAGTTCGGCGTAAGTCCAGCGGCGGCCCGCGTGGACATCGACGAGCGCGTCCCGATGCGGGTACTTGCCGACGGTGTCAGCGAAGTTCACGCCGATGGTCGTCTCGAGCAGCGGGGGCGTGCTTGGACCGCGCTCATAGGACAGTGAATTGCGGTCTCCCGCTGCTGCCATGTTTACCTCGCCTGGTTCGGTTACCAACCTAAACTGCGGCCGGCGATTCGCTACACACGATTGAAAGTTAATGGCGAATAACTCATGCTACGTTAGTGACGATTAACCGAATCGTCTCGGACGGAGGCCGACATGACAGCGTCAGCCCCGGACGGTCAGCCCGGGCAAACCGAGACCCCAAATCGCCCCGAAAACCCCAGCCGCCGAAGCCAATTGAAGTCCGACCGGCGTTTGCAACTTCTGTCGGCCGCCGAGCGGCTGTTCGCCGAACGCGGTTTCCTCGCGGTGCGGCTGGAAGACATCGGCGCCGCCGCCGGCGTCAGCGGTCCGGCGATCTACCGGCACTTCCCCAATAAGGAGTCGCTGCTGGTCGAGTTGTTGGTCGGGATCAGCGCCCGGCTACTGGCCGGAGCTCGCGACGTGACGGCCAACAGCACCGACGCGGCCGCGGCGCTGGACGGCCTGATCGAATTTCACCTCGACTTTGCACTGGGCGAGCCGGACCTGATCCGAATCCAGGACCGGGATCTTGCCCACTTGCCCGCAGTGGCCGAACGTCAGGTGCGCAAGGCGCAGCGGCAGTACGTCGAGGTGTGGGTGGGAGCGCTGCGCCAGCTCAACCATGAGCTGGCCGAGGCCGACGCCCGGCTGATGGCACATGCCGTATTCGGCCTGCTGAACTCCACGCCACACAGCATGAAATCGGGCGATACCAAGCCGGCGCGGACGGTGCGTTCCCGCGCCGTCATGAGGGCGATGACGGTTGCGGCGCTTACTGCTGGAGATCAGTGCCAGTAGCCGCGCCGGCTTCGGGGCCGCGGTGCCATCGGGGAGATCAACCGCCCGGGCGCTCGGCCCAGGTACCCTGCAAACCATGAGGTGGACATGAACGATCCACGTCGGCCCGAATGGTTTAGTCCCCCTCAACCCGGGTCAGGATCGACCGAGCCGCAGAGCTACTACACCCCGCCGCTCACAGACCCGGCCTATGCCGACGAAGCACCGTACGCGCACACGTACGGCGGTCAAGCGCCCCAGTGGGCACCGAACCCCAACCAAGTTCACCCGACCCAAGAGTTGCCCCGATACTGGCAGCAAGACCAGGGCCAGTCGTATGAAGCACCTGGACAGGGTCTGGCTCCCCCGCCCCCGGAGGGCCCGAGAACGCCGCGCTGGTTGCTGGTCGGCGCCGTCCTGGCGGTGCTGCTGGTCGTCGCATCGGTGATCGCCCTGATAATCGTCAACGGCGCGAACAAAACCCAGACGGCGGTCGAGCCGTTGCCGCCGATGCCCACCCCGATACTTCCGACGACGACGACGCGGCATCCCCACACACCGAGCGCCGCCCCGGTACCCCCAACCATCAGCAGCCCGAGCGGACCCACCGCGACAACGGAGCCGGGCGCGGTGCAGCCCGTTGTCTACAGCGTGACCGGCGAAGGTCGCGCGATCAGCATCAGCTACATGGATACCGGCGATGTCGTACAGACGTTGTTCAATGTGGCGCTGCCGTGGAGCATCGAGGTCAACGTGGCAAAGTCGACCGCGCATCCGCCCATCCTCACGATCATCAATATCGGCCACAACATCACCTGCTCGGTGACGGTGGCCGGGGTTCAGGTGCGCCAACGCGTCGGCCAGGGCATCACGATCTGCGACGCCCCGAACAACTGAGACGGGACTTGTTCTAGGCCTGCTCTAGCACCACGGCCTCCCGGCTCGGGGGGACCCGGACCGCCAGCATCGCCAGCACACCGGCGATCAGTACCAGCGAGATCCCGCCCAGGCCGGCGCGGACGGTGCCGAACACATCGACGAAGACGGAAAACAGCCACGGCGCGATGAACGCCACCGCACGCCCGGTCATCGTGTACAGACCGAACGCCACCCCCTCCTTGCCCTCGTTCGCCATCCTCAGCAACAAGGCGCGCGACGACGACTGTGCCGGTCCGATGAACAGGCACAGCAGCAGTCCGCCCACCCAGAAGGCCAGCGAACCGGAGAGCACCATCAAGGCGAGCGCCACACCGAGGATGACGAGCAATGACCCGATGATGACCGGTTTGGATCCCACCCGGTGGTCGACGAACCCGCCGATCACCGCCCCCACCGCGGCCACCAGGCTGGCCGCCACACCGAATATCAGCACGTCAGCTTGCGAAATGCCGTACACGTTGACACCCAGCACAGCGCCGAAGGCGAAAAGCGCCGCCAGCCCGTCCCGGAAGAGCGCACTGGCGATCAGGAAGTAGACCAGGTTGCGGTCGCGGCGCCACTCCGCGTTGACCTCCGTCCACAGCTTGCGATAACCACCCAAGATGCTCGTCGGTTGCGACACATCGCCCGAGTCGGGCAACCGGTGTGCGACCAGCAACAACGGCAGCGCGAGCAGCGCCAGCCACGCCGCAGCCAGCAGCATCGCCGTCCGCACAGAGAGCCCGTCATGAGCGGGTACGTGCAGCAGGCCACGCTCGTCGCCGTTTCCGGAGATGAATCCGAAATAGATCAGCAGCAGCAGTAGGACGCTGCCCGAATAGCCCGCCGCCCAGCCGAAGCCGGAGATCCGGCCGGCAGTGTGCGGTGTCGAGAGCTGACGCAGCATCGCGTTGTACGGGACACTGGCCAGGTCGCCGCATGCCGCCGTCGCCGCCAGCAGCACAAGCCCGGCCCATAGGTAGCCGGGGTGTGGGCGGATCAGGTACATCGCGCAGGTCAGCACCACCGCCATGCCGGTCAGCACGGCCAGCGCCACCCGTCGGCGGTGGGGGGACTCCACGTAGACGCCGACGGCCGGCGCCAGCACCGCGATCGTCAACCCCGCAATGGCCCCCGCACGGCCCAGCCAGCTCGCCGGTGAGGTGCCACCGGGCACGGCCACCCCCACGCTGCTGGTCAGGTAGACGGAGAACACGAAGGTCGCGACGATCGCGTTCAGTCCGGTGGACCCGCAGTCCCACAACGCCCACGCCACTACCCGCGATCGCACGATCGTGCTCGGGGCCGACTCAGGCTGACTCATGCCCGGCACTCTATTGGTTTGGCAGGCGACCCGCCGCGCCCGGCTTCGCCGCGCTCGCGATCGCTGCCTGGCGGGCTGTCTACGATTGGCGCATGCCGATACCTGCTCCCAGCCCCGATGCGCGTGCCGTTGTCACCGGAGCTTCGCAAAACATCGGCGCAGCGCTGGCCACCGAACTGGCCGCGCGCGGGCACAACCTGATCGTCACCGCGCGACGCGAAGACGTGCTGACCGATCTGGCCGGCCGGCTGGCCGACAAGTATCGCGTCGCCGTCGAAGTGCGACCGGCCGATCTCGCCGACCCGTCCGAGCGCGCGAAACTGGTCGACGAACTGGCCGCGCGGCCCATCTCGATCCTGTGCGCCAACGCCGGTACCGCGACTTTCGGTCCGATCGCGGAACTCGACCCGGCGGGCGAAAAGGCCCAGGTGCAACTGAATGCTGTTGCAGTGCATGATCTTACGCTGGCGGTGCTGCCGGGCATGATCGAGCGCAAGGCCGGCGGCATATTGATTTCCGGTTCGGCAGCGGGCAATTCGCCGATTCCCTACAACGCCACCTATGCCGCCACCAAGGCATTCGCGAACACTTTCAGCGAATCGTTGCGCGGCGAACTGCGTGGCTCCGGCGTGCACGTGACGCTGCTGGCGCCCGGCCCGGTACGCACCGATCTACCCGATGACGCCGAACGGTCGCTGGTCGAAAAGCTGGTCCCGGACTTCCTGTGGATCTCCACGGAACACACCGCTCGGCTCTCGCTGGATGCGTTGGAGCGCAACAAGATGCGCATTGTCCCGGGCTTGACGTCGAAGGCCATGTCGGTGGCGAGCGGGTATGCTCCACGCGCGATCGTCGCCCCGATCGTGGGCAGCTTCTACAAGAAGCTCGGCGGCGGGTAGGCGTTACGCTCCGGCGACGGCCGGTGCCGAAGATGCGCGTTTCACCGCTTCTCGTATCGCCGTGTTGATGCCGCTTTTCACCGTCGGGTTCTTCAGCACTTCCTCCCACATGGCGGGCCCTTTGGTTCCACTGGCGCCGGCATCGGCGGGAATCTCGGAGCCCGTTGGTAGCGGCGGATAGTCGGGTTCGCCGGGCTTTCGCTCTGGTAGCCGCCCGGGGACCGGCGGCGCTTCCGGCGCCGGCTGTTGGACGGTTTGGCCGTACTTCGCCTGCAGTGCACTGGCTTTGGCGGCAGCCGCAATCGCGTCGTTGCCGATCGACGCCATCAGCGAGCGCGGCACCCGCATCCGAGTCCACGCGACCGGCGTCGGCGCACCCTTCTCGGACAGGACGGTTACGACGGCCTCGCCGATTCCCAGCGATGTCAGCGCCGACTCCAGGTCGTAGACATCGGTTTTCGGGTAGGTGCGCACGGTCTTGCTCAGCGCCTTCTGGTCATCGGGGGTGAACGCGCGCAACGCGTGCTGAATGCGGGCGCCCAACTGGGACAGCACATCGTTGGGAAGGTCTGTCGGCAACTGGGTGCAGAAGAACACCCCGACGCCCTTGGAGCGGATCAGCTTGACGGTCTGCTCGACCTGTTCGAGGAATGCCTTGGAGGCGTCGGCGAACAGCAGGTGCGCCTCGTCGAAGAAAAACACCAGCTTGGGCTTGTCAATGTCACCGACCTCGGGCAGGTCCTTGAACAGCTCGGCCAGCAGCCACATCAGGAAGGTGGAGAAGATGACCGGCCGCAACGACTGACCGCTGAACTCGAGCAGCCAGACGGTGCCCTGACCGTTTTCGACTTTCAGCAGGTCGTTGGGGTCGAGCTTCGGCTCGCCGAAGAACGTGTCGCCGCCCTCGCCGTCGAGGTTGACCAGCGCCCGCAGGATGACGCCCGCCGTCGTCGACGACACACCGCCCAACGATTTGAGGGCTTCCTTGCCTTCGTCCGTGGTGAGATAGCTGATGTGACCGCGCAGATCGCGGAGGGTGACCAGCCGTCGGTTGCCCTCTGTGGCCCAGTGGAAGATCAGCCCGAGCGTCGACTCTTGAGTGGCGTTGAGCCCCAATACTTTTGATAGCAGAACCGGACCGAAGCCGGCAACCGTCGCCCGCATCGGAACGCCGATTCCCGCGGTACCGAGCGACAGGAACTCGCACCGGGTAACCCGTTGCGGCCCAATCGTCGCCGGTGTCCTTGGCCCGCGCGGCGGTCTTGTCGTTGGCCTCCCCCGGCCGCGACAGACCGGACAGGTCG
Source organism: uncultured Actinomycetota bacterium (assembly GCA_963748885.1). Classification (GTDB taxonomy): domain Bacteria; phylum Actinomycetota; class Actinomycetes; order Mycobacteriales; family Mycobacteriaceae; genus Mycobacterium. The sequence goes on from CAVVLC010000017.1 coordinate 121,421, forward strand.
CCCTTGACGTCGGCCATCAGCACGGGCACACCCGCGGCGCTGAGCTGTTCGGCGATCAGCTGCAGCGTCTTGGTCTTGCCGGTCCCGGTCGCTCCGGCCACCAGGCCGTGCCTGTTGACGGTCGCCAGCGGGATGCGGATCTGGGCGGTCGGGTCGGCCTCGCCGTCGACCACGACCGTGCCCAATTCCAAAGCCTGGCCTGCAACTGCGTAGCCGTTCGCGATCCGCTTCGCGGGTGTCCCCGCAGATTCGGTGCTCATCGTGCCGCGTCCTTCTTCCCGAGTAGGTCCAGTGCAGTACGGCAATGCATCACATTACTTGCCGGGGGGAGGCACTGGCAGGGGCCGACGTGGGCCTACGCTGAGCGCTGTGCGGGACGAATTGGTGTGGATCGACTGCGAGATGACCGGGCTGGATCTGGGCTCGGACAAGTTGATCGAGATCGCCGCTCTGGTCACCGACGCCGATCTGAACGTTCTCGGCGACGGAGTCGACGTGGTGATCCACGCCGACGACGCGGCGCTGTCGTCAATGATCGACGTGGTGACCGAGATGCACTCCCGCTCGGGCCTGATCGACGAGGTCAAGGCATCCACCGTCGACTTGGCGACCGCCGAGACGATGGTGCTCGACTACATCGGCGAGCACGTCAAGCAACCCAAGACGGCGCCGCTGGCGGGCAACTCGATCGCCACCGATCGTTCGTTCATCGCCCGCGACATGCACGCTCTGGACTCGTTTCTGCACTACCGGATGATCGACGTCAGCTCGATCAAAGAGCTCTGCCGGCGCTGGTACCCGCGGATTTACTTCGGCCAGCCGACCAAGGGGCTCACCCACCGGGCGCTGGCCGACATACACGAATCCATCCGCGAATTGCAGTTCTACCGGCGTACCGTATTCGTACCCCCGCCAGGGCCCTCTACCAGCGAAATCGCCGCGATAGCCGCCGAACTTCAAAACGGGGAAGCCCCGCCGGAAACAAACGATTCGGCCGACAAGCCATCAAGCGGCTAGTATCGACGTCGCCGCTCGTTGGCTCTGAGCATCCCTGGGGTTCTCGGCGCCGGCTCGCGGACGTGGTGGGTGTAGTTCAGCTGGTAGAGCGTCAGGTTGTGATCCTGAATGTCGCGGGTTCGAGTCCCGTCACTCACCCCACGAGTGAGAGGGTGGATCTAGCTCCTCTGATCTTCTGCATTCAGAGGGGCCGGGATCTGCCATGCACGAGGGCGCAGCGCATACCGGGATCATGTCCTCCCTGTTCTGACCACCTGTGACCCACCTGCCCTACAGTTACCCGCCTGTCCGAACGATGCGGGAGCTGTCCGCTGGGTGCCCATCGGGATGAGGTGGACACACCGCCGTTGCATCCGGGATAGACGGCGTCATGGCCTGAGCTGCGACGTATTCAGGCGTTACAATCGGGCGCGCATCATCGACAGATTTCGAGCCAGCCATGAATCGCACACAACGCCTGCTCATAGCATTCGCTACGGTGACCGCCATCGGCGGCCTGGTCGGCTCCCCGACGGCGGCCGCCGACGATGCTGCCATCGCCTACAGCCCCTCCACGGGCAAATTCGAAATGGTCTGGGACGCGGCGAATCAACAGATCGCCGTCGATGACGCGGTTGCCAACTGCAACCGCAGCGCCGGCACCACCGACTGTGCCGCCGTAGTCGCGTCCGATGGCTGCGTGTCGCTGGTCGCGGTACCCGGCGACGCCGGAAAGTTCTTGGGCGGCTGGGGTGCAAGTCTTGCCGAGGCCGACGCCCACGCACTGCAGGGCCTCCCCGGCGGTGTCGTTCTAGACCACGCGTGCAACGGCGGACCTTCGTGGGGCAATGGCACTGTTTTCTGAGCAACTGCACGAGGCTGCGCAAGGCCGCTTATCGGCCGCTCCTTAACCAGCCACCCACAATGTCGCTCGTAGTTTTGAAGATCTGATCCAACGTTTTGGCATGGATCGGTAGCATCCAGCCCTGGGGACCGCGTGGGAAGGCCTGCCGGTGGGTGAGGTGGAGTTCGGCCGGTATCGGCTGTTATCGCTGCTCGGCGAAGGCGGCATGGGCGAGGTATGGCGCGCCGATGACACCGTCACCAACCGGGTCGTTGCCATCAAAGTCTTGCCCGCGAAGCTATCGAACGACGAGGAATTTCAACGGCGTTTCCGCCGTGAAGCCGAGGCCGCGGCGCGATTGGAAACCCCGCACGTAGTCCCGATCTACGACTACGGGGAGATCGACGGCCGGCTATTCGTGTGCATGCGGCTGATCAAGGGTCGCGACCTTGCCGACGTCCTGGCTGACGGTCCACTGGAACCCGCTCGGGCGGCGCGCATCATCGGTCAGGTCGCCGAAGCCCTGCACGCTGCCCATGAGATCGGGCTGATTCACCGCGACATCAAACCCTCCAACATCTTGCTCGACGATCGCGACTTCGCGTATCTGATCGATTTCGGGATCGCCCGCGTCGCTGACGACACTCGAATGACTAAGACCGGCAACACAATCGGGACCTTCGCCTACATCGCACCGGAGCGGTTGGACGCTCAAGGGCCAAGAAGACGCCCGCGTCGACATCTATTCGCTGGCCTGCGTGCTGTATGAGTGCCTGACCGGAGAGCCACCGTTCGCCGCTGACACGATGCCGCGCCTGATCGTGGCCCACATGAGTTGGCCGCCACCGCGAGTCTCGGTCACCCACCCCAACGTGCCCGCTGCCGTCGACAACGTCATCGCAACCGGGATGGCCAAAGACCCCGATCACCGGTATGCCACCACCCTCGAGCTGGCCGACGCCGCCCGCGACGCCATCACCGTCCCGATTCAGCAACCGACACCGAGTCCCGCGCCTCAGCAGCACACCCCCGAGCCGTATGACACACGACCAAAACCCCCGCCCAGCCCGTGGGCCCCGGCGGCGGCCCAACTCGTTCCGGAATCGCCCATCTACTATGACCCGCAGTTCGTTTCGCCCGCCCCGCAGGATCAGCGGACCCCCTCGCACCTGCCGTTACGCGCAGCAGCGGCCACCCCCACCAGGGTTGGCAGAGTCAGCAGGCGCACCACAATCGCGCTCATGACTGGCGTCATTGCGCTCATCGTGGTGATCCTGGCTGCCCTCGGCATCAGTGGCTACCTGCGGCGCGAGTCCTCCACCACCGCGCAGCCCTCAAGCGCTGCGGCGCCGTCGCTCAGCATCGAGCAGGTTGTCACCAAAGTGGTGCCCACCGTCGTCGACCTGCGGGTCGATGTGGGTAGCCAGTCCCAGGAGGGCTCGGGCATCATCCTGTCGGCCGACGGGTTGGTCCTGACCGACGACCACATCATCGCTACCTTGACCAATTCCCCTGGCCCGGGCAGCAACGGAGCGCCGAAGACGACGGTCACATTCTCCGATGGCCGGACCGCACCGTTCACGGTGGTCGGCACCGATCCCACCAGCGACGTCGCCGTGGTTCGTGTGCAAGGCGTTTCTGGCCTCAGCCCGATCAACGTCGGCTCGTCGTCGGATCTGCAGGTGGGCCAGTCGGTGATAGCAATCGGCTCGCCCCTGGGTTCCGGGGAGAAGACGACGACCGGCACCATCATTGCGCTCAACCGGCCGGTGTCGACGACAACTGAGTCGGCCAACCAAAACACGGTGTTCGAGGCGATTCAGACCAACGCCGCGATCAACGCCTCCTACTCGGGTGGACCGCTAGTCAACATGCAGGGGCAGCTGGTGGGCCTCGACGCCGCCACCGCCACCCTCAGCGCTGATTCGGGTGACCCGCAGGGCGGCGGCTTCGCGATCCCGGTCGACCAGGCCAAGCGCATCGCCGCCGAGTTGATCAGCGCCGGCAAGGCCACCCACGCCTCGCTGGGTGTGCAGGTGATGGATTCGAAGGGCACCCCGGGCGCCCAGATTGTGGAGGTGGTGCAGGGCGGTGCTGCCGCGAACGCCGGAGTGCCCAAGGGTGTGGTGGTGACCAAGTTCGACGACAGCCCGATCAACAGTGCCGACGCGTTGCGTGCCGCCAACCATTCCAAGGCGCCGGGCGACAAGATCACCCTCACTTACATCGACCCCAGCGGCGCCCAAAAGACGGCGCAGGTCACCCTCGGAACGGCGGAACCGTGACCGGCCGAAAACACCGAGACCACAAGGGCCTCCGATGACCACCGTGCTGGTTCCGCTGCCTGACCGCGACTTCGAGCCGACCGACTCCTCGTTGCCTTCTGGCGTGTTCCCGCGGACAGCACGGGCAACCTCTACGTCAGCAACGCCACCGGTAATCAGATGCTGGAGCTGCCAATGCAGTAGCGCGGCCGCAACGGCTGCGGCCCAAAGCCGACGGCGCCAGGCCGTGAGGCAGCACTTGGCCCCAACTGCGTTCTACTCCTGAAGGATCAACGAGTTCGTCGATGAAGCCCATTGTGGGACAACAGGCTGGCAGGCAGCAAACGTTGACGATCGAAAGCTTCTCGTAATCGACTGCGCACCAATTACATTCCGGCCGGACGAACGTCCCCACCCCACAGGTGCTTGACACTGATGCGATGGTCGCTGGGGCTTTACAGGTCGTTTGAGGAAATACTAGACGGCCCACCACGAAACTCGCTGCATCCCTGTCCCGCCTGGGTTTCAAGCGAGTGGATTGCGAAGTCAACCATCTCGCAGCCCTGCTGTCCGAAGTGATCGGCCCTTTGGTACGCCTCGGCCATCGCGGCGTCCAGGTCTTGATGCCCCTGCTTTCTGAACCAGGTGCACTCCCAGTTCTGGGGAGACCACTGTCCGTCGGACGCCGTCCACCAACCAGGACCAGGCGAAGGGGTGCTTGGCGTGTTCGCGTCCGGGGATCTTAGGTCCGCGGTTGAGGCTCTCCACGCAAGCTTCAAGGGGCAGTGCGGCGGTGTTCTGGGGGTCACCCGTCGGCGGCGTCTGCTGCCGTGATCAACGCCCTGCCCAGCTGCCGCGCCTCGGCCGCCGTGATGATCGGGGTGTCCGGGCAGTCAATGACGACCTGACGCTCAGCGGGCCCGTCCGCGTACTGCAGTCCGATGACGGACACCACGATATCGGCGCGTCGCCGGGGGTCGGTGTGATTGATTTTCCATTGCGGGCCGTCGAACGCCCTGAAGGCTGCCCCGATGTGGTCCAATTCGTCGACCCAGTTTGCCCCGGTGGGTGGCGCAACGTTGGGTTTCATGACTAGATCGTTTCCGCGATCCCTGCGCGCGGCAAGAGTAGTCCACTACCCCACACCGGTGTGGGTTTCCCGGTAACGCCGAATGCTCACTCATGCTCCCTCGAACGCTCAAGGTCGATGCGCCAGATCCAATTGCCGAAGAGGGGCCTGTCAAAGACAAGCGCACCCGGTGAAACGCCGCCGTTTCGCGTTTCCTAGTTATTCAGACGGTTTGAGCCCCGACGGTTCTCCGCCCGACTGACATTCGGCAGACTCGGCCGCCTCGAAAGCGAGGGCTACGTGCTACCAGTACTGAGGGCAGTAGCTCGCCACGGCCGCATCGACCAAGGCCCGGTAATTGTCCCCGGTATCGGGATGCTTTGCCGTGTAGCGCGCGGTGATGGCGTCCCGGCTATTCCCCGCGGCTGCCTGGTCGCAGACCTGGTGCGCCGCTTTGATTGCCGTTGCCTCCCAATCACTTTCGGAAGTACCTGGCACGGGCGACAGGCCATGCTGCTTGAGGTTGTTTAGGTAGTCCGTGTCGCTGTTGGCGTGTGCAATCGGCGCTAATCCGAGGGCGGCCCCAATGACCATGACAGCGCCTATCGTCTTGTACCACACGCCAAGCCTCCTCGTTATCCTCGACTACTCACCCCATGGCCACGCCCCGTCATCGAGTGCCACGATAACCCAGCGTACGAGCACTCGATCGTCGCATCAGCGACCTGCCAGGCCCTTTGCGGTGCAACTTAGCCCGAATGTTCGAGTTCTGTTCGGGCCTGGTCGATTTGGCCGTAGGCCTAGGCCGCCGCCCTCGACATCGGTGAATAAGAATGTCACCAACCCCGAAGGAGCGGCGGCCACCGGACCAGCGGGCACCCCAGCAGAGTCTCACAGGACACGGGTATGCGGGCGGCCGAACCTCTCGCGCGACGAGCACAATGCACAAAAGCGCAAGATTGCCTCTTACGCAGCTTGTGCGCACAAGCGAGCCACGATCACGCCCAACCCGTAGTTTCGACACCGTCCCGCAATTGCAAAACCGGCCTGGAAGGGGTGTTCAAAATGCAGGGAATGCTGAACAAGATTGTCGTATGGCTGCGAGCTGGATACCCGAAGGACGCACCACAGTTTGGCCACGCGGCGTTGGTCGCGCTGTGCCCGGCGTCTCGCGGGTAATCCGCGGCGCCTGCCAGATCGGCGGCTCGGCATCGCCAAGACTCCAATCTCGGCAGCCATGTCGAGCATGAATATGGTTGGTGTGTAAGCTGTTTCGCACATCACCGGTCGACGAGACCGATCAGGGCATCGGCGAGTGCGGCGGCCGCGCGGCTGATGTAGCGAGGCGCGGCAGAGGCGAGAGACAACGTCCACGTCAGCGGCGGGTGCAGAGGAATCTTGGTCAAGTCGGGAAACCGGCTTGCGGCGCTGACGGGCATGATCGCCGTCCCCAGCCGGTAGCGGATGAGCTCGGCGGCGATGGCGTAATCGGCCACTTCGTAGGCACCAACCGCGTTGACTCCGACGACGGCCAGAGCCGCATCGACGCGTTGCCGGATTCCCCACCCCAACGGGAATTGGACGAGATCTTCGCCGTCGAGGTCGACGAATCGCACGCGGGCGCCGTCGGCCAGCCGGTGGGAGGACTCGCAGACGAAGACCAAGGGCTCTTGTGTCAGTTCGCGCAACGCGACAAGCGGGGACGGCGACGACTGGATCGACACCAGGGCCAGGTCCATCTGACCGTCGGCGATCGCGGCCAGGTGCCCGGCCGAGCCGGTGGCGCTTTGTCGCAGGCGCAGCGTCACCCTCGGGTTGAGGTTACGGAACTGCTCCAGCGCGGCCGGCAGGTTCAGGGTCCCCCAGGACATCAAGGTGCCGAGCGTGACCGTTCCCGTCAGCTGACCGCGGTAGTCGTCCACCGAGGACTGGGCCCGGTGAGCCGCGTGCAGCACCTCACGAGCATGATCCAGGAATACCTCCCCGGCCGCGGTGAGCTCGATCTGACGCTTGGAACGGTCGAATAGCGGCACACCCAGTTCTTTCTCCAGCTTGCCCACCGACGCCGAGAGCGCCGACTGTGCGACGTGGATCCGCTGGGCCGCGCGGGAGAAGTTCTGATCGGCGGCCACCGCGACGAAGTAGTCGAGATGCCGAAGTTCCATCGGCTGAATACTATCGCGATTTGCGATCGTACTGATCGGTTTTCTTCGTTGCACACGATCAGTTATCGGGTGTTGTCTAGACGGTGTCAGATGATCACCATCAGCTCACGGAGGAACGTGGTCATGCGTGCATTGCGGTTCGACCAATTCGGCGGGCCCACTGCCCTGCGTAATGTCGACCTGCCCGACCCGGTGGGCTCAGCACACGAAGCAGTAGTCCGGATCGAGGCCGCCTCGGTCAACCCCTCTGACGTGAAAGACGTGGCCGGCCTGATGGACTGGACCGTACTGCCGCGCACACCGGGGCGTGATTTCGCCGGAGTCGTCGTCGACGGGCCCGCCGAATGGCTGGGAGCCGCGGTATGGGGCACCGGCGGAGATGTCGGGTTCAGCCGCGACGGGTCGCACGCCCAGCTGATGTCGGTGCCGGTGGCGGCGCTGGTGCGCAAACCCGAACGGCTCGGCTTCAACGAAGCCTCCACCGTCGGCGTGAACTTCGTGGTGGCCTGGTACGGCGCGGTGGAGACCGCCGAACTGGCCAGCGGTGAAGCGATTGCCATCTTCGGCGTATCGGGCGGGGTCGGCGGTGCGGTCGCACAGATCGCCCGGGCGCTCGGTGCCACGGTGATCGGGGTGGACCGGCGCCCACCGGGCGAACACACTCCGGCCGCGGCAGCCCTCGACCACTTCATCAACTTCGACCCGGCCGCTGACATCGGCGCCCAAATCAAACGGCTGACCCTTGGCGTGGGCGCGCAGGTGGCGTATGACGCGGTGGGAGGGGTGACCACACCGGCCGCGCTGGCTTCGCTCGCCCACCGCGGCCGGCTCGTCGTGATCAGCGCCGTCGGTCCCGGCCCCGTCGAAATCGACCTTAGGGACCTCTACCACAACGAAACCCGCATTTTCGGCACGGACAGCGGAAATCTTGGCATCGTCGAATCCGCGCGGCGTCTGGAGAAGATGAGCCCCTACTTCGAATCCGGTGCGTTTCGGCCGCTTCCCATCGGCGCCAGCTATTCCCTCGACGAAGCGGTCCTGGCCTACCAGGCCGTCGCCGACGATACCGCCGGCCGAGTCGTGATCCACCCCTGAACCCGCTCAAACAGCCCAATCGCAAAGAGAGGCAAAGCAATGTCCAGCGATCTCACCGAACATACCATCACCGAGGCCGTCCAGCGGACATTCGACATGTCCACAGACGAGCGCTTCCGGCAGCTGTTCGTCAGCCTGGTTGCGCACCTGCATGATTTCGCGCGCGAGGTGCGGCTGACCGGCGAGGAATGGTTCACTGCAATGGATTTCGTCGAGCGACTGGGCAAGATCTCCAGCCCAACCCGTCAAGAGGTGATGTTGCTGTCCGACATCTTGGGGTTTAGCACGCTGGTGGACAACATCAACCAGCACCGCGGGTCATCGGTCACCGACGGGGCTCTGCTTGGCCCGTTTTACGTCGAGGGTCGTCCGACGGCCGACAACGGTGCCGATATCTCCGGCGGCGTAGCGGGTACACCGATGTTCGTCACCGGTCGGGTTGTCGACGAACAGGACAAGCCGATCGCCGGCGCCCATGTGGACACCTGGCACAGCGACGGCAAGGGATTCTACGACGTTCAGCAGACCGAAGAGCTGCATGACGAGTTCGCCATGCGGGCCCTACTGACCACCGACGACGACGGTCGATTCTGGTACCGGTCCATCACGCCTCGCTATTACCCGGTGCCCACCGATGGCCCCTGCGGCGAAATCATTCGCGCCGCAAACCGATCCTTGATGCGGCCCCAACACGTGCACTTCTGGTTCCACGCCGAGGGCTACCAGCAGCTGATTACCCAACTGTTCTACCGCGACGATCCATACATCGGCCGCGACGCGGTGTTCGCGGACGTGGAGTCGCTGCAGGCCGATTTCGTGCGGCACCAGCCGGGCATCGCCCCCGACGGAACGACCGTCGAGGAACCCTTCGTCACCCTGGACTGGACCTTCGTCCTCGCCCAGGCAGACGGACAGTAGAAATGGCCCAGCCGATGCGTCAAACGGGCTCGTCGTCGTCGCGGTCGCGGAGGAATCGCTCGGGGTGATGATATCGATTCGTTCGGGGTTATCCGCGGTCCAAGTGGGCCGGGGGTAGCCATTCGGTTTCGCCTTTGGCGTTTTTCCGTGTGGTCCAGCCCTTTTCGTCGACGAGCCGGTTATCCGGTCCGCAGGCCAGGGCGAGCGTGTTGATGTCGGTGCACTGCGTGGCCGCCCATCCTTCGACGTGGTGCACTTGGGTGTGGTAGGCCGGTGCATCACAGCCCGGCTTGCTGCATCCACGATCCATGGCATACAACACTATTCGCTGTGCCGGGGAGGCCAGCCTTTTCGTGTGGTACAGCGCCAGGGGCTTACCGTCATCGAAAATGGCTAAATGTCGTTTTCCTGCCGCCCGATCGTGACCCCGCGCTTACGGGCGCGCTGCTCATCGCTCAATTCCCCATCGGGGTTGAGCAAGTCCATAATCCGCTGCGCGTACTTGGCCAACTCATCGGGGCGATACGCGCGGGCGTAATGGGCCAGATCGACGTCGGCGGCTTCGCGCGTCGAGTGGTCGACCTCGGCGGGCAGGTGGGCGAAAAAGCTGCGGATGACATTGATGTGCCCGTCGCCGATCGCGCCGTCGCGTTGGGCCGTCGCGGTCGCAGACAACCGCGGCTCTAGCGGCTCCCCGGTCAGCGCCCGGCGTTCCCCCAAATCCGCGGCCTCCTCGACCCGCCGCCCGGCTTCGGCCTTGGTGATGCGGAGCCGGTCGGCCAGCGCGCAGCGCAACGTGCCACCCAGTTCTTCGGGGCCGGCTTGGGCGTCGAGTTGGTTGATCAAGGGGTGTTGGGGGGCACGCAATTCGCGGGCCATGCTTTCCAGGGATTCGAGGGTCTGCAGTCTTTCCGGGGTGGTCAGTACGTCAAAGGTCAACCCGCGCATTCGTTTCATAGCCGCGCGGAGCGCGCCGAACGTCTCGACGATCTCTTCGCGACTGCTCGAACCCATGCCTCAGACACTACGAACGGCCACCGACAGAAATCCTCGCGATGTGACCACTGAAACTACAGTGACGCAAGAGATTACAGACCGAACGGCACGCTCTTAGGTGTTGGCGTTGCCGGCCTTCCACTGCGGCCAGGGAACGTTCCAGTCGCCCAGGCCCTCGGTGCCCGACAGCGTCGACCCCACGGTGTTGGTGACCTCGACGATGTCTCCGGCCTTGCTGTGGTCGTAGAACCATTCGGCGTTGCTCGGGCTCACGTTCAGACACCCGTGGCTGGTGTTGGTGTGCCCTTGGGCGCCGACCGACCACGGCGCCGAGTGCACGAAGATACCGCTGTAGGAAATCTGCGTGGCCCAGTCGACATCGGTGCGATATCCGTTGGGCGAGTTGACCGGGACTCCGTAGGTCGAGGAGTCCATGATGATGTGCTTGTACCGGCCACCGACGATGTAGAAGCCGTTGGCCGTCGGGGTGCTGTCCTTGCCCATCGATGTCGGCATGGTCTTGACGACCTCACCGTTGACCCGCACGGTCACCATCTTGGTGGTGTCGTCTGCGGTCGAGACGACCTCGTCGCCAACGCTGAAGTGCGTCTTGACGTTGTCTTCGCCGAACATCCCGTCGCCCAGGTCGACGCCGTAGGTGTTGACGGCCACATCAATCGCCGTCCCGGACTTCCAGAAATGCTCTGGGCGCCAACGCACTTCGCGGTTGTTCAGCCAGTAGAACGCGCCCTCGACGGGCGGGTTGGTGGTGATGACGATGGCCTTCTGGGCGGCGGCGCGGTTTGCGATGTTCTCGTCGAACCGGATCGCCACCGGTTCGCCGATGCCCACGACCTCGCCGTCGGCCGGGCTGACGTACGGCATCGTCAGGTGCGCGGGGGAACTGGTCGAAAAGGTCATCTGGCGGGTGACCGCGCCACCGAGTCCGAGCCCCTTAACGCTCAGCGTGTAACGCCTGTTGTAGCCGAGCTGCTGGCTGGTCGCCCAGTGCAGCCCATCGGGACTGAGTTGACCCTCAATCGTTTTGCCGCTGTCGTTGACCATCGTGACCGAACCCAGCACACCGTCGGCAACGCCCACCGTCACCGGCGCATCGACGGTGACACCGACCGCACCATCGGTCACCGAGGCGGTCAACTTGGGAACCATCAGATCGCCGTAGGGCGTGCCCTTGTCGACGATGGCCTTCACCGGCGCGGCGGTCTGGCTGCTGCTGCAGGCAACGCCGAACACAGCAACCGAGATCATCGCCACAGCCAGCGACAATCGTGGTCTGCGCAAAGGCGTCACCGAGCAACCCTCCACATCATCCGGTTTACTTTGGTCGCCACTGACCCTGAATGGACCCTGAATAATTGAACATATTCTAATGGGTTACAGTCGCTCGCCGAGCCAACATGCCCTGGATTCGCCGGTCGGGCGGCGCAATCGAGACGAAGCCCACACCGGACCATGGGGCTGTCCTGCTCTTGGCGCAGGCACGTGACCCTAGGGCAAGGGTCTCGGGGCTCGCAAACCGCTAGGAGATTGCGCGCCGTTCAGGCACTATCCTGGGAAGGTCCGGGATTTCGCGCTGCGACGGAATGGCTGTTATTGTCGCAAAGCGGTCTCGGCCGACCACGCGCCGTTAGCTCAGTTGGTAGAGCAGCTGACTCTTAATCAGCGGGTCCGGGGTTCGAAACCCTGACGGCGCACTTCGACAGGACGCTGGTCACCAGCGCGAGGTTGGTGCTCGCTCCGGGCGCGAGCGCCGGCGCTATCGCCGAGTCGCTGCTGGGGCAGGCTAGCCGGTGGACGGCGGTCGCCGATTCCATCCCACGTCGCCCCGCGCCGCGCCCATTTGGCGATCCGCGGTCCGTCAGCACCGGCGATGTTATTGGGCAAGCCGATTCCGACGTTCATGACAATCCCTTTCGTCCGCCGTTCGGCGCCGCGGACGACCACGCGACGGGGCCCGCCCTGACAGGAGGTGTCGCGCAGGCTGCAGAGATGTCGCCGACGTGCATCAGCTCCATATCCGAAACGGGTGCCACATTCATCCCGCCCGACGCGCCGAGCGTGGCGCCGGTGATGTATGAGGCGTCGGGCACAGCAAAGACGCTGCGACCGAGGCAATCCCGTCCGGATCTACCGGCCGCCCCAGCGCGGTCATCGATTTGATGAGCGCACCGACAGGGACGTTTCGCAGCACCGGCGGTGTGTAGAGTGCGCCGACTTCGGCCGCCATGTCGGTGGCGGTGCCCCCGGCGCGATCGCTTTGATCGCGATGCCGCGCTCGGGCAACTCCGGTGCCAGGTTGAGCACCATCGCTGACACTGCCGCCTTGCTGGCCCCGTACAGGGTGTGCTGGTAGACGCCGATGCGCGCCCCGACGGAGGAAGTCAACAAGATCCGCCCGCCTGCCGTTATCGCCGCTGCAGCGGCTTGGGTTGCGAAGAGCAGATCGGCGACATTGATGCGAAATGCCCGGTCGAAATCCGCTGGGCTGATGGACTCCAAGGCTGAACCGCCAACGACGCACTGGTGTGACCCCCCGAGAATCCGAGCCGGGTCGCAAGTGAGGTGCATCCGATACGGCGAATGACTCGCCGAGATCCGCGCGGTCCCCTCGATCGGCACCATCGGTGACGGCGTCCAACACGCCTGCGCGACGCCATCAACGGTTACTACAAGACCGAACTGATCCTAGGACGCTCCCGAATCGGGCGACGTGAGGGCGATCGATGACATCAGGTTCGCCACCCTAGGATGGGTGCACCGGCGCATCGCCGGCCACCTCCTCGGCTGCCCGGACCATGTGTTGCCCGCAGAGATCGAAGGCATCTTCTACTGTACGAAACGGACCGACCAAACCCTGGTCGAAACCTAATGACGGAGTCTGTCAGAACCAGTGCGATTCAGATGGCCAACCGAGGCAGCCTGTGCGCAGTCGGTTGGACAGCCTTTGGAACACGCCAACCCACCGCCTAGACCCGGGTGCCGCCCGATACGCCCGGATACGTTGCGGCACAAAAGCGGCACGTTGCGTTCCAGCCTATGCTGGAACTCAATGTGCTGATTTGCTGGCGACAATCGGATAGCGATCTGGCTCAGCGCTTCGGTTTAGAAGGTCCGCGAGAGATTGAAGCCAACGTAGAACCCTTTCGCTGGAGTATTCATGCTCTGCCCAACAAGAACCTTGTCGAGCCCTACTGTCGATACAATTGATGGAACGGCAAATGCGTTGGTAAACCACGTCGTCCCCGAGAGACCAACACCGAGCGAAAGGATGCTCGTGGCCGATCCTTCGCTATGTATGTGGCTGTAGCCAACTGTCGGTCCGGGGTTGAACACCTCAGTCCAGCGCTGCGGCCCGGGCGTCAAGTTCGATAAGGGATCCGCTGACGCTGCGAACGGAGAAGCCGCCAGGGGGTCACCTGGTTTAGAGACCATGTCCGCCGGGCGCTGAGTCGCGAAAGGGTCGTAAGAGGGAACAACCGCCAGTGCCCACGCCTGGACCCCAATGTAGTGCGTATCCGTTGAAAAGATAGGGGCCTTCCCAACGAGAGCGTCGTTGGACCATACAGAAGCGCGTTCCGACCATTTCCCCCATAGCCCCCCGATCGGCGTGAAAAGACTTACGTCGCCCTTCATATGCAGGCCGGTTTCCAAGTCCCAATGCAATGTCCCGCTGACGCGCCCGGCACCCCACGCCGCCTTGCCGGACAGCGTTGCATTGAGCTCGCCATGCCTCAAGGCCGCGGCGCCCTCATAACTGAACGGAACGAAGCCAGCTACTGTCCCGTGGCCAGTCACCTTTACGGTGGCGTCTGTCTTGGGCAGGACAAAGGCCATCTTGGAAAAGGAGAAGTACGTGCTGTACACCTTGAGGTCAATATGCGTGTCCAGCTTAACGGTATGTAACGGTCCGCCTTTGACCGAGACGTCCGCGGTGAATGACCCATGAGCCGCAGCGGCTTTGGATTTTCCTGGCGGTTTCGACAATGGCGGTTCCGAGGGCGACGTGGAGGCTTTGGGCGCTTCGCTATCGCGCGGTGAATCGATCGCGGATGGCTTACTCTGCATCCCCGTGGGATCGCGGTTGACGATCGAATTGTCCCTCACATAGATGTAGGGGTTGATGCCATCGGCCACGCCCGCTGGGTCGGCACTCGTCCAGCGCCCTATCCACGGCGCATAATACCTCGCGCCGTGATAATTGAGCCCCGTCTCGTTGTCGCGCTCCTTGCCGGTGTACCGGTAGCGCTTGAGTGATACTTCGGCTTGGTTTGTTCCCGTTTGCAGCGATGCGGCCCCGTACGGGTAGTACTCCTCGTAGCTGATGAGGGCTGCGGTGTCGTCTAGTTCGACCGCGGTGGAGCCGAGGTTGTTCCCGAATTGGTAGCGCGCCAACGTTTTCGGCACGGACGCCGTCGCGTCGACGTCGGTGGTTGTGGTCTCGAGGAGGCACATGCGCGTGCCGCCGTCTGTGATGTGCAGGCTGTGGCGTTCGAGGGTGACGGATCCTGTGGTGTCGTATTCGCGATAGATCTCGTAGCCGCCGAGGTAGATACGTTGGGCGGTGCGGATGCCGTTTTGGTTGTTGGTGGCTTTGGTGACGCGCTGGCCGGCGGAATCGTAAGTGTAGTAGGTGGTTTCCGGTGTCCCGCTGTTCAAGACTTGTCGGGCAGTGGCTTGTAGTTGGTCTCTCCAGTCCGACTGCATGACCGACAGGTGCGGCATGGCAGTCATGTTGCCGCCTGCGTCGTAGGTGTAGTGCTCGGTGGTGGCGCCAACGGCGGTCGAGGTGAGTCGATTGTTGGCTGGCAGGTTGTTGGGTTCGTCGTAGGCGTAGCTGCGCGTCCAGCTGCCGGTTTTGGCGCTGTGGGTGACGGTTTGGAAGTTGCCGACCGAGTCGTAGGCGTAGGTTTCGGTGTAGGGCTGCATGGCCTGAATGTCGCTGGGTAGCAGCCGGGTTCGTGCGGCATCGTCCCAAGTGGGTTGTGGGATATTTTGGCTAATGTGTTCGCGGCCACTGGCCTGGACGAGCCGGTAGATCGGGTCGTAGGTGTAGTCGCTGCTGGGAGCGGCGATTTGGTTGTTGTAGATGATGGTTTGAAGCGCGTTATCTTGCGCGCGCGTGATGTTGCCGACCGGGTCGTAGGCGTACTGAATATCTTGCACCATGTCGGCGCTGAAGATTTGCGTGACGACCGTGTCGCTGACCGGTGGGCGACTTGTGGTGATGTTGGTGAGGCGGAAGGTGTCGGGATCGTAGGTGTAAGTCGAGCTCGCACCGTTGCCGTAAGCGGTGGTTTCACGTTGGGCTTTAGCGTTGTAGGACAGGGAATTGAGCACGTCGGTGACGGTCTGGCCACCCTGGAGGTTGACACTGACGCCGACGAGAAGACTGCGTTGGTTATAGGCGGGCGTGGTGATGCTCCCGTCGGGTGCGGTGCTGCCGGTCACCCGGTTGAGCGCGTCGTAGGTGTTTGTGACAGTGAAGGTTTCGCTCTCGAGCGCAGCGGCTGGCCAGTCGACGTCGTCCACGTAGTCGGTCAGCAGTTGTCGTGTTGCGACGAGGATGTTGTTTTTGAAGTCGCGTTGCGCGGTGGTGGCGATACCGGCCTCGTCGAAATGTTGATACACGGCGCCGCGCAGGTTGCGGGTTTGCGCGTTCGTGAGGGTTTCGCCGTAGGTGATCTGTTCGGCCAGCCGTGTGGTGCCGGTGCTATCGGTCACCTCGAGGGCGGTGGGCCGGCGCAGCGCGTCGTAGCCGGCGGTGACGCTGTAGCCGCGGCTATCCCAGGCTTGCAGGAGTTGCCCCCCCGCGTCGGTCAGTAACCAGCGTTCGCCGGCATCGACGCTGTTCTGGTGGATTTCGGCGCCGGTCATGTCGTAGTCCTGAGTTAGGACGTTGCGCAGCAGGGCGTCCTGGGTGGCCAGGGGGCGGCCTTCGATGTCGAGGGTGACACTCGTCCGGTATTGGCCGCTTGCTCCGTTGTCGGCGACGGTTTGAAAACCGCGGCCTAGGGTGTCGGCGTTGATGACGCTGGGCGTGTTGGCATGCGCGGCGGCCTTGGTGGCGGCGTCCTGCTCGGCCGGGCCGAGTTGTCCGCCGCTGCGGGCGGCGTACCACTGGCTGCCCAGGACGGTGTCGTTTTCGTCGGAGTTGGTGGTCTGCCACGGGTCGAACTCGACGGTGCGGTAGGTGCCGTTGGGGTTGTCGACGCGGATGGCCCGGTTGAGAGGGTCGTAACGGGTGACAGCGGTGACCCCCCACTCGACGAGGTCGGTTTCGTCGTCGTACCCGAAACCGGAGTCGAAGAAGGGCTCATAGGCCTTGACCGGGTTGCCTTTGTAGTCGTAGACAATGCGGCCGGTTCCCACCCAGCGGTCGTCGGTGTCGGCGAATTCGAGCCCCCCATTGCTGTCGCGGACCAGCAGGCCGGTGGTGGGGTCGCGTTGCGGCGCCTGGCCGGGTTCAGCCTGGGCCTTGCTTAGGGCGACGCGGCCCAATCCGTCTGTGTAAGTGTAGGTCTCGATCCACTCGGTGCTGGCGACCTGGTGCTGCACGCGCGCGCGGGTGTGCACCCACACCGGGGCGGGATGGTCGGGGTCGGCGGGGCTGGCGGCCCAGGTCATATAGGCGGACAAGTCGTAGTCGAGTGTGGTGGTGGGGTTGTCGGCTGCTGAGGCCTCTGAGGTGCCGGTGTCGAGGTAATCACCCTCGTAGGTGCCGTCAGCCAAGAGCTTTCCCATGACGGCGGTGGCGGTGATCATGCCGAGCGCGTCGTAGCGCACCCCGTTGCGGTTGAGGTTGGCATCGGTGATCAGCCACGGGCCCAGCACCCGGTAGTTGGATTCGGCGACAACGGTATTGCCGACCGCGTCTTGGGTCTGGGTGACCAGCACGATGTGGTCGTCGTAGGCGACGGTGGACAGGTTGTTCCACGGATCCAGCGCGCCGACCGGTTGGTAGAAGTGTGCCTGGGCGTAGCCGGCGTCGGGGTTGGCCGGGTCTGGGGAATAGATCAGTCGCGCGGAGGGCGCCCACTCGTCGCCCTTGCCGTCGAGGTCGACGAGCGCACCGACCGCGGTGAGCGAGCTCTGCACCGTTGCAGTGAGCTTTGCGCCGAGCACGCCGCTGAGCAGCCCAGGCGTGTAGCGCTGGGCGTAAGTGGCGTAAACCAATGCGAGAGAGTCGATTTGGCCCCGGGGCAGTGGCCCGCCGGCGAGATTGTCGGGTCGGTAGTAGGTCCGTTGCCGGCCCAGCAAGCGCCGCTGCACTCCCCCGCTTGGTGTGGCCTCGTAGGGGATGTCGGTCGCCGCCGCGGCGGTAGTGTTCAGCGCATCCGGGTCGAAGAGCCCACCTGGCAGGGCGGGGATAGCGCCGGTGAGTTGGTAGCCACGGGTTTCGATCGGAACTCCGACGCGGTACCAGGGCTGATCAACGACGTTGACGTAGTCGGCCTGGCTGTAGCTCACCCAGGTGGTCGACTGCTCGGGGAAGGCCGGGCTGCGGCGTGGGTAACCGACGGACGCCTTGCTGGTGATGTTCCCGTACGGGTCGATCGCCAGGGTGAGGTCGTGGCCGATGCGCGGGTCGGCGGGGTTGCGTTCGTAGTGGCAACTGAGGGCTTCGCGCTGCCACGGGTAATAGGAGCCGTAGGAGGTGGCGACCGGTGGTTGCAGCTGGTCGACCTGGTAGCGGTATTCGACCGTGCTGTAAGGGTTTCCGCTGTCTGACGTATTGTCGAGCGCATAGGTTTCTTGGCGCAGGGGGTGTCCCCGGAGGGCCCGGCTGGCTTCGCGCAACTCTTCCGGGGTAGCGCTGTCGGGAAGGATCGTTGCCTGCAGTTGGGGTGCTTGCGGGTCCAGCTGCCAGTATTCGGTTTTGAGGTAGGCCGCGATGTCGGCCCAGTCGAAGTAGGCGCCGGTGTGATACCAGGTCACGGTGCGCACCGGTGGCAGGTCGAAATTCTCGCCGTCGGCCGGCGGGGTGCTGGTGAAGGTGCCGATGCCCGACTGGGCGGGCATCGTGTCGGTGTCGAGGGCCTCGACGCGGGCGAAGCCCCGGAATTCGCGTTCGACGCCGTCGTAGTAGCCGTGGTGGTAGCTATAGCTGCAGGTGTAGCTGGTGCGGCTGATCGAATCGTCGGTGCGGGTTTTCTCCACCACGTGCACGGGGAACGGTAGCCGGGTCACCCAGGGGTGACCGGCGGCGCGGTCTTCCAGATAAAACTTCGTCGACGGCGCATACGTCAAGGTCCGTTGGGCCCCAAGATTATTGGTGACGGTGGTCAACAAGTAGGGCTTGACACCGCCGGTCAGGTCGACGTAGCGCAGCGGCGCCGTGAGGTCGTCAGGCAGCGGGGAGGTCCAGACCGCGCAGGCGGTGCCGGTGCCAAGGAGATCGAACACGCTGGCCTGCGCACCGGCGGGGGCGACCGGGAACTGGGTCAGCTCATGTCCGATGGTCCAGGAGTTGCCGGACTGGTTGAACCAGACGGTCGGCTGCGCGCCGAGGTAAGTGATGTCCGCGGTGCCCGAGCCGTCGATGTCGGCGAAGCCGATCCGGCGTTCGAGGAACAGGTCGGGGTAGTCGAAAACTGGGGCGTTGTCCATGGTGATTTTCGCACCGAAGCGCCCGTACCCGAGGTTGGGCCAGTAACAGATTTCGCCGTTGCGCACCCGGACCAGGTCGGCCAGGCCATCGCCGCTCATATCCGCGAGATGGATCGATTCGGTGCCGTCGGCGAACGCCAGTGCGGGCCCTGAGTCCTCATCGAACGGTTTGGGCACCTGTTCGGCGGGGCCGAAGCCCGCGCCGACTTCCCATGGATACCAGGTGATCACCTCGTCTTCGGTGATCAACACGTCGGATAGGCCGTCGCCGTCCAGATCGACGAACCGCAGGTTGGGGTCGTTGAAGTTCACGTTGGCCGTGGTGGACAACAGCCGCTGCGGTGACCAGCCGGTGTCGGGATCGTATTCGAACCAACCCGGGGCGGGCTCGGTGAAATCGACCGCGCACAGCTGCCCGTCCCCGTTGAGGTCGGTCAGTGTCGCCGCGCCCCGCGACGGTGTGGTCGCGACCGCCGCGACGGGTTCGAAGCGGGCGGTAGCCGCGCCGCCGTCTGGGTTCCAGGCGCTCACGTTGTGCTGGTAGTACCAAGCACCATCGCCTCGGGTGAGGATCCCTTGCAGCCCTTCACCATCGAGGTCCACCCACCGCTGTGCGGTGCCGTCGAACACGCCGGTGATGTTGGCCGCGCCGGGACCGCCGAGGGTGTGCAGGGTGTCATCGAGCGCCAGCGGGCTGTAGCCGAGGGTCAGCGGCGGTAGTTGCGCGGTGCTGTAGCCTCCCGCGGCCGCGGCGATCCAGCCGGTTTGGGTGATGGAGGAGAGCTGGCTCAACACCGGCACGGTCGGATCAACCGGTGTGTTGCCGCTTTGATACGTCAGCTCGGTGGAGCGCACCAGCACCGGGCCGTCGCCGAGCTCCCTCATCTGGTGAAACATCAACTGCCGCCGGCACAGCCGGTAGCTACGGATTTCGAAGCCGGACCGGTACGTGGAGAACGGATCGGGCCGGCACGTCCAGGCCGTCTCCTCGGCAGGGGTCGGGACGGTCGGGTTGTGTTCGCCGTAGTCGAGGACTACCTGAAAGCACCAGTCAGTGGGCAGCCCCGAAAACTGTTCATTGCCAGGCAGATAAGGGGTGTCGTTGCCGTAGAGAATCCGTTTGAGGTAGCGGTTGGCACCGACCACCCGGCCAGCCTCACTGGCGGTGACCGCGACGTTGGCGTCGTCTTCGGGCTTGTACACGTAACTGATCGCGTTGCCACGATCATCGAAGCTCAAATCCAGCAGCCAGCTGAAGACGCGGGAGGGGTCGGCGATGCGGCTCGCGGGGCCCTGGCCATAGAGGCTGGTCACGTTGCCGGTGGAGATGGTGCGCCAATGGACGTCTCCGGATGCGGTGTCGGTCCACCGTTCGATGCGGGCGAATCCGGCCTCCACCCGCGGCCGGTAGGCGCGCACCACAAACGTCTGGGACCCGATTTGACGCGGCGGGAGACTCGGCGCGGTACCCGACTCATCCAGCAGCGGAACCAAATCCTCCGCGCCGGAGAGCATGAACACGTCGCTGTCGAGCGCGTCCTGATAGCGGGGCAGTCCCTTGGAGGTCTTCCGCGTGATCGCCGCAACGCCCAGGCTCCACCCCAGCCCGCACGGGCCGTTGCCGGCCCCCGAGTCGTAGCTCAACGCAAGGGTCGGCCCGAAGCCGTGCCGGGCCGGCGAGGTGAACACCCCGACTGTCATGGATGCGGTGCCGGTCGCCTGATTCACCGACAGCTTTTCGTCGATCCCTCGGATCGCGCCCCCTCCCTTGGGCAGCGAGATCGATGGCAGGGAGCCCTTCGCGTCGACGGCGGGGGACGGCG
Organism: uncultured Actinomycetota bacterium; assembly: GCA_963748885.1. GTDB lineage: Bacteria > Actinomycetota > Actinomycetes > Mycobacteriales > Mycobacteriaceae > Mycobacterium. The sequence continues at coordinate 142,219 of CAVVLC010000017.1, forward strand.
ACGTCGGCGCCGTTCCCGCGGCACCACCTCCGGGGGCGTTTCCGTCAGGGCTGCGTTGACCGGCAGGACGCCCCTCATCCGTCGGCTTTGCGGTGCTGTACCACCAACTCCGGGACTGCGGGTCGGGCATGGCTACCTACCCCGCCCGCGCGGCACGGCATTACCGGCGATGCGACTCGTTTTGGGCGAGCACCAAACAAGACGACCCCAAGTTGGCCGATCTTGAGGCTGCCGCATCGCTTGCGCCTTCCTTCGTTAAGACCGACGTGCCCATGTGCACGTTGCAGATGAAATTCCCATTGCGCATCGCGCACAGTGGCTTCGGCAAGCATCCGGTCCGCTGAGCGGACCGAACTCTTGCCCGAACCCGGCCGCCGACAGGTAATGGAGCCCGTCTCAACAAAATCGACGATGGAACCACACATGGCCGACGAGCAGGTAGATATCCCAGTGGCCGCCGAGCCCACACCGCAACGCGTTGACCTCTCGGGCGACGGCGACGGCGACGGCGACGGCGACGGCGGTTTCAAGGTTTCGGGCCGCGTGACATGGCCCGACGGCAGCCCCGTAGCCGGAGTGGTCGTGCGCGCCGTGGACCAGGACCTGCGCACGGAGCAGCCGCTGGGACCACACGCGCCGCAGTTCAAGCAAGAGACTCGAACGGACGCCTCGGGCCGATACGAAATCTCATACACTCGAACACAATTCGCGCATGCGGAGGTCAAGTCAGCCGATCTGATCGTGCGCGCACTCGACGCCAACGGAGCCGTCACGGCGAGCTCGCCGACAATGTTCAATGCCCCCACCGAAACCAAGATCGACCTGACCCTGTCGGGGGCGGTGGCCGGCCAGACCTCGGAATACGAGCGGCTCATCGCACTCCTGTCCCCGCTCCTGCGCGACACACGTCCGCCCGAAGTCACCTCGCTCAAAAGCACCGATCTGGACTTTCTGGCCAGCGAAACCGGCTGGAACCGTGCCTATTTAAGCGACCTGCTCAACGCCGTCAGCCTTTACCAGGACGCGATAGATCACCAGATCACGTCGCCCGATCTGCTGGTGCCCGCCTTTTACGGCCTGCTTCGCGAGGGCCTCCCGGCCAACTGGACTGTCTTGCTTCAACGCGGCGAATCGCTAATAAGCAGCTCGCTTATTTCGGCCGCCACCAACGGGATTGTGCCTGCGGCGGTGGGTGAGAACGCTGGCCAGATCGCCACGGAGCTCGCCGGCATCGCCGCATCTCAATTGATCAGTCCCATCGGGAGCGCCGCCACGGTGGCCTCGGCGCTGCTGGGGGCGGCATCGCTGTCTTCGACACAGCAGCGGACCCTGGTCACGGCGGCAACCAGCACCACCGTTGCGCCGCAGGAGTTTTGGGCGGCGCTGCCCAGCCAACCGGGGTTCGACGCGGCGACCGTCGCACACTTACAGCGGACCCTTCAGCTAGGAGTGCTGACCGGCAACAATGTTCCCCTGGTCCAGGCGCTGCTCGCCCGGCCTTCCCAAAGCTTGGTCAAAGATCTCGTCTCGATGGACAGCACCGCGTGGACACGGCTGCTCTCGACTCCGGTTGACGGACAGCCGATCCCGGTGCCCGCCGGGGTGCCCGGCGCCACCCCGGCCGAGCAACTTGACAACTATGCCCAGTACCTGACCGGCACAATTCAGTCTGCTTTCCCGAACGAGACGGTCGCGCATCTGGTGACGACCGGTGCGATCAGTACCGAGCCGAGCGCGCAGGCAGCGATCGGTCAGTTTTTCGCCAACTCACCGGACTTCGACATCCGCACCACGCGGGTCACCAGTTACGCCGCGGCCAACGGGTCGACAGCGTTCGCCGGCGTCTCCCCCGCCGCCCAACCCATGGTGGTGAGCGAGTTGCAGCGGATGCAGCGAGCCTTCGCTATGAGTGTCGACGCCCGCACCATGCAAACGCTGCTACAGCTCGACCTCCATGCGGCCCATCTGGTCGCCGACATTCCCCCGCAAAGCTTTTCGGACCGCTTCGCCACCGCGCTGGGGGGAACGGACATCGCAGAGGCTATCTACCAGCGCGCGACCTACATCAACGCCCGCAATGTCGGACTGATCGCGCAGCTCAACGACGCCGTCAACGGCGTCACCGCGCCCGCGCTCAACGGGGGTCCGCTCGCCAACTCCGGCTCCTCGGCCAGAGAGCAGATTCTGCAGCAGTTTCCCGACTACGCCGAGCTATTCAGCGCGCTGGATCCGTGCGGGTGCGAGGAATGCACGTCGGTGATCAGCCCGGCAGCGTATCTGGTTGACATACTGCAGTTCCTGGGCGGATCCACGCCCAACAACTTCCTCCCGCCAGGGTCATCCCAACCTGCCGGGCCGAGCCCGCTCAACGCGGCTGGGAACACGCCGCTGGATGTGCTGATCGGAGGCGGCACCGGTCAGGACGGCAACCCCCTGCCCGGGCGTCGGCCCGACCTGCAATATCTAAAGCTCACCTGCGAGAACACAAACACCGAGCTGCCCTACATCGACCTCGTCAACGAGGTGATGGAAAGCTACATCCTCTATAACGGGCCCTCCCAGTACGCCGCGCACGATACCGGGGACACCTCGACGACGGAGCTCGACGCCAGCCCGCAATTCACCCTCGATGAAACTCAGTACGCCATCAATGGTTCCGCACCGACGCCGCTGAGCGGCCCCGACCCGACGCCGCCGCCCGGCACCACTGCCAAGGACGGTCCATACGTCACGCTGGCGAACGCCTGCTACCCGTTCACTCTTCCCTTCAACGAACCGATCGCGGTCGCACGGGCTTACCTGAAGTGGCTCGGAACCAGCCGCTACCAGGTACTTAACACCTTTCAGACCAATCCGGCGTCGGCCACAGCCGCAATCGACGCCGAGTGCCTGCAGCTCGACCCCTACCTGTACCAACTGCTCACCGGGACGACGGTCAGCGGCCAGTCCGCGCCCCCGCCATCGGCCGCTGACCTCTACGGCGACCCGCCCGCCGGGATCTACGCCACCTGGGAGACGAACCTGGCCAGCGTCCCTATGTTTCTGCAGCAGACCGGGATCCAGGCCACCGACCTGATCACCCTGCTGCGAACCCGGTTCGCCAACCCCACCTATCCCCTCGGCCCGGACGCGACGTTCTTCAGCCAATTGCCGTTCAACTACTCGACATTGATGGCGCTGGTCCAGGCCGGCTTCAACATCGCCGACCCCGCAGTGCTGGCCGCCGACCCCACGATTGCCACCGACCTCAGCAACGCCGGCATCGACGCCGCCGCCATCCAGGCCTGGTGGGAGCGCAATCCCAACCTCGCCCAGACGCTGGTGATCTACTGCCCCGACGGCAGCTGCGACCTCAGCGACGCGTCGATCAGCCAGCTGGGCGGCCTAGCCGCCGCACCGCCTCCAGCCCCCTCCGGCACGGCGGCTCCCCCCTCACCCGCCCCGCCGTCCGACACCGAGTTCGAGACACTGCAGGCGTTCATCAGGCTGTGGCGCGTACTCGGCTGGAGCATGGCCGACCTCGACCGCGCGTTCACGGCGCTGCATACCACCCCGGACATCTCCGGCACCGCCGTGCTGATTCCCGCAGCGTTTGTCCACGACCTGGCGCGGATCGGCCAATTGCAGGCCGCCCTCAAAACCCCGGCGCTGCAAGTCTTGTTCGCGTTGTGGGGAGATCTCGACACGAACGGTCGGGACTCGCTCTACGTGCAGCTGTTCGTCAACCCGGCAGCGCTGCCCAACGACCCCGCGTTCGCGCCGCTGCCCGACGGCGGGGTACTCCAGGACCCCACCCAGACGATCACCGGGCACCTGCCCGCGCTGGTGGCCGGCCTGCAGGTCAGCGCCGGCGACCTCGCCTTGATCCGCGCCGACGCCGGGCTCGCCGACGTGGCGCCCACGCCCGGCGACGTCATCGTCGGCGGCGGGCTGGCCGCGCCCACCACAATTACCATCGTGTCGGGCGACGGTCCGTACACGGTGGCAACCTCGCAACCGATCCCTGCCGGCTCGGATGTGACGTTCGCCGGCGGCCCCGGCGGCGCGTGGCTGGGCACCGGCTCCCCCGCCGGCGCCGACCAGATGACGCTGGCGTTGACTGCCGGATCCGCCCCCCAGGTCGGGGATCTCGTGTTGGGCACCAGCCTGACGCAGCCGCTGAGCATCACCGCCGTCACCGGCCCCGGCCCGTACACCGTGACGACCTCCGCGGCGATCTCGGCGTCCGGAACCTTCGCCGGGGGCCCCAGTGGTGTGTGGGCCGCCACGGCGTCACCGGCCGGCGGCACCAACACGATGTCGCTGACAATCGCACGGTGGCCGCTGACGCTGGCCAACGTCAGCCGGCTGTACCGCTACGCCGCCCTGGCGCACGCGCTCGGCATGGGTGTCACCGACTTCATCACCGTCAAGACGCTAACGGAGCTTGACCCGTTTGCGTCTCCCGACGCGACCAGCGCATTCGTCACGGTCGCCCAGCAGGTAGAGCGGTCGAACTTCACGGCCATGCAGCTCGCCTACCTCTATCAGGATGTGTCCGCGCCCCCTACGGGCCTGGCGCCGCAGCCCGCCACGCTGCAGCTGCTCGCGCGGCCGCTGCGCGACGGCCTCGGCCAGATCGCCGCGCAGTGCCAGCAAGTGCCCGACCCCAAGGGCACATTGGCCGCCTCGACGGTCACCCAGCTCATCTCCAAGACGGTCGCCGCTCAGACGGTGGCGCTGATCAACGGAACCGCCGTCTACCCGACGACACTCGCCGCGCTACCGCCGGTGTACGCGTGGACCGGAACCGCCTCACCGCCCGGCGGCGGCAACCAGATGACACTGACCCTGGGCGCCGGAGCCAGGCCGCAGGCCGGCGACACGATTGTCGGCGGCAGTCTGCCGCAACCCTGCTCGATCACCACCGTGTCGGGCAGCGGGCCCTACACGATCACCGCTTCCCAGACCATCCCCGCCGGCAGCACCGTCGTGTTCAGCGGCGGCAGCATCGCTCGCCTCGGCGCCGGCGGGCAGATCCTGGGCATCGACCCGGCCAGGACTCCCCCGGCGGTGGGCGCCAAACTCAGCTACGACCCGTCCAGAGGCACGCTCGCCTACCAGGGCGCGATGACCACCGAAGAGCAGGCCGACCTGCTGGCGCTGTCGACCGACCCGAGCTGGGCGGTGGCCGTCGCCGCCCTGTCTACTCAGCCACCCACGTTCCTCGCGGACAATCTCGCGCCGCTGCTCAACGATCCGAACGCCCCCGCGCTGCTGCTCGACAACACCGCCTCGCTCGACGGCAACCTCAATCCCGTGCTCGTCGATGCCGCCGGCAACGCCGAGACCGACCCCGCGCAGGCGACCAGCACGGCGATCGCCTGGAAGTTCGCCTACCTGCTTTCCAAGCTGCTGCCCTACCTGCAAACCACACTCAGCCACGCACTGGTCAGGCAGACGATCGCCGACGCGTTCAGCCTCGATCCGAACCTGGCCAGCCTGCTGCTCGAACAGGTTCTGACCGCCCCCGGCGCGCCGCCAACCCCCCCGAACCCACCGGTGATCGCCGACCTGCTCGCGCTCGACACGGCGGGCGTCACCGCCACCTACTACGCCACCCCCGACCTGTCAGGGCCGCCCACGGCGCCACCGACAACGGTCGCCGCAACCTCCTTCGACGTCGTGATCCCCGCCGGCAATCAGAGCGCCAGCTTCGCCGCCTGGCTCGAAGTCCCCTCGAGCACCACCTTCACGCTCGCGGTCACCACCAGCGGCACACCACAGCTGTTTGTCGGCGACTCCGGCACCCCGGTTGCGCTGCAACCCGATGCCACGACACCCGGCCGGTACGCCACCACTAACAGCGTCGCGCTCACCGCGGGCGGCTTCACCCGCATCGGCCTGCAGATAGCCAGCCTGCCCTCGGCGGCGCCCGGAACCGTGACGCTGTCCTGGCAAAGCCCCGGCACGCAAAGCGCGCCCGCCATCCCCGCCGCACCGCCCCCGCAGGGCGCGAGCATCCCGAACGCTCCGATCCCCGGCCCGGTGCTGTTGCCTGACGCCGTTTACCAGACGTTCGGGTCCGCCTTCATTCGCATCCAAAAGGCCGCGCTGCTGGCCAACCAGTTCACGTTGACCGCCGCCGAGATCGCCTACCTGAGCGACGCCGGCGCGGCCTCGCCGGCGTTATTCGCGGGCTTCGACCTCAACGCACTGCCGATAGCCCCGGGGACCGCGGTCCCGCCCGGCACTGCCACCGCGCTGTTCGCTGTCTGGCTACGGCTGAACGCCTACAGCGCGCTGCGCAACAGCCTGCCGCGCGGCTCGGTCACCCTTATCGACCTGTTCAGCGCCGCGACGTACGGCAACGCGGTTGACCTGGTTCCGCAGGCGACCGGCTGGTCGGCGCTAGTCGCCACCGAACTCCTGTCAGCGTTCTTCCCGACCCCGCCAACCGCCAATCCGCTCGTCGACGAGATCACGCTGACCGCGATGCAGGCCTGCGCGAATCTTGTCGCGCAGGTAGGCGCCTCACCCACACAGCTGTTCTCCTGGGCGCAGTACGCCTGGACGAACACCGCGCCCGCCACGCCGCAGGAAGCCACCTACGCGGGGCTGCGCGCAATCGCCGGGCAGATCCAAAGCGCCGCCGCGTCGAACTACGACACGCAGGCCTGGCCGCAGGTGGCCGAGCGACTGAACAACGCGCTGCGTGCCGCCCGGCGCGACGCCCTGGTCACCTACCTGATGGGGCAGCTGGGCTACACCGACCCCAATAAGCTCTTCGAGCTGCTGCTGATCGACCCGGAAATGGGCACCTGCATGCAGACCTCCCGCATCCGCCAGGGACTCAACTCGGTTCAGTTGTTCGTGCAGCGATGCCTGCTCGGGCTCGAAAAGAACGACGCGAATCCCGCGGTCAGCGTGGATCCCAGCCAGATCGACGCCAAGACCTGGCGGACGTGGATGGGCGCGTACTCGACCTGGGCTGCCAACCGCGAGGTCTTCCTGTGGCCCGAGAACTGGCTGCTGCCCTCGCTGCGCGACGACCAAACCGAGATCTTCCAGGCGTTCGCCTCCTCACTGCAGCAGGGCACGATCACCGACGACACAATCAGCGCAGCGTTCCTCGCCTACCTGCAGGGACTCGAGCAGATCGACCGGCTCGACATCCGCGGCGTCTTCTGGCAGGTCGCCGACCCGGACGTGCCGGGCTCGGTGGGGGTGCTGCACGTGTTCGCGCGGACCTGGCACTGCCCCCAGACTTACTTCTACCGCCGGCTGATCGGCAACCCAGGCGGCACCCAGACCTGGACGCCGTGGCAGCAGGTCTCGGCCGGTATCCAGGGGGACTTCCTGGTGCCGGTGGTCTGGGACGGCCGACTGCGGTTGATCTGGCCGGTGTTCACCCCGCAGAGCTACACCCCGCCGGGGCCATCCAGCATCACCTCGACGGCCTCGAACGGCGGCCAGAGCGTCGACACGAGCAACAGCAAGCCACCGCAGACCTACTGGCAGATCGCCCTGGCCTGGAGCGACCTGTATCAGGGGACCTGGCAGCCCAAGCAGGTGAGCACCGACTTCCTCGTATCGGTTTGCAACGGGCGCGGCTCCTACTACCAGCCGCCCCAGGAGCAACACGTCTTCAAGGCACGCATCGACGACAACGCCGAATTGGTGATCGACACGTATATTCCAGCGGTTAACACCCGCCCGATTTTGCTGGGCGAGTTCCGGTTCTCCGCCTGCGGTGACACCATCACAGTCGGGTACATCGAATCGCCGATCACCGGTGTGATCAGCCCCCCCATCGACGAGGTGCCGGCCTCACCAAACCTGTCGACGTCGCAGCCGTCCTCGTCACAGCTGCAGGACGGCGCGCAGATAGTGTCAGTCGGGTACAACGACCCGAACAGCATCTACGCCGGCCCGTACAACAACGGGGCCCGCCAGAGGACGGACAGCGGCACGCCGCAAAGCCTTCAGTTGGCGACGGGCAGCTTCGGCGACGCACCTTGGCCAGAGAATCAGCAGAATCCACCGGCGGCCACGATCGTGACCTACCTGTCGGACACACCGAGCCGGTTCGAGCTTCGCTACTCCCAGCAACACTGGCAGTTCGCCCAGCAGGAGCCCTTCTTCTACCAGGACGCGCAGCGCACCTTCTTAGTGGCGCCCGGGTCGGGCCGCACCTTACTTCCCGTTATCCTCACCGACCCGAACCACATCGACGTCGGCACAACCCTGCTGGCGCTGGCCCAGTCGCCCTCTAAGCCGCCGGCGCCGGCGCCGGCGCCCGTCACCGACGGTCACGTCTCCAGCAACGGCCTCGTCGCCACTATCGGCTACGCACAGTCGCCGATCACCAACTGGGGTTTGCCCAACGTCGCCTGGCCAGTCTGGGGTGGTCACGGGCCGGTGGTGTTGCCTACCACCGAATTGCTGTTCCAGACGCATCGCCACCCCTATGTGTGCACGCTGATCGAAAAACTCGTCACCGCTCAGGGGCAAAACCAGGCGGGCGACGGCATCGGCGAGTTGCTAACCCTCGGCAACCAAAACCTGTCGAACGGCTTCGACTTCAAGACGACATACGACCCCGTCCTGGCCAATGTCTTGGCTCCGGCTCCCTCCGAGATCGTCGACTTCTCCCCTACCGGGCCATACTCGGGCTACAACTGGGAGCTTTTCTTCCACGCTCCCCTGCTGGTCGCGCTGACCCTGTCCCAAAACGGCCAGTATCAGGACGCCGACACCTGGTTCCGCTACATCTTCGACCCCACCAACACCACCACCACCGCCACCTCGCCGCTGCCCTACTGGCAGGTACAGCCGTTCACCACGTCGGTGCCCGAAACGCTGGTGCAGGTGATGAACGACATCGACGGCGGCAACCCCGACGCCGTCGCCCAGGTCGCCGGCTGGTATCGGAATCCGTTCCAGCCCTTCGTGATCGCGCGCTCACGGCTCGGCGCGTTCCAGAAGTACGTGTTCATGGCGTATCTGGATAACCTCATCGCCTGGGGCGATCAGCTGTACGGCCAGGTCGACAGCATCGAGTCGATCAACCAGGCCACGCAGCTCTACGTGCTGGCCTCCGACCTGTTGGGCGAGTTGCCCGAGCAAATCCCCTCCCCGCAGTCACCGACCGAATACGACTACCAGTCGATTAAGGGCCGACTCGACGCGTTCTCGAATTTCTCCGAAATGCTCGAAAACGAGTTTCCATACGCCGGCCCAGTCCCTTCCGACCCACAGAGCCAGGTCGGCGGGCTGCTGGGCCTGAGCAAGACCCTCTTCTTCTGCATCCCGCAGAACCAGCAACTGCTTGGGTACTGGCCCACCGTGGCGGGCCGCCTCTTCAACATCCGCCACTGCCTGAACATCCACGGCGTACCGCAGCAGCTGGCGCTGTTCCAGCCGCCCGCCAACCCGCTGCTGCTGATCGAAGGCTCGGCCCAAGCGATCGACCCCGGCAGCGTGCTGGCCGAGGTGAGCGCCCCGCTACCGAACTACCGCTTCAGCTACCTGATCCAGCGGGCAACCGAACTGGCCAGCACCTGCCAGGCGTTCGGCCGAAACCTACTCGACGCGCTCGAGAAGTACGACGCGGAGGGGCTCGCGCTGCTGCGCGCCACCCAGGAGACCCAGGTCCTGAACCTGATGACCGACATGAAGCAAAAGCAGGTCGACGAGGCGAACGCCAACGTCGCCGCGCTATCGGCCTCACGCGCCGTCGCGCTCACCCGCTACAACTTCTATCAGCTGCTCCTTGGTGCAGACAGCGTCGCCTCGCCCGCAGTCGGTGCGAGCATTCCGCCGGCCACGGTCCCGACAGAGCCCCCGCAGTCCACCGGCGGGGTCACGCTCCTCGCCGAGGAGGCCAGCGACTTGGCGCTGACCCGCGACGCGGCGCTGTTGCATGCCATCACCGGCGTGCTGCAGACCCTCGGCAGCGCCTTGGCCGTGATTCCCACCTACTCGGTCCACGTCGACTCCATGCCATTAGGTATCGGTGGCAGCGGATCGATGAGCTTCGGTGGATCGAATCTCGCTTCTGCGAACGAATTTTTGGTGCACGGCAACGAGACGTGGGCCAACTACCTCACCTACCAGGCTTGGTCCGCCGAAAAGATGGGCGGCTACTTCCGCCGCCAGCAAGAGTGGGCACTGCAGAACAACCTGGCCGCCGCCGACATCATGCAGATCGATCAACAGACCCAGGCCGCGCAGCTTCGCGTGAAAATCGCCACCGCTGACCTCAAGACCCACACCCAGCAGGTCGCCAACGCCCAGAAGGTGCAGGACTACCTGACCGGCAAATTCACTAACCAGCAGCTCTACAGCTGGATGATCGGCCAACTCTTAAGCCTGTACTCGCAGCTCTACCAGCTGGCCTACAGCACCGCCAAGCTCGCCGAGGTCGCATACCAACGCGAGCTGAGCGTCCCCGAATCCAGCTATATCTCCTTCGGCTACTGGGACAGCTCGCGCAAGGGACTGCTCGCCGGCGACCGCCTGCAGCTCGCGATCAAACAGCTCGAGCGCGCCTTCATCGACCAGAACCAGCGGAAGTTCGAGATCACCCGCCACGTCTCGGTCATGCTGCACGACCCCGCGGCACTGATCGCGCTGAAGACCACGGGCGAGTGCGTCGTCGACCTGCCCGAGGCGCTGTTCGACACCGACTACCCCGGGCAATATCTGCGCCAGCTAATCGACGTCAGCCTGATCATCCCGTGCGTTGCCGGGCCCTACACGCCCATCAACTGCACCCTCACGCTGGTGTCGAGCAAGATCCGCTTCGATCCTTCCACCGGCAACGGCGGGGCCGTCAGCTATCGGGAGCAACCGGTAAACCAGGATCCGCGATTCATCTATAACTTCGGCTCCACCGCAGCCATTGCGACCAGTCACGGCCAAAACGACAGCGGCGTATTCTCGGTGAACTTCCGCGACGAGCGCTACCTGCCGTTCGAAACGGCAGGCGCCATCTCGACGTGGAAGATCAGCATGCCCCCGGGATGCAACGCATTCGACTTCGACACCATCACCGACGTCGTCTTCACGCTCAGTTACACGTCACGCTACGGCGGTGATCTGCTGCGCAGCCAGGCCTACGCCGCAGCGGTCCTCCCCGCCCCCGCGCAGCAGACGGCCGCTCCCAGCCTCGGTGCCGCACCCAAACAGACCGCGCAGAACCGCCTGTTCAGCCTCAAGCACGAGTTCCCCAACGAGTGGTACACCCTGCTGCACCCGGCCAGCGCCAGCGCCGAATACGGGCAGATGCCGGTATGGACGGTGACCGACCGCTTCCCATTCCAATACCGAGCCAGAAAAATCCAGGTCACCGGAATCGCGGCGTTCGCGCTACTGCAACCCGGCGGCACGCCGCCGGAGCAGCTGTCCATCTACCTGGCCAACGCCGGACTGCCCACACCGGCAGGCACCCCACCCACACCGCCGAGCGACCCTGGCACCCAAGTCATCCTGAATCCCGACACGCTGTACGGCACGGGCACGCTGTATGGCGTCATGCCCGCCCCATCCTCCCCGGTAAACGTTCCGCAACTTTGGTGGCTCTCGATTGCACAGTCCGATATCGGCGTGGTCCTCGATTCCATCGAAGACTTCTTCCTGCTCGTCCAATACCAGGTCGAGTAGCGTAAGCCATTGCGTCACAACTGAAGTGGTGTGCCCTCTCGCTATTTCGGTTCTACCTTCTGAAGGGCTGCACCGATGCGACAAGCGGTGTGCGACACCAGGCCTGGTAGGCCGGCCGGTAGAGCGTCCGCGTGGACAGTAACCGTGACTGCGCCGGCACAGGCCCCATTCGGCCCCCACACGGGCGCCGATACGCAACAAGTGCCGGCGACCGCGTCCTGATGGTCGACTACCGTCGCGCGGGGATCGCGAAGGGACTCGCGCAATTTGCGCCATTCGCGTCGGTCCCAACAGTCGGGAAGCGTGACGTCGCCGCCGGGTTGCGTCGCGTAGAGGACACGTCCGGTGGCCGTGCGGGCAATCGATTTGGGGTCGGCAGGGTCGGGCAGGTAGGCGTGGCCGTGGGGCACCGCAGCGCAGATGTAGCGGAGGCGATGTTCATGCAGGATCCGCAGCGACGCCATGGCACGCGATTGCACGGCCAGCGTGTGGACCGGCACCTGAGCAAAACGCCGTAGTAGCGGGTCCGGCTGCCAGCGTTGCCCGATGTACGACATCCGAGGCCCGACGAAGTAGCGGCGCTCGACGCACTGCACCGCGCCGAGCGCGACGAGTTGTTCGGCGATCCGACGCGCGGACGTTTTAGCTAGCCCGCATGTGCGGGCCAGCGCGGTCAGTCCGAGACCCTCGTCGGCGCGAGCAAGAGCGTCCAGGACGGCGAACGCGCCGTCGAGGACTCCCCGTCGCGCTAGGGCTGGCGGTATCGGTCCTGCCAACTGCTCTGGCGGGGCGTCGGGATCGGCAACCGGGGCGCGTGGGCTTGGGCCGACGGCAGGCGAAAACGATAAAGACGTCCAGACATCCATGTGGGCCTCACTGCATCTACCCCGGTCCAGGCAACTTTGTATTTCGTATGACTCCGCTTTGAACTTTGCGTCAGCTAATCATGCCGGTCCAGAGTAGTCGACTACTCGAATGCAGACGCCCAACCAAAAAGGCCGCTGCGAAGGCGCGCCTTGTGCCGCTAATTGCTCGTCACGACTGCGTCCGCGCGGCCAGAGTCTGCAGGAATCGTGGCACGCGGCCGGCGCCGAAGTCGTAGTAGCGCACCCAATGCGGCTTGATCGCGATGCGTGCCTGCTGGTCGTACATCTCACGGCAGTTCCGCTCGAACTCTTCCGCCGCCTCGGCGTCCATGCTTTGCCTGGCGGGGCGACATGCGCCGCCGAATTGGACGCCAGCAGTTCCCGCGCACCGGGTGTGCCCAGTTCGTTTACGATATCTTGCTGATCCACGTCGCTCCCCTCCACGCGCTACCTGACCATCGTGCCCACACCTCTGCCGGGGATGGCACCGGCAGCACGGTGACGAGCCCCCATAATGGTCTGCACGGCCAGAAGGCCAGAAGGAAGGCGGGGAGGATGCCGCTAGCTGAGGGTGAGGTCTTTGCCGGATACACGATCCTGCGTTTGCTGGGCGCGGGCGGTATGGGTGAGGTGTATCTGGCCCAACACCCGCGGTTGCCGCGACAAGAAGCTATCAAGGTGCTGCCGGCGGAGCTGACGAGCGACCACGAGTACCGGGAGCGGTTCGATCGGGAAGCCGCCATGGGTGCGACGCTCTGGCACCCCAATATCGTCGCACTGCACGATCGTGGCGAGTTCGAAGGTCAACTGTGGATATCCATGGATTATGTGGACGGCACAGATGCCGCGCGCCGCCTCCAGGATTATGTCGATGGCTTGGCGCCGGACGAAGTCGTACGGATTGTCACCGGGGTCGCCGACGCACTGGACTACGCACACGACCACCAGATGTTGCACCGGGACGTCAAGCCCGCCAATATCCTGATCGCACAATCGAATACCGGATCGCGCGCGCTTCTGGCCGACTTCGGCATCGCCCGCCGCCTGGACGACCCCGGCACGCTGACCTCGACCAACATGACGGTGGGGACCGTTCTCTACGCGGCGCCGGAGCAGCTCTTAGGTGATCCGCTTGACGGCCGCGCCGACCAATACGCGTTGGCGGCCACGGCTTTTCATTTGTTGACCGGATCACCAATATTCCAGCATTCGAACCCCAGCGTCGTCATCAGCAGCCACCTGACCAAGCCGCCGCCGTCCATCGAGGATCGCCTGCCGGAGCTGTCTGTGCTCGAACCGGTGTTCGCCAAGGCACTCGCCAAACCGCGCGAAGAGCGCTTCGGCAGCTGCCTGGAATTCGCCCAGGCACTCGAACACGAGCTCAACGCCCTCGCCCGGGAGGTTGGCGCGGTGGAGCAGACGGTGGCTTCGGAGGCGGCCAGGCCCCCGAAGAGGCCCCCGAAGAGGCCCCCGAAGACATCAAAGCGGAAAGTGCGGTGGCCTATCTTTGCAGCGGCGGTCCTGGCCGTCCTGATCATCGCCGTTGCGGCCGTCGTGATCACTGGCGTATTGCAACACCGGCGCCCCTCCCAGGCCGCGCCCTCCTCCCCGGCGGCGCCGTTGGAACCCGCCTCGTCAATCGCAGCGACCGTGCCGGCCGACATCAGGGCAACGGGCCATCTAGTAATCGGCGTATCTTTGCCCTTCACTCCAAACGAATTCAAGAATTCGGACGGGCAGATCGTCGGCTTCGATGTCGACCTCATGAATGCGATAGCGAAGACCCTCAGCCTGGTCCCCGACTACCGCGAGACGCCGTTCGAAAGCATCATTCCGGCGGTGCAGGCACACCAACTCAACTTGGGAATAGCGTCGATGACCGACACCAAGGCTCGCGAGTCCTTGGTCGACTTCGTCACCTATGTCAACAAGGGCACATTATGGGCGCAGCGCCCCGGGCCGCCCATCGATCCCAATGCCGCCTGCGGCCGCAAAGTCTCAACGATGGCGGGCTCGGTGCACGACACCGTCGAGATACCCGCCAAGAGCGCGGTGTGTGTGGCCTCGGGCCTGCCGCCGATCGACAAGGTGCTCTTTGACCGCGAAGATGACGTCACCGCGGCATTGATGGCCGGGAATGTCGATGCCATGTCGGCGGATTCCCCGACCACTGGGTTTGCGATCAAGCTCAGCGGCGGCGCACTCGTGGCCGCGGGTGAGGTGTTCGACATCGAACCGTATGGCTGGCCGGTGCCCAAAGGTTCCGGACTGGCGGAGTCGCTTCGGCAGGCGCTGGTGCACGTGATCCAAACCGGCGAATACAAGACCTTTGCCGCCAAATGGGGAGTGGAAAGGGGCATGATCGACACGCCGAAAATCAACGGCGCGATTAATTGATCCTGTTAGGTACGCGCCGACGGCTTGAGGCCGCCGTCGGCCCTGCCCTGCCCTGCCCTGTGGTACCCGAGTTACGCTGCGGTCGCGGCCTTTTGAGGAGACTGATGTGTCCGACGACAAGCCCATTAATGCGACCAGCGGGCCGGGCGACGAGCTGCAGCGACGGTTAGGCCTGTTCGACGCGGTGGTGATCGGGCTGGGCTCGATGATCGGCGCCGGCATTTTCGCCGCGCTGACCCCGGCGGCCGCCGCGGCCGGCTCAGGACTGCTGCTGGGCCTGGGGATCGCCGCCGTGGTGGCCTATTGCAACGCCATCTGCTCGGCGCGGCTGGCAGCCCTGTATCCGGTGTCGGGCGGCACGTATGTGTACGGGCGCGAGCGGCTGGGCGACTTCTGGGGGTATCTGGCCGGGTGGGGTTTCGTGGCCGGCAAGACCGCCTCATGCGCGGCGATGGCGCTGACGGTGGGCTCCTATGCATGGCCGGCTCAGGCCCACGAGGTCGCGGTGGCGGTGGTAGTCGCGCTAACCGCGGTCAACTATTTCGGGGTGCAAAAATCGGCATGGCTAAACCAGGCGATCGTCGCGTTGGTGCTGGCGGTGCTGGCCGCGGCGGTAACGGCGGCATTATCGTCCGGCGCGGCGCACGCCGAGCGGCTCGACGTGGCCGGGGCGTCGTTCGGCGGGGTGCTACAAGCGGCGGGCATGCTGTTTTTCGCGTTCGCCGGCTACGCACGCATCGCCACGCTAGGCGAGGAGGTGCGCGACCCCGCCCGCACCATCCCCCGCGCCATCCCGCTGGCGCTAAGCATCGCCCTTGGTGTTTACGCGATCGTGGCCGTAGCGGTGCTGGCGGTGCTGGGTCCGCAGCGACTCGCCCGGGCCACTGCCCCGCTTTCGGAGGCGGTGACGGCGTCCGGAGTGGGCTGGCTGGTGCCGGTGGTCCAGGCCGGGGCCGCGGTCGCCGCGGTGGGTTCGCTGTTGGCCCTGCTGCTGGGGGTTTCGCGCACGACCCTGGCGATGGCGCGCGACCGCCATTTGCCGCACTCGCTCGCGGCGGTGCAGCCGAAATACAAAGTGCCGCACCGCGCGGAGCTGCTGATCGGCGCGGTCGTGGTGGTCCTGGCCGCGACGACGGATGTGCGTGGCGCGATCGGGTTCTCCTCCTTCGGCGTGTTGATCTACTACGCGATCACCAACGCCTCGGCGTTCACACTGCGCCGCGACGAGGGCCGCCTGCACCGCGCGATCCCGGTGATTGGGGCTACCGGCTGCTTGCTGTTGGCCTTCGCGCTGCCACTGATGTCGGTGATCACCGGCGCCGGGGTGCTGGGCATTGGGATCGTGGTCTACGCGGCACGGCGCGGCGTGACCGCGCGGCGAGCCCCATAGAGTTAGCCTTGGGCGCATCGGCGTCGTCGGATGCCACAGCGCTTTCAACGTGAAAGGGCTTGGCGACCATGACGTTTCAACCGGGATTGGTAAACTACAACGGACTGTTGTACGCCTTCTGCAAGTCCCGAGCATTCGACGACTCCCTGTGGTACGCGACGTCTAACGGCCAGACCTGGTCGGCGCCGATACCGTTCGACGGCCAGAGCTCGATCGGGCCGGCGGTTACCCTGTTCCGGAACAAGCTGATCCTGGCCTGGAAAGGCCCACACCTGGACCAGACGGTTTACTGGCGGCAATTCGACGGCCACACCTGGTCGGACCCCTGGCCGGAGAACCCGGCGATCCAGAGCCCACAGGGCCCGGCGCTGTGCGAATTCGGGGGCCGTCTCTATGCCGCATGGCAGGGCCGGTTCGGCACATTCCATGACCCCCAGACGCTCTTGTACGCATCCACCGACGGGACGAACTGGACTCAGCCGCAACAGTTCCCGATCTCACCGCTGCCGTGCGCGTTCAGCACCCACAGCCCCGCCCTGGCAACCTACGATGGCCGCCTCTACGTCGCTTACAAGAACTCGCACAACGGTCAAGAGCTGTACTTTTCCAGTAGTGCCGACGGAATGTCGTGGACGCCGCGCCGCCCGATACTTGGCGGCCGGAGCACGGTTGGTCCTGCCCTGGCTGCTTACGCGGGCCGTCTCTACGCCAGTTGGAAAGCCGGCACTGAAACCCCGCAAGACCAGCAGCTGTGGTGGACGGCATTCGACGGCCAAGACTGGTCGACCATTGAGGACATCTCCTCTGGGTTTAGCGGCGTTGGGCCTGGCCTGACGGACTATCAGGACTCGCTCTACGCGGTCTACAAGGGTGAGCAGCTTCACCAGATAGATCCGGTCCGCGGCCCGATCAGGGACAGCGACTTGCTGAGTTACCTGACTCTGACATCGCCATCCACGACATGGTCGACCGACACCGCGTTACCCGACGCGGCACGCACCAGCCCCGATCCGCTGCTCACCCCGACGTTGGCGTTGCAATCGCAGAGCCCGCCGGATGCCACCGGCCCGGTTCCCGTGCTGACCGGCCGCGGCTTCATTCCCGATAGCACCGTCAACGTCGTATCTCGGCGGCATGTCGAGGGCAGCCCCGACACCTCGACGACGCAGACGGTGTTCACCGACGGTGCCGGCCATTTCCACGAACTCGTGGCTCCGGCCGGCAACGTGTGGCTCGACGCGCAACAACTCACCGTGGTCGCCACCGATGTCGTCACCGGGACCCAGGTGATGGCGGGCCCGTTCACCGAGGCGGCGGCATCTCCCTGGGTCCCAGCCCCTTACGCGGTGGTCGACACCCTGACCGTCGCGAGCGTCGGCGCCATCGGCGTCAACAACAACGGCACCAAGGTGTTCGTGGTGAGTTGGCCCTATAGCGGTGAACCCGGCGAGGTGACGACGATCGACACCACCACCAAGCCCTATTCCGTCACCACGGTTGGGCTGCCGGGCGCCGGGTCCGCAGCGATGACGCCCGACGGCACCCGCCTGTACATCAACGGCACCACCGACGATGGCAGCGGTCCGTTGATCCGCGTGCTCGACACCGCTACCGGGGTGGTGACACCCGTTGTCGCGGGGACCGCGTTCCTCTGTGCCGCATTCAGTCGCGATTGCAAGAAACTATTCCTGACCACGTTCGGGACGCTTCAGCAGAAACTCGTCGTCCTCAACACCGACCCCACCAGCCCCCAGTATCACCAGCTCGTATCATCGATCGACCTGAACGCCGTATCGCCGGGCGCGATCGCCGTCAGCGACTGGTGTGTGTACGTCGTCAACACCAATGGGTCGTTGCCGGACGGGTTGGTGGTCTACGACGCGACCACGCTCGCCCAGTTGACGACGTGCCCTACCGACGAAGGCCCGTTCGGGGTCGCCGTCGCCGTGCACAGTTCGAACGCGGCCACCGTCTACGTGTCGGCGAACAATGCGGGGATGATCGACCGCTACGACGAAAACCGAAGCCCAACTGGACAAGTCACGGTTAGCCCCGACGCCACCACCCTGAGCGCCGGCAGCTCGCCGCAGCCCATCGTCGCCAGCGCTGATGGCAAACGTGTCTACATCGCCGACCCCCTCGACGACACGGTCACCGTGATCGACGCCGACCCCGCCAGCGCGAGCCACAACACGGCGGTCGCCACCATCGCGGTCGGGCTGAATCCCCAGGGGCTGGCCATCAGCGGGAATGGCGGCGTCGTGTGCTCGGCCAACGGAACCGTCGGCACGGTATCGGTGATCTCGGTGTCCGCCACTTACTAGATCCGACAGTCCTCAGCCCGGCGGCGCCACGATGCGGCGAGCCGCCTCCACCGCGGCCGTGCGCCGAGCGGCGACGATCGCGGGATCGGCGGTGACGGCGTCGGGATGCGGCGACTGCGCCCACGCCAGCGCGACCCCGAACAAGAGCACGAGCAGGTCCATCGGGCGCCACGCCGGGTCGACGTGACCGGCGGCCTGAGCGGCCTCGATTACGCCGATGTCGCGGCCCAGCACCGATTCCCGATCCTCGATGGGCGGCGGCTCGAGCGCCAGCCCCTCCAGGTTCGCCCAGGTGATCATCCGCACATGCTCGGGTCGCCTGCAGGCGAGGTCGTAGATGCCGCCGACAAATTCCGGTACCGCGTCCGGCCGCAGTCGGACGGCGGCGAAGAACTCCGCGGCATCGGCCGCCACCACGCTGCGGAACAGGGCTTCCTTGTCTCCGAAGTGGGCGTAGAGCCGCTCCTTGCTGGCGTCGGCGCTCTTGGCGATCCGGTCGATCCGCGCACCGGCCAGCCCGTATTGGGCAAATTCGGACCGCGCGGCGCTCAGGATCGTGTCGCGCAGTTCGCTCGTGGTTCGCACAAGAAGATCATATCGCAGACGAACTAGTTCGTTTGGTAGTGTGGTGGCCGACCGATCAACCCCGAGCTGAGGATGTCGTGAAACAACCAGTCGTGCCCATCGATATCGATGCCGTGATGAACCATCCGCGCCGAGTGCAGATCTTGCGCGGCGCACTGGAGCGGGTTCAGGGCGGCATTGTGCCCCTTATTGACCTGTGCCGGCCCTACGTGAGTGGGCTTGAGACGCTGCCCGCCGACGGGCGATTCCTGTTGGTGGGCAACCATACTCAGTTCATCGGGGGCGAGGTGCTGCTGATTCCGCACTTCGTGCGTCGCGCACTCGGCATCCGGGTGCGGCCGCTGGCCGATCGTAGGTTCGGGCAGCGGTCCGGGTTGGGCCATGACGTCATGACCGCGTACGGCGGCGTCGTCGGCGCCCCAGAGACCGCACGAGAGCTGATGCGGCACAACGAAACCATCCTGGTGTTCCCCGGCGGCGGCCGCGAGATCGCGAAGTTCAAGGGCGAGGAATACCGCCTGAACTGGCGTGGCCGTTCCGGATTCGCTCGCATCGCCGTGGAAAACGGGTACCCGATTGTCCCCGTCGGCTTGGTCGGCGGCGACGACGTCTACAAGAGCCTGGTCACCCGCGACAGCGCATTGGGGCGGCTCAGCCAGACCATCAGCGCGCGGCTGACCGGCGAAGCCGACATGGCGATGCCGCTGATGCGCGGCGTCGGGCCCACCTTCATCCCCCGGCCCCAGCGGATGTACCTGCACTTCGGCGGATCGATCGACACCACGAAACCGGAAAACGTATCGGCTCAGGACTGGGTGGCTTCGGTCAGGAAGGACACCCAGGATTCGCTCGAGACGATATTGGCCGATCTGCTCGCCGTCCGCGCAGGCGATCCGTTCCGCGAACTCAACCCGCTGGCGTGGGCCGGCGCGGCCAAAGCCAGCTGAACCTCAGCACGAGTTCCCCTGCATGTAGTTTCTTCCTGGCGGTGTTTGCTGTCGAAGGAGCTGCAATGGGATTCATCCAGCCCAACCTGCCCGTCGTCGACATGGACCAGTGGAGCAAGCGCCCGCGCGCCGAGCGGATTGTGCCGATGGCGCGCCACATCGCCGAGAACGGCTTCGGCGCCCCGCTGGTGATGCACGTGATGTACGGCGTCAAGATCGCGCTGTACATCCTCGGCGGCTGGCTGTTGGCATGGTCCACCAAGGGCATCAATGGGTTTACCGATGTCGCCGCATGGTGGTCGGAGCCGATCGTGTTCGAAAAGGCCGTGCTCTACACGATGCTGTTCGAAGTGGTTGGCCTCGGCTGCTGCTTCGGGCCGCTGGCCGGGCGCTACTTCCCGCCGATGGGTTCGATCCTGTACTGGCTGCGGCCCGGCACCATCCGGTTGCCACCCTGGCCCAACCGGGTGCCGCTGACCAAGGGCAACAACAGGACTCCGTTCGACGCGCTGCTCTACGGCGCGCTACTCGTGCTGCTGGCGATGGCGTTGGTGTCCGACGGCAGCGGGCCAATTCCGGCTCTGGGCACGGTGATCGGCGTGCTGCCGCGTTGGCAGACCGTCGCGATACTCGGCGGTGCTGGCCGTGCTCGGCCTGCGCGACAAGATGATCTTCCTGGCCGCTCGCGGCGAGGTGTATGCGCCGTTGGCACTGGTGTTCCTGTTCTCCGGCGCGGACATCGTCGTCGGGGCCAAGGTGGTGTTCATGGTGATCTGGCTGGGCGCGGCGACCTCGAAGCTCAACCGGCACTTCCCGTTCGTGATCTCGACGATGCTGGCCAACAACCCGTTCATCCCGTCGGGCGCGCTCAAGCGGGCGTTGTTCAAGGGCTATCCGGATGACCTGCGGCCCAGCGGGTTGGCGGGGTTCATCGCCCACTTCTCGACCGCGGTGGAAGGGCTGGTACCGCTGGTGCTCTTCTTCTCATCCGGCGGCTGGCCGACGGCCATCGCCGCGTTCGTGATGATCGTGTTCCACCTGAACATCTTGCTGGCCTTCCCGATGGGTGTGCCGCTGGAGTGGAACGTGTTCATGATCTTCGGCGTGCTGTGGCTGTTCGTCGCGCATGCGCGCCTGGGTCTTTCGGATCTGGCCAACCCGTTGCCGGTCGCCATGCTGTTCGTCGTCATCGCCGGAACCGTCGTCGTCGGAAACCTGTACCCCCGCAAGGTTTCCTTCCTGCCCGGCATGCGTTACTACGCCGGCAACTGGGACACCACGGTGTGGTGCGTCAAGCCTTCGGTCGACGAGAAGTTCCGCACCGGCTCGCGCGCGCTCGGCCCGATGCAGCATCTGCAGCTCGAGCGGTTGTACAAGCAGCAAAGAGGAGATCCTGGTCCCGATTCACCTCGCGTTCGCGTTCCGCGGGATGAACACCCACGGACGCGCGCTCTTCACCCTGGTGCATCGTGCGCTGGCGGGCTACGACGAGGACGACTACAACCTGTGCGAGGGCGAGGATCCTCTGCTCGATGGTCCTCGGGTGGAACTTCGGCGACGGGCATCTGCACAACGAGTGCCTCATCGAGGCGCTACAGCAGCGGTGCGGGTTCGAGCCCGGCGACGTGCGGGTGGTAATCCTCGACGCGCAGCCCATCCACCTCCAGCGGCAGGAATACCGGCTCGTCGACGCGGCGACAGGCGAGTTCGAGCGCGGCTACGTCGACGTCGCCGACATGGCCAACGCCCAGCCCTGGGCCGATGACCTCCCGGTGCACGTGCAGAGCGGCACCGGCGCGGGCATCAGCGATTCCTGACCCGGTGCACCACCACCACGACGACAAGGGCACCGGTTCCGGCCAGTGCAGCCATCACCACGGGCTTCGTGACGAACTCGATCACCTTGGCCTTGAGATCGTCGGCGACGCGGCGGGGATTCGCGCGCACCGCGAGCGAATCGACGGTGGCCGCCAGCTGGTCGCGGGCCACGTCAATGTCCCGCTTGATGGCTTCGGGGTCCCGGTCCGCCACGAGTCTGTCCTCCAAGTCGCCTGGTGCACCTGACGCACTACCCTAGAGCAGCCGGCGGTGATCCTGACGCGCCGGTGAACAGAAAGGAGCCGAGTTGACCGAGAAGTTGACCGAGACCACGCGGCTGGCGCCCGGCGACAAAGCACCGGCCTTCGCCCTGCCCGACGCCGACGGCAAGAAGGTGTCGCTGGCCGACTACAAGGGGCGGCGCGTCGTCGTGTATTTCTACCCGGCGGCCTCGACACCGGGATGCACCAAGGAAGCCTGCGACTTTCGCGACAATCTGGCCGAACTCAACGAAGCCGGCCTCGACGTGGTAGGCATCTCCCCCGACAAGCCGGAGAAGTTGGCCAAGTTCCGTGACGCCGAGAAGCTGACGTTCCCGCTGCTGTCGGACCCCGACCGCAAGGTGCTGACGGCCTATGGCGCCTACGGCGAGAAGCTGATGTACGGCAAGACCGTCACGGGCGTCATCCGCTCCACCTTCGTGGTCGACGAAAAAGGCAAGATCGCCGTCGCGCAGTACAACATCAAGGCCACCGGCCACGTCGCCAAACTTCGCCGCGACTTGTCGATCTAACCGAGGTTGACCACGGCGGTGTGGCCGCCGGCGCGGATTGCTGGAGGACCGCTGCCGAAAGCAGGTAGGTAGCCGGATCGGTAGTCAAGCGACGCAAGAATCTCGCAAGTGGTCTGCGGCAAAATAACGTCGCGCTCCCGAATGGGAGAGCGGAAGGAACCCGTCATGAATACCCCGTACGCGCTGAAGCGGATCACGCGATGAACCAGGAAGACCCTGAAAAGTACATACGCGACCTGGAACGTGAAGTCGGCCAGGCACCGGGGGCCGCGCCCCAGCCGTTCGGCACGAACTCGGGCTCACCGTCCGGTACGTCGTTCAGCGGACGGTTCGATGGCCCGGGCGACGTGCTCGGCACGAGGTTTCAGCGTGTCGCAAAGCTTGCGAAGACGCCGCAAGGCCGGCTGATATTGGCGTGTGCGGTCGCAGCTGTGTTCGCGATCGGGATGTTCTTGGCTCACTACACGAGCAAAACCACCGTGCACGGCGACCTAATAATGATCAATAGCGGCGCGAAGGAGACCATCGCGTGCAATAACGGAAACCTCAAGCTCGACGGCGACAACAACACTTACACCGTCACAGGCCACTGCCGCAGGCTTGAGGTCTTCGGTAGCGCAAATCATGTCACCGTCGATAGCGCCGACATCATCAGTGCTATCGGCGACGACAACACGATGACCTACCACTCCGGCTACCCGACAATCAACAAAACCGGAGCCAACAACACGGTTTCTCAGCGCCAGGCGCCCGTTGGCTAAGGGCCAGCGGGCAAGCGAAAACGCCTGCCGCAAAGGCGATTAGCCCGTCAGTCTTGCCGGTGCAGGAAGCCGTGGAGAATCGCTTGGACGAGCTCCTTGACAATGGCTTCCCTCGATGGCTGCCCGGTTCCGAAGTAGGTGGAACGCAATGCGGCCATGCCGGCGATCATCGCCACCGCATGGGAGACCGCCTGCTAGCCAGACCTTCAGGGGCGTAGCCATATACAGCTAGCAGTGCTGACTTTGCACCCTCACGGCACGGTGGCCTGTCGGCGCTTCCCACGGCACCCTAATGCGAACAAGACGATCGAGACTACGAGCAGACCACCCAGCACAACGCAATCGGAAGTCCACAAACTTGCAGGATAGGCGACGCCGCGACTAATCCGGACGTCCAGCGATGATCCGACGGAACAATTGTCGAACCACCCGAGTCCGACCGGGCCCTTCTGTGACACGCCGCGGATGCTCCAGGTCGCTTTCGTGGCTCCGGTCGGGTTTCGCCTGACGTTCTTGCTTCCGCAGTAGGTGACCGCCGCCGTCGTCGGTGTGCCCGCAGCGTAGCTCGCATGGTCTTGCCAGCTGATCACGGACATACCCAGCGCGAAACACAGCGCGATTCCTGCGAATATCAGTGCGAACTGCCTCACCGTCGTCACCGGCCAATGGTCCCACCTGGAAGCAGCACGAGCCTTGGAATCTGCGGACGCGCACCGGTACGACTGGGCGCTGCCGTCTGCGCTTCGTAAAGCGCCAGGCACCCGCCCGGTAGGTGAGGGTCAGCCGGGGCAAGCGAAAACGCTTGCTGCGAAGGCGATTAGCTCGTCAGTCTTGCCGGTGCAGGAAGCCGTGGAGAATCGCTTGGACAAGCTCCTCGACAATGGCTTCTCTCGATGGCTGCTCGGTTCCGAAATAGGTGGAACGCAGTGCGGCCATGCCAGCGATCATCGCCACCGTTGAGTGCGCCGGCAGGTCCGGCTTGCTGGCACGCATGCCACGGATTTGCATCCCCTCCGCGCCGATCTGGCTAAGCACGGTCAGGGCCCGCCTGATGTCGGCGATACCGGCTTCAGCAATTTCCTCCTCGCTGAGGGCCTGGGCCGCCATCAGCGTCAGCAGCAGGCCCTGGTGTTCGACGAAAACGTCGTAAAGCTGCCCGACGAAGCGCCGAGCCAGATCCTGCTCGTCGGTCTCCTCGGGAACGAGGGCATCCCACGTGCGGCCGAAGTCGTCGACGAATTCAGTGAAAGGCGATACCAGGGCTTCGCGGAACAGCCCTGCTTTGGAACCAAAGTTGCGGAACAGCAGGTGTTCGGTAACCCCAGCGGCCTCGGCGATTTCGCGCGTCGTCGTGCTGCGGTAGTCCTGGCGCGCGAACAGGTCGCGGGCGGCGGCGAGCAGAAGCCTGCGTGGTGCGCCGCGCGGCCGACGCACACCCCGTGCCGGTGTCTCAGCGTCGGCCTGCTTCCTGTCAGAAGGTCGCTGGGACACGGTTGGTCACTCCTTAAACCACATTCGGTGATTGACTCTACTTAAGATAGTCATCACTATCTAAAGAAGCGAGCTCGCATCGAGAGGGGTATCCACGTGGGCGCTGCGATCATGTTAGGGACGTTATTCGCACTGATTGTCCTGACCTTCGGACTGGTCCTGCGCTTTGACCCCGAAGCACGGCGCGCTCCGAGTAACAAGGACCGCCAGTGAGCCCGAAGCTGACGCCCTTGCTGACGGGGCAGATGTACTTTGCCTATGTCACCGGCATCGCCTTTTTTCTCGCCGGCGTCTACCTGAGCTATCGCCGCCGACGCCTGCACCCGCTGCTGCTTCTGAGCATCTCGGCGCTCTCGTTCTCGTGGATCGAGTCGCCCTACGACTGGGCGATGTATGCACAGTTTCCGCCCGCTCTGCCCCGGATGCCGTCGTGGTGGCCGCTGAACGTGACGTGGGGCGGGCTGCCTTCGTCGGTACCCATCGGCTACATCTCCTACTTCGTGCTGCCCGCCCTGATCGGAGCCGCTCTCGGACGATGGCTCAGCGCAAGGTTCGGCTGGCGCAGGCCACAAACACTCCTGACGGCCGGCCTGGCCGTGGGCTTCTGCTGGGCTTTCGTCTTCAATGCCATTACGGGGGCCCATTTCGGCAACTTCTATTACGGCTACGTGATTCCTGGCCTCGCGATATTCGAGGGCACCAAACACCAGTACCCGCTGTATGACTCCCTCGCCATGGGCATAGAGATGATGGTCTTCACGTACCTCCTCGGACGCACCGATTCCGAGGGCCGAAACGTCATCGAGATGTGGGCTGATAAGAGGGCGGCCAGTCGCGTCCAATCATCTGTACTGTCCATCGTCGCCGTCGTCGTCGTCGGACACCTTGTTTACGGCGCGGTCTTTGCGCCACACCTGATTACGAAATTGGGTGGCTGGGTGACAGCGGGACCCACGGAACAGCTGTTCCCGGGGACACCGAACCAGCCCCGCTAGCAGAAGGCGGATTAGTGACGAGCAATTCGACGGTCGAGCTGTATTACGACCCGTTCGACCACAAGATCGACGACAATCCGTATCCCATCTGGCAACGGATGCGCGCGGAGGCACCGCTGTACTTCAACGACAAGTACAACTTCTACGCGCTCAGCCGTTACGACGACGTAGCACCAGCCCTGCACGACTGGCAGACGTATCGCTCGGGACGGGGCACCACCGCCGACGTTTTGTTCAGCGGCATCGACATACCACCGGGCATCTTGCTATGGGAGGACCCACCGTTACACGACCTGCATCGACGCCTGTTGTCGCGGGTTTTCACCCCCCGCCGCATGCTGGCGGTCGAAGGGCTGGTGCGTGATCTCTGTTCGAGAGCGCTGGATCCGCTTCGTGACTTGGACGGCTTCGACTTCGTCGCCGATCTCGGCGCGATCATGCCCATGCGGACGATCGGCTACCTGCTCGGCATCCCCGAGGAGGGGCAACAGCAGATCCGGGATCGTAACGACAAAAGCATCACGGTTGACTCCGAGGGCAGCCTGCTCAGCGCGACGGCCCTTCAGGATTCGATCGCCCAGTTCGCCGATTACATCGAGTGGAGGGCGACACACCCTTCCGACGACTTGATGACGGAACTGCTCAATGCCGAGGCGGAAGAGCCAGACGGAACCTCGCGCCGCCTCGAGCGCACCGAAGTTCTGGCCTACACCGCGATGATCGCCGGCGCGGGCAACGAAACCACCGCTCGGCTGATCGGGTTCATGGGCCAGCTGCTCGGTGAGAACCCGGACCAGAGAAGGGAACTCGTCGCCGACTCCTCGCTGATCCCTTCCGCGGTCGAGGAGACGTTACGCTACGAGCCGCCATCACCGGTGCAGGCACGTTACGTCGCCCATGACACCGACCTCTACGGACACACTGTGACCGAAGGGTCCTACATGCTGTTGATCAACGCGTCGGCCAACCGTGACGAGACGCGGTTCGCTGAACCGGACCGCTACGACATCCACCGCAAGGGAACACATTTGAGCTTTGGGCAGGGACTGCATTTCTGCCTCGGCTCGGCGCTGGCGCGACTCGAAGCACGGGTCGCGTTTGAGGAGGTGTTCAAGCGCTGGACCGACTGGGAAGTGGACTACGACCAAGCCAGCAGGGCGCGCACGTCCAGCGTGCGGGGCTGGGCCCGGCTGCCGGTCAAGTCTATAAGAGCGTCAGCGTAATTCAGGAGGAAGCGATGACCGCAGGCAATTACCGCGTGGCGGTGTGGGCGACGGGAGGGATCGGGTCGATCGCCATTCGCACCATCTCCAACCGCCCCGACCTCGACCTCGTCGGAGTTTGGGTGCATACCGAGGAAAAGGTGGGCAAGGATGCCGGCGAGCTGGCCAACGGTGATCCGATCGGTGTGGCAGCAACCAACGACGCCGACGCCCTGATCGCCCTCAAGCCCGATTGCGTGATCTATGCGGCCAGCGGACCTGAGCGCGATGCTCTTGCGATACCGGACTACGTGAAATTGCTCGAGGCAGGCATCAATGTCGTCACCACGAGCACTACTCGGCTGGTCAACCCGCATGCCTACGAGCCTGCCGAGTGGCGCGAGCAACTCGCCGCCGCGGCCAAGCAAGGACAGGTGTCGCTCTACGCATCGGGCATCGAACCCGGATTCGCCGCCGACTACCTGCCGCTCGTCCTGTCCACGCAATCGTCCTCGATCGAGACGATCCACTCCTATGAGATCGGGTTGTATGACGACTACGGCGTACCCGAAATCATGATCAATGGCTTGGGATTTGGCCAACCCCTGGACTACCAGCCCTGGGTGGCATATCCCGGAGCAATCGCGGGCGAGTGGGGCGGTCAGATCCGGTTGATCGGCGGCGCCTTGGGTGTCGAAGTCCAGGAGATACGCGAAGACTTTGATCGCGCCGTTACTAACGAGACCCTCGAAGTTGCTATGGGTACGGTCGAGGCGGGGACGTGCGGAGCGATTCGAATGAAGGCGATCGGCGTCGTTGCGGGCCGCGAGGCAATAATCGTCGAACACGTTACGCGGCTGGCTCATAGCGTCGCTCCGGACTGGCCGACCGGCATCGGCGACCTGTCCTACCGCGTGCTGATCACCGGCGACCCCGACATCGACTGCACCATGGCGGCAACGCTGCGCAACCCTGGACGAGCCGGGATCGCCTCAATGACCTCTGGGGCCGGCGCAATGTTGGCCACCGCGATGCGCGTCGTCAACGCCGTGCCATACGTCGTCAGCGCTGCGCCTGGGCTACTGAGCGCCGTCGACCTGCCCTTGACCATTCCCAAGAATGCCTTTGCAACACAACACGTCTGAGCGAACGTGAAGACAACCCGGGTAATCCGATGGGCCACCGGCCCCGTGGGGTCGGTTCAGCTCACCGAGGTCATCGACAAGCCCGAGTTCGATCTTGTTGGGGTTTTTGTCTACTCGCCCGACAAAGTGGGGGCCGACGCCGGAGCCCTGGTGGCGCAGCCTGATACCGGGATCGTGGCGACCAACGACAAGGCGGCGATTCTGGCTCTTGATGCCGACGCGGTGTTGCATTCGGCAAGCAAGGCTTACGGTTTCGATGCCAACACTGACGACATCGTGGCGCGCCTTGAATCAGGCAAGAGTGTTATGACGGTGACGTCGTATGCGCATTTGCCGACTCTTGGCTCAGATGTCAGTGAGCGGTTCCGCAAAGCCTGTGAAGCGGGAAACTCGCGGTTCTGCCCGGCCGGTGAGCACCCCGGGTTCATGCTGGAGAAGCTGGCCGTCGGCCGGACTGCCCTATGCCAGCGCGTCGACACCATCACAGCCCAGCAGTTCGTCGACTGTTCGCACGTGCCAGAGGAACGGATGCTCGTCGCTGATGGGCATGGGTAAGGGACCCGAGGAGGTCTCGGTCGAGTCGCCCGCGTTCCGTGCCGCCTCGACCCAATCCGAACAGGCAATCGGCGCGGCGGCCGAAGCGCTTGGCGTCCACATCGACAAGATACGCCACGTCATCCGAACTGCCTTGTCACCCAACGACGCAACCCTGGTCTGCACGACGCTCGTCTCAAGCGGGAACCCGTGACAGCCGAACCGCTCGATAGGCCCGATAATGCGGCCAAGAAGCGCTCACCTTGGTTGGTGGTGGCGATCGCCGTCGGTGTGGTGCTACTAGCGTTGATCATCGACAACGCCCGATATGGCGCGGTCTCTCCTCGGATTCGCAACCCCAATGACACCGGTGGTTCTCACCCGCTGCGGGATCCGCTGTTCGGCTCCGGGCATTGGATCGTGACCATCGAGATATTCGCTTACCTGGCGTTGGTCAGCATCGTCGCGATGATCGTCGTTCTGTGGCGCCGCTATCCCAAGCATCCCTATCTGCTGCTGATGACGATCGCGGTCACCACGCTGGCGTGGCTGGACGCGCCCATGAACTGGGCGACGTTCGCGGCGTACAACCCAGATTTGTGGCACTGGCCCGAGGACTGGCCGATCGTGTCGCTGTCTCCGACCGTCGAGCCTCTGTTCATTGCGGCCATTTCGATGTTCGTGGTACCGCCGTTCTTTCCGGCCATCTGGGTCCTACGGCGCCTACAAGCGCGCAGCTCCCCGGATTCGTTCGTGTCGCGGCATCCGCTGATCAGCTTGTCCGGTCTGGTCTTCGGGTTCGGCTTCGTCTACGACTTTGCAATGGAGGCGCTCTGCGTCCGCATCGGTCTGTATACGTTCACACAAGTCATCCCCTTCGGGTCGGTCTTCGTCGGTACGCGCTGGCAGTTCCCCGTGTTATGGCAATCCTCGCTCATCAGCATCCTGGTGATTCCGGCCGCGGCGTTGATCTATCGGGATGACACCGGACGCACCGTGGCCGAAAGACTGGCGCGGCGGGCCAAGATCTTGCCGGCCCGGCCGGTGCTTGGTTCGTTCGTCGTCATGCTCGTCGGCGTCAACCTTGCCTTCATGTCCTACGGACTGGTCTACACGGCCGTCACGCGGTGGTCGGGCGCGGCGACGTCGGTGATTTGCCCGTGGCCGTGGCCGAGCGCCAAAGTCTACGACCCGCAGGGCTTCTACGAGCAGAGCGATGCACCAGGGCCCTTTTCCGCGGGAATCTGGTCCACCTGGGAGAGCGCTCAGCCCGATGGGCGCCCGGTAGTGTCGGCTCCGCCGGGTGGCGGTCGTTGCACGCCCATTCGTGAAAACCGGTGATTCGGTCTAGACAACAAATATCCGCGAGATCCTCGCCCACGTGGTAGGTGCCGGAACCGGCTAGACGCCCTCCTTGGTGCGGTCGCATGTCGGGTGACATTCACTTGCGGCGATGCCGGCGCAAGTGATCCGATCCGGCGGCGGAAACCGCGATCCGTGCGGCCCCGCCTTCCAGTCCAGGTTGACGGTCGATGAAGCCACGCTCCTCGGCGGTCTCCCAAACCGGCAAGCGTGGGCACGACGTCCGCCAGGCCTCGAGGACTTCGGCGTAGGGGCGCGGGCGCGGACCGATCCATTCGAGGAGATCGAGGACGAGGGTGTCGACAGTGTCGGACATGATGGCCTCTCACATCAGGCATAAAACTTCCGGGGGTTCCAAGCACACCTCGTTACGTGTGAATTGTGTGCTCCACGGCCTGAGGTGAGCGTAGTACTCGGCCTCGGCCTCAGCCTCGGCGTCTACGGCTCGGTGCTTCGCCGTCGCGCAGTACAACGTCAAGGCCACCGGCCACGTCGCCAAGGTCCGCAGCGACCTCTCCGTATAGGCGTCCTGCCGCGTTCCGCACCGACTGGGAAGTCGACTACGACCACGCCAGCCGGGCGCGCACGTCCAGTGTGGGGGCTGGGCCGGCGCCGGTCAAGATCCGATAGGAAGCCGGCGCTGCACGCGCGATCCTTGCGGGGCTATTGCCGTCGAAACAGGCGGCCGTGGTAGCGGAACCAGGCGATGTTGTTGTCCGGGCCGCGAACGAAATTGGTTCGAGTACCGGTGGGCTTGTAGTCGGGTCCGAGGTCGAGTCCGTAGTCGGGGCGGTAGAAGGCGAGGCCCATTTTGGCGCTGTTCTGTTCATCCGGGTCGGTATTGGCTTCGCCGCCGCCCATGGTGCCGACGAGTTGGCCATCCCCCGGACGGAAATCGATGACCGCTTGCTCGAGGCTGCCGGATTCGGTGACCTGTTGGGCGATGTACCGCCCTTGGTAGGGCGCCAGGTCGGCGGCGCTGAGGTGTTGCGATGCGGCGGGCAGGTTGGTGACGCCGGCGAAGGTGCGCAGCGCCCAGTCGTCGGCGAAAAGGTCGGTGGTGAGCTGGGATCCGCCCTCCGAGTTGGTGAGTATGGTCATGGCGAAGTTGCGATCTGGCACCATGAAGAACCCCGAGCGTTGCCCGTTCCAGGTACCGCCGTGCTGGACGATTGTCACATTCTCTGCCGAGGGGCGCAGCATCCAGGTCACGCCCATCCCGGTGAGGTCGACCTGCAGTGTTCCGCCTGCGCCGGGGTTCGAGCGCATCGCCACCAGGGATTGCCGGCTCAGCAACCGGGTGCCATTGGACGCCGTGCCGTCGCCGAGGTGAAACCGCGCGTAGCGCAGTTGGTCCCGCGCCGTGGACATCAACGCGCCAGTGGGGTTGCAGCTGCGTGGGAAGGCCCAAAAATCGGTGTCGACAACCGCCTTGCCGTCGACCACGTTGTGCGCCGCCGCCACGTTCAGGCCGACTATCTGGTCGGAGAAGTAGTGGGTGTGGCGCAGTTCCAGTGGATCGAGCAGCAGGCTTTGCACCGCCGACTCGTACGTTGCTCCAACGACCAGCTCAATGATCCGGCCCGCCACCACCAAACCCGAGTTGTTGTAAGCGAACACGCTTCCCAGCGGAGTCAGCTGCGGTAACCGCGTCATCGAGCTGACGTAGCGCGCCAGCGCGTCGTCGCCGCGTCCGAAGTCCTGCACATCGTCACCGTTCCAGCCCGACGTGTGATTGAGCAGTTGGCGCACGGTCACCGCGGCGCTGACCGACGCATCGGCCACCGCGAAGTCGGGGATGTAGCGGCGCACCGGCGCGTCCAGGTCCACCTTGCCCTGCTCCACCAGCCGCATCATCGTCGTGCCGGTGAACGTTTTTGTGGTGGAACCGATCCGGAAAACGGTGTCGCCGTCCACAGGTACCGGGTGGTCGACATTGGTGACCCCGTAGCCCTTGACGTATTCCTGCCCGCCGGCCCACACGGCAAGGGCGACCCCGGGCACCGCGTAGGCCTTCATGCCCGCGTTGATTTTCGCGTCGAACTCGTCGAAGGACGCCTTGAGGCCCGCCCCCGTGCTGCTGGCCGACGGCGTGGATGAGGGTTTCGCCGAACAAGACGACAAGGCCAGCGCCGCCGCCCCGGCGATGGTGCCACCGAGGACAGCCCGTCGGGACACCGGCGGTGCGACCATCGGTGGATTCAAGGCGCTCACGGCGGCGGCGGGTTGATGAGGTAGGGCGGCGGCAGCGTCCTGTTGACGCAGCTGGTGTCGGGCTGCTGCGGATTGTCGAAGAACGAATTTACGACCGCAGCGCCGCAGGGATCCACGTATATGCCGTGGGCCACGCCCGGGACGGTCACCACGGTGGCATGCGAAAGATGCTGGGCGACATACTGACCCGACGCGGGACTCGTCTGTCCGTCGTAGCTGCCGGACAGCACCAGCGCCGGGGTCGCGCTGTCAGTGACCCCCCGGACCCAGTCGGAGGCCGCAGGCACATTCCACGCCTCGCACGCCTTGCGCAGGAAGGGCAGCTGTGGCGCTTGGGCGCGCATCGAGTCGGGCAACGCGGCGAAGCTATTTCGGGCCGCTTGGAGTTGCTCGGCTTGTGACTCGAACGGAATCCACTCGCTGCACCAGACGCTGAAGGTGAGGCCCCAGGCCATCATCCCGACGGCATTGGGATTGGCGTAGGTATTCGCCAAACGCTGGGCGATGCGCGTCGGATTGCCGTGCGCGAGTTCGTCAATCGCGGCGGGCACTTCGGCCGGGAGGTGGGTGCCCAGGGGTACCAGCCAGCCGCTGAACATGGCCCCACCGTCGAGGACCACCTTGGTGTCACCAACTCCGTCGACTTTGACCGTGGTGGTGACCGGATGCGTCTCGAGTTGATTGAGCTGCCCGACGATGGTGTTGCCAAGGCCGGGGTAGTGCGCTTGGCATTCCGGCTGAGCGGTGCAAGCGGCCATCATGTTGTCGAACGCTTCTCGTGCGCTGCCCCAGGTCCACGCTGGGGATGCGAGTGACGGCGGTGTTAGTCCGTCGAGGGCCAAGGACCGCATGCCCTGTGGGTCCAGGCGCGCGTAGATCAATGCCAGCTCGGTGCCGTAGGAGTGCGAAAACACATTCCACTGATTGATGCGCAGCGCGTTGCGCAGATCGATCAGGTCATAGGCGCTCTCGATGGAATTGAATGCCGACAGGTCGGCGCCGCCGGCGACTCGGTCGTGGCACGTCTTGACAGCCTTGACGTATTCGTCGCCGGTCGACGGGGCGTCATACACCAGACCCAGCCGGCGGGCAAAGAACTGATCGATTTCCGGACAGGTCAGCGAGGGCTGTGCCGAGCGAGTGCCGCGCTGCGACATCAGGATCAGATCGCGATTGTGATTCAGGGTGACACCCTCGCTGCCCGGGGCATTCAGAATCGCGTCGCCGCCCGGCCCGCCGTAGAGGAAGACGATGGGGTCCGCGGCCGGCGGCTGGATTTCCGACGGAATGACGGCCACCGGCAACCGCAGCGTGCGCCCACCGGGCTTGGTGCGATTCTCGGGAACCACGAGCGTCCCGCAGTGCGCCTTCTCCAGCTCCGGCACCGGGTGCGGCGTGGTCGGGCAAGGGCCCTGCACATACTGTGCCGGATCGTGGGCCGCCGTTGTCGGTGCGGCCGCCGACGACGGGCTGGAGCTAGGGGGCGAACTGGAATGCGTGCAGGCCGTGCCCCCGATTGCGAGCATCATCGCCACCGCGAGCACCAACCCGGCCTTAACGATTCGAACCGATCCCCATAACGGCATGCGGAGATATTGACACACAGGTCATCAGGCCAGGTTGGCCAGCAGCAGCGCTTCGGCGATCGCCGCGCGTTCCAGCACACCCAGATGCAGGCTCTCGTTGATGCTGTGCGCTTGTGTTGCGGGGTCTTCCACGCCGGTGACCAGGATCTTCGCCTGCGGGAACGCGGCGGCGAACTCGGCGATGAACGGGATCGACCCGCCCATCCCCATATCGATCGGCTCGGCGCCCCACGCCTGCCGGAACGCCGCCCGAGCGGCGTCATAGACGGCGCCGCTGGCTTCGATGGCGTATGGCTCGCCGATCTCGCCGCGGGTGACGGTGACGTGCGCGCCCCACGGGGCGTGCTTTTGCAGATGCGCGGTCAACGCGTCCAGGTGCGCTGCGGCGTCGCCGCCGGGCGCGACCCGCATGCTGATCTTTGCCCGCGCCCGTGGGATCAGCGTGTTCGACGCCGCCGCAACAGATGTGGTGTCGATGCCGATCACGGTGATCGCCGGTTTGGCCCACAACCGCTGCGGCACCGATCCCGAGCCGATTTCGGCCACCCCGTCCAGCACGCCCGAGTCGGCGCGTACCCGATCGGCCGGGTAATCGGGGTACTTCAGAGCACGAGGTGTCGGTTTCGTGCAGGCCGGCCACGGCCACGTTGCCGTCGTCGTCGTGCAGGCTGGCCAGCAGCCGCACCAGCACACTCACCGCGTCGGGAAGCACGCCACCCCAGATGCCGGAATGCAGACCATGGTCCAGGGTGGCGACCTCGACCACGCAGTCGACCAGCCCGCGCAGCGAAACCGTCAGCGCCGGGACTTCGGTGCTCCAATTGTCCGAGTCGGCGATGACGATCACGTCGGCGGCCAGCGCGTCGCGGTGGGCGGCGAGCAGCCGGCCCAGCGACGGCGACCCGGACTCTTCCTCGCCTTCCACAAAGACGGTCACGCCCACCGGCGGTTTGCCGCCGTGCGCCCGGAATGCCGCCAAATGCGTTGCGATGCCTGCCTTGTCATCGGCGCTGCCGCGGCCGTACAGTCGCCCGTCGCGTTCGGTCGGCTCGAACGGCGGCGATACCCATTGACCGTGATCGCCTTCGGGCTGCACGTCGTGGTGGGCATAGAGCAGCACGGTGGGCGCACCCGGCGGCGCCGGATAGGAAGCGATGACCGCAGGCGCGCCACCCTCCTTGACGATCCGCACGTCATCAAAACCGGCCTGCGACAACAGGTCTACCACCCGCTGTGCGCTGCGCTCCACCTCGTGACGCCGGGCGGGGTCGGCCCACACCGATTCGATTCGCACCAGTTCCTCGAGATCGCACCGCACCGACGGCAACACCTCGCGCACCCGCTCCACCAGACCAGTCATGGTCTTCCAGGCTAGCTAAGCTGGCCGTGTGTCGGTCCCCGGTCCTGACCCGACGGCGCCGCTCTGGCGGGCGGCGCAGGTGTTTCGGCTGCTGAGCTGCATCTACGCGCTGGGCTTCAACTTGGCGATCAACTCCGACCTGCGACACCCCACAACGGGTTGGGTGCTGTTCGCCGTGCTGATCGCATGGAGCGCTGCGTGCGCGGTCGCCTATTTGCGTGGCTTCGGCCGGCGGCCGGCCTGGGTGATCGCTGAAATCCTGGTCGTCCTGCTCCTCATGTGGTCCAACCGAGGTGATCGCCATACCCACATTGGGCGGCCGAGAACCAGACCTGGCCCACCACGCTGTGGGCCACCAACCCCACGATCTCGGCGGCCCTGGAGTTCGGCCCCACCGGCGGGATGTTGACCGGCCTGGCGGTGATGGCCGCCAACTTCGCGGTCAAGAACTACCTCAGCCTCAACCTGGGACACAACGCCACCATCATCATCGAGTTGTCGATCGGCCTGGCGGTGGGCATGGCCGCGCGGACCGCGCGTCAAGCCCACGACGAATTGCAACGCGCGGCCCAGTTGTCGGCCGCGTTGGAGGAACGGGAGCGGCTGTCGCGCCAAGTCCACGACGGTGTCATCCAGGTGCTGGCGCTGGTCGCTAAGCGGGGTCACGAAATCGGCGGTGCCACAGCCGAACTGGCGGATCTTGCCGGCGAACAGGAACGGGCGCTGCGACGATGGTTGTCCTCCACCGACATCGACCGCGACACGCGACACCCAGACCATCGACCTGCGCACGCTGTTGCGTCGCAGGGAATCCGACCGAGTGTCCATGAGCCTGCCGGGAACCCCGGTGGCGCTGGAACGCGGATGTGGCCGACGAACTGGACGCCGCGGTAGGCAACGCCCTGGACAACGTGCGCTGGCATGCCGGGCCGACGCCCGCGCGTTCGTGCTGCTGGAAGACCTGGGCGATTCGGTCACGGTGAGCGTTCGCGACGACGGCGTTGGCATCGCGGCCGGCCGGCTGGAAGAAGCCGCCGGTGAGGGGCGGCTCGGGCATCTCGAAGTCGATCGTGGGACGGTTGTCGTCGCTGGGCGGCACCGCTGAACTACGCACCGACATCGGAGAAGGCACCGAATGGGAGCTGTGCGTGCCGCGCCGAGGCCGGGAGGGAAGGCCATGCCTGAAGACGCAATAACGACCGTGATGGTGGTCGATGACCATCCGATCTGGCGGGACGCGGTTGCCCGCGACCTCGCCGAGGATGGGTTTGACGGTGGTCGCCACCGCGGACGGCGTGGCCGCGGCGCGACGCCGAGCGGCCGTGGTCAAGCCCGACGTGGTGTTGATGGATATGCAGCTCGCCGACGGCGACGGCGTGCAGGCGACGGCCGAGGTGCTCGCCGTCTCACCGTCCTCGCGGGTGCTTGTGCTGTCGGCCTCCGACGAACGCGACGACGTCCTGGAAGCCGTCAAGGCCGGGGCGACGGGATATCTGGTCAAGAGCGCATCCAAGTCCGAACTGGCCGAGGCGGTGCGGGCCACCGCGGCCGGGCGGGCGGTATTCACCCCGAGCCTGGCCGGGCTGGTGTTCGGCGAATACCGGCGCATCGCTGCGACACCGGATTCGGGTCCGGCTCTGCCGAGCCTGACCGAGCGGGAGACCGAGGTGTTGCGCTACGTCGCAAAGGGGTTGTCCGCCAGGCAGATCGCCGAGAAGCTCTCGTTGAGTCACCGCACCGTCGAAAACCATGTCCAGGCGACGTTTCGGAAGCTGCAAGTCGCCAACCGGGTGGAACTGACCCGCTACGCCATCGAGCACGGGCTGGACGAGTAGCCCGGCGCGCTAAGTGCGCGCTCGCGGTGCTAGGTGGACTCGAGGATGGCCACGGCCGCGGCGGTATCGCCCTCGTGTGTCAGCGACACGTGGATCGTCACGTCGGCCAGGTGCTTGGCGATGTCGCCGGTCAGCCGAACCCGCGGCCGTCCCCACATATCGGTGACCACCTCGATGTCGCGGTGGATGTCCTCGCGCAGGATGGGCCGCTGCGCGAACCGCGATACCGACCAAGCCTTGATCACCGCCTCCTTAGCGGCCCAGCGCGCCGCCAAGTGCCGCGCCGCCGACGAACTCTTATCCGAGGCGTCGCGGCGCTCACCCGGGGTGAAGGTCTCCGAGAACACCGTTCCCGGTTGGTCGACCTGCTCGGCGAAATCAGGGATGGAGACGAGGTCGATCCCCACTCCGACAATGCCCATGGGTGGCCAGGTTAACGGATGGCCGAACTTATCCGCAGGGACCTCATAAGCGTCGTCGTCACCCAGCCGGGCGGCCGGATTCAGCAGCATCGCCGCCTCTTGCCGCTTCTCCGGCGCACGGTGGTCGAACCGACGGTCGGCCGGCCGCTCGTACATCGGCGGACCGCCGGCGATGGCCGAGGCGAGCCGGCGCTGCCCGGCCAGCAGCCGGGCGTCGGCACGCCGCTGGTAGTCCGCGCGCTGGCCGGGGTCCAGTGCGGCGATGAACGCCTGCGGGTGCACCAGTGCGACCAACCCGGACACGTGGCCGAACCCGAGACTGGTGAGCATCCCGGCCTTGAGCGGGAACTTCCCGCCGAGACGCAGCGTGTCGCGAACCCACACGAAGTGTGCGGAACCGGCCAGCTCGTCGTCGACGCAGTCCAGGCTGCGATTGGGCGGGATGACCCCGTCGCGCAGCATCTGGCACAACCCCATGGTCTGGAAGACCGCCGCGCCGCCCTTGGCGTGACCGGTGAGGCTCTTCTGCGACACAATGAACAGCGGCGCGCCCTCGGAGCGGCCCATCGAGTCCGCCAACCGCTCGTGCAGCTCGGTCTCGTTGGGATCGTTGGCCAGCGTCGAGGTGTCGTGCTTGGAGATCACC
Source organism: uncultured Actinomycetota bacterium (assembly GCA_963748885.1). Taxonomy (GTDB): domain Bacteria; phylum Actinomycetota; class Actinomycetes; order Mycobacteriales; family Mycobacteriaceae; genus Mycobacterium. Next base: position 180,538 of record CAVVLC010000017.1, read on the forward strand.
GCGACGTCGTCGGCACCAACCCCCAGCTTCGCGAGTGCGCGCGCCAACGGCGAGTCTTTACCGCCGCGACCCGCGCCCAGGGCGCCCAGGCCCGGAGCCGGAATCGAGGTGTGCACACCGTCGCCGAATGACTGCGCGAAGGCCACCACCGCGAGCACCGGCAGGCCCATCTTGAGCGCCAGGTCGCCGCGCGCCAGCAGGATGGTGCCGCCGCCCTGAGCTTCGACGAAGCCCAGCCGGCGCCGGTCGTTGGGGCGGGAGAACTTCGAGTCGTGGATGCCTCGGCCGCGCATCATGCCGGTGTCAGCGGTGGCCGCCATGTCGCCGAAGCCGATGATGCCCTCCAGCGTCAGGTCGTCGATGCCACCGGTCACCACCAGTTCGGCCTTGCCCAGCCGGATCTTGTCGACGCCCTCCTCCATGGACACCGCGGCGGTCGCGCAGGCGGCGACCGGGTGGATCATCGCGCCGTAGCTGCCGATGTAGGACTGGACCACGTGCGCGGCAACGATATTCGGCAGCACTTCCTGGAATATGTCGTTCGGCTTGTTGCGGCCCAACAGGTTTCCGTGGTACATCGTCTGCATCGAGCTGCCGCCACCCATGCCGGTGCCCATGGTGTTGGCCACCAAACTCGGGTGCACATACCGCATTACCTCGGCCGGGCTGAAACCGGCCGTCAGGAACGCATCGACGGTCGCCACGATGTTCCACACCGCCAGCCGGTCGATGGAACTGGCCATGTCCGTGCCGATGCCCCACACCGTCGGGTCGAACCCGGTCGGCACCTGGCCGCCGACGAGGCGCGACAGCTTGTTCTTTCGCGGCACCCGGATCTCGGTGCCGGCCTTGCGGATCACCTGCCAGTCGCTGGATTCAGGCACCGGCCTGATAACCGTGTGCTCCGGGTCGAACTCGGCAAAGCCGCGGGCGTCGGCCTCCGACGACACCACGAACGCAAAGTCCTTGTCCAGGAACACCGACACCAGCAGCGGGGAGCCGTCGGCGTTGATCGAGCCGTCGTCGACGAATTCGCGAACGCCGACGCGCTCCACCACGGTGTCGTGGTAGCGCTCGACCAGTTCGGACTCGTCGACCAGATCGCCGGATTCGGTGTCGTACCAACCGGGTTGCGGGTCGTCTTCCCAGCGGATCAACCCGGTGGTCCAGGCGAGTTCCAGCACACCGGCCGCGGACAGCTCGTTGTCGACCTCCATCTCGAACCGGGTCCGCGACGAGCCGTACGGGCCGAGTTCGGCACCGCCGACGATGACCACCAGATCGGCCGGGTCGACGTCGAGGTCGGCCCACTCCGGCGGCGGCGCCGGGGTGTATCCGCGCGGCGGTGACGGCAGCGCGGAAATGGTGCCCTCCGCCTCGGTGTCATCATCGGCAGCCGCCACGGAGGACATTTCCTCGCGCGCCTTGGCGGCCAGTTCGGCCATGTCCAGGTCGGCCTCGCCGAGGCCGCCGGTCAGGTCCTTCTTGATCGGGCGGCTGGCCGCGGCCACCTTGGACTCCACGTCGCACAAGGCCAGCAACATCGCGGCCATCTCGTCGGTGGAGTAGGTGGTGACGCCGGCCTCCTCGACGGCGCTGACGATGGCGTCGTTGGCACCCATCAGCCCCGTGCCGCGGGTCCAGCCGATCAGCGCGTGCGCCAGGCTGACCCGCGCCGCCCAGGACGATTCCGCGTGCCAGCGGCTCACAACCGCGTCCAGCGCCGACTTGGCTTCGCCGTAAGCGCCGTCGCCGCCGAACATTCCGCGGTTGGGCGAGCCGGGCAGCACCACGTGCAGCCGCGACGCGATGTCGCGCTCGGCGCCGATCTTCGACAGACCGCCGATCAGCCGCTGCACGGCCCACAGCAAGACCTTCATCTCCATCTCGGAGCGCGATCCGGCCTCCGACAGGTCGCCGACGACGCGCGGTGCCGCGAACGGGAACAGCAGTGTGGGGGTCTGCGCGTCCTTGATGTGAATCGACTGCGGCCCAAGGCTTTCGCTTTGCTCATGGCCGACCCATTCGACCAGTGCGTCGATATCGGAGTAGGACGCCATGTTGGCGGCGACCACCCAGAGCGTCGCGCCGTAGCGGGCGTGGTCGCGATACAGGGTGCGGTAGAACACCAGCCGCTCCTCGTCCAGCTTCGAGGTCGTGGCTATGACGGTGGCACCGCCGTCGAGCAACCGGGCGACGACCGACGCGGCGATCGAACCCTTGGAAGCGCCTGTCACGACCGCGATTTCGCCGCAGTAGGGACCGGGATCCGGGTTCTCGGCGCCGGCGGCGATGCGACCGTACAGCGACGCGTGGATCTGGCGGCCCGCGGCCAGCGACTTGCCCTGCCACCAGGTGGCCTGGGTGGCAACGACGTGGCCGGCGCCCTCAAAACGTTCGGACAGCCGCAACCACTGGGCATCAATCTCGCCCTCGTCGGTCAGCCACAGCTTGACCAAGTCCTCGCGGGCGCTGGCCCAGCGGTCGTCGAAGACGACTGCCTTCTTGCCGTCGAACACCGGCGCCACCAAACGTGGCCAGTCCGCGCCTAATTCGGCGGTGACCAAGTCGATCAGCTCGGCATCGGCGGCCCCAGACAAGCTGGCCGATACGCCGACCGGGTCGTCCAGGCCCAGCTGGCCCAGCACCAGGCGAGCCGCCGAGGCGAGCACGCCGTCGCGACCGGTGATCTGGTCGGTGAATTCGCTCAGCGCGGCCGCGTCGACGGTCGCACCGCCGCCACCGCCGGCGGACGGCAGGGCCACCGAAATACCGTGGCGCGCAGCGACCGAAGTGACCGCGGCGTCGATGGCCTTGTCGACGGAGCCGGCGTCGGCCAGCGCGCCCTCGTGCAGGTGACCCATGGCGCCCCCACGGACACTGGTGCCCTCGCGGGTTCCCAGTGCGACCTCGACCGTGACGTGCTTGGCCCAGCCCTCGCCGAGCTCCCAGGTCTTCTTGACCCGCTCAGCGATCGTGGCGGGCCGCTTGCCCGACGGGCCGAGAACCGTCCGCAGTTGATCATTGATCGCGTCGGAAAGCACTGGCCCATAAGGCTTATAGGTGCGGGCCAGCTTGGTGACCTGCGCGCGCAGCCCGGCCAGGTCGGCCTCGGCGGCACCGTCGATGGCGCCCAGGTTCAGCTCAGAGCCCAGGTCCACCAGCAGCTGGTTGCGTCGTGACGACGCTCCGTCGGTGATGGACTCGATGGAGTCCAACTCCTCGATCTGGTCGATGCGCATCTTGGCCGACAGCGCGATCAGCGCGAGGGTGGCGTCAGCGGCGTCGAAGCCGATGTCGTCGGGGCGCGGGCCGCCTGACGGTGCCGCCGGCGCGGGCGTCGGCGCGGCCTCGACACTGGTGGCCGCGGCAGTCTCAGCGGAATCAGTAGGCTCGTCGGCCTCCGGCTCCGGCTCGGGATCGGTGTCGGTCGCGAAAAGCACCGCGGCGTCGCGCTCGGCGTTGAGCACTTCCACTGTGCTGTGGGCATATTCGGGCAACTTGAGGGTGTTGGTGGCCAGCCCCGCCACTGTGGGCGCCGACTTCACCCCGATCTCGACGAACCGCTCCACACCCAGGCCGCCGGCGGCGTCCTCGATGAAGAGCAGATCCTGCGTCTCGATCCAGCGAACCGGGCTGGCGAACTGCCATGCCAGCAACTCGATCAGGACGATGCGCGCCAGCTCTCGCGGCCGCTCGTTCCGCCAGGTGTCGTAGTCGGCCAGGATCTCGTCGAGCGGCTCGGCGGGCACCAAATCGCGGATTTCCTGGATGAAGTCCCGATCCAGGGTGAACGGGCGCGGCACCAGGTTGGGGATGTAGCGCCCGATGATTGAATCGGGGTCCTTGTCGCGTGGCATGACGCGGTCCAGCGAGCGCCGGAACTCGGCCACACCGACCCGTAGTACCCGCGAGTGGAACGGCACATCGATGCCGGGCACCAGAATGAACGAGCGCCGGCCGCCGGAGAGCTCGCGGCGCCGCTCCACCTCTTCTTCCAGGGCTTCCAGACCGCGAACCGTGCCGGCGATCGCATACTGCGAGCCGCGCAGGTTGAAGTTGACGATCTCCAGGAATTCACCCGTGCGCTCGGCGATTTCGGCGACGAACTCCGGGACCTCGGCGTCGGGTAGGTCGATCTGCGACGGCCGGATCGCTGCCAGCCGGTAGTTGGACCGGCCCAACTCGTCGCGGGGGACGATGTCGTGCATCTTCGAGCCGCGGTGAAACACCGTCTCCAGCAACGCTTCCAGCTCGTAGATGCCGGTCACACAGGCCAGCGCGGTGTACTCGCCGACCGAGTGGCCGCAGGCGATGGCACCTTCGACGAAGGCACCCTGCTCACGCATCTCGGCAACCTGCGCGGCCGCCACCGTTGCCATCGCCACCTGGGTGAACTGCGTCAGGTACAGGACGCCGTCGGGGTGGTGGTACTGCACACCGCTGGCGATGATGCTGGTGGGGTTGTCGCGCACCACGTGCAGCACCGAGAACCCCAGGGTGTCGCGGGTGAACTTGTCGGCTTTGTCCCACACCTTGCGGGCCGCCTTGGAGCGAGTGCGGACATCCATCCCCATGCCCTTGTGCTGAATGCCCTGGCCGGGGAATGCATAGACCGTCTTGGGCGCGGCCAGACGTGCCGACGCCGACATCACCAGATCCGAACCGATGCGGGCCGCGACTTCCAAAACCTCTGCGCCCTGGTCGATTCCGACGCGCTCGACGCGGAAGTCCACCTCGTCGCCGGGACGCACCATGCCGAGGAACCGCGCGGTCCAACCGACCAGCCGCGCCGGCGGACGGGCCTGCCCATCGGTGGCGGTCGCCGCGTGCTGTGCAGCGGCCGATAGCCACATGCCGTGCACGATCGGTGATTCCAGGCCCGCCAAGAGCGCCGCGGCCCGGTCGGTGTGAATGGGGTTGTGGTCGCCGGACACCTCCGCGAACGGGCGCATGTCCACTGGCGCGGACAGCCTGACGTCGCGGCGGCGGCGGCGCGGGGTGTCAGTGGCGTTCTTGGAGACGGCGCCACCGGCCCGGGCTGGGTCGGTCAGTTCGGCGGCACCGGTACGCCCGAGGATCGCAAACCGCTCCTCGAGGTTGGCGATTGCCGTGCCGTCGCTGTCAGCGACCGTGACCGAAACGGGCACGACGCGGCCCATCTCGGTGTCGACGGCCGCCGAAGCCGTTGCAACGATCGTCAATTGAGCCGGGACCGCCGGCAGGCTGCCCACCACGTGCGCGGCGTGGTCCAGATGCACGAGGCTCAGCAGACCTTCCAAGACCGGCACACCCGCCTCGGTGGCCGCGGAGCCGATCGCCGCGAAAACGGCGGGCCAGCAGAGCCCTACGAGTGCGTCGGGCACGGTGGTGAGGCCGGGCGCCAACGGCTCGCCGAAGGTGGCCGTGACACCGGTGTGGTCGGCGACCCGTTCGGGGTCCCATTCGACCGTCACCGTGGCAGTCCCGTCGATCACCTCGGGCAGTGATTCGGGCCCGTCGACACCGGCCGCGATCGCCAGCACCGCGCGCATGGCGGTGGTGGCGTTCTCCGCGGAGATCACCAGGGTACCGCCGTCAATGGTGTTGGCCGGCAGGGTGAACCGGATGTCGAGCCAGGTGCCGGACACCGGCACCCGCAGCACCACGCCGTCTTGGTCGGTCTGCAGCCGGGCACCAGTGGATGAGTGGGTGGCAATCCGGTTTTCGTTCACCTGCCAGTCGGCAGGATCGGCAATTCGATGGACCGGGTTGGTCGCGGTGCGCCCGGCCCACAGCACGTCGGGGGCGTCGAGCACCACGGCCAGCGGTCCACTCACGTCAGCGCGACCTACCCGGCGCGAGGTGATGTCTCTGGGTTCTGCGCCGGCACCGAGCACCTCGTCGATGGCGGCCTGCTCGAAGCGGTCCAGCAGCTCGCCGACGGGTTCGTCCAGCCGGGTGATGCCGGCCACCGCCGCGGTACCGGGAATGATGCAAACCTGGTCGGCGTCGTAGCGGGCGTCGTGCGCCTGCCACAGCGAGTCACTGCGCCACCAGCGCCGCACGTCCTTGTCGATGACCGGCACGAAGTTGACCGGCTTACCCAATGTCTTGCACAGCGTGACGAAGAACGGCACGTCCGCGGGATGCAGTTGGACGGTGTCGGCGTCGGGGTAGCGCGCGAGCAGCGTGGCGATGGCCTGCTCCGGGTTTTCCAGCACCGCGGCATCGGTGAAGGCCGTGTCGATCGGGCCGAAATCCTTTGTGTGCAAACGAGCTTCGGCGCGCTTGAGCATCTCCTCGAACCGGTCACGCCAGGTGTCGGCCAGCCAGAGGCTGCCCGGCGACGCGGTGTCGGCGGTCGAGTTGCCCTCGCCGATGGCCAGCTCGACATAGCGCCGCAACCACTGCAGGTATGTCATCTCCGCGACGTCGCCGAAGTAGGGCTTGGCGGTGTTGGCCATCGCCGCGATGATCTCGTCGCGGCGTTCTGCGACCGCGTCGGCGTCACCGGCGACCTCATCGAGCAGCCGGCCGCAACGCGAGGCGGTGTTGTCGATCTCGTGGATATCGGCACCGAGCTGGCTGCGGCTGGAAGCCATGCCGCCCTGGGCTTTTCCGGCGCTGATCCACTGGTCGGTGCCCTGCGTTTCGACCAGCATCCGCTTGACGGACGGTGACGTGGTGGACTCCAGCGTCGCCATCGCCGCGGTGCCGACCAGGATGCCGTCGATCGGCATCAACGGGAAGCCGTAGGCCCGCGCCCAGCGCCCGGACAGGTATTCGGCCGCCCGCTCCGGGGTGCCGATGCCGCCGCCGACGCAGACGGTGATGTTGGGGCGCGACCGCAACTCGGAGTAGGTGGCCAGCAGCAGGTCGTCGAGGTCTTCCCAGGAGTGGTGGCCGCCGGCGCGCCCGCCCTCGACGTGCATGATCACCGGCTTGGTGGGCACCTCGGTCGCGATGCGGATTACCGAGCGGATCTGCTCGATGGTGCCCGGTTTGAACACGACATGGCTGATGCCGATGTCGTTGAGCTCGTCGATCAGCTCGACGGCTTCCTCGAGATCCGGGATGCCGGCGCTGACCACCACACCGTCGATCGCCGCGCCGGACTGACGGGCCTTCTGCACCAGCCGCTTGCCACCGACCTGCAACTTCCACAGGTAGGGGTCCAGGAACAGCGCGTTGAACTGATAGGTGCGGCCGGGTTCGAGCAGTCCGGACAGCTCCTGGATGCGGTTGGCGAAGATTTCTTCGGTGACCTGCCCGCCGCCGGCCAGCTCGGCCCAGTGCCCCGCGTTGGCCGCGGCGGCGACGATCTTGGCGTCGACGGTGGTCGGGGTCATGCCCGCCAGCAGGATCGGCGAGCGACCGGTCAGCCGGGTGAACTTCGTCGACAGCTTGACCCTGCCGTCGGGGAGGCGAACCACCGTCGGGGCATAGCTCGACCAGGCCCGGGCCACCTCGGGGGTGGCGCCGACGGTGAACAGGTTGCGCTGACCGCCGCGGGTCGCGGCGGGCACGATGCCGACACCGAGGCCGCGGATCACCGGCGCGGTCAGCCGGGTCAGGATGTCGCCGGGGCCCAGGTCCAGAATCCAGCGTGCGCCGGCCTGGTGCACCCGGGTGATCTCCTCCACCCAGTCGACGCCGCTTGACCAGGATGGCCTCGGTCAGCTGCGCGGGCCAGCTGCGACGTCGAGGCCGACCTTCTCGGCCCAGCCTCCGACGATGTCGATGCCGTCGGCCAGCCGCGGGGTGTGGAAGCCGACCTCCACCCGCACCGGGTCGAAGGTCGGCGCGAAGACGTCGCCGCCGCGGATCTTGTTCTTGCGGTCGGCCTCTTCCTTCTCGGAGATCTGCTGGCAGTACAGCTCGAAGCGGGACAACTGCTCGGGCGTACCGGTGATGACGACCGAACGGCGGCCGTTGCGGATGGACAGCACCGGGGGCAGCACGGTGCGTACATCCTGGGCGAACTCATCGAGCAGCTCGGCGAATGCGCTCCGGGTCGGCGTTGGTGACCGACACCATCGGCGGACGATCGCCGAGGACGGAGATGCCGCGCCGACGGGCCACCAGCGTGCCGGCCGCACCGATCAGCTGCGGCCATGGCCAGCAGCTCGGCGTCGCGCGCGCCCCCGGCCTTGAGCGCCTCGACCGCCAGCACGCCCTGCGAGTGCCCGGCGACGGCCACCGGCGGTGTGGCGTCCAGGTCCATGCCCTGTCGCGCCAGGGCGCGCATGGCGGCGATCTGGGTCAGCAGCACGCCGGGCATCGACACCGCGGCGGACGTCAGGTGTTTGTCCGACGGGACGGGTCTTCGGCCGCCAGCGCGCGCACCCACTGCAGCGGCTCGAAGCCGATGGGACGGACCACGACCAGCTCTCTTGCGACCGGCTCGAGCAGCAGCTCCGACCTCGCCGACCAGCGTCGCCAGCTCGGATTCGATCCCGGCGGAGCGAAACCAGTTCTTCGAGGGTCTCCAGCCAGGCGCTGCCCTGGCCACCGAACGCGACGGCGTATGGCTCGCCGGCCGTCAGACGGTCAACCAGAGCATGGGCGCTGTGCGGGCCATGCCCGTCGCGGTCAGCGGATCACCCGGTCGTGCTCGTGGATCGTCACGTCTGTGTATCTCCCTCGTGCTGCGTCTTTACGTATCGGTTCGTTCGGGCCGGTCGGCACCGGCGCTGCGGCGCCCGGGTGGTGTTCCGGGGCCGATTCCGCGTCGAATCGCAGCCGAACAATCGCTCTGACCGGTGCGTTGTCTGGTCGGGCCAGCCCTGTTTGGGTCGAGCGGCGCCACGGACAGCATCGGCTGTAATAAGAGTGTCATAAGGATCAGTGCCACTTTTTGCCGGTGAATGGTTACTGGCGAGTTCTACGCACGGGTAACCGTGTCGTGGGTAACAGCCGGTTTCACCGCGGCCGCATGGACGTCGCGAACAAACGTCCTGCATGCAGGTGGTTACGGTCGAGTAGCTATAACAGCGCAGATCAAAGCAGTATTGTTATCAAATCGTTATGTCAAAAATTTGCGGTCGCCGGTGCGCGACGACGCGACGCGCGGGTCGTCCGTTGCCGTCGCGCATTGAAGCCGACTCTGGCCGCCGCCAGCAAATGAGCGAACGATTGTTTGCTGGATCTTGCCCGTCGACGCGATCCGGTCGGTTACGAAAATTAGAGCCCACTGCCCGAATTGGGGCTTGAGAATTTCGTTGATGTCCACCCCGACCCCACCGACGTGGCGCTTGTCGATCTCCACCTGGTGCAGATGCGCGGCCGGGATGCGCATACCCCTGCGGCGAGCCCCAGTTGTGCTGCCAGAAGTAGGAGCCCAAGCCGTCGTGCAGCGCCCAGTCGATGGTTTTCGAGTTGGCGTATATGCCCGTGCGCTGGTGGCCGATCGACCGACTCCCAGGACGCGCAGGTAGGGAACGATCTGCTGTCTTGTACTGGTCGAGCGACGGGTCGTCGTCGATCGAGGCGTAGATGGGGGCGCCGGCCGGACCACCGGCCGCGGCGTGCAGCTGCCATGCCGCGCTTGGCGTGCTGCAGGCCGGCGCCCCGCACCGCCCAGCCAGTCAGAGGTGCTCCCCTTGCCGTACTGGTAGCACGAGACGATCTTGAGCCCGCTGCTGTTCAGGTCGCGGGCTTCGGTGACTTGCATCGGCTTGCCGAGCATCCAGGCGCCGCCCGGCCGACGGTCGGACACGTACCGGATCGCGCCCGACGGCGCCGGCGGCCCGGATCTCGCTGGCCGGAATGACGCCGGCCGCGTAGTCCAGCAGGGTGCCCAGCGACGCCGCCGACGCCGGCGCGGCGCGCCACGCCGCCGCCGCGACGCCCAGACCCAACAGGCCAGGGGCCGCGGCGGCGAATTTAAGCACGTCACGCCGCGAAACCCTCACCTGCCACAGGGTACGACAAAACACCAGCAGCCACACTGGAACCACCAGTCACATGTGTATCACGTTGCCGCCGTGTTGCCTCAGGGCGCGTGCCTTGGTCACTCGCTGTGATGGGTGTCGAACAGGCCCAACTTAAGCCGGTTGACGACGTCGGCCACGGCAAACCAACCGCGCACACTATTGCCGGCCGAATTCAATCTCGGCGAGAACGCGGCCACCGCGAGTCGGCCGGGCACCACCGCCAACACGCCGCCGCCCACACCGCTCTTGGCGGGCACCCCGGCCGTGTAGGCCCAGTCCCCGGACTGCGTGTACATGCCCTCCATGACCATTTCGGCCAGCACATAGCGGACGTTGGAGTCCGCCATGACCCGCACGCCGGTGTGGGGATTGACCCCGCCGGCGGCCAGTGTGGCGCCCATGGTCACCAAGTCGGCGGTGTTCAGCATCGTCGAACACTGCTGGGTGTACACCGCGCAGGCCTCCATCGGATCGCAGTAGAGCGTTCCCGCGCTGTACATCAGCCAGGCGATGGCCTTGTTGTGGGCGTTGGTGGCCTGCTCGGAAGCATTGATCTCGTCGCTGAGGGACAGCGGGCGCCCCGCGAATGCGCTCTGGACATCCAGGATTTTGCGCCATCGGTCGGACGGATCGGTGGCTCGTACGAAGCTGGTCGTGGCGATCGCGCCCGCGTTGACCAATGGTGACGTCGGCTTGTCGTGATGCAGTTCGAGGGCCAGCACGGAATCGAACGCGGCTCCGGTCGGGTTGGCGCCGAGCTTGCTGCGCACCGCCCTGGGACCGTGCTGCTCGATCACCAACGCCAGCGTGAACACCTTCGAAATGGACTCGATCGGGAACTCGTGCTCGACGTCTCCTGCCGAGGCGACGTGGCCGGCCGGAGTCATCGCGCATAGCGCGAAAAGTCCCGGGTCCACGTCGGCAAGCACCGGGATGTATTTCGCGTTGCGTCCCTCTGAGTTATGCCGATGCGACGAATAGGCTTGCGCCACAGCGGAATCGATTGCTGCCGAGTCCAACGGATCTGTGGCCATGGCCAATCTGGTTCCTGACAGAGATCGCTCGAAGGTCGCTCGAAGGTCGCTCGAAGTGGCGACAGCGAGCGTAGCAGAGCGGACTTGCCGCCGAGTGGCCTGAAGCCTGGCGATGACGCAATGTTATTGTCACTATTAACTTAGTAAAGTTAAGCGCACGGCGCAGGAGGTTCCGATCAAGGACCACAGTCGACTGCAGGGGGCTTCGGATGGATCATGACCAGCTCATCGACCTGACCCGGCGAGCGCTGCAAGCTGGCACGCGACAAGACAACCGACCTCGCACCGCGGCAACACGCGGTCGATGCGCGGGACTACACCTCCGTTGAGCGGCACAACGCGGACCGGGCCATGCTGATGGCCAGCCCGCAGCTGGTCGGCTACGCCTCGGAACTGCCCGAACCCGGCGCAGCTACTGCACCAAGACGGCGATGGGGCGATCGATTCTGCTGACCCGAACGTCCGACGGCTCGGTCAAGGCGTTCGACAACGTCTGCTTGCATCGCCAGTCGCGGCTGGCGACGGGATGCGGCACCGCGAAACGGTTCACCTGCCCGTACCACGCGTGGACATACGACAACGCCGGCCGGCTGGTCGGGGTGCCCGGACGCGAAGGGTTCCCCGACGTGGCGCTGAAATCCGACGGTCTCACCGAACTCCCGCCGCCGAGTTCGCCGGATTTCTCTGGGTGGCACTGGATCAAGCGGAGCCACGCCTGGACGTCGCCGCGCACCTGGGACCGCTGGCCGACGAACTCGACTCGTGGGGCATCGGGCGGTGGTCTCCGCTCGGCGAGAAGGTCCTCGAAACCCCGATCAACTGGAAGCTGGCGGTCGACACCTTCGCTGAGAACTACCACTTCGCCACCGTGCACAGGCAGACCTTCGCCACCATCGCCCGCAGCAACTGCACCGTATTCGACGCGTACGGACCGCACCACCGGTTGATCTTCCCGCTCAACACGATCCTCGAACTGGACAACGTCCCCGAAGAGCAGTGGGACCCGTTCCACAACATGGTCGTGATCTACGCGCTGTTCCCCAACATCGTGCTGTCGGTGACGATCGCCAACGGCGAACTGTTCCGGGTCTACCCCGGCGACCGGCCCGGTCGGTCGATCACCGTCCACCAGAACTCGACACCGCTGGACATGTCCGACGAATCCGTGGCCGCCGGCGCTCAAGCCGTCTTCGACTACGCGCACGCCACGGTGCGCGACGAGGATTACCGACTGGTCGAGGGGCTGCAGGCCAACCTCGAGTCCGGCGCCCGCGAGCAATTGGTGTTCGGGCGCAACGAGCCCGGACTGCAGCATCGCCACATCACCTGGGCGCAGGCAATCAGCCGCTGACTGCGGGTCGCGGCCACCGTCGCTCGCTGAGCACGGCGATCAGATCGTCGAGAATGGTTGCGAGCGGTTCCTTCTGGTCGGGACGCACCTTCGTCAACAACTCGCGTGCCTCGCGGCGACGGCCCGCGGCCACCAACGGCACAAGTTCATCCACCGCGCGTCTGCAGGTCCCGATCAGCGGGTTCGAGGTTCGCCACGGTGGTGGTCAGCACCTGGACCAGCTCCCAGTCCCGGTACAGCGCCAGCGACCGTTCGTTGAACGCGAAGCCGGTCACCGGTTTGCCCCGCAGCGTTCCGCGGTAACGGTATGGACCTTCCATGTATTCGATCGGCAGGCCGTGTGCCGGCGCGGGCACCAGCGGTTCCCCGACGAGATCCAGTTGCAGTGTGGCAGAGGTGATCCGGTGCCGATCGGGCATGTACCGGGCCGGAGCCGGCGGTCGCACCAGGGGCCGTACCGAATTCGGCCATTTGACATAGCTGCTGATCGTGACCTCGACGTCTTCGGCGCACTCCGGCGCTACGGCCGGGTCGGGATGGCTTACGGTCACGCCGGTAAACGGCTGCAGCGCATTGCCATTCGTGCGGTCAAACTGCCGCCAGATGCTCATGTCGACACCGTTGTCGAGGTTGATGGTGCGCCACTCGTGCGACCTGGCCCGCGGGTCTCCCCCGCTTCCCCCGCCGCCCGCATATTTCGGAAACCACTGCCGGTCGATGTGCCCGGCGGTGCCGCGACCTGCTCGACCAGCTCACCCCAGCGCAGAGTTCCGGTCATCGCCATGCCGGTCTGGAAGTACGAGTAGGTGTCGCTCTGGCCGAAGCAGACGATCTTTCCGTTGTAGCGTCGACGCCCCCACGGGTGTCGGTGCGCGCGAAGGTGTTAGGGCCAGCTCCAGCCGCATTGACCGACCGGCGTGGTCCTCACCCACCAGGCTCACGGTGTAGGTGTAGGGCAGCAGGTGCCCGTCGTCGTCGCGGCGGGCGGTCCACGAGGCGGTCCCGGCACTGCTGCGGTAATCGAGGTCGAGATGCCCGACGGCCATGGTCAGCTTGCGCTGCGCCCCCGGTTTCATGTTGGCCGGGGGCATGTCGTAGTCCGTGTAGGTGCCGTAGTCGCCGGTATCCAGGTCGAACAGCGCCATCGTGTAGAAGTCCGCGACAACGGTTCCGCCCGGCTGGTTCTTGTTGAAGATCGTCAGGAAGGCGAAGGACCGGCCGGTTTCGGCGGCGTCGAGCTTTCCGGCGATGAACCAGGTGTCGGACTCCTGGTCGGGGTGTGCACCTTCGGCGGCGGGAAAATCCAGTTGGGGATCACCGGGCACCAGCTGAAACGGGTAACTGCGCCAACCCTCGCTGTTCATCTCACTCCGTCTCCTCGGGGGCATCGATCGCGTCGTATTTGTCGGCCCCGAGGAATTCGCGGACCTTCGCGATGTGCTCGTCAGCGCCGAGCTCCACGGTTTCGGCCGCCAGGCCGTAGTCGACGATCGAAAGCGCGGCTTGGGCAATGTGTTTGGAGAATGCACGCTTGGTGGTCTGTAGCGCACGCGCCGGCTGCGCGGCGAGTCTGCCGGCCAGCTGCATCGCCTCGTCCATCAGCGCGTCCGCGCCCGTCACCCGGTTGGCAAGACCCAGACTCAGCGCCTCGGCCGCGGGGATGCGGGCACCGAGGTAGACGTATTCCTTGGCGCGGATGAGGCTCATCATGTAGGGCCACAACAGCGCCCCGCCGTCGCCGGCGGTCAGGCCGATCGAGACGTGCGGATCGCACAGGTAGCTGCGCTCCGACATCAGGACCAGGTCGCAGCACAGCGCCAGCGACGCGCCCAGCCCGACGGCTGGACCGTTCACCGCTGCCACCACCGGGAGCCGGAAGTTGATCATCGCGTTCAGAATCGCGCCGGCCTGGTGGGCGACCTCGTGCCGCAGCGGCAGCGACCGATGTTGCGCTTTGAGGAAGGAGAAATCGCCGCCGCCGCTGAATGTGGCCCCCGCGCCGGTGAGCACCACACACCGCGCCCCCGCATCGCGATCCAGGTCGTGCCAGACGTCGAGCAGCCGGCCGTGCAAGGACTCGTTGATGACGTTGTGCGTCTGCGGGCGATTGATCGTCACGATGCGAACCGCGCCTTCTGCGGCTACCAGAAGTTCGTCGCTCACCGAAATACCGTCCAGTAAGCCTGGGCCTTCAAACCGAGGAGGAATGGGCGGTGTTGTCGCACCCTGGCGCTAGCGTTCGGTGCGTGAATGTCGTGCGCTATCGGTACCGGCTGCGCCCCGGCGCCGCCGCGATGGCGGGATTGCTGGCCGAATGGGATCGCTGCCGGTGGGTGTGGAACCGCGCGGTTGAGCGACTCCACGAGACCGGGGAGTGGGTCCGCGACACCACCCTGACCGACTGGCGGCGCGAGCATGACTGGCTGCGCGAGGGCTCGGTGGTGGCCCAACAGCAGATGCTGCGCAACTTTCGCGCCAAACGCGCGAACGGCAAGGGGCGGCGCAAATTTAAGTCCGCCAAACGCTGCCCGCCCAGCCTGAACTACACCACACGGGGATTCGCACTCAAAGATGGCCGGTTGTGCCTGGCCGGGGGCTTGGCCATCCCGGTCGTCTGGTCGCGGCAACTGCCGGCCGCGCCCAGCAGTGTGCGCGTCTACCGCGACAGCATCGGGCACTGGTACGCCAGCTTCGTGGTGCGCCGCGACGATCCGGCGCTGCCGGCCTGCGATGCCTCGATCGGCATCGACTGGGGTGTGCGCGCCGTGGCGACCACCACCGATCCCGACTACGACCTGCCGCATCGCGGGGCACGGCAGGCACGCCGCTGAAGAGCTTGCTCGTGCGGCAGCGCACGATGGCCCGGCGCAAACCGGCTCGCGGCGAGCGGGCGTCCAAGGGTTACCTGGCGCGCCAAGCGCGGTGTTGCCAAGCTGTCGAAGAAGGTCGCCCGGCAGCGGCAGGACACGGCGCTTAAGTGGGCCACCAAAGTCGTTGCCAGCCATGCGGTGGTGGCGGTGGAGGACTTCAAGCCGAAGTTTTTGGCGAAGTCGCGCATGGCGCGTAAGTCCGCCGACGGCGCGATCGGTACCACGAAAGCGACGCTGATCGAGTATGCCCAGCGGGCGGGTCGAAAGGTGGTGTTGGTGCCGCCCGCCTACACAGCGATGACGTGCAGCGGTTGCGGCGCGAGAGCCAAGTCCCGCCTTCTGCTGTCGCAACGGGTTTTCGTCTGCGAGTCCTGCGGGGCAATCGGTGACCGCGACCGAAACGCTGCCAGAGTCATTCTGGCCAGGGCGGTGTTCCCTTCCTGGGTAGTCAGGGGCCTTGGAAGTCAGGGGCCTTGCCTTTGGCAGCCATGGGCGCCAACCTGCTTTTTTCGCTATGTTAGCGTCAATAGCGAAGTTACGGCCCTGAGGCCCCGAGGATGCCCCGATGACAGAAAATTCCGGCCATCGCTCCTATGACGAACTGTTCATCGGAGGCCAGTGGCGCAAACCCGCCGCCCCACAGCAGCTCGCCGTGATCTCCCCACATTCCGAAGAGCCGATCGGCCACGTCCAGGCGGCCGGACCCGAGGACGTCGACGCCGCCGTCGCCGCCGCTCGGCACGCTTTCGACCACGGCCCGTGGCCACGGCTCACCCATGCCGAGCGGATGGCCAAGGTCGAACAGCTCGCCGCGATCTACGCCGGCCACATCGACGAGATGGCCGACCTGATCACCGACGAGATGGGGTCGCCGCGCAGTTTCAGCCGGCTCGGCCAGGCGGCGGCCGCGGCGGCGCTGATGCACCTCGCGCTGGCTGCCGCGCGCGACTTCCCGTGGGTCGAACGTCGCCAGGGCGTGCTCGGCGAAGTGCACCTGCGCAGGGCCCCGGTCGGGGTGGTCGGGGCGATTGTGCCGTGGAACGTGCCGCAATTTTTGATCATGCCCAAGCTGATCCCGGCCCTGATCGCGGGCTGCACGGTCATTGTCAAACCCGCGCCCGAAACGCCTTTGGACGCTTTGTGGTTGGCCGAGATGATCGAGCAGATCGAGCTGCCCGACGGGGTGGTGTCCGTACTCCCGGGGGGCACCGACGTCGGCGAGGCGCTGGTGCGCCATCCGGGAGTGGACAAGATCGCGTTCACCGGTTCCAGTGCCGTCGGGCGCCGGATCGCCACCCTCTGCGGGGAGCAGCTCAAACGCTTCAGCCTGGAACTGGGCGGCAAGTCGGCGGCGATCATCCTCGACGACGCCAACATCGACAAGACGGTGGCCGGGCTGAAAACCGCCGGCCTGATGAACAACGGACAGGCCTGCGTCGCCCAGACACGCATCCTGGTCAGCGATCGCCGCCACGACGAGGTCGTCGAAGCACTGGCGGAGATGATGTCTGCCCTCAGCGTCGGCGATCCGGCCGACGAGGCGACCGACGTAGGACCGCTTGTCGCCCAACGACAACAGCGCCGCGTCCAGGACTACATCCGGTCCGGCCGCAGCGACGGCGCCCGC
The DNA here is from genome assembly GCA_963748885.1 of uncultured Actinomycetota bacterium. Lineage (GTDB taxonomy): Bacteria > Actinomycetota > Actinomycetes > Mycobacteriales > Mycobacteriaceae > Mycobacterium. The sequence continues at coordinate 197,337 of CAVVLC010000017.1, forward strand.
GTGGTGGTCGGCGGCTTGAATACTGAGCAAGACAGCCCGACGGGACGCGGCTGGTACGTGCGGCCAACGCTGTTCACCGACGCCACCAACGACATGCGCATCGCCCGGGAGGAGATTTTCGGCCCGGTCTTGACGGTGCTGCGCTACACCGACGAGGACGACGCGATCCGGATCGCCAACGACAGCGACTACGGTCTGGCCGGCTCGGTGTGGACCGCGGACATCGCACACGGCCTGGAGGTCGCGGCCAGGTGTCCGCACCGGCACTTACGGCATCAACATGTACATGCTCGACATCGGCGCCCCGTTCGGCGGCTTCAAGCAATCGGGAATCGGGCGCGAGTTCGGCCCCGAGGGCCTGCACGAGTACGTCGAGCTTCAGACGCTGGTGTGCAAAGGGAAATTGCCGCCGCTTTAGGCCCTTTAAGCGGGTTCGGTCAGCTGCAGGGTGAGTTCGACGGGGCAGCACACCACGCCATGCTGATTGGTCACTTCGATCTGGATGTCGACGAGGCATCGCGGCGGGTCAACCGAGGTGTCACAGCGCTTGGCCACGGCCCGGCCCCGGCCGATCATGGTGTCGCCGGCATAGATCGAGCCGGCCAGCCGCAGCGAGCGGCGCACCACCCGGCTGCCGGGTCCGGCCCAGTCCGTCGCGACGCGGTCGGCAAACCCGGCCAGGTGCATGGTGTTGACGTAAATCGTTGGGTTGCCCTGGCTTTGGGCATAGGCGGGATCAAAATGGCCGGGGAAGTAGTCCCAGGTTGCTCCGGCGTTCTCCACCACGCGCTGGTAACTGATCTGGTCGATGACCTCGGGCAGCTCGACGGGAACGTCGATCTCGTTCCAGTCCAGGTCCTCGGCGGTCACGAGGCCGCCTCGGGGGGCGCTGCCGGAGTGAACCTGAACAGAGTGTTGCGGTTGGTGGCCACCACGGTGCCGTCCTGGCGGCGATAGGTCTCCAGCGTCTGGACGAAATGACCGACACCCAGCCGGGTCCGCTTTTCCGGCGACACCGAAACCAGCTCCTCGACGACGGTGAGCCGATCGCCCTCGATGATGGGCGCCAGAAACTCAACGTCGTTGGCGGCGTTGATGAAGCTGGTACCGGGCAGCGGCACCCGCAGCACCACCGACGCCGGCGGCCGGGCGCTGCCCTGATGGGATGGCCTCCACGGCGGCGGTATCAGCCATCCCATCAACAGAGCGGGCGGAGCCAGCAGGCCGCCCCATCGCTGCCGGGCGTATTCGGCGTCCCAGTAGGAGCGATTGCCGTCGTGAACCATCGCGGCGAACAGCTGGATGCGCGCGCCGCTGACGGCCGAAGTTGCGGTTCGCGGTTCGCTTGTGGCGCCGACCATCCGCAGCGCGTCTTCATAGGTGCCGAAGGCGAGTTCGTAGCTCACTTGGTAGCGAAGGTCGTTATCCACGTGCCGGTGTCGCTCAGGAAACGGCCACGAAGAGCGCGGCCGGACGGGTAGTCAAAGCCAGGTTGGCGGCAGTGGGCATATCGATCTTTCCTGTGCGAAGCTTTCTTGGAAACAGTAACTCACCAAGCCCTCCGCCGGAATCGCCGTGGCCCGCAAGCTCATCGACGCCCTGTGGGTGCGCAGCCCGATTGAATCGTTGTGCGCGCCTTAGGCAAAACCTACCCACAGAACCGCCGCCCTCTCGCTAAGATTCCTCCGTGGCTCGAGCGCAGGCCAAGGCGACTCATCGCAAGGCACCCGTACAAGATCGCTCGCGGGAAAAGGTCAGACGCATCCTCGATGCAGCCGCAACAGTTCTGCAAGAGCGCGGGTATGAAGGCGCATCAGCGAATCGGATTGCTGCGGCCGCACACATCAGCCCGGGGTCCTTATATCAATACTTTCCCAACAAAGACGCGATCCTGGATGCGATGGTCGCGGATTACACCGAGCAGCTGCGGGACAAGGTCTCGGCCAAACTCTACGAGATACTCGGCTCCAGTAACGACCGCGAAGTACTGGTGGCGGGCGGCGTGCGTGCGTACGTCGACGCGATGCTCGAGCGGCCCGAAATCTGGCGGGTGATCTCCGGGCAGTTGCCTGGCCATACCGGCAGGGGCGTGCTCAGACCCGTAGACACGCTGATCCGCGAACTCATCAGGGGATATATGGCCGTAGTCCCCGATAGGCGCCCGGACATCGATGTGGACACCGCGACATGGGTCCTCAGTCAGCTACTTGCCATACCGATCCGTTACGTCATCGATCAACCACCCATCAGCAAGGACGCATTCATAAGCGAGTTGACCCGACTCGCGCTCAGTCTCCTTTCCTGACCCGTACGCCGGCACGCAACACGTGTCGAAGGGCATACGAGAGGCGCGCGAGAAGTGGTCGCCCCATATCTGCCTACACCAGGCCTGACCAGCGGTGATCAATAAACAAGGGCATTCCGGAATGCGATTTGAATGCGAGGAGAAGCTCGTGTTTTTCTTTGCTGAGTTCTAGGCGACTACCCAGGCACCGCCGCCGACATTCGCCGTTAAACACGCAAAATCCGGGAAGGGGTCTTCCTTGCACGCCACCCACACCAGCTACGCCGCCGAGGTGTCGACGCGCCCCCTCGCCGCTCCACCGGCTCTTGCGCCGCCTGCCCGCCCTCAGCGGGACCGTCCCGGGCGCATCGTCCGCAGCAGATACTTGCGAGTGGCATCGCTGAGTCCCGCGCAGCGGTCCGCCCTGTCGGCCAAGCTCTTCGACATTTACGACGAGACCGTGCACGGCGTGACTCAGGTTGAGCTGGACACGATGATCTTCGGAACCGACGACGGTCGGCTCGCGCTCTTCTACAGTGCGCACGACGAACTCGTGGGTTTCTCGTTCGCGAGCATCGAGCGGGTACAACACGGGGGCCGCACGTTCGCCGTATTCGTCGCGGGCGTGCTCTTCCGTCTGGGGTGTCGCGGCGGATCATCAGCGTCGCTGTTCGGGCTCCGTCAGGCGCTGCAGTTCAAACTCCGCCACCCCCGCACCCCGCTGGCCTACGTGTCCCGCAGTTCATCTCCGGCGGCCTACCGCCTCTTGGCTTGCACGATGCCGCGGGTTTATCCGAGCCGCGGCGAAGAGCCCTCGGACGAGATAGTCGCCCTGGTGCGTGCCGCAAGCGCGCGTTTGCAGTACGCCCCGGTCGGCGACGGCCCCTGGATAGTGCATTCGGGTGCTACGCCGCGGGACACGTCGCGGATGCGCCGAATCAAGCGGGACCCGCACACACGGTTCTACCTCGAGCTCAACCCGCGCTACGCCGAAGGCGAAGCGCTCATGGTGTGGATTCCACTGGACGCAGCGAATATCGCCGGCGGGCTTTTTCGCCTGCTCCGCACGCGGTTGGGGCGATGAGGGCGCGATCTCACTGCGGTGCAAGGTAATTCACCCACAAAAACGGGCACGAACCGGCCGTGTGGGCGCCGATCGAAATCTAAGAGAAGGAGGACCGGTGATTAACGAAACCAAGATCAATCCCTGGGCCGCGCTGGCGGCCCTCTGCATAGGCTTTTTCATGGTCACGGTGGACGTCACCATCGTTGCGGTAGCCAATCCGGTGGTCATGCATGACCTGCATACCGGCATTTCCAGCGTGATGTGGGTGACCAGCGCCTACGGGTTGACATATTCAGTTCCGCTGCTGGCAACCGGCCGGCTCGGAGATCGTTTCAGCCCCAAGAACATCTATTTGGCCGGCCTAGCAGTGTTCACGGTGGCATCACTGTGGTGCGGCTTGTCGACGAGCATCGGGATGCTGATAGCGGCGCGCACCGTCCAGGGCTTCGGCGCCGCCCTGCTGATGCCCCAGACCATGGCGATCATCACCCGCATCTTCCCGCCCGACAAGCGCGGCGCCGCGCTTGGCGCATGGGGCGCGGCCGCGGGCCTGGCCGCCCTTACCGGCCCCATCGCGGGCGGAATCCTCGTCGACTGGCTCGGCTGGAAATGGATCTTCTTGATTAACTTGCCAATAGGTGGCATCGCGCTATTGCTCGCGGCGCTCTTCGTGCCACGACTGGAGACACAGGAGCACCGGTTCGACTTCCCCGGCGTCGCGCTCAGCGCGATTGGGATGTTCCTGCTCGTATTCGGCATCCAGGAAGGCGACGCATACCACTGGTCGTCCGTTGTCTGGTCGATTGTTGTCGCGGGTCTCGTGGTGCTCGCGGTTTTCCTCTATCACCAGTCTCGCAACACGGGGGAGCCGCTGGTGCCGCTGGACCTTTTCCGAACCCGGAATTTCGGTCTGTCCAACATCGCCGTCAGTGCCATCTCGGCCGCACTCACCGCGCTGATCTTGTGCGCATTCTTCTATCTGGAGCTCGGCCGCGGATTGTCACCGACGAAATCGGCATTGATCTTCTCGCCGTTAGCGCTTGTCACCGGTTTTCTCGCACCCACCGTCGGCCGGCTCGTCGACCGGCTGCACCCGAGGTACATCCCTTCGTTCGGTTTCGCGTTGATCACCTTCGGGCTCATCTGGCTGATCGCGATAATGCCAGGGCAGCATGCTCTTTGGGAGCTCACCCTGCCGATTGCGCTGATGGGAGTGGGGAGTTCGTGCATCTGGACTTCTGTCGCCGCCATCGCGACACACGACCTGCCGGTCCAACGAGCCGGCGCCGGTTCGGGCATCTACAACACGACCCGGCTGGTCGCATCGGTGCTGGGCAGCGCGGCGATCAGCGCACTCATCACCGCGCGGATGGCGGCAGACGCGCTGCCGGCTCATCTGAGGGAAGACGCAGCCGCCGGCGGGTTGCCGGCGGCGGTTCAGGACAGCTTGAGAACCGCCCTCGCACAGTCGATGCTGCTCCCTCTCGGACTGCTGCTGATTGGATTGCTCGCGTCCGTGCTTTTGGTCGAACACAAACGGAATGACGCTGCTGGGATTGCTGACAACGCCGCCGACGACGCCGCGCGCAGCCTCGAGGACCTAACCGCCAATTTGTAGGAGCAGAAGCAGCGATGACCACTATCAGCACCCCGCATTACCTGCTGGACCAAGCACGCCGCCGAATTACCCCAACCGTCAACAACATCCCGGGCATGGGAGTCATCGAAAAGCGGCTGGTCGCCCGCGAATGGGATACAAAGGTGCTGGCCGAGCCCCCCGAAGGCAGCGGCCTTGAGGCTGTCCGCGGGCCCGCGGGTCTTCCCCTTCTCGGCCATGTCATCGAGTCGTTCCGTCAGGGGCCCGATTATCCGTTGTCCCTGTACCAGACCTGGGGCCCAGTGGTTTTCGTCGACTCGCCGGTGATGTCGTCGGTTATCACCGCCTTGGGACCCGATGCCACCCAGGCCGTGTTCTCCAACAAGAACAAGGACTTCTCCCAACGGGGTTGGCATGCGATGATCGGCCCGTTCTTCAAACGGGGCATGATGCTGCTGGACTTCGACGAACACCGCCACCACCGGCGCATCATGCAAGAGGCCTTCACCCGCACCCGGCTGGCCGGCTACGTCGAGCACATCGACAGGGTGGCAACTCACGTCATCGGCGACTGGCCGAGCAACGACGCGCGGTTCCTGCTTCACCCGGCGGTCAAGGAACTCACGCTCGATATCGCGTCCACGGTGTTCATGGGACATGAGCATGGCACCGACGACGCTCTGCTGACCAAGGTAAATCGGGCCTTCACCACGACAACCCGCGCCGGCGGCGCCATCATCCACCGCCCCATTCCGCCCTTCAAATGGTGGCGCGGCCTGCGCGCCCGCAAGGTGCTCGAGGACTACTTCATGGACCGCGTGCGGCAACGCCGTGCAGCCCAGGGCACCGACATGCTGACCGCGCTGTGCAACGCCGAAGACGACGACGGCAACAGCTTCACCGACAAGGACATCGTCAACCACATGATTTTCTTGATGATGGCCGCCCACGACACCACCACATCGACCATCACCACGATGGTCTACAACCTGGCCGCCCACCCGCAATGGCAGGAGCGGGCGCGCGAAGAGTCGGAGCGACTCGGCGACGGACCGCTCGACATCGATGGCCTGGAGCGGCTGGAAACGCTCGACCTGGTGATGAACGAGTCGCTGCGGCTGGTGACGCCGCTGACTTTCAATCTGCGTGAAGCGGTTCGGGACACTGAACTGCTGGGCCACTTCGTCCCGGCCGGCACCAAAGTTATCCTCTGGCCCAGCGCCAACCACCGCATGCCCGAATTATGGACGGAGCCAGACAAATTCGATCCGGAGCGGTTCGCCGAACCCCGCTCGGAACACAAGCGACACCGGTATGCCTTCGCCCCCTTCGGCGGCGGCGCGCACAAGTGCATCGGTATGGTCTTCGCGCAGCTTGAAATCAAGGTCGCCGTTCACCGCCTGCTACGCGCATTCCGGTTGGAGTTGACCAGACCAAACTACCGGGCTAAGTGGGACTACGCCGGTATGCCGATACCGATGGACGGAATGCCGATCGTGCTGCGCCCCCTATAGGGTTGCCGTCACATGACGAGCGGATGCCGGCTTGGCACCGTGTCCCATTCGAGCTCACGGGAAGTGAAGTACCAGCCGCCGCGCTCGTAGATCAGCTGGTCGCGGTATGTCCCGGTGGCCCGCAGGGTGGTGTCGCCGTACATGCAGGCGTAAAGCACTGCGACGCAACGCTGGGTCGCGTGGACGCCGTCGACGATGATGTCGTGGTCGACCGCGACGAGGCGCTGCCCATCGCCGCCGTCGAAAGCCATGCGCAGATCGGTGAACACGTCATGGTCGCGGATATAGCGGGCACCGGAGTGGCGGAACGTGGCGATCCAGGCCTCACGGTCGCCCGCGGAGTAGGCGCGGTTGTGCCGGGCGGTCAGATTCAGGATGCCAGCGCGGGCCGTCGCGGCCGCCAGCATCTGCTGCTCCTGGTAGGTCATGGTCATCTGGGCTCTCCAACCTCTCTGCTGTCCAACTCTCTGCGTCCGACCTCTTTGGGCCTCACCAGGAGGGATAAAGAAACGACGTACGTAACATTAACTTAACTTACCGACTAACGATATAGCCGTGTTTTTCGCGATCCCAAGTACCCGGATTTAAACCCCGGGCACGCAATAAGTCTTTGCGTATCCTTCCGATGCCGTTCTTCGGGAGTTCATCGACAGCCTCGACGAATCGCGGGACGCAGAAGTACGGCATGCGGGCAGCGCAGAAGTCGAGCAGCTCCGCGCAATCCAGTGCGGCCCCGGGGCGCAACGTCACGATCAGCCGGATGTCGTCCTCACCCAGCTGACTGGCCACTGCCACCGCCGCGGCTTCCGCCACCGCCGGATGGCGCATCACAACGGTCTCCACTTCGACCGACGAAACGTTCTCGCCGCGTCTGCGAAGCGAATCTTTGACGCGGTCAACATAGGTCAAGTTTTGATCCGCGTCTAGCCTTCCCAGGTCGCCGGTGCGGAACCAGTCCCGATGGGCGTCAACGTGCCAGCCCGGCCCGGCCCCCTGGCGCACGTAACCTTCACTCATCACCCGCGGGCGCTTAGGCCGGCAGGCGATCTCACCAACCGTTCCGGCGGGCAACGGGTTGCCGTCGTCGTCGACGATGCGCACGTCGAAGTTCGGGTTCGGCCGGCCCGACGTTCCCGGAACACCCTCGTCGGACACACCTTTGACGGCTATCGGGAAGGCCTCGGTCATCCCGTACATCGTGACGATGCGACAGCCGTAACGCCGCTCGATCTCGTGGTAGGAATCGGCGGCGATGGGCGCCGCGGAGATGAACCGCAGCGGCAACTGGGCGTCACGAGCATCCGTGGGCAGGTTCAGCAGCATCGAAACCATCGCGCCCGCGCCGGCGAAGCCGATGGCACCGCGGGCCCGCACGTCGTCCCAGACGTCGCCGGGATGAAACGCGCCGGCGATCGCGGTCGTCCCGCCGACCAGCATCGGCGCCAGCACGCTGGGCGCCGCGCTCAGGTGGAACAGCGGCATCGCCGTCCACAACACGTCCCCCGGGCCGAACTCCCAGGCCGATGCGACTGTCGCGGCCACCGTGAACAGGTAGTGCCACGTCGTGGCGACCGCCTTCGATGGTCCGGTGGTGCCCGACGTGAAGAACAGCGACCCCAGCTCATCGACCCCCGCGGAGTTGTCCGGTACGGCGCCGACGTTGCCGCTTGTCAACGCCGCCGTGAGCGAATCATCTTGCACCACAATGCTAATCGGGGAATCAGTCACCGCATCCAAGTCGCCGGCGATCTCCTCGACGCGGGGGCGTCGGTCAGCGTCGGTGAGGATCACCTTGGCCTGCGACAACCGCAGCGTGTGCAGCAGAAAGTCCCCCTTGTTGGCGGCGTTCACGGCCGCACTCACCGCGCCGATGCGCGCCGCGCCAAGCCAGAAGTAGATCCATTCCGGACTGGTGGGGGTGAACAGCGCCACGCAGTCGCCCCGGCCGACACCCAGGCCCGTCAGCATGTTCGCCGCTGCGCAGGACCGCTGCCGCATCTGCTCGAAGGTCACCTCGGTACCGGCGATCGACATCATCACCCGGTCGGGGTATTGCTCGGCGCGGCGATCCAGCACGGCCGGAACGGTGAAACGATCGACTCCGAAATCCTCAGGAACCAAGGGGCTTGTCCGGACGGAGGGCATCAGGCTCCGATCGCGCTTCTCGTCAACCCTGGGCGGCCGCCGGGTCGGGCTCACCCTCGGCGGTGTAACCGAAGTCGTGTGGCGACGATTGCTGGCCCGGGTAGAACCGGTGCGCCCAGCGGCGCAGCGCGGCATAGTCGTGGGCCTCTTCGGGCGCCAGGTTCGGCTTCTCCAGGTATTTCATGTTCTCCCAGGTGAAGAAGTCCTGCTTGATCACCTCTTGCTGCAGCGCCAGGAACTTCGCCGCGCGGCCGGTGGGCGCGTCGCCGGTGTCGCCCGGCTCGCGGATGGAGGCCTGCGTGTAGAAGTAGTCGGTGTAGTCCTCGTCGACCGGGGTCTGCCCGGTGACCTGGACGGTGGCCACCAGCTCGCTGGGAAAGCGGACGACTCCCAACCCCAGCGAGTAGTTGTCGTAAATGATCTTGGCGTCGACCGGACCGTTGGGGGTCAACCAGGTGGACGTCCGTCCACCGCCGAAATGCGCGTTGACGGTGGCGTGCAGGTGGTAGCCGGAAACCTCGAAGGACGACGTGGTGGCCGGGTTGGCGGCCTTGTGTACGTACTGGACGTGGTACGGGTCGGCGGCGTTTTCGATGATCATCTGCGGGTGCACCTTGACCCGGTTGAGCATCTGAGTATGCGGGTGTAGCGGGTAGTACTCGCCGGTTTCCAGTTCCGGCAGCACGGGCGGTTGCCAGTACGGTGCCCGGCCATGGCGCTCGTGCCACGCCAGGACGAAGCCGTACCACTCCACGCTCGGGTAGGTGCGGATCCGGACGTTGTTCTTGCAGCCGATCTTGCTGTACGGGATCAGCGCATTGGTACCGTCACCGCGCCACCGCCACCCGTGCCAAGGGCAGACGATGTTCTCGCCTTCCACGGTGCCGCCGACGCCCAGGTTGGCGCCCAGGTGCTGACAGTAAGCGTCCAGCACATGCACCTCGCCGGACTCGGTGCGGAACAGCACCAGCTCCTCACCGAAGTAGTGGGCGCGCTTGACTTCACCGGCAGCCAGATCGGATCCGAAGGCGACGATGAACCATCCCGTCGGGAACCGGTACTTCGACAGCGCAATACCCGAACCGAACTCCCGGTCCGACGGGTCCGCGTCCGACCCTGCGGCCGGGTCCGAAATCGTATTGGTCACGAGCACTCCGTTTCCCGCGGGGCCGAGTGCAACTGGACCGCCCTTAACTCACCGCGGTTCGACTACTGGGCCTATTTTTACTATTTTAAGCATAGAACGTCAACGCGGCCACTGGAGGTGTCTTGTTAGAGCGAGGATTCCGATGACAGCGGCCGACGTGGACCTTTCCGATTCTGCCTTGTGGCGCAATGGTTTTCCCGACGAGCTGTTCGCCGAGTTGCGCCGCTCGCGACCGCTTTTCCGGCACGACCTGACCCCTGGCGTCCGTGAGACAGTCCAGCGCGAATTCTGGATGACCACCAAGCACCGGCACGCGGTACGGCTGCACCGCGATGTCGACTCGTTCACCGCGGTCGATGGCCCGCTCATCCAGCCCGCCGGCCTTTTCTCGTCGTACCCGACGATCATCAACATGGATCCGCCGGCACTGAACAAGCGCCGCAAGCTCATCTCCAACGCCTTCAACCCACGGGCGATCGCCAAGCTGGAAGCCGGTATCCGGGCGCGGGCGGCGGCGATGGTCGACCACCTACTCAACCGGGGCGGCGGCGATTGGATCGAGGACGTGGCCGACGCCCTCCCGATGACGGTCATCGGCGACATCATCGGAATTCCGGACCAGGATCGGCCCCGCATCTTCGACGTCTTCGACCGCATCCTGAACGCGCGCGCGACCGGGGCCCGGCTGATGACCCGGCAAGAGGAAATCGAGCTCTTCACCACGATTTTCGGCTACGCGACGGAGCTCACCGAGCAGAAGCGACGCGAACCGACCGACGACATCTGGAGCACGCTGGCATCGGCCGTGATCACCGGCGAAGACGGCGAGCAGTTCAGTTTGCCCGCCAACGAACTCGAGTTCTTCTTCTTCGTGCTGGCCTTCGCCGGCAGCGACACCACCAAGAACGCGCTGGCCATCGGGCTGCAGGCGTTCGTCGCGAATCCCGAACAGATCGAACGCTATCGGGAGGAGGAAGCGCTGCGGCCCAGCGCCGTCGAGGAGGTGCTGCGCTGGGCGTCACCGGTGGCGTATTGGACGCGGACCACCAAGGTCGACATCGAGATGGACGGCCTGCACATCCCCGCCGGGGAGCGGGTGGTGTCGATGCTGCGTTCGGCCAACCGCGACGAGGAGGTGTTCTCCTCGCCGTTCACCTTCGACATCGGCCGCCAGCCGAACCCGCATGTGGCGTTCGGCGGCGGCGGACCACACCACTGCCTCGGCGCGATGCTGGCGCGCGCGGAGATTCGCGCGGCGTTCGACGAATTGCTGCTGCGCGGCGATCAAATAGCGATCGGTCCGGCCAAAGTGACCTACCCGAGCCTGCTCACCAACATGTCGATCTACGACGAGATGGCGATATCGCTGACCGAGCGGCGCTAAGTGGGGCGCCGGGCCTCTCGGCAAGCGAAATCGACGTTATCGTGATGGTCACTCGCAACTTCTTCGCGCCAACGTCAATCTCGATGAAAGCTAAGGCGCCGGAGTGTTGCCGAACGCGGCGAACACCGCCAGCGGGTCCAGGTAGTCGCGCCAGTGCACGATCTTGCGGTCCTTGACCGTGATCACCGAGATGAATCGGTTGACGTACGGCGCCCCGGTGCTCACCACGGTGCCGTGCATGGTGTACTCGAGAACCACAGCGGACTTCTCGGGATCGTAATAGCGGTAGACGTCGCTGCTGCCACTCTGGACAATCGATTCTCCGTAATCGGAATACAGCTGGGCCAGCGCTTCGCGCCCGACGATCCTGCGTGGGTAATCCGGGACGGTGATGATGTACTCGATCAACTACGTCCTCGGCGTGCATATCGAAGAAGTCAGTCCCGTCGACCAAGCCCTTCAGGGCCTCGGCGACAACCTCGAAGTAGGGCCACATCGCGGCGTACTTCATCATGTCTCGCGATGGCACGGGCGTCTTCCCTTCCGTTCCTTCGTTGGCGCTCCGAACCTACCGCTCCAAGACATACTCAGCGGCTCGCTGAGCCGGGTTTACTCAGTCGCTCAGCCGCAGCGCGGCCTTCGGGCACTGGTCCACCGCCGCCCGGACGTCGATCTCCCGGTCCGGCGGCACCGGGCCGTCGGCGATCTGCACCACGTCCTCGTCGCCCAATTCGAATATGTCCGCGGCGAGCGATTCACAGAAACCGTTGGCCTCGCACAAGGTTGCGTCGACGGTCACGCGCATCAGTGCTCCCTTACTTTCATAGGCGCCCTTTGGGTCGGGTCCCGATCACTCCGCTGGCCGCAAGGCGCACCAGTTCTTCGTCGGTCAGCCCGCACCGGTCGCGCAGCACCTCTCCATTGTGCTCGCCCGAGCGTCGGCGGCGGCCGCATGCAGCCACCGCTGCTGGCCGGCCAGCGGGGCGAACGGCGGAGGTGGGATAAAGGCCGGCGCCCGTGCTCGGGTGGTCCAGCGTCCTCAAAGAATCCCCGATCGCGCAGTTGCGGGTTCTCGGTCACCAACGAGGGCGATACGACCGGCGCGGCCGGAATGCCCGCGGCGGCCAGGCGTTCCACCGTCGCGTCACGAGGCTGCGCGGCGAACCAGTCCGTGCAGCCGGCCGTCGATCTCGTCGGCCCGCTCGCGCCGCCCGGCGACGCGTCGCCAGGCCCTCGTCGCACCAGGACGGCCGGTCCATCAGATCGACCAGCGCCTGCCACTGCCGGTCGTCGCGGACGGTGACCGCGATCCAGTCGTCGTCTCCGGCACACCGGTAGATGTTCTGGATCAGCCGAGCCGTGACCGCGGTTGCCGTGGCGGCTCAGCGTCATCCCGAAGACCTCGGATTCGATCGGCTGTATTGCGGTGGCATTCAGCACCGTCTCGATCATCGGCAGCTCGACCTGCTGGCCCGCTCCGGTGCGTTCGGCGAAGTGCAGCGCGGCCAGCACCGCGAACGCGGCGTGCACGCCGGCCAGCGGATCGCAGGCGCCGCGCGGCGTCACCGGCGGATCCTCGGGCAGCCCGGTCACCCAGGCCAGGCCGGCGATCTGCTCCATGGTGGGCGCGAATCCGACCCGCTCGCGCCACGGACCGTCCAGCCCGAACGCCGGCATCCGGGCGACGACGAGTTTGGGGTTGACTCGCAGCAGCACGTCGGCGGTGAGCCCGAAGGGGTCCATCACCCGCGGCGAGAAGTTCTCGATCACGACGTCGGCGCCGGCCGACCAGCTCGGTGAACAGCCGCGGCCCTCATCGGAGCCCAAATCCAGCGTGACCGAACGCTTGTTGGTGTTCATCGCCTGGAACACCCAGCCGTACTCCCACCAGTCGTCGACATCTTTGCGCATGCCGCCGGAGTAACGAATGCCGTCGGGTCGCTGGATCGACTCCACCTTGACCACGTCGGCGCCGAACGCGGCCAGCAGGTGGGTGGCGGCGGGCCCGGCCCAGAAGGCGGTCAGGTCGACGATGCGCACACCCTCGAGCGGCAGCGCCGGCGCCTGCCGGCTCACGCTCGAGTTCGCGTTTTTGCCAAGGCGATTCGTCGTCGGCCGCGCCGAGCGCAGGCGTGCCGCCCACCGGCGCCGGCGCGCACGCCGACATCAGCCAGGGCGGGCGGGGCTGGTGAAAGCCGGCGGGGTTGCGCACGAACACCCCGCGCTCGATCGCGTACTCCATGTCCCGGATGGTGGAGCCGTTGCCCAATGCCGCGATCGGCAACCGGAACAGTTGACCGAGCTCGACGATCTCGTCGACGGTCCGCTCCGCCATCCACGGACCGATCTGTTCGCGAATGAGATCGCGGTATTCCCATCGGCCGATCTGAAATCGCAGCTGCTCGATCTCCTCGAGCTGCGGGCACTCCACCATCGCGACGAAATCGAGCCACTGCTGACCGGTGACCATGGTGATCCCGACGTAGCCGTCCTTGGCCGGTTCAATCGAGGGCACTTCGAGGGTGCGGCGGATCGGCGGCACCCGCAGCAGCTGGGAATGCAGCCATTCGCTGCTCTGCATCGTGGTCAACGCCTCCAGCATGGACAGGTCCAGGTGCTCGCCCGGGCCGCCGTGCTCGACGCGGCGGCGCACGGCCAGCGCACCGAACGCGGCGAACACTCCCGCCCATGTACTCCCCCAGGTCGCCGCCGATCGAGATGGGCGGCCCGGCGGGGTCACCGCGAAACCCGTGCAGCCCGACCACGATTGCAGGGTGAACTCGCTGGCCGCGCGGTCGGCATAGGGACCGGTCCAGCCGAAGTCGGAGATGGTGACGATGACCGCCCGCGGGGAGTCGGCCAGCAGCCGCTGCGGATCGATGTCCAGGGCCGCGCCTGCGACGGCCCGGCGGTGACGACCACGACATCGGCGGCGGCCAGTTCGGCACGGCATCGCTGCGGAATCCGGCGCAACAGGTCATGCTGCGCTTGCCCGCGTTGAGGTAGCTGAAGAACGGCGACGCGGGCCGATCCTGCCCGGCAACCGCTGGCCCCGCGAACCGCTGGCCGAGTACCGCCGCAGCGGATCCCCTTGCGGCGGTTCGATTTTGCGTACCTCGGCGCCGGCGTCGACGAATAGTTTGCCGCAGTAGCTGCCGGCGATCCGGTCACTGATCTCGACGACCCGCAGCCCGTCCAGCGGTGTCGGCCGGCTGATCGGACCCGCGATCTCACCCAGGCTATTTATACCATTACTGCTAAAATAGCTAAGCCAGTCGAGTACGCGGGCAGCCGGCGCTCCCCTGCTTCGCTGCGAGGACCGGATGACCGCCCTGGGAATTGGCCCCGACGCCCGTCGCCGGTTGTCGGCGCCGAGGATCGCCGAAATCGTAGCCGACGAACTGCGCCGCCAGATCATCGACGGCGAGCTCGCCGACGGCGACCTGTTGCCACGCCAGGAGGTGCTCGTCGAACAGTTCAACGTCAGCCTGGTCTCGCTGCGCGAGGCGCTGCGGATCCTGGAGACCGAGGGACTGGTCTCGGTCCGGCGGGGCAACCGCGGCGGCGCCGTCGTGCACGCGCCGGCGAAGGCCAGCGCCGCCTACATGCTCGGTCTGCTGCTGCAGAGCGAGTCGGTCGCCGTCGCCGACCTGGGCATGGCGTTGCAGGAACTCGAGCCCGCCTGCGCCGCGCTGGCGGCCCAGCGGCCCGACCGCGCGGACACGCTGGTGCCCGAACTCAAGCAGGTCAACGACGCCATGGCCAAGAACCTGGAAGACGGTCGGCTTTTCACCGAAATCGGCCGTCAATTCCACGATCTCGTTGTTCGGGGCTGCGGAAACCACACCATCATCGCCGTCGTCGGCAGCCTGGAGACGCTGTGGACCAGCCACGAACGGCAGTGGGCCGACGAGAGCTCGGCGCGCGGCACCTACCCGTCGCTGGCCAAGCGCCGCGCCGTGCTCAACACGCACATCAAGCTGGCCGAGACGATCGCCGAAGGCGACGTCGACCGGGCCCGCCGGATCGCGGGCCGCCACCTCGCCGACACCCAGACCTACGTGCTGTCCGGCCGACCCGATCAACGGATCTATGCGCTTTCGCCGCAGGCGTTGTCACGCCCGCGGGATATCCGGCACTCCTAAGCGGAAGCCACGAGCCTTGAGGTCCGTGCGAACCGCATTGGTCACCGGCGGCAGCGGCGGGATCGGAAAAGGCTGCGGCCGCAAGCTGTGCGAGCTGGGCTACGACGTGGTGCTGGTGGCGCGACGCGAAGGCCCGTTGCGAGCGGCCGCCGAGGAGATCGGGGCTCGCGCATATCGTGGCCGACGCGTCCGACCCGGTCGGATTCGCCGCCGCGATAAGCCAGTCGAGCACGATCGACCTCGTCGTTCACGCGGCCGGGACGCTCGGCGGAACCTACGCGCGCAAGCAGACATTCGAGCAGTGGCAGGCGATCATGTCGGCCAACCTGGATTCCTGCTTCGTGGTGACCTCCGCCGTGCTGCCGCGGATGCGCGCCGGGCTCGCGGCTGGTGTTCATCTCGTCGTCGGCGGCACACGAGCCGATGATGGCGCGCACCGCCTACTCCGCATCCAAGGCCGGCATGAACGCGTTCGCCCGCGCGTTGGCGCTCGAGGTCGACCGCGACGGCATCGCCGTCCACATCGTGACGCCGGGACCGGTGGAAACCGAGATGCTGCAGGACGTTCCCTTCGAGATGTACGCGATCCAGAGTGTCCGACGTCGCCGAGGCGGTCGCCTGGCTGGACACCGTCGACCCGTCGGTGGACCTGCCGGAGATCCGGCTGAGCGCGGTGACGCGCGGTCCGTTCGCCCGCCCGCCGATCGTGCCTACCGAGGTCAGCCGCCGGCGTTCCAGCGCAGCGAAGTCTTTGATCACCGATCTCGCCGAACTCGTGCAGCGAATCCGGGACGGCGAAGTCGGCGAACCACACGTAGAACCGCTCCACCCGTTGCGCCGCCAGCCCCGCGAAGTGCTGCGATCAGCTCGTCGGCATCACCACAGACCAGCCCGGGCCCGAGGTTGCCGAATCGCCGGGTGCTCACCTCGCGCACCTTGTGCCGGGTCGCTGCCCGACCGGACGAAGCCCACCATCTGCTGCACCGACAGCCGGGCCGTTCCGGCCGCCGGGGCCAGCCGGGGCAACCGGTCAAGGTGGTTCGCCTGCAGGTTCCACCAATCCGCGTAGTTACGAACAAGTTCCATCATCCGGGGTCCGCTGCCACCCAGGATCAGCGGTATCGGGTGGGTCCGTTTGCGGAAGTTGCGCTGTGCCGTGTATCGTCGGGACCGTCGCCCCAGTACTGCCTGATCATCGCCAGGTGACGCCCGAGTTGCTCGACCCGGGCCACCGGATCCTGCTGACCGACATCGAATCTGGCGAACTCGGCGGGCCAGGAGCCCGCACCGAGGCCGAGCTCGAATCTGCCCTCGGACGCGTCCGACAGGGTGACGGCCTGTTTGGCGAGCACGGCGGGATGCCGAAAAGCGTCGCAAAGGACCAGATGGCCGATCCGCAGCCGCTCCGTCTTGGCGGCCACCCAGGTCGCGATGCCCATTGCCTCCCAAATGCTTTCACCGGGCAGCCCGGGCGCCTCGAGGTGATCGATGAACGCGATTCCGGCGAAGCCACTGGCCTCGGCGCGAAGGGCCCGCTCCGTGATTCGGCCGCCGACAACCGCACCTGCGGCAGGAACAGATACCACTCGACCATGTGCCCGCCTATGCGTGTTCTCGTCGGTGCGATTGAGGCGTCGCTAGTTTACTATCTTTATTATGTTAGGGGTCTTATGGATGTCGGACTGACTTCGGAGCAGCTGGCGCTGCGCGACGCCGTGCGCGACATCCTGCGCGCCGAATGCCCGCCCG
Organism: uncultured Actinomycetota bacterium; assembly: GCA_963748885.1. Lineage (GTDB taxonomy): Bacteria > Actinomycetota > Actinomycetes > Mycobacteriales > Mycobacteriaceae > Mycobacterium. The sequence continues at coordinate 214,368 of CAVVLC010000017.1, forward strand.
ACGTCGCCCGCCAAGCAATCACCGATCCGCGAACGCTGGCGCACGCTGTGGAAGACGGTCGTCGACCTTGGCTGGACCGACCTCGCTACGACAGCTGCCGGGCCCGACGACACTGCCGACTTCGGACCGGTCGAACTCGCCGTGGTTCTTGAGGAATGCGGCGCCGCCATCGCGCCCATCCCGCTGTTGAGCAGCGTCGGCCTTGCCGCGGGTGTGCTGCGTGGGTGCGGCCCGGCTTTTGCCCCGGCGCTCGCCGAGATCGCCGGCGGTGCCGTGGCCACCCTGGCGGTCCACTCCCCCGGTCACCGGCTGCCGGGTGCAGCCATGACGCTGCAGCGCGGGCGGTTGCGCGGACGTGCCGTCGCGGTCCCCAACGCGTCGCGCGCGGAGCTGATCGTCACGCTGGCCGCATCCGACGACGGCCCGGTCGCCGCGGTTGCGCGCGTTGGCCAGGGCACCCAGGGGGTGAGGATCGTGGCGGGCGAGTCCACCGACCCCGCACAACCGGTGGCCGACGTCGAGATCGACACCGAGCCCCTGGCCACCGCGCCGCTTGGCAGCGGAGCGGTCGAATCCGCGCTGTCGGCACCGCTGGCGGCCGCCGCCGCCGACCTGGTCGGCGTGGCCGGCGCGGCCCTGCACCACTCCGTCGCACACGCGAAATCGCGGCGTCAGTTCGGCACGCCGATCGGAGCATTCCAGGGGATCAAACACGCGCTGGCCGACAACTACGTGAGCCTGGAACGCGCGCGCAGCCTGACCTATGCGGCGGCGGCCCGCCTCGACGACCCCGCGGGTGCCTGGACCGCGGCCGCACTGGCCAAGGCGGCGGCCGGCGACGCGGCGCTCAGCTGTGCGCGCACCGCGGTCCAGGTGCACGGCGCCCTCGCGCAGACCTGGGAGCACGACATCCACCTCTACGTCCGGCACGCCTGGCAAGGCGCGGCGCTGCTGGGCGACAGTCGCGCGCTCTACCACGCCGTGGGTCGCCGATTCGCCGGGGGCGGGGCATGACGGCGATTGTCGAGGAGTTCGCCGCCTGGCTGGCGGAGTTTCTGCCGGACGATTATTACCGGGAATATCCCCGATACCGCTGGGATCTGGCGCTGCGGCGCGACTATCAGCGCGCGGCGTTCGAGGCCGGCTGGATACAGCCCACCTGGCCCCGCGAGCACGGCGGTCGATCGCTGGGCCTGCGCGACGCGATGGAGGTCCGGCTCGAGGCGGCAATGCGGTCTGCGCCCAAACTGCCCAACATTCAGGGTCCCGGCGTCGTCGCCCCCGGCATCCGTCAGTTCGGCACGCCCGCCCAGATCGACTGCCTGCTGGTCCCCTTGCTGCGCGGCGACGAATGGTGGGCGCTGGGCATGTCCGAGCCGGAAGCCGGGTCGGATTTCGCCGGCCTGCGCACCCGCGCGGAGCGCGACGGCGATCTGTTCCGGGTCAACGGCCACAAGATCTGGACCACGCAGGCGCATCTCTCGCGGTGGTGCACCCTGTATGCCCGGACCGATCCGGACGCCCCGAAGCACCGCGGCATCTCCTGCCTGATCCTCGACCTGCACTCGCCCGGGGTGCGGATCGAACCGATCCGGATGGCGTCGGTCTCCGACGAGACGTTCTGCGAGGTGTTCCTCGACGACGTCGAGGTGCCGGCGGACAACCTGTTGGGTCCGCTGCACGGCGGCTGGAACGTGGCATTGGCGTCGTTGCACCATGAGCGCCAGATGATCTGGATCATGAACTGGGTCGAAATCAAGCGCGGGCTCGAATCGATTCGCGGCGCCGGCGCCGCCGCGCAAGGCCCAGACCTCTGCACCGAGCTCGGTTCGCTGCTCGCCGATGCCGAAGCGCTGCGGGCCACCGGATACCGCGCGCTGGGCAACGAACTCGCCGGCCGGCCCAGCCCCGAAGCAGACATCCTCAAGCTACTTGGATCGGTTACGCTGCAACGGGTTTGGGAATTGAGCGCGGTCGCCGCGGGTCCCAGTTCGGTGGGCGACCCCGAACTGCTCTTCGAACGCCAGGACGCATTGGCCGCGACCATCTACGGCGGAACATCGGAGGTCCAGCGCAACATCATCGCCGAGCGTCTGCTCGGGCTGCCGAAGGGATGACGACGATGGATTACGATCTCGGCGACGACGCCGGCGAACTTCGAAAGCATCTGCGGCAGCTGATATCCGACCACATTCCCGCCGGCTTCCTCGGTGCCTGCACCGACGATCCGCAAGACCTGGCCACCACCGAGACGTTCTGCAAGCTGCTGGCGGCCGAGGGGCTGCTGGCGCTGGCCTGGCCGAAAGAGCATGGGGGCGGTGGGGGTTCGGTCTGGCAGCAGACCGTGCTGCGCGAGGAGATGTGGGCGCATCACGAACCGCGCGGTCCGCAATACATGGGCATCAACTGGGTCGGGCCCGCGCTGATGCGGTACGGGACAGCCGAACAGAAGGCCAAACACCTGTCCGCGATCGCATCCGGCGACGTGATCTGGTGCCAGGGATTCTCCGAGCCGGAGGCCGGCACCGACCTGGCATCGTTGCGCACCCGGGCGGTGCCCGACGGCACCGACGGTCCCGACGGCCCCGCCGGCAAGGGCTGGCGCATCACGGGCCAGAAGGTGTGGACGTCGTACGCCCAGATGGCGTCCTGGTGCGTGCTGGCGGCATGCACCGATCCCGATGCCCCAAAGCCCAAGCGGCTCACCCTTTTTCTGATTCCGATGGACCGGCCCGGTTTCACGGTCCGGCCGATCCCGTCGATGCTGGGACCGCACCACCTCAACGAGATGTTTCTCGACGGGGTGCAGGCATTGCCCGGCGACGTCCTCGGCGAACCCGGCGACGGCTGGCGGGTGATGCGCGAAGCGCTGGCATTCGAGCGCGTCGGGATCGCCCGCTATGCCAGGTGCGAATCGCTGCTGGACCGGATGCGCACCCAACTCGGCGATGACTGGGACCGGCTGCCCGAATCGCTCCGGGCCCGCTGGGTCCGGGCGCTGATCGACCTACGGGTCGCCAGGCTGATGGCCTATCGAGCCGTAGCGCTGCAGGACGACCCGTCGGCGGGTGCCGCGGCCAGCGCCGCCCGCATCGCCACCACCACCTGCGATCAGCAGGTCGCCGAGCTGCTTTTCGACGTGCTGGGCCCCTCGGCGTTGGATAGCGGCGCCTCCGCTGCCCTGCACGGGGCCATCGAAGACCATTGGCGCTATGCGCAGGCGGCCACCGTGGCATCGGGCACTATCGAAGTGCAGCGCATGTTGGTGGCCCGCGACGTCCTGGGAGAACACCGGTGAAAACCGAACTACCACAAGATATCAGTGACTTCGCCGCGGTTGCGGCCAAGCGGCTCACCCAGTTGGGCGGGCCGCCGGCGGCGCTGCGCGCCGAGATCGACGACGGCATCCGGCACTCCGCGCGCGCCGCGCTGAGCGAGCTCGGCACGTTCGAGCTGGACGTCCGGTCGGCACCCGATGACGCGCTGGCCGCCGCGGTGCTCTGCCAGGCGGCGGGCGCGACCGCGCTGCCCTATCCGCTCGTCGAGGAGCTGCTGACGATCGACGGCGCTCGCCTGGCTCTGGTGAACCCGGTGGCACCGCGCATCGACCACGGCGACCTGCCCGGCGATTGGGTGGCCGCCGACCTCGACGGCAACCGGTACCAGGTGCGGCCCGCGTCGCGAACCAATGCCAAGCTCGGGCCGTTTCTGGTCCCGGCCGGCTTGGGTGCACCCGACGGAACCGTCCCCGCCGCGGACGTTAACCTGCATCTCGTGTTGGGTTCGTGGCGGATGCTGGGAGCCGTGCAGCAGTCGCTGAAGATCGTCACCGAGCACGTGCGCGCCCGGATTCAATTCGGCAAGCCGCTGGCGGACTTCCAGACCGTCAGGTTCGCGGTCGCGGATGCCTCCGTCGCCGTGCGCGGCCTGCACGAGCTGGCCAAGTACACCATCTGCCGACCGGAATCGACACCAGTGTCGGTTCATTCGGCCGACGCACTCGTTCTCCGGTTCAAAGCCGCCGACACCGCGCGTCAGGTGCTGCGCACGTCTCACCAGTTGCTCGGGGCCCTGGGCTTCTGCGACGAGTCCGACGTCAGCGTGCTCGACCGGCACACCCAACCGCTGATCCGGTTGCCGTTGAGCGCCGAGGAGATCGGGCTACGCCTGATATCCGACGTCCGTGACGCCTCGCTGGAGACGCTGTTCAGTGGACCGGTATCGGCGTGACCAGCCAGCCTGGCGCAGCCGGAGTGACCCCCAACCCGCTGGAAGACGGAATCCCGTTCGGCAGAAAGTTGGGCGAACTCGCCGAAGAGCGGCGCGACCGGAAGGCCGTGACCATTGTCGCGCTCGACGGCAGCACGCACACAATGACTTTCGGCGAGCTCGACGCGCGCGCCAACCAGTGGGGGCGAGCCCTGGCCGCCAACGGCGCTGAGACGGGTTCCCTTGTCGCCCTGCCGATCCCGAATTCAGCGCACCTGGTGCTGGCAACGCTGGGGTGCTGGAAGATCGGGGCGGTTCCGATACCCATGCACTGGGATCTGCCGGAATGGGAGCGAAACCGAGTACTCGCGGTGATCGAGCCCGCCGTCGTCGTCGACGAACAGCACCGTTGGCAGCTCGCGGATCGCGCCGCCGGCGAGTCCGAGAGCCCACTGCCAGAAGCCGTTTCCCCCACGGCCAACGGAATCTGCAGCAGCGGGTCGACCGGCGTGCCCAAGGTGATCCTGAACCTGGCGCCGTCGCTGTGGACGGAGCAGCACGGCGAGCCCTTCTTGGCGAACTGGACCCCGGTGGCCAAACCGCAAACCGTCCTGGTGCCGGCGCCGATGTATCACACCAACGGCTTCGCCACCTTCCTCATGCTGTTGAGCGGCGACCATCTGGTAGTGCTCGAAAAGTTCGACGCGCCACTGTTTGTGGACACAGTCGAGCGGTACCGGATCACCAACTTCACGGCCACGCCCACGATGCTGGCGCGCATTGCGGCCCTGCCCGACATCCGGCAACGGGACCTTTCGAGCGTCATCTTCGTCCTGCAGGGCGCCGCCGTGATGCCACCCACGCTGCTGCACAAGTGGTTTGACCTGCTCAGCCCCGAGCAGATCGTGACGGCCTACGGCATGACCGAAAACCTTGGGCTCACCGCGTTGCGCGGTGACGAGTGGCTTGCTCATCCGGGCAGCGTCGGACGCGGCTTCCGCGACACCGAGATCCGCATTCTGGACGCCGAGAAACGGCCGCTGGGCCCCGGCGAGGACGGCGACGTGTACCTGTACGCGCCGATGAGTGCGGGTTACCGCTACTTGGGTGGCGCACCGCCGTTGCCGTCGACCGAGGACGGGTTCCGGTCCGCTGGCGACATCGGCCACCTGGACGAGGACGGTTACCTCTACATCATCGACCGCCGCGCCGACATGATCATCAGCGGCGGCGCCAATGTCTTTCCCGCAGAGGTGGAGTCGGCTCTGGCGGGGCACCCCGGCATCGCCGATGTCGTGGTGATCGGAATCTCCGATGAGCATTGGGGACGACGGGTGCACGCCGTTGTTCAACTCGCCGACGGTGCGCCGTTGACCGAACAACAGGTGATCGAATACGCGAAGAGCCGGCTCGCCCACTACAAGGCGCCCAAGACCGTCGAGTTCGTCGGCGCCATTCCCCGCACGGCGGCGACAAAGGTGAACCGCTCGGCGATGATCGCGGCCCGCGGCGGGTAGTGCCGGTCCACCGCCACGACCAATCCGCAACCGGGGCGCCTAACAGAATCACTTGTCGCACCCGTGTTGCCTGACGTCAAGATGCGCGCGGTGGTTTCGTCGCCTCATGCGATTGTGCGCACTTGGCTGCCGCACGCGCGCATTTTGAATGAGGCAACGAGATAATCTTGATCGGTATGTGATGTCTCAGGACATGGGTGACAGTCCTGTGTCAGGACATCGGTGACAGTTGGTGTATCAGGACTTCGGTGACGTTTCGTCGTCCTTGGGCCGCGGGCCGCGGGGTCTTGCGTTGCCGACGTATCTCACCCCGGGCGCGGGCCGTGTGTGCTCGATGAGGACCTCCCCGTCTAGGTCGGCCACGGCGATCTTGTCGCCGTCGATGATGACCAAGACCTGTTCGAAACCGCGCAGGCCATCGACTTGGTAGCGGACTCCGGCGAGGTTGAATGTGCCGGCGCTGGTCTGCGTCTTGATGCGGGTGCCGGTGGGTAGGTCCTTGGGTGCTGGCGCCGGCTGGTATCGCTTGGCTGCGGGTTGGACGAACATGGGCGGGTCGGGCTTGGGGCGAGGAGCTTGCGCTTTCGGGGTGGCTTCCCATGCCGTGAGAGGGGTTACGCGGCCAGGTAGTCCCTGGTGGGGGCGCTCGGTGTTGTAGATGTCGTCGAAGGCGTCGACCTGGGCCTGCAGCTCGGCCAGCGTGCTTGCCAGCGGCTGTTTGTCCAGGTAGCGGAACAAGGTCTGGTGGAAGCGTTCGTTCTTGCCCTGGGTCGTCGGCTTGTAGGGCTTGCCGGTGATCGCCTCCACGCCCAGCCATCCGACGTGTTCGACGAGCTGGCCCAGGAATCCACGCCGAGAGGGGTTAAGCGCGATCCCGTTATCCGACAGCAGCCGTTGGGGTACACCGTGGGCGGCGACGGCTTTGTCGAACACGGTGATCGCTGCCGCGGCGGTCTCACCCCACGCCACATGGGAGGCGACCGCGTAGCGGGAGTGGTCGTCGATCAGTTGGAAGATCACACACGTGCGACCACCGGTCAGCACGTACCCGGTGGCGTCCAACTGCCAGCACGCATTCGGCGCCGGGATAGACGAACCGCGCCACGCCGAGCGGGGCTTTTTCTTCGGCTCAGCCTTGGCGACACCTGCCTTGCGGAAGATCCGGGCCAGCGATGCGACCGAGGGCACCGGATCCAGGCCCATCGCCCGCATCTTGTCGTGCACACTGATCGGCCCGTGGTCCAGGCCGGAGGCCTCCGGAGCGCCGCGCACTGCCAGGGCCTGTTGCTTGACCTCATCGCTCAACTTCGACGGGCTCGACTTCGGCCGTCGGGTCCTGGGTTCGAGCACCGCGGCCGGTCCGTCGGTCTTCGTACGCTTGCGCAACTCGTAGAACGACTTGCGGGAAATGCCGTGCTCGGCGCAGAACGTCGAGACCGCCCCGCGGGGCGCGTCATCAGGCCACTGCGAGATCGCAAGGCGGACGCGGGGATCGATGGGTTCATTAACAGCCACCGCCCCAACCTTGGGGCAGAAGTGTCACCACCAAGACCACCCGAACTGTCACCGATGTCCTGATGCAGAACTGTCACCGATGTCTTGGGAGATGACAGCTACTTGTCGCGCCGGCGTGGCATAATCGCACATATGTTCGAGTCGACTGGTCGGGTGGCGGACCCCGATGTGGTGGCCCGCCTCGATGAGCAGATCGAGCGGTGCCACCCGTCGATGACGCCGGGATCGGCGGCGCTGCTGGATCGGATCTGCGTGTCGGCGCGCGCGGAGAACCGGGCCATGGCCGCACGGCTGGACGTTATCGGGCAGTTGTTCGGCTACCGGCTCTCGCGGTGCTCGGAGAACGAGGACTGGGCCATCGACACCATGGAGGCCGTGGCCGCCGAGGTAGGTGCCGCGCAGCGGATCAGCCAGGGCCGTGCCCTGAGCCTGGTGGGCTATGCCCGCGCGATGCGCGAGCGCTTCCCGCAGGTGGGTGAGGTGTTCAAGGCCGGTGAGATCGACTATCTGGCATTTCAGACGATCGTGTCGCGCACCGACCTGATCACCGACCGCGACGTGCTAGCCGACGTCGATGCCCAGCTGGCCGCCAACGTGGCACGCTGGCCCTGCCTGTCACGGGGCCGGCTCGCCGCCCAGGTCGACAAGATCGTCGCGCGCGCCGACGCCGATGCGGTGCGCCGCCGCAAGCAACGCCATCAGGACCGCCAGATTTCGATCTGGGCCGACCACGGCGGCATGTCACGCCTCGAGGGCAGCATGCCGACCCCCGACGCCCACGCGCTGGATCAGCGTTTGGACGGGTTGGCCGCCACGGTGTGTGCCCACGATCCCCGCAGCCGCGCCCAGCGCCGCGCCGACGCCCTGGGCGCGCTGGTCGCCGGCGCCGACCGGCTCGGGTGCCGGTGTGGGCGCACCGATTGCGCGCCCGGCACACGCCGTGCGGCCAGCCCGGTGACCATTCACGTGATCGCCGAACAGAGCACCCTGACCGGCACCGGGTCAGCGTCGGCCGCGGTCCTGGGTACTGAGGGGCTGATCCCGCCCGAGCTGGTCGCCGAACTGGCCCAATCAGCCAAGCTGGTGCCGCTGATCCACCCCGGGTATGCCCCACCCGAACCCGGCTATGTGCCGTCGAGGGCGCTGGCCGACTTCGTGCGCTGCCGGGACCTGACCTGCCGCTGGCCCGGCTGCGAGCAACCCGCTAGCCGCTGCGACGTCGAACACACCATCCCCCACGCCGACGGCGGGCCCACCCACGCCGCCAACCTCAAGTGCTACTGCCGCACCCATCAACGGCTGACGTATTACACTCAAGCTTATGAGCAGCACGAGCACCATCCGCGCAGCGATCTACCTGCGGATATCGAACGACAAGACCGGCGAAGAGCTGGGTGTCACGCGACAGCGTGAGGACTGCTTAGCCGTCTGCAAGCACAAAGGCTGGACACCTGTCGAGTACAAGGACAGCGACCGCTCAGCGTCGAAGTTCGCAAAGAAATCGCGCCCCGACTACATCAGCATGATGACCGACATCGAAGCGGGCAAGATTCACGCCGTCGTCGTCTATAAAGCTGATCGGCTGCACCGCAGGCCGCAGGAAGGTGAAGAGTTTATCGACTTGGCGAACCGTAAAGGGATCGAGCTTGCGACGGTGACGGGCCGGTTCGACTTGTCGACTGCTGAAGGCCGGATGATGTACCGGTTTTTCTGCATGAACTCTGCGTATGAGTCTGAGGTGAAGTCTGAGCGTCAGCGTCGCGCAGCGCGTCAGCTCGCGGAGCGCGGCCTGCCGCATTGGAGGCAGGCGTTCGGATTTCGCCGTGAAGGTGACGTGATCGGACTAGACCCAGAGACCGCCCCGCTGGTGCAGGAGGCGTATGCAGCGATCATCAACGGCTGCGCTCTCAGCGACGTCTGCCGCTTGTTCAACGGCTCCGGGCATATCGGGATCGGTTCGAAGAACCGGCCCGGCAAGCCGTGGACACCGACCACCGTGTCGTTGTTCCTGCGCTCAGCGCGTAACGCGGGTCTGCGCTCACACAACGACGAGATCGTCAGAGACAAGGACGGCGACCCCATCAAGGGGACCTGGCCCGCGATCATCGACGAGCAGACATGGAAGTCCGCGCAGCACATCTTGAGCGACATTAGCCGCAAACCTGGGAGGAAGAGCGTGACTCGTCATCTGCTGACCGGTGTGCTCACGTGCGGCAAATGCGGGCATCACCTCTCAGGTGGCAGCCGCCAGAAGGAGCACCGCGTCTACTCATGCGTGAAGTGCCGGGGAGTGTCGATCCGCGCCGAGCATGTCGAACCGCTGCTCTACAAAATCGTCGCCGGACGTCTGGCGATGCCCGACGCGAACGATCTGCTGAAGTCGCGCATCCATGACGCCGCTGAAGCTGAACGCATCCGAGGCGAGCTGGCCACCTTGTATGCGCGCCGTCAGCAGCTCGCCGTCGACTACGCCAGAGGGGTGCTCACCGGCGATCAGGTGCACATCGCAACCGCGACTATCAACGCAGACATCGCCGACCTGGAGCGTCAGCAGCAAGACGACGAGAGGTTGCGCATCTTCGAGGACATCCCACTCGGACGCCCCGAGGTTCACGACAAGATCCAGCAGCTCCCAGAAGGCCGTTACCGTGCAGTGCTCGACGTGCTGATGAGCATCACGATTGCGCCTGTCGGGAAGGGGGGGCATCAGGTCATCGACCCGCGCACCGGCCGCAAAGGAATCAAAGAAGAACGCGTGAAAGTCGTCTGGAAGTAGAAGATCTCCACAGAATCGAAGCGCGCAGCCTGACTTGGTTTGCGCGCCTCGTCAGGCCGCGAGGACAATACAGACATGCCTGATGATGCGACCTCTCAGTGGATGCTGCCGATGATTCAAGAGCTAGTGCGCCGCGACGACGGCGACTGGTACAACGAGCAGTGCATACTCATGTCATTCGGTGGTGTGCCTGCAGCCGAGCTGGCGACACCGATGGGTGACTCGATCACTCACGCTCTCGAAGGGTCAGACGTACGCGCTGTCGCGATGGACTGGGTACGGCTCGGCCAGCTCATACGTGAACGTCTCGGCTGGTACGACTACCCCGAACACCCACCGACGAAGAACTGAACCCATCACGACTGCAAAACATTTCACCCTTTCAGCGTTGCGCGCAGGTACAGCTCCGGGAACAGTAACCCATCATGGCTGTCCTTACCCTGCGAGACAGCACGTGAAAGGGCTTCACGCGCAACGCTTCCGGGGTGCGGCGGTACCGGCTGGGACAAAGGAGTGCAAAAAACCGGCCGGTCGCCGACGCTTCAATTACCACCCGTAGTCGCCGTTCAGATCGTTCGGCCAGCCGCCTGCGGTGACAACACGTATCACCGTGAAGCGGTAACCGGGGCCGGGGCTAGGACCAGCACTCTCGGGAATGAAAACGGGTTCGGGGTAGAAAGCTTGAACCGACTGACCAGGCAGCAACCCCAGTTCGTCTGGGTTGTACTCCCACACCCCGTCAGCGAGCCACCCCTGGAACAGCACCGGCAACGGCGCAGTCTGCGTCGCAAGGAAGAACCCCGGTTCCGGTCGAGGCGCAGGAATTTTCTGCGCCCCAGAAACGTCGACGCCGTAGTTGCCGGTGACAGGATTCTTGACGAACTCAGTCACGCGTTTAGCTTCCGTCGCTGCCTAGCCACGTGATATGAATGACACCCTGCGGACGCGTCACGGCGAGAACAGATCGCATGTGAACCCGGTATCCAACCTCCATGTTCGCCCAGTAAGTATCAGCGTAACCGGGGTTGAATGCGATTTGAATCCCTTGCCGCACAACATATCGCATGCTGGCTTCAGGGTTCAGAACGAACGCCTCACCTGGGTTCACGTGCGTTGTCTGAACGACCCGAATCCCCATGATGTTGTCGATGTCAGCCAAGACGACGTTGGGATTGATCGTCGACAACACATAGTCCCCGAGGCTGTTCTTGATGCGCTTGATGCCCGACCAGTCGCTCGGGTTCAGCAGAATCAAGGTTGCGGGCTGGTAGAAGTTGGGTGTTTCACGTAGCGCCGCGCTCGCGTTGATGAACGCGTCGATCAGCGTGTCACTCACTTCATACATGTAAGCGGCAGCCGGAAGCGCGGTGATCCCAGCCGTGTTCGCTAGACCCGTCATGTTCGGCGACGACCCAGACCCGTAGAGAAGCTGGGTCGTCTCTTCCGCGTACAGCGCGTTGGACAGCGTCTTGGGCACGAGCGTCGCGAAGATCGACGCGTCATCTAGCAACTCGACGCTGAGTGACCCGAGAGCCGCCAGCTTGATCGGACGATACGCCTTGGTTGTCCAGGTCAACCCGGCGTCTGACAAAGTCCCGAGCTCCGACACGGCGGGGACAGGGCTTGACTGGTCGGTCGCCTGATTCGTGGGACGGCCTTCGATGGGTAGCGCGAGCTCCTGGCTGTCGATTTCGACGGTCGGCAGATAGTCCGCGATCCTCGGTTCACAGTCGTACAGGTACTCGACCGCCAAGTCCGGTCGGATCACCGGGGGGAGGAGGCCGCTGAAACTCGGGATCCCTTCAGTCACAGGAGAAGCTGCGAGCGCTTTGTTTCCTGCGCGCGCTGCGAACCCGCCGGTCTGTCCCGTCGCTGATTTCAAGTTCACAGTGAACGGGGTTCGGCTCTGCGTCGCGGCATACAGCGCTTGCAGCGAAGACTCGTCCATGTCGGCGGGTGACAAACCACGCGACACCTGAACAGCACCAGACGGCAAACCCGAGATCGCCTTGGCCTTGCTGTGCGAAGCGAAGTCGCCCGAGAACCCGGTCAGCTGACCATTCTGACGGTTGACCTCGGCCGAGTCACCGACCCAGCTAAGGGACTTCGCCTTCGCTGTGCTTTCGTATTGAACCGCGAGCTTCCGCTGCTCAGCCTCGGCGCGGTCAAACACATGCGTCAGCCGCGCCTCGTTGATCTTGCCAGCGTTGTAGTCCTCAAGTGCTGCGGCCATGTCAGCTTCGAGAGATTTGCATCGTATGACGTACTGGGTTTTGTGCATTCGAACCAATCCTCAGAAACAGTGCCAATCTTTCAGGCACGCCTAAATACGGATTACTCGGGGTCGTCCGATTTGATCGGATTAGCCCGCGCGTGAACAGCTTTCGTCGTCGGGTGCACTTGTGTGCCTCCGTGTTACTAGCTGATCAGGGAATACCTAGAGGCGGCATCCCTGAGTAGCAGAATCGAATGCTCGCGGTGCGCCGGTCGCAGCGGCGTCAGCAACATCAACAGCGACGGCGGCGACCCATGCCTGGGTAGCGGCGGTGGCCTCAGTTGCGTCAGCGGGTGCGACGGGGGTAACGAACACGCTGGCTATCGTAATGCATGGCTGCGACAAGTCGTCTAGAGCGAATCGCGGACGCGCCGCAACGCCCAAATAGCTTCAGGGTCAAGAGGATCATCGAAGAACGCCAGCACCGCTTGGGCGAGGGCTGAGAGGGACGGAGAAGAACGCTCTTCCTCAGCCAGCGTGACGATGCGCATCGCGACTCGAACATCAGGGAGACGGGGGCGACGAAACGCGTGCGGGCCGACGAGAAGCGGACGCACACCATCGTCGGGAAGGTTCAAAGCATCGACGTACTCAACCAGCGAGCGACTACGCATCATCTGCAAATTCCCAGGGGTACCCGTCGACGTGTAGTTCCCAACGGGCGCCGAACATTTCCGACCACCAGCGCGGGTTACCGGGGTCATCGCACCAGCGACGAAACTCCTCAGCGAGTTTGATCACCCACAAATCACTCGGACTGTGATCCCGGAATGGGTTGTGGCGTTGCGTCACAAAATACCAGCTGTGTGACTTCAGAGGACGCACCTCGGCGGCGTCAGGAAAATCCGCGAAGCTCTTGCGCCCGACCAGATTTAGACGATCCCACGCTGCGACAAAACAACGGGCTTCAGTAGCGAAACTGTCCTTGATGACAGGAGTTTCAGTCATACCCTTCAAGCTTAGATCGAGAGTCATTGCGTTGTGTTAGGCGATCCCTCAACATCGAAGCATGCTTCGAAACAATTGTTGAAAACATAGGTCGTTGTGTCCCAACCTTTTTCGTGCACGCGCTTGCGGCGGTCTGTCGGGTAATGTGTTGCAGCGCAAGTGATTAGCAAACAATCGCAAGGGTTTTGATGTTTGCTGCGCGGTTGAAGCATGCTTCGCGTGTGCTTCGCGTTGATGTTGACGTTCGCTGCTGGACGGTCCATGCAGCTCACGGCGCCGGCCCGGTTAACTGGCGAGTGTTTGCTGCGAAGCATGCTTCGGCGGGAAACCGCACGTCAGGGCTGTGCTTCAGCAGGATGCCGTTCGCCAAAAGGCGAGGTGCCTAGCAGGGCGGCGCCCCGGCGTTGCCAGAAATCCCATACCCCCCGTCACCGCAGCTCAGCGGGTTGCGCACAGCACTGCGCGTTCGCTGATGTCGGTGCGCTGCGCATCGGCGCAGCTCAGCGCATGTTTGCCGCGTCGCGGGGCAGCAACGCAGCACTCACGACGCGAGAACGGGCAGCGCGAGGCGGCGACGCGATGACGACTCCGTGTCTAAGCGGAAGCGCGAACTAATGTCAGCGATCGTGTTGGTCTGACCGCCGAGCCCGTCGGGGTGCGTCGGCACGGGGCCGGGGTCATCGCATTACGCGCGCATTACTCATGGGTGCATTGAGCACGCGCTCCTGCGCAGAAGCAGACGCGTTGCCGCCTGCTGCGCCATTGCGTCGCGCGCGTTGAGCGCGTTGAGCATCGCGCTCACGCTCGGGTGAGTGTTGCCAGTTGTCACGCATTTGTTCGGTGAGGTCGACACCTTGGGCGCATTCGCGGGGCTGTACGCCATTTTGCGAGCAGTCTGCGCATTTGCGGGAGCTGCGTAGCGCGAGCGCATCCCAGCAGACGACGCACCATTGACGCATTCGTCGAGCGTAACGCACGGATTGTCCACGCAGCCAATAGGTTTGAGATGTAGGTCACTGAATTAGATTGTGTCACTCCATATTTGACTTTAGTAGACTAGAAATTACGAGCAAGAAATGCTCGTGAATGATGTTTTCCAATCGTCAGGAGATTCCAATGTTGCTGTCTCTTGCTGTCGCAGTGCTCGGGCTGTTGCTCGCTGTGATTGCTGTTCTGTTGGGTGTTCGCAAAATGGTTGGCGGCGTGAAATGACCGCCGCTTTGTATTTCGATGACGAGTTTTACTACAGCGATCCCGATGATGAGCGTCTCGCTGTGCGTGACGCGTGGGCTGAGCTTCCCGATGTGACCGAGTCCGACTGGGCGCATGGCGCTGCTCTTCGAGGCGGTGCGCTCGTGACTGCACACGCGGCCCGAAATCCCTTCTCCACCCTCGTGACGGCGGCTATCGTCGTCAATCTGCCGGTCGCCGCACTTGTCGAGTTCGCGCACGATGAGACAGCCGAGATCGCTGAGCGTGTCGACGGGATGCTGCTCGCATTCTTTGCGATCGAGATCGCGGTCCGTGTCGCGCTCGCGATCAAGCACCGGCAGTGGGATCGCTGGCTTGCGATCGATGCGACGATCATCGTTCTGGCGCTGCTGCCGATCGGCTTGCCGTTGGTGCTGCGGGGTGCGCGTCTCGCGCATCTTGCGCGGCATGGGATGCACTTGAAGCACGTCACCCTCGCGCGCGCTCCGCACATCTGAACATAGAGGTAAAAAGAGACTCCCCATCCCGAAGGGTGGGGAGTCTTTGGTTGTCGGAGAAGCTCGCAAATTTCCGCATTCATGCTCGCGGTCGTCAGGGTCGTTTGGCAGCATCACTCGGATGAGCGATTACTCACCTGAGATGACAGACGAGATGGCCGCACAGCACTGGGTGAGAATCCTTGAAGACGCACAGAAAATTATGGACCACGGACTGATTCCAGTTCAGCCCGGCTCGGAGCTTGCTGAAGACGACGCTAAGAGCAATCCGTACCAGGTTTCCCACTGCGCTCAGGGGTTCATAAGCACGGGGCTCGACCATATGCACGCGGTAAAGACTCTGATACTAGGCAAGGAGCCAGTCATTCATGCAAACGCTGATTACACACTCCTCCGGGGTGCTCTAGAGAATTTCGGCGTCGCGTTTTGGGTGTTGCAACCATCGGCTCGGCGCTACCGAATTGAACGCGCACTCCAGTGTGCGGCCAAGAACTTTAAGGACCAAGAGAAGGCAACAAAAGACCTGGACTTGGAAGACTACCGCCCGTTGCAAACCAACCTCGCCAAGCTCGATGCCCTGTGTGCGCCCGCGGGTTGCGACAAGAAGGTCGTCCGCGACGGCTACTACAGCACGACGGTGTTGCAGTACGCCGAACGGGAGACGGGAGCCAACCCGAGCCCTTATCTGATGTGGCAACTTTGCTCGGGATTCGCACACGGGCGTCAATGGGCCAGCCTAGGCATGAACGCGGTCGAGATGACGCCCGGTCCTGGCGAGAAGGTTCAGACTGTGAGGTTCACTTCCGACTACAAGCGGCTTCTGGCAGCAGGCTGGCCTGCGCATATCCTGATGTGCGAGGCGTTCCGCTTGTTCAATAATCGCGCGGCTCCGAACGGATCTCCCTAAAGCTCACGAGCGCAAGGCATCTGGGTTGTTTAGCTCCGCGAGGATCGCGCTGACAACTCGCTGGCGCTCGCGCCAGCACTTTTCACAAAGTCGAGGACCGGGGTCGTCCTTCACCAACCGGTTGCACGCGGGGCAGCGCGGGCGACTCACCGGGGTCGTCCTTTCGCGTGGTGCTCCGCTAGGGTTCTGGCCGCTCTGCGACCGATTACCTCCTTCTGTCGTTCACGGGCGAGCTTGCAACCGTGACAAGGCGTGGGTGTGCCTTCTGGGTGCAGCGGACAGTATTTGGAGGGAATCTCTTCGCGCTCGATCAGCTCTGCGTCAATGACTTCGTCATCGATCAGGGCAGGGAGGGGGGGACCTTCTTCCCCCTTCTTTTCTTCTTCTACTTCTTTAATAGAAGAAGAGTGTTCATTTCCGAACACGTACCTGTTCGTTTCCGAACAGGCCGTGTTCATTTCCGAACTGGGCCTGTTCATTTCCGAACTCTGGCTGCTCTCCACGTGTTCGGAATCGAACTCTGGCTGCTCAGCGACCCGATACGCCTTCTTCTGGACGTCGTCCGCGATTTCGTAACTCACCAACTCCGCAGAGTCTTCGAGATGACGAACAGCCCGGCCCACGACCTGTCGACTGACACCTCCGAGAGCTTCCCCGATGTCCTTGTGGGACACGCGCCAGCACACCCGATCGTCGATCACGACCCGATCGTCGCCAGCAGCTTTGACGTTCGTGACGTTTGTGACGAACCGGATCACAGCGAGGATGTCGGCTTCGAGAGCACCCAGTCGGCCGATGTCATCAGTGAGAGCCTTTACGAACGGAGGGCGGCGGGTCATGACTCGTCCCGATGATGGCGGCAAGCGGTTCCCGGCTCGCCTACCGGGTTGCGGCAGAGCCGCCCGTGTCGTCGTGTTCGTCGGTGGCAGCGCGGCGTGATGTCCCAGACACGTTGTAACCAGTACTGACTCAGCGGACCCACCCGTTCGTGCCCCGGGACGCTCCAGTTCATCTTCTGCTTGGTCTTCTGCATCTCTGAGTGCGAGACGAGGTATAGGTGCTCGGCGCCCGACGGATGAACGATCACGGCGGCAACATAGTCGTCGTCGCCGCCGTAGTCGGCGAGGTCAAACGCGCGCCCACTATCGACTCGTGCACCGGGCCGCCGTTCGTGTTCGCAGCCGCTCACGCTGCACCACCGTCGTCGTCGAGGGGTACTGCGGGATGTCTTCGAAATACGGCAGCAGCTTCGCCAGCTGCTCGTGTGCTAGAAGGATGTTGTCCCGCTGCGAGTTTCGGGAGTTCACAAGTTCGTCCCGGTGCAGATCAAACTTCGGGCTCTTGACAAGGTTGTTGAGTTCGATGCTGTTGTATGCGATCTCTCCGCACGCGTGGGCGAAGTCCTTCAGATAGTGATTAGGCTTCGGAATCGGCTTCGGCTTCGGCGGTGTGGGTGTTTCATTTGGAACACGCCCGCCCGCCTCCTCCGCGTCCTTCTCGGCGGCCTGCTGCGCTTCCCGCCACACCGTCGTCGCGCTGATGCCCATCGCCGACGCGATCGGCCGCACACCCATACCGGCCTGCCGAAGCGACCGAATGACCTCAGGTCGTTCCTCACGAGGCACCCGCAGATAGCACGTCCCGAATTCGGCTCGACAGTATCTATCCCACGACCCATAACCCAGCACCCGGTCGGCGCGCTTGGTGTAGGCCTCCTTAACAAGTTTCCAGGTCGAGTCGAGCTGACGCTTGATTTTGTCCGTGAGTGTTCGCGCCTCATCAGGCGTCAGCGGCTTCGGTGCGTTCACCGTCGGACCGGCTTCAGTAGTTCCGCCAACTTGTTGCGCTGCTCGTCGGTCAGCTTCGGAGCCTGCTCAAGGAGCGTGTTGACGTACGCATCGGACTCGACGGAGTCGAGCAGGCTGTCGACGTACGCCTTGGCCTCTAGGGAGTCGAGTGCGCTGGCGGGGATGCGCACAACGCTGCCGATCTTGATTGCGGGTATGTCGCCGCTGGCGACGTGACGCTTCGCGGTTGCGACTGAGATGCCTAGTGCTTCGGCGACGTCGCGATAAGTGAGGTACCTCTTGTGAGAAGACACGGCGGACCAAACCCCTTCGGGTCTCGTCTCGCTTCGCCTCGCCACGAGAGCTTATTGCGGCGTCCACAGGCTATGGGGCCGCAGGCTAGGTGTACGGCATCGTTAGATGCATGCGGCCCGTAGGCCGCTCCCGAGCACGCCCACTGCCAGACGTGCAAGCACTCACTCAATTGCAAACCGTAGATCGCGTTCGGGGCGCTGACAAGTACGCTGGGCGTTGGACCGTGCTGAACGGTGTCGTCGCAGCTCAGGCGGAATGTGTTCCTTAAGTCGCACGCACCACTTGCTGAAAACTTTCTTGGGCTGGCACGAAAAGCAACTACCCGACGGGACACTGATCCTGACCGCGCCCTCGGGACACACCTACGTCACCACCCCGGGCAGCGCGCTGCTGTTCCCCAGCGTGTGCCGCGCCGTCGGCGGCATACCCACCCCCGAAGCCGACCCCCCACCCGAGGACTACTGCGGCCAACGCAGCGCGATGATGCCCAAACGCCGCCGCACCCGCGCCCAAAACCGCGCCCAACGCATCGCCACCGAACGCCGGCAAAACCACGAAGCCCGCCTGGCACGGCGAGCGGAAATGGTGGGCTGCACCGGACCGGCCCCACCCGACACCGACGATGAGCCGCCGCCATTCTGACCGCGGCTAAACGAATTACGCAGAGGCGACGGCGGATATCTGCCATTCGCGGGACACGCCATTTAGCGCGTCGTTCGGGTCTCCCGGCGTGCTCACTTCGCGGCCTCGACCGCGAGTTAGCTGGGCTCGGACGACGGCATCACGCATAGTTGAGTCCGCCATGGGTGATGCCGGGGGCAACCGGCCAGAAGCGGCGCCAGGCCACCAATTCCGACGAGGGCTGAATTTGCAGCCACCGTGGGTCGGCCTTGCACGGATCGGCGAGGATCTTCTCTTTGACCATCGAGTCGTACTGGTCCAGCGAGTCTTCGAAGGTGTTGGCGTTCGGCAGAACCTCGCGGCCGTAGCGCTTGGAGTAGCCCTTTACACCCGGGATCTTCGACAGTTCGGGTTGCCAGTTGTCGCCTGCAACGCCGTTCTCGGAGGAGACCCACACCCCGTCGGGGGTGTTGACGACCAGCGAGTGGTTCCCGTCCGTGTGGCCTGGGGTCCACATGAGTGTGACGCCGACGCCGAGTTCGATGTCGCCGTCGAACGTGATAACCGAGCCTGGATCGACACCGTCCATGCCGCCCTCCACATACCACGCCCACTGCATTGGGTGCAGCGCCTCGAACGTCGCCACCTCGCGAGTTTGGGCGAGCAGCTTGGCGCGGCTAAAGATCGGGGTACGCGGCGCCGCTTCGCCGGGGATCACCATGCTCGAACCGAGGAGCATTCGCGGGTCCTGGACATGGAGGTGATCGAAGGTGACGTAGTCGATGTCGACGGGGCTTAGGCCGAGCTTGCGCAGGGCGTCCGCAGGTTCGTTGTAGTACTTGAGGTAGGCCGCCTCGGTGAGCCGCAGTCCCAGGCCGAGCGGTACTTTCTCGCCCAGTTCGAGCAGGAACCGGTAGAACGGTGCCTCGGCCGACCCGGCAGTCACGGTCGGCTCGAACACGAGGACCCGGCGCTCGCCGGCGAAGTCGTCATACTCGACGACGGTCATCCGATTCATCAGGGAAATCACCGGCACGTGCGGTGCGATCGCGGCGAAATGGAACGCGAAACCAGTCGGGTACGGTGCCGTCGCGACATCGACCGACCGCACCGCGTGAATCTGGCCCTGACTCTTGAACCGAGCCTTATATGCCGCGGCGGCCTCACGAACCGCGGCCAACCTTTTTCCGCGCGGCCAGACATCATGAACGCCGTCGAACTCCGGGATAGCACGAGCGCCGATCGCGTCCAGCGAGGACGTGTTCGCAATCGTCATGAGACGGCCTCCTTGACTTAGCCGGCGGACAGCCCGGCTGGCGGCCGTCGACGCTTACTAGGCAGACAGTACGTTTTGCGGGTATCCGCTGTGTAAGTAACGAACTACTCGAATTGATCCGTGCTCGGCGCCGTTGGCGTCTCCCGGATCAGCAAGGCTACAAAAAAGAGTCGTGCAGCGGCTCCCTGCCGCTGCACGACTCCTGCTTTCAGATTGAATGTTTCGGCTTCCAGATTGCTTTAACTGACTGGACCGCCTATTACAGGGGGACTGGGGACGCCCACGGCGGGACTCCATGGCCCACCGGGCCGTAGTTATCGTCCCAGTCGCGACAGTTATTCCAGCCGGGGCAGTTGCCCCAGCCCCGGTCCCAGTTGTCGCCCGGGCACCACTGATGGTGATACATGGGTGCAGGAGGCGGCGCCGCCTGGGCAGTACCGGAGGCAAGTCCGAAAGGGACAAGCCCAGGCCACCAGCCGCCAGCGCGCCCGCGCCTCCTTTGCGCGCCGGTGACCTATCAGCGAGATTCCGGCCGATGCGCGGTAACCTCATTCTCGTAGCGCAATGAGCGACGGGAGACACCCATGACCGGCCCCAGCGATGAGGCTGAAGTAACCCGCGGCGACCGGTTCATCAAGACCGCTGTCGAGATACTGGGCGAAACCGGACGCACCGACTTCACCGTGCAGGAGGTCGTCGCGCGCTCCAAGACGTCACTTCGGGCCTTCTACCAGCATTTCAGCAGCAAGGACGAACTGCTGCTGGCGTTGTTCGACAGGACTATCGCCCAAACGGCCCGGATCTGGCGCGACGAGACCACCGGCTTGGACAGCACCTCCGCGCTGAAGCTGGTGATCGACCGCGTCAGCCAGCAGCCGGAATCAAGCACCCAAGACAGCCTCAACCGGGCGCTGGGCCTCTACAACCAGCACCTGGCCGAGACCCGTCCGCGCGAATACGCCCGAGTGCTGTCCCCCTTGCACGAACTGATTCGCGACATCGTGGGGCAAGGCATCACCGAGGGAGTCTTCAACCCGGGCCTGGACGTCGGGGCCGCGGCCGCGATCGCCATGCAGACGATGATGGGCGCGCGGCGGTTGCACTGGCTCGGCAGTGAATTGAATGGCACCCCGATCGACGCCGGCCAGCTGTACGACTTCTGCAGCCGCGCCCTCGGCATCCGGGACAGTGACGACGAGTCGACCACCCCGACGCTGGCCGAGCTGTTCGCCCAAATCGGCATGCGTCCGGGCACGCATGGCGGCGAGTTCGCGATGACGATGCCGGTCAGCCCGCATGTGACCAACACATCCGGCGCGCTTCAGGGCGGCTTGATCGCCACACTCGTCGACGTCGCCGGCGGCCAGTTCGGGCTGGATTATCTGCAGCAAGGCACCACCATGACCACCGCCGATCTGTTCGTCCGCTACCTGCGGCCGATCCGGCAGGGCTCCGCGCGCGCGGTGCCGCGGATGCTGCGGGCCAGCCGGCGGGCAATGGTCATGCAGGTCGACATATACGGCGACGGCGACGACCTGGCCGCGACGGCGACCGTGAACTTCGCCATCATCAACGGCACGACACCCACGGTAGGGCTCCGCGCGGACAGCTAGGCGCGGCCCGACGGGCCGGTGCACCTTGTTGCGCAGGAGTGGTAACGTCATTACCACTCACAGAGAATCAAGACTTCTGCAAGGAGATCGCTATGCCGTCTCGCGAGCTTTCCTTCCCCGTGTTCGACGCCGACAACCACATGTACGAGCCGCAGGAGGCGCTGACCAAGTTCCTCCCGGACAAGCGCAAGCGCGTGATCGACTACGTGCAGGTGCGTGGTCGCACCAAGATCGTGGTGCGCGGCCACATCAGCGAATACATCCCGAACCCGACGTTCGACGTCGTGGCCCGCCCGGGTGCCCAGGAGGAATACTTCCGGCACGGCAGCGGCGGCAAGAGCTACCGCGAGGTCCTAGGTGAGCCCATGAAGGCGATCCCCGCCTTCCGTGAACCCGGCCCGCGGCTGGAGGTCATGGACGAGCTCGGCGTCGACTACGCCCTGATGTTCCCGACGCTGGCCAGCCTGGTCGAAGAGCGCATGAAAGACGACCCGGAGATGACCCACGACGTCATCCACGCGCTCAACCAGTGGATGCACGAGCAGTGGTCGTTCAACTACAAGGAGCGCATCTTCGCCACCCCGGTGATCACGCTGCCCATTCTCGACCGCGCGCTCGAAGAACTCGAATGGTGCCTGGAGCGGGGCGCACGCACCGTGCTGGTTCGACCGGCTCCGGTGCCCGGCTACCGCGGCAGTCGGTCGTTCGGCCTCGAGGAGTTCGACCCGTTCTGGCAGGCCTGCATCGAGGCCGAGATCCCGGTCTCGATGCATGCCTCCGACAGCGGTTACTCCGAGTTGCTCAATATTTGGGAGCCCGGCGACGAGTTCCTGCCGTTCAAGCCGACGGCCTTCCGCAGCCTGGCGATGGGCCATCGGCCCATCGAAGATGCGATGGGGGCGTTGGTCTGCCATGGCGCGCTGTCGCGCAACCCGGAGCTGCGGATCCTGTCGATCGAAAACGGCGCCGACTGGGTGCCCCACCTGTTCAAGGGCTTGAAGGGCGTCTACAAGAAGATGCCGAACGCGTTCGAAGAAGACCCGATCGGGGCGTTCAAACGGTGCGTCTACATCACCCCGTTCTGGGAGGACCGATTCACCGAGATCGTCAAGATGGTGGGCACCGACCGGGTGCTGTTCGGATCCGACTGGCCCCACCCCGAAGGCCTCAAGGACCCAATCACCTTCGTCGACGAGCTCTCCGACTTCGATGAGGAGGACGTCGCCAAGATCATGGGCGGCAACCTGATGGAATTGATGAAGGTGTCAAAGCCAGTCTCGGCCTGAACCCGCCTCGAACCCGCACTCACGGTAAACCTATAGACGGACCGCCCCGGCGTGCTATAAAAATCCATCAGCCGTCAAGGACGCGGCCGATTAGGAGTGCACCATGAGCCTGGCTCCAGCGGAGCGTTCGCACCCAGGTCCCACCCAGGTGATGCTGAGCGCACGGCTGGTGTCCGAGCTGGGCGATCCGCACAGCACATTAAGGGCGACCACCCAGCGCGACGAGCCCGTGGTGATCGTCCGCGCGGGCGGCGAGATCGACGCATCAAACGAGCACGTGTGGCGTCGGCTGCTCCGCGAAGCGGCCGCGGTCACCAGCCCACCGGGTCCGTTCATCGTCGATGTCAGCAACGTCGATTTCATGGGTTGCTGCACGTTCAGCGCCCTGGCGGACGAAGCCGAGCGCTGCCGGGGTCGCGACGTCGAATTGCTCCTGGTCAGCTGCAAACCGGGCGTCACCAGGATCATCAAAGCTTGCGAGCTGGGTAACGTGCTGCGCGTTCATCCGACCACCGACGCCGCACTGTCGTCGGCGGTGGCCTGAGGGTGGAACCGCGACCTGCCGGGAAACTGGTGTACTGAACACCTGCCCAATATTGCTAGTGTGAATGTCGCGCCTGGCACAGTCGTCGGCGCGAGTGTTGAGCAAAATGGGGCGTAGGGTGGCTCGGTTGAAAGTCCAGGGAGGGACGGCCAAGATGGCGGCCGAAATCGACTGGGACAAGACTGTCGGAACCGCCGAGGACGTGCGGCGCGTGTTCGAAAGTCTCCCGGCGATGCTGGTTGGCCTGGAGGGGCCCGAACACCGGTTCATCGCGGTCAACGCCGCCTATCGCCGCTTCAACCCCACGTTTACCGGGGTGGGAGCAACCGCGGCGGAAGTATTTCCCGAGCTCGCGCGCCAGCTGATTTACGACATGTTCGATCGGGTCATGGCAACCGGGGAGCCGCAATCCGGGGCGGAATGGCGGCTGCAGGTCGACTCCGACGGCTCGGGGCTCAAAGACCGGTACTTCGACTTTCTCGTCACGCCGCGCCACGGGGCGGACGGTTCGATCGAGGGCCTGCAGGTTTCCTTCGAAGACGTCACCGCGCGGGTGGAGGCCCGCCTGGCCGCCGAGGCACGTGTGGAGGAGCTCTCCGAGCGGTACCGAAGCGTCCGCGATTCGGCCACCATCATGCAACAGGCGCTACTGGCGGCGTCCGTACCCGTCGTCCCGGGCGCAGACGTCACCGCTGAGTACCTCGTCGCCGCGGAGGACACCGCGGCCGGCGGCGACTGGTTCGATGCGATACCGCTCGGGAATCGGTTGGTGCTGGTCGTCGGCGACGTCGTCGGCCACGGGGTCGAAGCCGCGGCGGTGATGTCGCAATTACGGACCGCCCTGCGGATGCACATCTTGACGGGGCAGACGATCCCCGAAGCGCTCGAGGCGGTGGACCGCTTCCGCGAACACGTCCCGGGATCGCAATCGGCGACCCTGTGCGTGGGCTCGCTCGACTACGCCACGGGTGAATTCCAGTACTGCACCGCCGGACACCCGCCGCCCTTGCTGGTGACCGCCGACGCCAGCTCGCGGTACGTGGAGCCATCCGGTGCGGGACCACTCGGAAGCGGCGCCGGTTTTCCGGTGCGCACCGAAGTGCTCGACGTGGGCGACGCGATCTTGATGTACACCGACGGCCTGATCGAACGCCCGGGCCGGCCCTTGGTGGCCAGCACAGCGGAATTCGCCGATTTGGCGGCGAACATCGCCGCCGGCAGCAGCGGGTTCGTCTTGGACTCCGGGGCTCGGCCCGTCGACCGGCTGTGCTCGGAAACGCTCGAATTGCTGCTGCGGTCGACCGGCTACAGCGACGACGTCACGCTGCTTGCGGCGCAACGGCGCTCACCCGTGCCGCCGTTGCACATGACGGTGGACGCGACGATCCATGCCGCGCGCACGGTGCGGGCCCGGCTGCGCCAGTGGCTGGCGGAGATCGGCGCCGAATCCTCCGATATCTCCGATGTGGTACACGCGATCTCGGAGTTCGTCGAGAACGCGGTCGAACACGGGTACGACGCCGAGGTTTCCGACGGAGTTGTCGTCGAGGCGGAGCTGACCGGCGATGGCAACCTGCGCGCCTCGGTGACCGACCGTGGACAGTGGAAGGATCATCGCGAAAGCGGGCAGGGCCGCGGGCGTGGGCTCGCGATGGCCGAAGCCTTGGTGTCGCACGCGCACGTCGCGCACGGACCCAATGGGACGACGGCCACGGTGACGCATCGGCTGTCGCGGCCGGCGAACTTCATTACCGACACGATGGTCAGCCGGTCGAATTCGCAACGGACAATCGACAGCGAGTTCACCTCGCAGGTGTGCGACGGGGGCCGGATCGTCGTCAGCGGCGAGGTCGATTCGAACACCGCGCCAACCCTGGACCGCCAGATCGCCGTCGAAAGTCGTTCCGGTTTAGCGCCTTTGACGATCGATCTGAGCGCGGTCACCCACCTGGGATCGGCGGGCGTGAGCGCGCTGGCCGCCGCCCGCGAGAGGGCACTCAGGCAGGGCGGCCAGTGTGTGCTGGTGGCTCCGCCCGGCAGCGCGGCGCACCACGTCTTGTCGCTGGTCCAGATACCCGTCGTCAGCGACGACGCCGAGAACCTCGTTTCAGAAGGCTAGCGGCCGCAC
This sequence comes from uncultured Actinomycetota bacterium, assembly GCA_963748885.1. GTDB lineage: Bacteria > Actinomycetota > Actinomycetes > Mycobacteriales > Mycobacteriaceae > Mycobacterium. The sequence goes on from CAVVLC010000017.1 coordinate 239,794, forward strand.
CGAATCAGGTATCGGCCTGGCCGTGCCGCACCTGATTGAACGGCACCCCCCGATCGGCGGCGTATTCGCGGGGGAAGTTCAGCACCCGCTCCCCGATGACGTTGCGCGCCATCTCGTTCGTGCCGCCGCCGATGGCGACGCTCTGCCGCGACAGGTATCGCAGGCCGGCCTCCAGGCCTTGGCCGCGCTCCCCAACGACACCGGCATTTCCCGCGATCGCCAGCGCGGTGTCCATGTCCAGGGTCACCGCCTCGGAGTGAAAGAGCCTGATGAGCGTTCCCGCGTCAGGCGGCAGCAGGCCATCCCTGACATTGCGGTACACGTGATCGATCAGCTGCTCGGCCACCGCCCGGTGCACCAGTACCCGGCCGGCCATCTCGTGCACGCGTTCGTTGTCTGCCTGCCCGGTCTTCTCGGCGAGCTCGGCATAGTCGACCGGCGTCGTGTGCCCGCCTTCGTGGCCGGCGCCGCTGGAGAACTCCGAGCCCTGCCCGACCGCCCGGCGTTCGTGATAGAGCTGCCGCGATGCCACCGCCCAGCCACGGTTGACTTCGCCGACGACGGCGTCGTCGCCGACATCGACCTCGTCGAGAAACTCCTCGCAGAACTCGGTAGAACCGCCGAGCTGGGTGATGCGCCGCAACGTGATTCCCGGATGGTTGATGGGCACCAGGAACATGGTCAGACCGTCGTGCTTGGGCACATCCCATTTGGTGCGGGCCAGGCACAGTCCGTAATCGGCGGCGAACGCGCTGGTGCTCCATGTCTTAGCGCCGTTGATCACCCACCGGTCGCCGTGCCGTTCCGCCCGGGTGATCACGCCGGCCAGATCCGATCCCCCGCTGGGCTCACTCAACAGCTGCACAAGTACTTCGTCACCACGCAGCGCGGCGGCGATGCGCTGCTTCTTCTGGTCCTCACTGCCGACGTCGAGCAATGTGGCGCAGCAGATGGTGAACGTCGGGGTGTTGAGGATCAGCGGCATCTCGTAGCACAGAGATTCCTCGTCGAATGCCTTCTGGTATTCGTAGTCCAGCCCAAGGCCGCCGTACTCGCGGGGAAAGCAGATGCCGGCGAATCCGCCTTCGTGGAGCCGCTTTTGCAGTTCGCGGGCTCGTTGCCATGAGCGTTCATCGTCGCGCGGGGCGGCCGGCGGGGACTCGGGATCGATGGCAGGCATGTTGTCCGCCAACCACACTCGGGCCCGCGCGGCGAACTCGGCAACGGATTCGGTGCGCGTCATCGGGCTGCCTTCTGCGCCTCGTACACGCGTAGGTTGTGTTCCTCCGGCGTGCCGAACATTGAGCGGTACAACGCAACCCGCCTCAGATAGAGGTGCAGGTCGTGTTCCCAGGTGACGCCGATGCCACCGTGCATCTGCACACAACCCTGCACGATTTGGCCGGCCATCTCGCCGACGTAGGACTTGGCGATGCTGGCCGATAAGCCCGCACCCGGTGAGCCCGCGGCAACGTCGGCTACTGCCGCGGCCGTGGTGGCGCGGCAGGCTTCCAGCCACATCTTCATATCGGCGAAGCGGTGTTTGAGGGCTTGGTACGAGGCCAGTGGCCGTCCGAATGTGTACCGGTCCAGCGCCCACTGGACGGTGAAGTCGAACACCGTTTGCAGGATCCCGACCACCTCGGCGCACTGCAGCACCTGCGCGATCTGGCTCTGCCGGTCGATCAGCGCGGCGGTTTCGGCGGCGCTGCCGACGATCGCGGACCGCTCCACGACCGCACCCTCGAAGTGCACCCGCGCGTATTGCTTGACGAGGTCGACCGACTGCTGGGCGGTAACCCGAACGCCCGGCGCGTCGGTGCGGACCACGAACTGGCGAACTCGGCGTCACTTTGGCCGCATCGAGCCACCACCAACAGCACCGCACTATGGGCGCCGGCCTCGACGCAGTCTTTGGTGCCGTCGATGCGGAAGCCAGAGTCGGTCCCCGAACCGGTTTCCGTGGCCGTCACCGACGGATCCAGCGGGGCCCAGCCCCGTCCGGGTTCAGAAACCGCCCAGGAGGCCACGGTTTCACCGGACATCAGCGCTTCGATGGTGGCAGCGTGCGCTCGCCGCTCGGCGCAGCCGACCAGGCCCGCGAGCACGGTGCTGACCGGATACAGCGGTCCGGGTGCGACCGTCTTGCCCAGCTGCTCGGCGATCATGGCCAAATCGGCAAGGCCGCTGCCCGAGACACTGCCGCCACCCAACTCCTCGGGAACGAGCAGACTGGTCCACCCAAGCTCAGCGGCCCGCCGCCACCATGCTGGGTCGAAAGACGTACCCGCGGCGTGCAGCTCCCGGACGTGGCTCAGCGGCGCTTCTTTTAGGAGAAATGCCTGAGTGGTCGAGGCGAAGAGTATCTTTTCGGGGGAGTCGACAGCGGTCATGATGCCCACAGGTTCTTGGTTGGCATTCGTTGGCCACGGAGATATCCCGAGAGGAAGTTGGGGTGAAAGTCTTGGTGGATGATCATCCGCCTGGTCGGTCCTCGTCGGAGTTCGGTAGCGACTCTGATGGTAGCAATGGGCAATACAGTAAGAGATACCGGAGTTCAGTCGATAATGATGCTGACGAGCTGTAATCGCTATGGGTGAGGCGAACGAACCGCGGCTGATTCGCCCAAATCGAAGGCCGACGCGATGGCGTTGGTCGAAGCAGCCGAGGCAGAAGCCGCGGAAGCCGAAGCGCTGGCCGCCGCCGCGCATGCGCGCGCCCGGGCCGCCCGGATGCGACGTGAAGCGATATCCCTGGAGGAGGCCGGAAAGAGCCGGCGACGAACAGGCAGCCGCCGACGAAGAGGCGGCCGTCGCCGAGACAATCGAATACGTAATACCCGAGGACCCGGAGGACGCAGAGGACGCAGAGGACGCAGAGGACGCAGACGAGACCGGGCGGCGGCGCTGGTCGCGCGTCCTGTCACGCTCGGCGATAGGCAAAGCGGTCGCGATCCTGCTCATCTGTACGTTCGCCGCGCTCAGCGGACTCATGATATGGCAGCACCACAAGTCCACCCAGCGGCAACAGCACGCCGCGGCGTTCGTCGCCGGGGCCAAACAAGGCGTCGTCAACATGATCTCGCTGGACTTCAGCAAGGCCAAAGAGGATGTCCAGCGGGTGATCGACAGCTCTACCGGCGAATTCAGGGACGACTTCGCGTCGCGGGCCGCCGAATTCACGAAGACGGTCGAGGACTCCAAGGTGGTCACCGAAGGAACCGTGACTGCGGCGGCCCTGGAGTCGATGGGTGAGCATTCCGCATTGGTGCTGGTCTCGGCGATATCCCGCGTCACCAATTTGCCGGCCGGCAAGGACCAACAACCACGGGCATGGCGGCTCAAAGGTCACCGTGACCGAAGACGGCGGTCAGTACAAGATGTCGAAAGTTGAGTTCGTACCGTGACAGCTGAAATCGATGAGGGCGCAACCGGAATCACCTCGCGATACCAAGCGGCGCGCCCTGCGGCGCGTGCCGGGCAGCGGGATAATCGCTCCCGTGATTCTGATCCTGCTGGTGGCGATCTCCGGCGGTGTGGCGACGTGGCTGTACTTCAAGCAGTACCGGCCCGATCAACAAACCGACGCAGGCGTCGCCAAGGCGGTGATCCGCGCGGCATCCGACGGGACGGCCGCGTTGCTGTCGTACTCCCCCGAGACGCTGGACCAGGACTTCGCCACTGCGAGGTCTCACCTGGCCGGGGATTTCCTGTCGTACTACAACCAGTTCACCGAGCAGATCGTGGCTCCTGCGGCCAAACAGAAGTCGCTGAAGACCACCGCTTCGGTGAAGGGCGCCGCTGTGTCGCAGCTGCGGCCCGATTCGGCCGTCGTCCTGATATTCATCAACCAGACCACCACGAGCAAGGCCAGTCCCGCCCCAACCCTGGTGGGCCAGCAGCGTGCTGGTGAGCATGACCCGGGCCGACGGCACTTGGCTGATCACCAAGTTCGAGCCCGTTATAGCGTAGCCCCAGTCTAGCACGGCGAACGCGCGACGCAGCGTCTGCGCATGCAAAGCCCGGTTCTCCTGGGAGACAACCCAATCCGGCACCGCGGAGTCGAAGCCGTTGAACGTCGCTGCGACGACGTGCAATTCGGTGTGCACGAAGGCGTGCAAGAGCCGATTCGCGTAGTCGATGGCTTCGTCGCGGCACGGGTCGATCTCGGAGCAGCTGATGAAGGTCGGCGGCAGGCCCTCCAGGTTGGCCCGGTGCGCGGGGACGTGTTGACCGGTCGCGCGTGCCGTGGCCGAGGTAATGGCCCCACGCCCGGCTGACGGCCGGGCCGTTGAGACCCGGCGTGCGCTGGAACTCCCGCCGCGACGGGGTGGCGTCGGAGTCGAGCATCGGCTGATGCAGGATCTGCACCAGGATCGACGGGCCTTCGTCGTCGAACACCCGCTGGGCCAGGCCGGCAACCAGCGCGGCACCCGCGTCCCGGCCCATCACCGCGACCCGGCCGGCATCCGCGTCCAGGTCGGCGCCGTGGTCGACGACGTAGCGGAAACCCGCTTCGAAATCGTCGAGCGCCGCGGGACATGGATGTTCGGGCGCAAGCCGGTAGTCGACCGACACCACCAGGCAGCCGGCGTCACGGGCCAGCTCCACGCAATGCGCGTGATCGGTGTCCAGGTTCCCGGTCACGAAGCCACCGCCGTGCGCATACACCACCACCGGCGCCCCGAAATCAGCCGAGCCTCGGTACAGACGTATATCCAGGCGGCCGCCATCGGGACCGGCGATGGATCGCGATTCGATGCCGACGCCGCTGGTGTCGACCGCCGCGGCACGCTCTGCGGCCACCAGATTCGCGTGCTCGCGCTCGGCGGGCAGCGACTCGTCGCGGAATTCGACGGCCGCCCAGCCCGGCCGCGGCGTCTCGCAGCGCGGGGTCGATACGGCTCAGGCCTTGCGGCCGTGTGAGATTCGTTTGCGTCATACCCTCTTATCTTCCACGCCGAACAACGCTGTCTGGGGGCCGTCAAGAAAACCACCTTGAAGGTAAACCGGCGACTCCATGCGTGAAAGATCCGAAAGTCCTCGCAAGTGCCTTAATCGAGGCCTGCACCGATGGCGGGCCGTTCTCCGGGAAGGGCCTTCACGGTCGCCGGCAGGCCATAGAGGGCTGTCGCGTTGCCACGCATGATGCGCTCGCGCTGATCCGGCGGGAACCGGTTGATCGCGTATGTCGGGGCGTCATAGCTCCAGTGCGGATAGTCCGTCGAGAACATGAGATTGTCGCCCAGGTCCATCATCTCCAGATACTCGCGGAACTTGACGGTGTCGGCGTCCTCGAGCGGCTGTGTGGTGAACCGGACGTGTTCGCGCACATACTCCGACGGGCGGCGGCGCACCTGCGGCAAGTCGCCGCGGCGAGCTTCCCAGATCCGGTCCATCCGCGACATCACCGGCATCGCCCAGGTGAAGCCACCCTCGATGAAGACCACCCGCAGGTCGGGATGGCGATCGAACGCGCCGTCAAACACCAGGCTCATCAGGTGCGAAACATACAACAGCGGCCAGGAGGCGAAGAAGTCATGCCAGTGCGCGGGGTTGCCGACCGGGTAGAGCGGGATCAACTCGAACGGCGTCTGACCCATCAGGTGTGTGGCCACCGGCAGGCCGTTGCGTGACGCGGCCTGCATAGATCGGGTCGAAATGCGGGTTGCCGAAAGGGATTCCGCGCGTCTGCGGCGTCATCAACACCTGGGCCATGTACGGATGTCCGGCCCATCGTTCTATTTCGCGCGCCGCCTGATCGGGTGTCTGCGCGCTGACGCTGATCGAGCCGCGCCAGCGGCCGTGCGCGTTGTGCTTGTCCAGCCAGATGTCGGCGAGCCAGTCGTTGTACGTCGCCTTCAGCACATGCTCGGCCTGCGGTAGCTGGGCGTCGCACATCGGCTCCAGCGACGCGATGCTGACGCCGGCGTCGACAAGCAACTGCTTGGCGGCGAAATCCGGGTCGCTGCCGGCGACTCCGCCACCCGGGGGTGCGGCATCCAGCCGCAGCGACATCGTCTTGTACGAGTCCGGGGTGTCGTAGAAATGCGGCACCGGGGAAACCGCATTCCCGGTCGGCCAGATCCTGTCCACCCATTCGGCAGGCGCGTAGGACTTGAGCACCTCGGTCGATACCGGCAGCGGATGAACGTCGGTGTCGACGATGGTGACCGCAATTTCGTCCTCCCGCCTTGTCTCTTGACCAGCCGGCGACTCCACTTTTTGAATCGTGGTCATAACACCCTCTCGCTAAGCCCGTAGAGCTCACTGGCGTTTCGCCACAACACTTTGTCGCGTTGCGAATCATCAAGTCCCGCCCGCCATCACATCCGGAGGCGACATCGACCAGTGCGGGTAGCCCGATCCATACATCAACAGGTCGGCCTTGCCGGTGAAGTCCATCCAGCGCTGCATCTCGTCGGCGTCGACCGGCCCGTCGAACGCCGAAGAACAAAACCGGACATGGCCGGGCAGGTACTCACTGGGATAGCGGTCAACCCACGGCGTCTGATCGCGCATCGACAGCCAGAAGGTGTCCAACCGCCACATCAGGGGGGTGAGGATGTCGTATCCGCCGTCGGCGAAAACGAATTTCAGGCCCGGGTGCCGGCCGAAGACGCCCTCGACGATCAGCGTGGCCAGGTGGACGAAGTAGTTGAGCGGCATGAATGCCGCGTACCCCGGGTACGTGTGCGCGTGTCCGGCGAACGTGGGCGGGTGGTCGACGCCGTTGCCGCCGTTGATATGTACGGCCACCGGCAGCCCGTGTGCGGCCGCGGCCTCCCAGATCGGCTCGAACATCGGCTTGCCGTACGGCTCGCGCGACTGCATCGGGACCCCGACCTGCACCAGCTTCGGGTGTGCGGCGAGCCGCTCGATCTCGGCGACCGCGCCCTTCGGGTCTTCGGGATTGACGCGGATGGTGCCCAGAAAACGGTTGGTGGTGTCGGGCTCCAGCCACCGGTCGAGCAGCCAGTCGTTGACCGCGGCGCAGATCCTGCTGTTGAGCAGGTAATCGGCGATGTTGCCACGCGTCAGGGGGTTCAGGATCGCGTAGGCCACTCCCATACCGGCCGGCGGGTCATCGAACAGGTGACGGCTGACGGTCTCGGGATCCGACCCCGGGTAATGCTCCCCATAGAGGTCTTGGCGGTAGTCACCACCGGGCGCCTGGTACCACTGCTGCTCGACGTCGGGGATCGCCCGCAGCTGGTGGGCCGCGGGGAGATAGCGCCGGATTTCGGCGTTGTAGCGAAAGTGCGGTTGCACGTTGGCGTCAATAACCGGACCGATCGATTCGCTCATGCGGTCAGATACACCTCCCCGTCGGCGATATCGACTTGGTAGGTGCGGACGCGGCGTCGCGGATCGGCGACGTTTTGACCCGTGGTGACGTCGAATTCCCAGTTATGCCAAGGGCATCGCACGATCTGCCCGTCGCGCACGCGACGCAGCCCGCCAGGCTCGTCGGGGGCGGATTCGTTGGTGCCGCCGATCAAGCCCTGACACAGCGGGGCGCCCTCGTGCGCGCAGTAGTTCACGATCGCGTACAGCGCACCGCGCACGTTGTACACGCCCACGCCGAACCTACCCACGTCGACGAGTTTCATGCCGCCGGGCGGCAGCTCGTCGAGGGAGCACACGAATCGGCGTTTGAGCACGCAGAAACCGCCTCCCAACGAGTGATAATTATCAATACTGAGCCCGTTACGGTAACCACCACAAGTCATTGGGCTTCGTTGCTATCTATATTATGATAGCGATATTCCACACCAGGAGGAGCGCCGATGACGCTCGGCACCGACCACATCGATCCCAAGGGCCAACCCGTCGCCCTCGACATCACCGGTGAAACCAGTCCCTATCCGTTCTTCGAGTACATGCGGCACACCGATCCGGTCTGGCACGGCTCCTTGATGGACCAGTCCCAGATGCCGGAGGAATTGCGGCCGAGCGACGAGTGGGTCCTGTTCGGTTACGACGGGGTGTTCCAGGCCTTCCGCGACGACCGGATCTTCACCTCGGCCGCCTACGCCAAGACCATCGGATTGGTTATGGGACACACCATCCTCGCGATGGGCGGCAAAGAACACCACGACCACCGCAACCTGGTGGCCAAGGCCTTCCGCGCTACCGCGCTGGAACGCTGGGAGCCGTCGGTGATCGGGCCGGTCTGCGATGAATTGGTCGACGAGATCAAAAACGACGGTCACGCCGACCTGGTGAAAGCGCTGACGTTCGAGTTTCCGACCCGGATCATCTCCGTTCTGCTCGGACTCCCCCCCGAGGACCTCGACCTGTTCCGGCGATTGTCCCTGGACCTCATCTCGATACCGACCGACATCATGGCGGGGCTGAACGCGGCAGCTGAGTTGCACGGTTATTTCCTCAACCAGGTGGAACAGCGGCGGCGCCAACCCACCAACGACATCATCGGTGACCTGGTCGCCGCCGAGATCGACGGCGAAAAGCTCACCGACGAAGCCATCATCGCGTTCCTGCGGTTGCTGCTGCCGGCCGGGCTGGAGACCACCTACCGCTCGTCGGGCAACCTGCTGTACTCGCTGCTGACCCACCCCGAACAGCTGGCGATGGTGTACCAGGACCGGTCACTGATCCCGGGCGCTATCGAGGAGGGCCTGCGGTTCGAAACCCCGCTGACGTCGGTCACCCGGACCACCACTCAAGAAGTCGAAATTGGCGGCAAGACAATCCCGCCCGACGCGCAGATCGACATGTGCATGGGCTCGGCCAACCGGGACGAAACCCGGTGGACCAGCCCCAATACGTTCGACGTCCGCCGGCCCCGCCAGGCGCACATCGCCTTCGCCGGCGGTATCCACATGTGCCTCGGCATGCACCTGGCACGGCTGGAAACCAGGGTCATGCTGAACAGCCTGTTCGATCGTGTCAAGGACTTGGCTTTCGTTCCCGACGACGGCACCGGCGAGGAGTCCAGAATCGTCGGACTCATCTTCCGCTCGCCCAACAAGCTGCCGGTCACGTTCGCCCCGTCCGCATGAGGAGCCGTGCGGCCGTCCTGCACGATGTCGGCGGGCCCTGGTCTGTCGAGGACTTCGAGCTCGACCCGCCGCGCGCGGGTGAAGTCCTGGTGGAGATGGCCGCCGCCGGGTTGTGTCACTCCGACGACCACATCCTGAAGGGCGACCTGTCGGCACCCAACGAAGTGCTGCGATCCCTCGGGCTGCCAACCATGTTCCCGACGATCGGCGGCCACGAAGGTTCGGGAACGATTCGTGAAGTGGGCGAAGGAGTCACGGAGTTTGCCGTCGGCGACCACGTGGTGATGTCGTTCGTCGCCGTCTGCGGCCAATGCCGCTGGTGCGCAACCGGAATGGAATACATCTGCGACGTCGGCGCCACCGTCCTGACACCGGGAATGCCGACCGACGGCACATTCCGCCATCACACCGCCGACGGCAGGCCACTGGGCCACCTGGCGAAGGTGGGTGCATTCGCCACGCACACCGTGGTATCCACGAAATCACTGGTGAAGATCGAGCCGCATCTACCGCTGGCTCCGAGCGCGCTGCTGTCGTGCGCCATTCCGACGGGCTACGGTTCGGTCGCCAACCGCTCCGGCATGCGGGCGGGCGATACCGTCGTCGTGATCGGTGTCGGAGGAATCGGTACCGGAGCCATCCAGGGTGCCCGGATCAACGGCGCCGCGCACATCGTCGCGGTCGATCCGGTTGAGTTCAAACAGAAATCGGCGTTGCACTTCGGCGCCACCCACAGTGCCGCGACGGCAGCCGAGGCGATGGAACTGGTGCGTGACCTGACGTACGGGGTCATGGCGGACGCCGTCGTGGTCTCGCCTTCGCTGATCACCCCCGACGATGTCCGGGACGCACTGCACCTCACCCGCAAGGGCGGGACGTGCGTGCTGACCGGCATGACCTCGCAGCTGACTCGGTCGGTCAATATCGACCTGCAGGACTTCATCCTGATGAACAAATCCTTGGCGGGCACCGTCTTCGGCTCGTGCAACCCAAAGGCGGACATCACCCGGCTGGCCAGGCTCTACCAAACCGGCCGGCTACAGCTCGACGAGATGATTACCAGGCGCTATCACCTCGACGACATCAACGATGCCTACCGGGATCTCATCAACGGCGAAATCATCAGGGGAATAATCGATTTCGCGATGGACTGATCTTACTTCTTGCGGGCCATGACCCGCTGAAGTTGCCCGTACGCGTCGATCGGGCTGTGCAGAGCCAGGCCCCCGTCGGCGTGCACGACCTGCCCGGTCACCCAGGGCAGCTCGAGGACGCCCACGATGGCGCCGGCCACGTCGGCGGCCTCGCCCAGGCGGCCGAGGGCGGTCCGCTCGGACATGCCTTCCACCCAGCCGGGCAACGCTTCGGGGTTCGGCAGCATCGGTGTTCGGGTGACGCCGGGTCCAACGCCATTCACCCGGATGCCATGACTCCCCCACTCTGCCGCGGCCACCTTCACCAGCATGTCCACCCCCGCCTTCGACACGCAGTAGGCGCCCATATCCCGGTCGGCGACGGTGCCGCTGATGCTGGAGACCGCGACAATCGAGCCCCCAACTTCCGCGTCGATCATGGCCTGCGCCCCGGCCCGGATGGTCAGCCAGGTGCCGGTGAGGTTCACCGCCAGTACCCGTTCCCATTGCGCGGGCGACTGTTTCAGCAGCAGGCCCGACGCACCGATGCCGGCGCACGTCACGATTCGGGTGGGTACCCCGTGCTCGCGAACGGTGCGTTCGATCGCGGCTGTCACCGCGTCGCGGATCGCTGATGTCACAGACGATGTCGGCATCTTTCAGGTCCCACACCACGACGTGGTGGCCGGCGTCGCGCAGCAGCCCGGCGACCGCACGGCCGATCCCGGACGCGCCACCGGTTACCAGAGCAGTCGGGGCGATCGAGTCACTCATTGCGCGGGCCCGATCAATTCGACGAGCACGCCGTCCGGCGCGGTGACAACCGCCATCGGGACCGTCTTTCCGGCCGGGGCAGCAACATTGATGCGACGAACACCGGCGGTGAAACCCAGTGCGGCCAGCGCGGAAAGCGTCTCGTCGACGTCGCGCTGCAGCGAGAGCAGGAAGAACCCGTGCCGGGGCGACTCGGCTTCGGGCGTCGCGGGCAGCGCCTCGTCGGCACCCGCGAATTCCACCAGTTCGACAATCCCGGTGTCGGGCGTTCGCGGGTCGCCCAGGAATATCGACCTGAGCCGATTGCTTTTGGCCCCGAACAGTTCTGGCCAATCGCCGGTGAAGGTGTGGTCGAACTGCTCGGTAAGGCCGAGGCCGTCCCGCCAGAATCGAAGCGATCTTTCGACATCGGCGGTGCAGATCGCCGAGTGGTGAACACCTAGTGGTGTGTCCCGCAATTAGTTAGCGGTGAATTGATATGATTTCGAGTATGAGCAAACCCGTACCGGCAATGACGGTGACCGAGGGACAGCGCGAGGTGTTGGAGTCGTTGGCCCGGTCGCAGTCTGGGGCGCATCGAGAAGTGGTGCGGGCCAAGGCCTTGCTGATGGCTGCCGACGGCGCGGCGAACGCAACGATCGCTGCCGCGTTGTCGGTGTCGCGGGCCACCGTAGCGAACTGGCGCGCCCGGTTCGCCGAGGACGGGCTGGTCAAGTTCGGGCAAGTCCGTGAGGGCCGAGGTCGCAAACCCTCGATCCCCGACGCCACGATCGAAAAGATCGTGACGCTCACCAAAGAATACCGTCCGGAAGGTGAGACGCATTGGAGCACAAGGACGATGGCCGGGGTCGCCGGCGTCTCGAAAAGCAGTGTGCAGCGGGTGTGGAAGGAACTGGGCCTCAAGCCGCATCGGGTCGACACCTTCAAGGTGTCCAACGACCCGCGTTTTGAGGAGAAGCTCGTCGATGTCGTGGGTCTGTATCTGAACCCGCCGGAGAACGCGATCGTGCTGTGCGCCGACGAGAAGTCCTCGGTGCAGGCGCTCGACCGCACCCAGGCGTCGCTGCCGATGAAAAAGGGCCGCGGGCAGACGATGACCCATGACTACAAACGTAACGGCACCACCACCTTGTTCGCGGCGTTGAACGTGTTGACCGGAATGGTGATCGGGCAATGCCTACCCCGTCACCGCCACCAGGAGTTCCTGAAGTTCCTGCGCACCATCGACCGCGAGGTCCCCAAGGGCCTGCAGATCCATTTGATCCTGGACAATTACGCCACCCACAAGCACGCCGACGTGGCAAGCTGGCTCGACAAGCATCCCCGCTTCCACCTGCATTTCACGCCGACCTCCTCGTCGTGGCTTAACCAGGTCGAACGTTGGTTTCGCGAGTTGACCGACAAAGCGTTGCGGCGCGGGGTCTTTGCATCGGTACCCGATCTGGTTGCCGCGATCCAGGAATACATCGACGCCCACAACGGCGACCCCAAACCCTACCTGTGGACGGCAACCGCTGAATCGATCCTCGCCAAGGTCGCGCGAGCACGCGCCACCCTAAACACAGTTAACTAATTGCGGGACACACCACTAGCACGGGCTCCCCCTTTGCGCTCCACTCACGTCCATTCGCGTCCATTCACGGCCGGCTCAGCACACCGGCGTGTGAATAATCGAACCACGTCGACGGATCCGCCCGGCTTTCCCCGGCTGCTCCTGGACCTTGGTCCTGGTGGTTTGGCGCGGCTCGAAGCGACGACTGTCATTCTTCGTGCCATTGCTGTTCTGCATCGGCCAGCTCGTCGTCATCGTGGCGCTCGACTACGCCGCTGGCGGCTAAGTGCCGACCTTGGCCATCGTGCGATCCCACAACTCGGAGGCGAGGCGGGGATCGTTGGCCGCGCGATTGGCTTTCGCGATCTTGTGCCGCGCGTAATACTCACCGGGCTTCCAGTCGACACCTGGCTTGCTCGAGGCCAGCCAGACCAGCTGGTCGGCTCCCTCGTCGAACTCGCAATGAATCGGGATACCGGCGTGTACCGGTCCATGAAGGCCATGGCCCGCGATTCCGATGCCGGCCCGAAGTTGGAGTTGACGTAACCGGGGTGAACCGTCGCAACCGAGAGCCCGTCGGCGTGGTAGCGCCGGTGTAATTCCTTGGTGAACAAGACAATTGCCAGCTTTGAGTAGGCGTAGGCGATGCTGGGGCGCCGAACGGACGTGTTCTCCAGGTCCGCGGCGGAGGAGGCGCGAACCAGCCGGTGCGACGAGCTGGTGGTGTTCACGATGGTGGCGCGGGAATCAACGAGCCGATCCAACAACTGCGTGGTAAGCAGAAACGGCGCCAAGAAGTTGACTTGATACGTCGCCTCATACCCATCGGGTGTGGCGTGTACCTGGTGCACCATCAGACCGGCGTTGTTGATCAGAACGTCGATGCGCGGGTATTCGGAACGAATTTTGTCTGCCAGCGCACGCACTTGGGACAGGTCGGCGAAGTCGGCCACGAAGTAGTCCGCACCCAATTCCGCGGCCACCGCGGTGGTCTTGCTTTCCGACCGGCCCACCACGACAACGTTTTCGCCGCCTCGGCTGAGCCGACGCGCCGCCGCGGCACCGATGCCGTCACTGGCACCAGTGATGACAATCGTCTTGTGCGTCATATCGATGGCACCTCCACGGCTCCACGGGAAGTGTATAGATCGCGGCCAAACGTCATTTACTAATCGGCGAGTGATTCGCGACCATGCAGTGCATGGGGCCATTTCCCGCCACGAGTTCGGGCGGCTCGCGGCGCAGGCGTCGCCATCCTGGTCAACGGCTATTGGGATCAGAAGCGGCACATCGATACTGGCCGACAACCACGGCCCGGCGATACTCAAGGAGATCTCGGCCGCCAGCTAACCCACCGGGGTTCGGGATGCAGCTTCGGCGCTCGCTGCCGGAGACTTCGGCGGTAGCTACCTAACTCATCAGTAGTAGATCGTCGGAGTGATTCCGTCTACGCCGACCTTGCCGAAGAGTGTCCCCTGCCAGCCGAAGGTGCCACCGGCCCCAACCCCAGCGGTCTGCCCGAGAGCGTCGTACCCGCCGACCGCGCCGGCCCCGCCGTCACCGCCATTGCCAAGTACCAGGGCGCTGCCGCCGGCACCACCCGAACCACCGCAACCACCGGTCGGGGTACCCGAGATCTGGCCGTAGCCGAAGCCGCCGGCCCCGCCGACCCCGCCGCCCCCGCCGTTTCCGTACCAGAAGCCGCCCAGGCCGCCGCCGCCGCCGTCGCCGCCGTCGCCGGCGCAATAGCCGGTCCCGCCGATTCCACCGGCACCGCCTTCCCCACCGTCGCCCATGATCCTCGCGGCGCCGCCCCAACCGCCGACACCGCCGCCGCCGCCGGTCCCGCCATCAACGCCGGCACCGCCGGCACCACCGGTACCGCCAACCCCGCCGAAGCCGCAGGCCAGCGCCGCGAGGCCGCCGGTGCCGCCGCCCCCGCCTGCCCCGCCGAGGCCGCCTTCGCTGACCCCGCCGGCCCCGCCGACACCACCGGCCCCGCCGGAGCCGATGAACCTGGCGGCAGCACCGGCGCCGCCCCAGCCACCCGCACCACCGGCGGACCCGCACAGACCCGCCCCGCCGGCGCCGCCGGCCCCGCCGGCCCCGCCGCCGCCCTCGCTGAAGACCCAGCCGCCCTGGCCACCGACCCCGCCGTCGCCGCCGAACCCGCCGCCGACAGTGCTGGCGCCGCCGGCCCCGCCGGCGCCACCGGCGCCACCCTGGCCGATCAGCCCGGCACCACCGCCAAGACCGCCATTCCCGCCTGTCCCACCGAACACGAAGTCAGTTGAGCCGCCCAGCCCGCCGGCCCCGCCGACGCCGCCTTCGCCGTAAAAGATCCCGCCGTGGCCGCCGGCCCCGCCGTTCCCACCGCATTGGGCGAATCCGTTCCCATGGACGTCGTACCCAATCCCGCCGAATCCGCCGGCCCCGCCGGCCCCGCCGCTGCCCCATATTCCGGCGGCGCCGCCGGCCCCGCCGGCCCCACCGGACAGCAGGGCGGTACCCGCGGCGTTCCCGCCGGCCCCGCCGGCCCCGCCGCTGCCGTAGATCCACCCGGCGTGGCCCCCGGCGCCGCCGGCCCCACCTAGGAAGCCGTTGCCACCGTTCCCGCCGGTGCCCACAAACCCGGCGGCACCACCGGCACCACCGGCGGTGGGTGTGGTAACGCCGTCCGCGGCGCAGTAGCTGTAGCCGTTGCCACCGTTACCCCACAGGATTCCGCCGGCTTGCCCGTTGGGGCTCGCGGCGGTGCCGCTGACGCCGTTGCCGATCAGCGGACGCCCCAGGATTAGGTCGGTGGGCGCATTGATCACGTTCTGTACGACGTTGGCCACGGGCTGCAGGCCGCTGTGCTGCAGGCCCCCCACCACGCCGTCGATGCCATTGAGCAGCGCGAGGTCGATCTTTTGCGTGGTCTGATACGCGCCCTGCCCGATCCAGTCGGCGACATTCTGCACGCCCTGCTCCATGGATTGCAGGCCCTGCTGCATGCCGTACAACGGCGAGACGTTGGCGGCCTCGGTGCTGGCATACGACGCCCCGGAACCGGTCAACGCCTGCACAAACTGGGCGTGAAACTCCGCCGCCTTAGCGCTGAGCGCCTGAAAGTTCAGCGCGTGGCCGGTGAACAGCGCCGCCACCGCCTCCGACACCTCATCGGCACCGGCGGCGAGCACACCGGTGGTCTGGGCCGACGCAGCGCTGTTGGCCGCCTGCACCGTCGAGCCGATACCCGCCAAATCCGACGCCGCCGCCGTCAGCATCTCCGGAGCCGCCACCAGAAACGACATCACTGCCCTCCTAAATACGTGATCAAATGACAGGCCGCCGACCCGAAGCGCCGACCCAAAACCTTGTCGCGGGCGCGAACACCAAATACGGCGTTTGCAGACGTCAGCGCCTTCGGCTGCGTCGTCACCACCGCCATGTGCTCCTCCTCCACCGAAGCCGGCCGACCCGAAGACGGGCCACGGTCACCCCGCGTCCAACGCCCCCATCAGGTAGATACCGACAATGCACCTGCATGGACAGAATACATACTATTAGGCGCTAAACAAGCAAAATCGCAACACTTACAGTGCTCTTAGGGCCCATAAAGCAATAGTGAAGCAAGTTCAGCAGGGAGATGGCAGACCGCAGATCATTTTGATCGGTGACAAGCTGCATTGTCGTATGGGGTAAGCGCGCTGAACATACTGGCGGACCGGGCGGGTTCTGATCAGGCGCGGGCCGCGCTGCCTCGGGATGCCCTCAGCCCCAGCCAGCGAGGCCGCGTGCCTACTGCATGCCGGAAGGGGAATGCAGAGGGACTGGTTCCCGGCCGCCCAGGGGCGTCCAGCGCGCCCAACTGGCGTCACCTCGAGAATCCATGACAACATATCTGGCGCTGAGTCGTTTGGACCTGCCGTCTGGCCGATCGACCGGTGCGCAGCTCTGGTCCACGTACGCGAGCCAAAGAAATGAGGCCCACGGTCTTGACACAGGTCGATACAGACGCCGGGCTCGCCCAGCGGCGTGTGGCACCCGCGAGTGAAACAGTTGTTACCTATCGAGGTGCTTCGGAGCCGGGACTGACGCTGCCGAGGATTGCCATCCCAACCGTGCTCATCTGGTTAGGTGCCCTGACGCTTTGGCTGGCCGCGACCACGCTCGTACTCATGGATCTGACCCGATGGAAGTTCGTGTTCACGATCCCCGCCCACGTCGCGGCCACCTACGCGATGTTCACCGTCCTACATGACTCCATCCACCGCACCGTCGGGAAAGCCAAGTGGGTCAACGAACTCTTCGGCCGCCTGTCGCTGCCGTTCGTAGCGCTGTGGGTGACGTTTCCGCTGATGAGATACATCCACGGCGAGCACCACCGCAACACCAACGAAGACCCGCGAATCGATCCAGACGCCTGGGCCCACACCGGCCCGTCCTGGCAACTGTGGTTTCGCTGGCTCACCATCGACGCCTGGTACGCCCGCTTCGGCATACCCCGACTACGCCACCGGCCGCGCAAGGAGGTCGTGGGCGTGCTGATCGACGTCACCGTCGTGCTCACGCTGTTCACCACGATGATCTGGTCTGGCCATGGCTGGGACTTCGCGCTGATCTACCTGCTCCCACAGCGCCTGACCCTGGGAATCCTCTCCTGGTGGTTCACCTATTTGCCGCACCACGATCTGGATGCCACCGCGAAGATCGACCCCATGCGGGCCAGCAGGGCCCGGGTCGGCTGGGAACGCGTCATGAACCCACTGATGTTCAACCAAAACTTCCACATCGTGCACCACCTCCACCCACAGATCCCGTTCTACCTCTGGGTGAAGGCCTGGAAGAGGAACGAGGCAGACTTCCTCGACCGCGGGGTGCCGATCTCAACCGCGTGGGGATCCGAACTCACGCCCTCGCAATACCGCAGCTGGCGCAGAATCGAGCACGGTTTCGGCCCCGAAGGGCACGACGGTCCGGCCACGGCGGGCGAGTGGTCCATCTCGACGAGCCAGACGGAGCTTGCCGATGATGACGCTCCGATGCTGTCGACGGTCGTCGTCAGCCACGGCGCGGTAACCGAGCAGACCACGACGGTGGGTGATGAGTCGCTGCTGGAGGCGGCGCTGCGGGCCGGGATCGATGCCCCCCACACCTGCATCGGCGGCGGATGCGGCACCTGCAAGGCGAAGCTGCTCCTCGGCGATGTTCACATGGAGCGGAACGACGGACTCAGCGCCGACAACGTTGCTGATGGCTGGATTCTTACCTGCCAGTCGCGGCCGACCTCCGACGTCGTCCACATCGAATACGAGGATTGAAATCCGGTGCCGGCCACGCCGAGCCGTGCGGCCTACCCAAACGAGTAGCGGACCGGCAGGTGTTTGAGACCGCCGACGAATGTCGTGGCGACGAATTGCGGATCGCCGGTCAGCTCAATCGATTTCAGCCTGCGGCAGCAGTTCGGTGAAGAAGCTGTTGACCTCCATGCGGGCCAGGGCCGCACCCATACAGAAGTGCACGCCGTAGCCGAAGGCCAGATGTTTGTTGGGTTCGCGCCCGACGTCGAAGCGGAACGGGTCGTCGAAGACATCCTCGTCGCGGTTGGCCGACACATACGACAGCAGCAGCGAATCGCCTGCGGCGATGGGGATTCCGCGCACGGCGGTGTCTTCGGCCGGCGGTTCGCATGAATTCCTTGACCGGGGTGACCCAGCGGATCATCTCCTCGGTGGCCGGCGGCATCAGGTCCAGATTGTCGCGCAGCCGCGCGCAGCTGGTCCGGATTCTCGACGAGTGCGTGCAGGCCGCCGGAGATGGTCGCGCTGGTGGTGTCGTGACCGGCGGTGGCGACGATGAGATAGTACGACACCGTTTCGATATCGGACAGCGGTTCGCCGTCGATGCGGGCGTTGGCGATCGCCGACGCGAGATCCTCGGTCGGATGTTCGCGGCGCGACGCGGTCACCGCGTTGAAGTACTGGAACATGTCCAGCAGCGCCGGCAGCTGATCCCCTTCGGTGGCGCCGCGCTTGAACTCGCTGTCGTCGCTGCCGAACAACTCCTGGGTCAGCTTGAGCATGCGCGGGAAGTCGGCTTCCGGGAGGCCCAGCAGCGACATGATCACGTAGAGCGGGTAATTCACCGCGACCTGCTGGGCGAAGTCGCATTCGGGGCCCGACGGCCAACATCTTGTCGACGTAGATCTTGGCCAGTTCATCGACCCGAACCTTCAACGCCCGCATCGCCTTCGGGCGAAACCAGTCCGAGCCGATCGCGCGCACCACGCGGTGCTGCGGGTCGTCCATGTGGATCAGCGTGCGCACACCCGCGGCGGTCTGCAGCTCGTCGCCCTCCCCGGTCGCCAGGACCGGCCGCGGCCAGTTGGTGAACAGCGTGTTGTGCGCGTTCGATGTCCATGATGTCGGCGTGCTTGGTGATCGCCCAGAACGGCCGGTAGTTCGGCACGTCGACCCAGCGAGACCGGCGCAGCTGGCACGCAGATGGGCCAGCGCCGCGTGCAATCGCCGTTCGTCGGTGTAGGCCAACGGATCGGCCAATAACTCTGGCGGCTTCGTCGATCGTTGGTCGCGCTCACTGGCGGAACTCCTTCAGTGCCGCGTGAAACACAGTCTGCTGATGCGGTGAAAAAGATGGGCAGCACCCGGTCGACGACGCCGTCGCAGCGACTTCGCAGGGCGTCGGCCACGCGTGTCGACCGAGCCGACGACGGCGAAGGCTTCGAGCATCTCGTCGTCGATCAGCGAGCCCATGGCGTCCCACTCGCCTCGCAGGGACAGGCGGTGCAGTTCGGTGTGCAGGTCGCCCCAGCCGTGCAGCTCAAGCACTTTGCGGTAGGCCGGCGTTGATCCGTAGAACGCGATCTGCTTGCGCGCGGCGGCGGTGGCGGCCGCCAACTCGGCGTCGGTCTCACCGGTGGCCACCATCACCTCGCACGACACCTCGAAGTCGCTCGCGATCGCGGCCCGAGCGCGTGCATGCCGCGCAGCAGCGCCGGCATCGTCACCTCGTCGAGGTAGCGCTTCGAGACCATCGGATGACCGAGGTGGCCGTCGGCGACCTCGCCGCACATCTCGGTCATCGCTTCGCCGACCGCGGCCAGGAAGATCTTCGGCGCCGGATACGGCTGCGGCTCGGGGGTGAACATCGGGGTCATGATCTTGTGGGTGTAGAACTCACCCTCGAAACGCAGCTTGGTGCCGTCCGCGCCAGGCCGACCAGATCGCGTGCAGCGCGGAGACGAACTCGCGCATCCGACGCGCCGGGTGGCTCCACGGCATGCTGAACCGCTTCTCGATGTGCGGCTGGATCTGGGTGCCCAAGCCCGAGGATGAACCGGCCCTGCGAGTAGGCCTGCAGGTCCCAGCCGATGTTGGCCACGATCATCGGATTGCGCGCGAACGCCACCGCGATGTTGGTGCCGAGCTCGAGCCGCGACGTGTGCTCGGCGGCCAGCAGCAGCGGCAGGAACGGATCATGATTGGTTTCGGCCGTCCAGCCGCCGTCGTAGCCCGCTCGCTCCAGAGCGCCGGCCGCCTCGGCGACCCGTGTGAGTTGATTGGGGATGCCCCCGTCGATCTTGAGGCGAGGGGAGCTACCCATCCGGGTAACTTTACAGTAAGCAATTCAGTATGTAGGACAGACGCATGGCCAAAGCCCAGGACTGGGACGAGACGCTCGAAGATCTCGACCGTCGCCGGCAGCACGCGACTGGCCATGGGCGGGCCCGAACGGCTCGACAAGCACCGCGGCAAGGGCAAGCTCGACGCCCGCGCGCGCATCGAGCGTCTCCTCGACCCCGGCACGTTCCGCGAAATCGGCACGCTGGTCGGCGGTGAGGTCGCGGCCGACGCGATCGTCACCGGCTCCGGGCTGATCAACGGGGTGCCGGTGATGGTGGGCGCCGAGGACTTCACCACGTTGGCCGGCAGCATCGGGCCCGGCGGCAACTCCAAGCGCTACCGGATCGCCGAACTCGCTGTCCGCAACCGGATTCCGATGGTGATGCTGCTCGACGGCGCCGGCTTTCGTCCGACCGGCGGACACTACGGGCGCACCCCGACCGACCTGCTCGCCCAGACCCGGTGTTCGGGGCGAGTCCCGACCGTCGCCGCGGTGCTCGGGCCCCTCGGCCGGCCACGGCGCGCTGGTCGCGCCGGTGTGCGACTTCCGGATCATGAGCCGCCAGGGCGCCATCTTCACCGCCGGGCCGCCGGTGGTGAAAGAGTCCACAGGCGAGGAGATTTCGAAGGAGGACCTGGGCGGGCCGGACGTCGCGCTGCCCAGCGGGGTCATCCACAACGTCGCCGAGGACGACGAAGCCGTGATCGACGACATCCGCCGCTATCTGTCCTATTTCCCGCCGAGCGCCTGGTCGTACCCGCCGGAGCGGCCCGAGGACGAAACGACCGCGCCACGATCGACGCCGGAGCTGCTGGACATCGTGTCCCGCGACAACCGGCGCGTCTACGACATGCGGGCGGTGCTCGACGTGGTCTTCGACAGTCCGGACTGGTTCGAGGTCCAGCCGCGCTATGGCAGGGCGATCATCTGCGCGCTCGCGCACCTCGGCGGGCATCCGGTCGCGGTGGTCGCCAACCAGCCGCAGGTGCTGGCCGGATCCATCGACGCCGCCGCCGCCGACAAGGCGGCGCACTTCATCATGGTGGCGGACTCCTTCCACCTGCCGATCGTGTTCCTGGCCGACAACCCCGGCATGCTGCCCGGCAGCCGCTCCGAACGCGAGGGCGTATTGCGCAGCGGCGCGGCGCATGTTCGCCGCCCAGACCGCCGCCACCACGATCAAGCTGCACGTGACGCTTCGCAAGGCGTACGGCTTTGGCTCAATGGTCATGTCGCTGCTCGGGTTCGACCAGCAGACAGCGACATTCGCCTATCCGGGCGCCACGATGGGGGCCATGAGCGCCGCGGCGCTCAGTCGCGCACGCACGCCGGCGAGGACGTGTCCGCCAAGCTGCGCGACGCCGAGCTGCAGGCGTCGTTCCGATCCGCCGAGCACATGGGTTTCGACGAACTCATCGATCCCCGTGAGACCCGCGACGCGCTGCTGGCCGCCCTGCAGCGCGGCCTGTCCGGCCGCCAGGCCGCCGCCGAACCGGTGACCCGCACCGTCATCCTGCCCTGACCCCCGTTCCCGCGAGCGTGCGCGTTTGTACGCTACGCCGCGCCAGAGCGGCATTTTGTGCACGCTCGCGACTAGTTAGAGGCCCGGTAGGCGGCGACGATCGGCTCGAGCTCGTCCGGGGTGGCGCCGTGCATGATCACCGCGTCGGCGCCGTAGTCGAATTCGCGGCGGATCCGGTCCACACACTGCTGCGCCGATCCGGTGGCCGAGGGTTCCAGCCATTCGTCCGGGAATCAGCGTCGCGATGTGCTCGATCTGCTCGGGCGTGGCCTTGTGGTCGATCCCGCCGGCGATCGACGTCACCACCGAATCCGCCCGGAACCGTTGCAGCACAGCGGGATCCCAGTTGTTGGTCCGCACCAACAGGTCGCCGTAGCCCTGCAGGTAGGTGGCCAGCCGCGCAACGGTCTTCTTCAGCCGCAGCTCCTCGGGAGGTGGTCACCGACGGTGGCGAAACACGACCACACCCGCACGTTGTCCGGGTCGCGGCCCGCCTTCTCCGCGGCGCCCTTGACCGTTGTGACGCAGCGCTGCAACGTTTCCGGGGTGAAGTAGGTGTGCAGGATGACGTCGTCGAACACACGCCCGCCGAGCGCCAGCGTCTGGGGCCCAAAAGCCACCAGCGCCAACCGGATGTCTTCGTTGAAGTCCCGGTCGAGGAACAGGATCGGATACTTGCCCATCGGGCCGTCGTGGTTGAAGATCGATCTCGCCGTGCAACAACCGGCGCATCACCTGTGCCCAGTCCTCCATCTGCGCGGTCGTCACGGCGGGGATGCCGAACGCCCCGTAGATCGCTGCGATGCCCCGGCCGATACCCAGCGTGAACCGGCCACCCGAGAGCCTGTGCATGGTGGTCGCCCACGAACCGGTGATCAAGCGGATGGCGGGTGTTGTGATTGGTTGCGGCGGTGGCGATCTGCATCCGGCTGGTCACCGCGCACGCGGCCCCGACCAGGGAGGAGGCTTCCTTGACGTTCCAGCGTTCGGAGATGAACGCCGGTGCCGAAGCCCAGCTCCTCGCCGCGTCGGGCCTCGTCCATCAACGTCGCCGGTCCTTCTCCGCCGGCCCCGGCCAGCAGGTAGTAGCCCAGCTCGTCAAGCGTGCTGCGATCTGCTCAATTCCAAACTCCTTGCTGGTAGCCGCAATTCCAGACCTCGGTGATCCTGCCGTCGACGACGCGGAACACCTCGATGCTGCCGATGGGGATCGTGGCGGTGTCGCTGTGTGGTCGATACGGTCGAGTCGTAGACGATCGCGACGTGCTCACCGTCGTCCCCGCGATCACGATATTCAGGTCGAAGCGCAGCGTGTCGAACATGGCCCAGGTGTCCTCGACCCGTTTGACCGCCTGCTCGTGCGTCAGCGTGTGCGCCTCGCCGACCTCATGGCGAATGACGTTGTCGGCGAACAACTCCTCGGCCAGCGCCAGATTCGCGCTCGTTCCAGACGACAAGGTTGTAGAGCTCGACCACTTCGCGCGCGGTCCGGGTTGCCGCCATCACCCCGCGACCTCGCGCAGAAATCGCTCGGAGACCCGCTGCACGCGCCGGGAGAACACATGACCGACGTGGCTGCCGTCATACCAGTAGAGCTCGGCCGCCCAGCGCTCCTGCAACGCAACCGCAGGCTCGCGCATCGCCATCCGGTCATGCCAGGCGCCGACGATGAGCCGGCGCTGCGGCGGCGGCGCCGGGTCGACCGCCAGCGGGTCGATCACCGAGGTCAGCTGCGACACCACCGGGGACTCCAGCAGTTCCCGGAACCCGACACGCGACGGTCCCCAGCGCTCCAGGTGGCGCGCGATCATCGAGTTGAGCCCCAGAATCGGGGTATACAGCGCGACCGCGTCGATCTCGCCGCTCCAGGTGCGAAACCAGCGCAGCGACCGGACTGCCCATCGAAATCCCGGATACCACAACGGCGGTGGCCTGTCGGCCGCACCCAGCGCACCACGGCCCGCACCTCTGATACCGCCCGCATCATGCCCGCGACGTTGCCCAGCGGATCCATGTCCGGATAGCGCGGCCATTCGCCGCCGCCGGCTGCCATGGCCGGGCTGCACCGGCATCGCGACGTTGAACCCGAGCTTGTGGTGAACTCGGCCGATCCGCGACAGCAGCAGTCCTCCGTGCCGCCCTGACCGGCGCCGTGCACCCAGACCAGCCACGGCCGCGGTCCGTCGCGGTGCCGGCACACGTGCACCACCGCCGTCGCCGGGCCGCCGAGGCCCTCGGCCGCCAGCGTCTGGGGCAGTGCCGGATCATGCTCGAACGTCATCCGCTCGTATGCCAATCCCGGCGATGCGCCGCGGCTGTATCGACGTCATTTGCAACGGGTTTCGGGTCGGCGTGCGCGCCGTCGATGCCCAGCGCCGACAGCTCCTCGGCCGCCGCGCCACACGCGTCCAGCGGCCGCATCTCGGCCGGTAATCCCCGCCCAGCAACGAAAAGCCACTCAGCACAAGCTCGTCCAGCATGACCTCGCCGAACTGGCGCACGCCGCGCGGCGATACCCCGGCCCACCGCGTCGATTCGTTGAGGCCGGCCACCGCCCGCGGGCAGCACCATGGGCCCAGTTCGCGGGTGATGTCCAGCCCTCGCGTCGCCAATGACATGCAGTCTCCCCTAAACCGTTAAACCGAGCTTGAATCCGGTGTATCCGGCCGCCGCGATCTCGTCGCAGCGACGCCGGTATTCGGGTATTCCGCCGACATAACCCATGTACATCCGTTTCTTGCCCGGCACGTTGCCGCCGTTGTACCAGGAGTTGCAGGACGGGTGCACCAGCACGGTCGGCGCGACGAGCGCGGTGGTGTGGTCGATCCACTCCTGCTGCGCGGTGGCCAGCGCTTCGATCGTGCGGATTCCGTTGGCGCGCAGGTGCGCGATGCAGTCGCCGATCCACTCCACGTGCTGCTCCAGCGCGGCGACGAAGTTGGTGGCAGCACTCGGGCTGCCCGGCCCCTGGACCGTGAACAGGTTCGGGAAGCCGGCGACCGCCAGCCCGAGATAGGACAGCGGCCCCTCGCCGGCCCAGAACTCGCCGAGCGAGCAGCCCGTCGCGGCCGCGGACGTCGATGCGGTGAGCGCGCCGGTCATGGCGTCGAACCCGGTGGCGTAGACGATCGACGTCGAGCTCGTAGCAGCCTCGCTCGGTGCGGATGCCGGTCGGCGTCACCTCGCGGATCGGGCCCTTGCGCAGGTCGACCAGCGTGACGTTGTCGCGGTTGAAGGTCTCGTAGTAGCCCTGGTCGATGATCGGCCGCTTGCACGCGAAGGGATAGTCGGGCACCAGGGCCGCCGCGGTCTCCGGGTCCTTGACGATCCGGGCCACCGCCTCGCCGTACAGCTTGGCGGCCATCCGGTTGGCCTCGATGTCGAAGAAGACGTCGCCCCAATTCAGCGCGCCCAACACGCCGTGCTCCTCGATGGCGCGCAATTGCTCTTCCCGCGACGCCGATTTGAGCGGCGGGCTGCCGAGCATCCCGAGCAGCACCGAGAAGGCGCTCAGCCGCGCGGCCCCGATCGGGTGTGCCCGCTGGGCCGCCCGGATTTCGTCGTAGCTGGCCTTCATCTCGTCCAGCTCGCCGGGCTCGAATGGGCGCACCCGCCACGGCAGGGTGTATGCCGCGGAACGCTGGAACACGTAGAGCTGCAGGGCTTCCCGGGCCACGACCGGGATCGAGCTGAACACCGGTCGAGCCGGTGCCGATGACGCCGACCCGCTTGCCGGCGAGATCGAAGCCGTCGCGCCGGCCAGCGGCTGGTGGACAGTGACGTTCCGGCGAAGGTCGCCAGTCCCGGGGATCTCGGGTTCCAGCGGCACCGACAGGATGCCCGACGCGGCGACGACGAATGGCGCAACGAAGGATCTCACCCCGCTCGGTTTGCACCACCCACGCGGCGGCCTCCTCGTCGAAGGCCATCGCCACGACCAAGGTGTCGAACTGGATGTCGCGGCGCAGATCGAGCCGGTCGGCGACGAAGTTCAGGTAGGCCTCGATCTCGGGTTGGGCGGGCATCGACTCCGTCCAAACCCATTCCTGCTGGATCTCCTCGGAGAAGCTGTACGAGTATTCGATGCTCTCGATGTCACACCGCGCACCCGGGTAGCGATTGAACAGCCAGGTGCCGCCTACGTTTTCGGCCATCTCCAGCACCCGGGTCCGCAATCCGAGCTGCCGCAGCCGATGCAGCATGTACAGGCCGGAGAATCCGGCGCCGATAACCAGGACGTCGAAGCGGTCGCCCAGCTCGGGGCCCGATCCATCGTCTCCGGTCATGCAGCTCCTTGGCGCGCAGTGGACGAACTTCCGCCGACCTGCTGAAATCTATACTGTAACGGACTTAGTATCAGCGAAACGACCGCGGGAGGCGCTGGCGTGAGGGTTCCGTTCACCTGGAAGGTCACCGGGTGGTTCATGGTCGGGTGGTCCCCCGAATTCCCGGCCGGGGACGTCCGGCCGCTGCAATATTTCGGCGAGGATCTGGCCGCCTACCGCGACGAGTCCGGTCAACTGCACGTGCTCGAGGCGCACTGCAAGCACCTCGGCGCGCACATCGGGCACGGCGGCACGGTGGTGGGCGATTGTGTCCAGTGCCCGTTCCATGGCTGGCGCTGGGGCCCGGACGGCACCAACCGATACATCCCCTATCAACCCGACCGGCCCAACCGCGGGCTCACCCTGCGGGTGTTCCCGGTGCTGGAGCAGTACGACTGCGTGTTCGTCTGGCATCACCCGCACGGCGAGGCGCCGCAGTGGGAAATGCCGGACATCTTCACCTCGTTCCCGCAGTTCGAAACCGACCCCGCCGCCTATTACCGGCCGTATCCTGAGTTCTCCCGGCTCGCCGAAAAGGAACCGGTGCACCCACAGATCGTGGCCGAAAACGGACCTGACAGTGCCCATTTCAAGTACGTGCATCACGCCACGGTGACGCCCAGGATGCTGGACTGGAAGGTCGTCGATCAAGAGTGGCGGTTCCTCACCGGATGGCCGGATGCCGGCAGCGAAGGATCCCGACAAGATGGCGTTGCGGATCCACAGTCACATGTTCGGGCTCGGCGGCGCCATCAGTGCGTTCGAAGGCGCATCGAACCACCGGCTGATCTTCGCCTGCACTCCGGTCGACGATCAGACCTCCAACATGTTCTACTCGATCTGGTGGCCGCGAAACCCGGGCGACGCCTCCGATGTGCCGCCCGACCAGCTACGTGGGCGCGTCGAAACCCAACACCTGAGCACGGTGTGGGATGACCTCGAGATTTGGCGTTACCAGCGCTACGTCAAGCATCCCGCGCTATCTCAGGTGGACGCCAAACCGTATATGGCACTGCGTAACTGGGCAACGCAATTCTACGATGTCCCGCCGGAGGTCGCGAAAGTCGCAGGGTCCGCATGAGACCTGAACTTGCCGAACTTGCCGCTCCCGAACACACCGCGATCGTCACCCAGGAGTGCCAGGGCGCCGTCATCGGCCCGGACGCCGGGCTGGCGCTGCTCGCCGAGGAAGCCCGCCGCGTCGCACTGCCCAACATCGTGCGGCTGTTGCCGGCGGCGCGGGCGGCCGGGGTGCGGATTGTGCACTGCCTGGTGCAGCGGCGACCCGATGGGCTCGGCTCCAACCACAATGCCAAGATTTTCTCGATCGGACACGACGGCGTGAACATCACTCCCGGCACCCCGGGAGCCTCGCTGCTGCCCGAATTGGGTCCTGAGCCAGGCGATCTGGTGCTGAGCAGGTGGCACGGCGTCGGACCGATGGGGGGCACCGACCTCGATGCGGTGCTGCGGAACATCGGGGTGTCGACCCTCGTCGTGGCGGGCGTTTCGCTGAACATCGCGATCCCCAACGTAGTCATGGACGCGGATCAACGCGGCGTATCGGGTCATCGTGCCGCGAGACGCCGTAGCCGGTATACCCGCCGATTACGGCGCTGCGGTGATCGCCAACACCCTGTCGTTGCTCGCAACCATCACCACCACCGACGATCTGCTCCGCGTATGGAAGCCGCGAGCTGAAAGGACGCCATGACAGACACGAAGGACACGGCAACCGAAATCCCCGAAATCCGTGGTGGATTTCCGCAAATCAAGCCGGTCGACGATGCGCCCCCCGAACTGGGCCGGTTTGTTGCGGCCATCCGGCGTCTACAGGACCTGACCGTCTCCACGGACCCGGACCCGTCGACGTGGGCCGTCGCGGCCGAGCACGTCGAAGACGCGTGCGCGCTGCTGGACGGGTGCCAGATTCCCGAAACGTCGGTAAGGGCTGGCCGAGTGCTCTCCCTGCCCGGTTTGGGCCACCCCCTGATGCCGCCGTGGCTCGTCACGCAATCCGGGCCCGACGGCGTCGTCATGGAGGGACACTTCACCCGATCCCACGTGGGCGGAAACAACGCGGTGCACGGCGGCATGATCCCGCTGTTCTACGACTGGTTATTCGGGATGGTGGTCTCTACGGCGGGTATTCCCGCCACTCGCACGGGTTACCTACATGTCGACTACCGCAAGATCACCCCGATCGACGAGCCGCTTACCGCTCGCGGCCACATCAGCGAAATCGACGGCAGGAAGCACTTCATCGCGGCGACGATGACGGACGCCGACGGCACGCTGCTCAGCGAAGCCAACGGCCTGATGGTGCGCCTACTGCCCCACCAGCCCTAGGGCTTTGCTGCGCGAGCAGAAATCTAGGCCACGCGGGCCCGCTAATCGGCGTAGCGTTCCTTGTGCCTTCGTCCGACCTCATACCAGTGGCGCAGCACCCCCCCGTCTTTCGTGTACACCGCCGCCAGTTCTTCGATGACCAGACCGGCGCCCGACCCGGCAAGGTGAGCCTCCGGATGGTAGTGGCGTTCGTATGACCAGCGGGTGCGGTCTGGGTAGTCGCGGCGCAGCACTTCGCCGAAATACCAGGCGGCGCCTTCCAGGAAATTGGCGTTGGCCTTGTCTTCCAGCAGCTCTTCCGGTCCTGACGCCACTTGCCGAATCAGCGCTTCCAACGCATCGAGACTGTCGACGCTGAAGTCCCATTCCTGCCCGGATCCGAACTGCTTCATCCACCTAGGGAATTCGTCGTTGCGCGCGGCCAGCCACCGCGCCAGCACTTCCTCGTCAGACCTGGTTCGCCCGGCACGCCGCTTGACTTGCTCACGGCGTTTCAGCGATCGGGAAACGCGTTCACGGATAAAGGATGTCACCCAGGATTCGTAGGTGCGGCGTAGCCGTGTCGGATCGGTCTCCGGGCCGTTGGGCCCCAAGTACGCCCTGGGCCGCACCACAAGGTCGAGCTCCTGCACGAGATACACCGCCATGGGGTAGGCGACGGGGTAGACGTCGAAGGGCAGGTTGGCGGAGATGGTGAGTCCGGCCCGCGCGTCGTCAACCCTGGCGGCGACGTTGGCGCTGAAGCTCCATCGCGACGGCTTGGCTCGGTGCAAGGTTTCGCCCAAGTACCACACCAAACCGTCGATGAAATCGTCGCCGGCCGGGGCGTCGCGCACGGCGGTTCCCGCCGGGCATTGGTCGAGCAGGATTTGAGCGAGGCCATCCAGCGATTCGGCGGAGAAGTCCCACCGACGCCCCCCGCCGTAGCGGGCCACCCAGTCGCGAGCTTGTGGTCGTCGCGCATCGGCCCACTGCTGGGCGGGCGTGACGGGCTCGTCGATCGGATCCAGTCCCGGCGTTGCTTCACGCTGCAGCGAGTGCTCGTCGCCGCGCCGGCGGCTGTCCTCACCCTCGGCGATCCAGGCGCGATGGATCCGAGCGAAGGTTTGCCCATCCCTGCGCGCCCAGGCGAACTCGATCAAGTGGGCCGGCGAAACGGTGGTAATGCTGCGCTTTACTACCGGGAAACCATTGGTGAGGTGTTCGGGGTGTTCATCCCAAATCCATCTGCCGCCGGCCGAACGCAACAGACACTCACCGACATAGGCGGCGACGGCGTCGCGCAGCATTCCGCCTTCGGCCGCCAAGTAGTTGACGGTGTAAACCTCGACGGTCTGCAGCGAAGTCGTCGAGTAGTCCAGCACGGTATCCGGCAACCGGCTAGCCAGCATGCCGAGCAGGCCGGCAATTCCGTCCAACCACCGATCACGCTGGGATGACCACCGCTGCGCGGCCTCATCCCAGGACCAGCTACCCGTCTCGCTGGAGTGGATCCATGCCGGCCAGGGTTTATCCCACGGCGGCGCAATGTAATGGGTGTAGTAGGAGCGCAACCACATCGGATCCCCTAGGTGGGGCACGACGCGCAGGTGCCCGCGCGAATTGTTCGCCGCCCATCTTCGCGTCTTCGCCGCCGGCTCAACCACGTAGTCGCCGGACTCATAGCCATGGTCCCGTCGTGACCAACGCAGCTTCTTCGGGTCGCCACGGCGCACGATCTCCCCGAGGTACCAGGTGGCGGGATCGGTGAACGCGGCGTTGTCCGGGTCGTCGATCGCCTCCTCGGTCGGGTAATGATCAAATATGATGTACGACAAAACATTTAGCGAATCCAGGCCGAAGTCCCACCGATCCGGATCACCGCCGCCGTAACGAGTCACCCACTCCGGGAACGCGCCTTGCTGGCGCTGCGCCCACGCTTGGCCATCGGCGACGGGATCGGCTAACTGTTCGGTCATCCGGCCGCACCTTTCACCGTGATGGCCACGACGTCAGGCATCAGCCCATCGGTTGACTCGTCCACCTGATCCCCCAAGATCGGCTCATCGCGATGACGTTCGCTCCAATGCCTACAGACGATAGGCCTCAGTATCTGCGGCGCGTCGATACGGGGCGGCCGAGTGATCGCCCTGCCCGGATTGGCCTAGGCTCGTTTCGCCACGAGCAGAAGCAGAATCGCACGCCGCGAGCCCCGCGAGTGCGATTCTGCGTCTGCTCGACCCTTTCTCACCACATCGGGAGCGCTGTGACGAGACCACCACCAATGCCGCCCGCCGGCTGGTACCCAGATCCGGCCGGCGGTGGCCGGTTACGATATTTCGACGGCAACGCCTGGACGAGTTACTACCACCCCGCGGGTCCGCCGCAATCACCGCCGGTGCCGGCCACACCGCCGGCCCCGGCGGCGTCGGCAAGCCCGGCGGTGTCCGCCGCTCCGACGGGAAGGCTGCATCTCGGCATGCCACCCCCGCACACCGGCGCGTATCTGGTGCAAATCAAGACGTTCTACCCGGGTCAAGCCCGCGCCACCCTCGAACTGACGGATACCCACCTGCGCTGCATGGTCAATGAATACTCGGGTTGGGTGGAAAACGCACTTGGCATCACCGATCTGGAATCGCGACTTTCGGGGCGACAACCGTTGGCTGCCTTCGCTTTCCGTCGCGACGCCCTGAACATCAAGTGGTTGAAGATTTCGGCGGGCACGACATTTGAGGTCAGCGAGGGCGACTCCCCGCACTGGCGGGTCTCGTTCCTTGAGCTCTACCAATACGGGGCATCTGTCCGGGCCGTGCAGGTCCGTCCGGCCGTTAATCAATGGCGCCAAGCGCTGAGCCCGCCCAAACGCCACGGAGCTTAACCGGACGGGTGGTCCAAGACGGGATCGGCTGGCATCAGCGTTGGGGTCATATTATCTACTGTAAGAATTACAGTACGATCACCCACAAGGGCTTCCCGTTCGTGCTGAGTGCTTGAGGATGCTGGAGAACTATGTGACGAAGCACGTTCAGACCGCCGCTGGCACCGGCGATCAAGTCGTTGACCTGCGTGACCCCTACCCGTTCTTTGCCCAAAAGCGCCGCGAACATGGCGTGTTCGAAGGCACGGTCATGGATTACTCCAAGACGCCCGAGTCCCTGCGGCCCAAGCGTGAGTACTACGGCGATGTCGTTCGCGGCGGTCAACACGGTGTTTCGGGACGGCCGGTTATTCACTTCCAAGACATACGACAACACCATCGGCCTGTTCATAGGGCCCACCATCCTGGCGATGGACGGAAAGAAGCACCGCGACCATCGCAACCTGGTGTCCGCGGCATTCAAGTCCAAAACGCTGGCCCGGTGGGAACCAACCATCGTCCGGCCGATCTGCAACGCGTTGATCGACGAATTCGTCGACGCCGGCGAGGCCGACCTGGTCCGGCATCTCACTTTCGAGTTCCCCACCCGCGTCATCGCCCGACTATTGGGGCTGCCCGACGAAGACCTGCCGATGTTTCGTAAGCGCGCCGCGCAGTTGATCAGCTACACGGCCAGCTACGAACGCGCCTTCGAGGCATCGGCCGCGCTCAAGGACTACTTCCTCGACCAGATCGAGCAGCGCAAATCCAAACCCACCGAGGACATCATCGGGGATCTGGTCACCGCGGAGATCGACGGCGAAAGGCTCAGCGACGAAGCCATCTACTCGTTCCTGCGGCTGCTATTGCCCGCCGGGCTGGAGACCACCTACCGGTCGTCGGGCAACCTGCTGTATCTGCTGCTCACCCATCCCAGCCAGCTCGCCGCGCTGGCAGCCGACCGCGGGCTGATCCCCCAGGCGATCGAGGAGGGGCTGCGCTTCGAGACGCCGCTGACCACGGTGCAGCGGTTCACCACCGAGGACACCGAGGTGGAAGGCGTCGCGATTCCGGCGCGGTCCGCGATCGGCGTGTGCATGGCTTCTGCGAATCGTGACGAGGGACGCTGGGAACGTCCGGAGGAATTCGACATCCTCCGCAAGCACCTGCCGCACATCTCGTTCGCGGCCGGCGAGCACACCTGCCTGGGTTTGCACCTGGCACGGCTGGAAACCCGTGTCGCGCTCGACTGCCTGCTGAATCGCCTCACGAACGTCAGCCTGGTGGCCGACTGCGATCCGCACATCCACGGTCAGCCCTTCCGTTCGCCGGCCGCTCTTCCCGTCACGTTCGACGCCAGAGTAAGAAGGCAGATGTGAAATGGCAAAGTAATGGAGGGCTTCCGGGTCCTCGAGCTCGCGCAGTTCACGTTCGTCCCGGCAGCGGGGGCCATCCTCGCCGACTGGGGCGCGGACGTCCTCAAAATCGAGCACCCGCGTGCGCGGCGATACCCAACGCGGCTTCCTCAACATGGGCGGCATCCAGGTCAACCCGGACCGGCATCCGCTGATGGAGCATCCCAACCGGGGCAAGCGCAGCGTCGGCGTCGACGTGTCCACGCCGGGCGGCCAGGAGGTGATCTACGAACTGGCCAAGACCTCCGACGTGTTCCTGACCAACTACAAGCCCGCGCAGCGGCAGAAGCACAAGTTCGACGTCGAGCACATCCGCGCGGTGAACCCGAACATCATCTATGCCCGCGGTTCGGCGTACGGCGACAAGGGCGCCGAGCGTGACATCGGCGGCTACGACGGGACGGCGTTCTGGACGCGCAGCGGCGTCGGCTACGCACTGACGCCCGAGGAGTTGGGTGGCGCACTGGGACAGGGCATTCCCGCGTTCGGCGATTCGATCGGCGGCATGTTCATCGCCGGCGGCATCTCGGCCGCACTGCTGCATCGCGAGCGCACCGGCGAAGCCGTCGAGCTCGACGTGTCGCTGCTCAGCACGGCGTGGTGGGCGGCGGGGGCGAGCATGACGCAAGGCATGGAGACCGGAGAGGTCATGCGCACGCCCATGCCCGGCGCGATGACGGCGATGTCGGTGAACCCGTTCATGGGCAACTACCTGACCTCCGACGGCGGCACGATCAACCTGTGCATCATCAGCCCGACCGGGCTGATCCGCGACACCTTCGAGCACCTCGGCATTCCCGAAGCCGCCGACGATCCGCGCTTCTCCGAGGTGCTCCCGCTGATCCAAAATGCCGGCGCGGCAGCCGAATTAATCACGAAGGCCGTCGCCGCCAAGCCTTTTGAGTACTGGCGGCAGCACCTGAAGACGATGAAGGGGCAATGGGCGCCGTTCCAGAGCCTGCTCGACCTGGCCAACGACGAACAGGCCATCGCCAACGACATGATCGCCGAGGTCGAGCTCGCCAGCGGCGGAGCAGCCGTTCAAGGTCGTGCGCGGGCCGGTGCAGTTCAACCACGAGCCGCTGGTGACCACCCGCGCGCCACAGGCGTCCGAGCACACCGAGCTCGTGCTGATGGAGATCGGCATGGACTGGGACCGCATCGAGGAACTCAAGCAAGTCGGGAGCCATCGCGTGAATGACGTTGCGGTCATCGGCGTGGGTCTGCACCCGTTCGGCCGCTTCGAGGGCAAGTCCGCCATGCAGATGGGCGTCGACGCCATTGCCAGCTTGCGCTCGCCGACGCCGGCGTGGAGTGGAAGGACATCCAGTTCGCGGTCGGCGGCAGCTGGACGGTGGCCAACCCGGACGCAATCGTCGGCATGGTGGGGCTCACCGGCATTCCGTTCACCGATGTGTTCAACGCCTGCGCGACGGCGGCCAGCGCGACCAAGGCGTGCGCCGACGGCATCCGGTTGGGCGACTACGACATCGGCATCGCGATCGGCATGGACAAGCATCCCGCGCGGCGCGTTCACCGAGGATCCGGCGCTGGTCGGCATGCCGAGCTGGTACGCCGAGAACGGGCAATACCTGACCACCCAGTTCTTCGGCATGAAGGCCAACCGCTACCTGCACGACCACGGCATCTCAACCGGACACCCTGGCCAAGGTCGCGGCCAAGAATTTTCGCAACGGAGCGTTGAACCCCAATGCTTTTCGCCGCAAGCCGATGTCCGAAGACGACATCCTCAACTCGCCGATGCTGAACTATCCGCTGACCCAGTACATGTTCTGCGCGCCCGACGAAGGCGCGGCCGCGGTCGTCATGTGCCGCGCCGACATCGCAAGACGGTTCACCGACAAGCCCGTGTACGTTCGCGCGGTCGAGGTCCGCACCCGCCGCTACGGCGCCTACGAGGTGAACACCACCTACGCGCCGGTCGACGAGGATGTGTCACCGACCGTCTATGCCGCCAAAGCCGCGTTCGAGAAGGCCGGTCTGGCACCGGACGAGGTCGACGTCATTCAGTTGCAGGACACCGACGCGGGGCCGAAGCTCATCCACATGGCCGAGGCGGGCTTCTGCGCCGACGGCGATCAGGAGAGACTGTTGGCCGACGGCGCCACCGAGATCACCGGTGCGATGCCGGTCAACACCGACGGCGGGCTGATCGCCAACGGCGAGCCGATCGGGGCGTCCGGGCTGCGGCAGATCCACGAGCTGGTCCGCCAGTTGCGCGGCGAGGCCGGTGACCGTCAGGTCCCCGGAACTCCGCGGGTCGGATTCGCCCAGGTCTACGGCGCGCCCGGGCACCGCCGCGGCAACGATATTGACGACCTAGTGTCACGGAGTCCCCTCGAGAATGCGCCGACGCGAATGTTGATAGCGAACGGGGCATTTCGGCAATCGAAATCGACGTTACCGTGCTGGCCACTCGCACTTCTTCGCGCCAACGTAAATTTCGATTAAGCTGAATTAGCGGCTCAAGACGCTAGGCGGGTTCGGCCCTGCGGAACGTGACAATGTCCTTCCATCGGTTTCCCGTCGCCGCGACGAAGTCGAAACCCTCGGGCTCGGCGAGGTCGCGTAACTCCGGCACACCGATCCGGTCGGGATCGGGAAACATCTCGGCGAAAACAAGCCGCCCGCCCGGCTTCAACACGCGGGCGAGCGACCGGACGCACGCCCGTTTGATCGGGCACTTCGCCGATCACCGCGGCCAGATAGGCGACATCAAAAGAATTGTCCGGGAAGGGAAATCCATCGCTCGCCTCTCCGCGGTAAAGCCGACATCGCGGAAACCAGCCCGCTCGAGCCGCCGTCGGGCCTTGTCGAGCATTTCGGGCTGAAGGTCGAACAGGTCGAGCCGGCCGTCGGTGAGCCGACCGAGCGATCTCCACGCTGAAAAAGCCCGGGCCCGGCCCGATTTCCAGCACATGCTCGGAACCGGTGAGGCCGAGCCCGTCGATGATGCGGCCCGGCTTCATCCCGCCCGGCGGATGGGGTTGTCGAGAATGAACGTCGCTTGATGCGGGAAGGGAGAGGTTCGCTTCTCGCCTCTTGCGCAGCAGTGCCTCGACCAATGTTGTCGCCATTACGGCCTCCTCATTGCAGATATTAGTTAGGTACCCTAATTCGGGACCGGCTTCACGGCTTTCTGAGTGCGCGAAGCATCGGCGAGGGCGGTCAGCCCGCCGGCAGCTTGAGCACGAAACCCTGAGCGTCATCCTTCGGGTGCGACATGCCGAACAAAGAGGCCCCTCCCGGTGCCCGGGAACCCAGGTGATCGGTGACGTACACGCTGTTGCCGCGGGGGTCCACGGCCAAGCCCAGCGGGTCGATGAAGGGGAGCATCCCGGGCAGCTGTGTCCAGCGGTCCGACCCGGGCGCCAACTTCAGCACGCCTCCCGCGATGACGTACACGTTGCCGGCGTTGTCCAGCGCCACGAACCGCTCAGAGCCTGCCGACGGCAATGTGGTCCAGGTGTCCGACCCGGGCGCCAGCTTGAGCAAGTACCTGTCAGACGGGCCGCGGTAGTGGCTTTTGCTGAAGCCGGCGTAGACGTTGCCGGCGGAGTCCACCGCAACATCACCGATGGGACTGCCCCGTTTGCCGGACTGCGGCAGCAGGGTTTGGGTGCTCGAACCGGCGGCCAACTTCACGACCCGACCGTGGGAGTAGTCAACGACGTACACGGTGCCGGCGGTGTCCACCGCCACACCCTTGGGAACATCCAGGTACCGGAAAGGCAGCACGGTTTGGGTGCCCGACCCGGCCGCCAATTTCACCACCCGATTGTGGCCGGTGTCGGTGACGTAGACGTTGCCGGCGGCGTCCACCGCCACACTGGCGATGAAATCGTCGATGACGCCGCCGGTGAAGAGATCGAGGTCGGTGAAGGGCAGGACGGTTTGGGTGCCCGACCCGGCCGTCAGCTTCAACACGCGATTGGTATGGCTATCGGCGACGTAGACGTTGCCGACGGCATCCACCGCCACACCGTGCGGAAGGCGCAGGTCGGTGAACGGCAGCGCGAATTGCCGTTCCCGGTCCGCCTTCAGCCGATCGTCTTGGCTCTGACGGTCGCCCATGGAGTTGGAAGCGACCGTCATCATCGCTGGGACCACGACGAACATGATCACCGCGATGATGACCGCATAGATCCAGAGCTTGCGTTTGGGCCGAGCCAGTGGCGCCCCGCCGGGCGTGGCGACGGCGCCGCCTTGCGGTGCCCTGTCTTCCAGACGGGGGGCCAGGCCGAACTTCTCGACGAGCGTCAGCCAATCCGCGCCCGAGACCACTAACGCCGGTTCTTGCTCCGGCGGCACCTCGCCACGCCACGCAAACCGGTAGGCCATCTTGGTGTTGCCGCCCCATGTCGTCGTTGGGGGGCCGGCCCAATCGGGACACCCGATGGTCAATGGTTGCGAGTCGGCGACCTGCACAACCAGGACGGCCGTCGTCAGCGAACCCATTCGAGGAACCGAGCGGGTGCTTTCCGCCGGCGTCGCGGTCACCTGCGCAAGCGGGGCAGAGGCGATGCAGGCATTGCTTTTCAGGTCGATCACCGAGATCGCGTCTTCGCCCACGCCAATGGCCAGGCCGGGTTGCGGTGGATTGGCATTCAGCCTCAGCGCCGTTCCGGTGTTTTTGAACATCCCAAAAAATGACGACGAGTACATTCTCGCGGGGTTCGGAGTCAGCGGGCAGCGAGTCGGTCGCCCCGGCGTGGCCGGTTGCACATCCAGCCCATGTGGGCGGCCGACCATGGACAGAAGCTCATCGAACTCCGAGGCCGACATCGTTGCGTCGACGCTGTCCACGGGCGGTGCTTCCAGTGGTGTCCCGCTGGCAATGCGATGATCTCGTCCGCCGAGGACAAACCTGTGCCGGCCACTTCGCAGGTGAAGCGCCGTGCCTTTCGATGTGCCGCCATACCCCGCGAGCGTCCACGGGCCCAGTTGCGTATCACCGAACGAAAACACGGCACCCGGCTTCGTGTTCACGGTCAGGCTTTCGCTCCCGACGTCGACCAGGACCGTCTTTGCGCGATTGACCCGCCGTTGGAACGCACTGAAAGCCGGCATGATGCCCAGCAAGAATGCGAAGAACACCACGGCGCCACCGATCTGCCAGACCTTTTCCGACCCCAGGATGGTGCCAAGCAGCAAGAGTGCCATAGAGATCGCGCCCAGCGACGCCATCCCCCCGAACATGATCAGGTAGGTGTAATTCATCATCTGCTTGGTGCTGGGCGGGGCGGCCGTAACCACGAAACGCCGCGACGTTGCCGCGTCCTGCGGGCTTGCCTGCGGCCGATCTGCGGCGCCGTTCCGCTCGGCAAGCTGCTGTTCGGAGTCGGCAATGCGTTTCTCGGGGTCGTCGTGGTTCATCGGCAAATGGCGGGAATAATCGCGTTCAGGGTCCAGGGGGTGTCCACGGCTTTTTCCTTTCACTGCTATCGGGTCATAGGTTAGCGCCGACCTTTTGCGAAATTCTTGCGTCTGCTGCGCCGCAGGGCGACTTCAACATGTCTTGCCCAGGAGGCAAGATTCGCCCGTGCAGAGATTGCGATGGCGATGGCAGAGCCCTCACCGGCTAATTAGCGAGCGCTAGCAGGACGTTTTCTCGAGCGGCGGTGAGTAATTGGGCTTGCCCAGGCCAAGCATGTACTGGCCGATCATGTTTCGGAACACCTCGAGCGTCCCGCCGTAGATGCCCACCAACGGGGCGAAGCGGTACACGTACTCGGCGCTGCCGTCGTCCGCGGCACCGTCGGTTCCGAACGGCAGGGCTGAGGCGGCACCGAGGATGTCCATCAGGTCCGGGGAGATGTCTCGCATGGTCTGGGCGATGGCGACCCGGCCGTAGATGTTCGGGGCCGACAGGGCCGCCTCCAACCGGGAGACGCTGCGGCCCAATCGATACGCGACCGACTGATCGTCGAGAAGACGGCGCCCGCCGGCATCCGGCTGCGCCACGCGCGCCACGGCATTGTCCACCGCCGTGGCCATGGATCCGGCCTGGTGCATCATGATCGAGGTGTCCTGCAAGCCGTCGCGTGCGGCGGCGACCGCGCCGTGCTCGGCGTTGAGCGGCTCGCGCAGCACGGTCCAGCCGGCGTTCACCTCGCCCAAGCGGTACCTGTCGTCGACGCGGACGTCACTGTAATAGACGATGTTGGTTCGGTCGCCGTCGATGGTTCGGATGCCCTGGATTTCGATGCCCGGAGAATTCAGCGGAACCAGAAACATGGTCAGGCTCTTGTGCTTTGGCGCGTCCGGGGCCGTATTGGTGATCAGGAACACGTACTGGCAGTTGTGCGCGCCGGTGGTGAACATCTTCGAACCGTTGATCAGCCAACTGTCCCCGTCGCGTACAGCGCGCGTCTTGCAGGTGGCTATGTCGGAGCCGCCTTCGGGCTCGGTGTAGCCGAGGCACAGCCGGACGTGGCCGCTGAACACGCCGGACATCACCTCGTCCTGCAGGTCTGGCGAGCCGAACCTCACCACCGAGCGCGCGACCATGGCGGTCGTGCCCCAGGTCACCCAAGGTACATGTGCGCGCCGCTTTTCCAGCTCCCAGATGCGGCGCCGCACCCGGCTGAAACCGCCTTCGGATGCCGGCTTCCATTCCAAAGCCAAGTACCCCGCGGCTCCAATCGCCAAATGGACGCCTTCATCGAAATTGTCGCCCGTCTCGCGGTCGCGACGCCTGACCTCCTCGGTCACATGTGCTTTCAGAAAAGTGCGCGCCTCGTCGAGAAACGCCTTGTCCTCGGCGGACAGCTCGACCTTGGAGAAATCCATGTTTCCGCCCGTCCTAGACCCGCGCGGCCTGCCCGCGGGCGGCGACGAGTTCGGCGACCCGCTTCGCGCTGGCGCCCGGATCGCCGCTCGCCAGCGGCCATCCCCTGGCCCGCACCAGATAGGCCGACGCGGCGGCCTCGGCCGAAACCCCAAGGCCGCCTTGGATATGCACGGCCATCGTCGCCGCCTTGGTGGCCTCCTCGGCCATGAACACGAACGCCGACGGCGCCAACTCCGGACGTTCGTCGGGTTCGTTGTCCAGGAACCAGGCGGCGCGCCGGGTAAGGTTACGTCCGCCCGCAACGCTGATGGCCATGTTCGCCAGCGGATGCGAAATGCCCTGCAGCGTCGAGATCGGAACCCCCAGCGTGTAGCGGGTCTTGGCGAATTCGGCGGCGATGGTCATCGTCTCCTCGACCAAACCGACCAGTGCCGCGGCGGTCAGCAGCCGCCACTCATCCAGCGCCCGTCCGTAATGCGCCATCGCATCGGCTCCGCGAGCTAAGACCGTACGAGTGTCGGCCGCGGCCGGATCGACCCAGGCCATCGGCAGCCGGCCGATGTTGTCCACCTTCGCCGGCCGGGTGCCGAAGGTCAGCCGCACAATCTGCTCCCCGTCAGCGACGATGATGTGGTCGGCGATCGAGCCCGACGGAATCAGCCGCGGACCCAGCCCACCGTCGATCCGGGCATCGAGTGCAGCGAGCTGCTCCCCGGCAAGCACCCCTTGGGTGTCGGCACCCTGTGCGCCCAGGCGTGCCAGCAGCCGCGCGGCGCACACGTGATCGATCCACGGCACCGGCGCCAGCGATCGGCCGATCTCTTCGGCTACCAGCGTGAGATCGACGAGCGTCGCGCCGTCGCCGCCGGAGGACTCGGGCAAGCGCCATCGTAGTGGCGCCCATCGCGCACAGCCGCTCCCACAGGTTCTTGTCGAAGCCGGAAGGTTCTGCGGCACGGACTGTTTCGATCGAGCAGTGCGTCTTGAAGAATTGCTTGTACGCGGTCTGCAGGTCCACATGGTCGTCGGACAGGCTGTAGTCCAGTCTGCGCAGTTCGTATCGGTCCATGGTCAGTGCTCCTCGTCCGAAGAAGAATTCCCGCGCGTTGTTGTAGAGATAGTTGTCCAGCACCTCGGCGGGCAGGTCCAGCGCACGAGCTTCGGGAATCACTCGACGCATCCGCAACACCGGCCAGTCCGATGCGTAGATCACCTTGTTCGGGCCACGCGTTCGCATGTAGTGCAGCAGGCTTTCCGGCAGCCGCTTGGGCGACCACGCCGACGTCATCAACCGCAGGTTGGCGTACTTGAGCAGCAACCGGATCGCGACGTCCCACCACGGATCGGCGCCGTGGATCATGCACAGCCGCAGTTCGGGAAACCGTACACACACCCGGTCCAGATGCATGGGATGCTGCACCTCGCCGGGGATCGGCGGTCCGGGGATACCGGTATTGATGCACAGCGGGAGTTCGAGTTCCGCGCACTTGGCGTAGAGCGGATAGTAGACGGCGTCGCTGGGCGGGTATTGGCCGTCGCCCCAAAAGCTCGGTCCCACAACGGCATAGGCGACCGGCAGGTCGGACACGACAGCGGTCAATTCGCGCAGCGGCCGCACCGGACGCAGCAGGTTGACCCCGCCCATGCGCCAGCGCGAACCGGTCCGGCTTGGCCTCGACGAACTTGCGCGCCGTGGTCGACGGGTTGACGAGGTTGTCCATCAGGATCGCCTTCCGCACCCCCTGCTCGTCCATCTCCTCGAGCAGCTCGGCCAGATCCACCGGCGCGAACATCGACTCCGGGCCCTTGAAGTAGTCATCCCGGACCTTAAGCATCCAGGTGGGCTGGGAGTCGACCTCACCGAAGTGCACGTTGATCAGGCAGTCGATCGCTTTGTCGGTCATGACGCCGAAACCTGTCGGGCTGCTTGTTGGGTGGCCCATCGGTAGTTCGGTTTGCCGTTGCCGAGGCGCTGAATCTCATCGACGAAGATGAACGCCTTGGGCGCCTTGAAATGCGCCAGTTGCGAGGCGCACAAGGTGTAGAGCTCGTCGCCGGTGATGTCGTTACCCGAGTGTGGCGCGACGAGGGCGACGACTTCCTGGCCCC
This sequence comes from uncultured Actinomycetota bacterium, assembly GCA_963748885.1. GTDB lineage: Bacteria > Actinomycetota > Actinomycetes > Mycobacteriales > Mycobacteriaceae > Mycobacterium. Next base: position 281,280 of record CAVVLC010000017.1, read on the forward strand.
ACCGTTCACTTGGCCGTCCGACCACCAATGCGTCGGCCACGCCCGGATGCGCGCGCAGCACTTCCTCGACTTCTTCGACGAAAACCTTTTCACCACCGGTGTTCACGACCAGCGAGTCGCGACCGAACAGGCGGATGGTGCCGTCCTGCTTCGACGGATGCCCGGTCGCCGGGTATCACCACGCGCCGGCCGTCGATCTGCGGGAAGGTCCGTTGGGTGGCTTCGGCATCGTTGAAGTACCCCAGCGGAATCCGGCCGGTCCTGGCCGCCCAGCCGATCTCCTTTTCGCCGGGCTGCAGGAACCGGGTGCGGTCGGCCGAGACGACCGCCACACCATCCCTCGGTTGGAACGTCTCGCTGGCGTGTCCGTTGCGGCTGTGCCCGAACGCCATATTGCCGGTCTCCGAAGACCCATAGCCTTCGATGATCATGACGTGCGGCAGGGATTCCATCAGCGCCCGTTTGTATTTCGCGTTGGTGGCGGCTCCGCCGGTGCCGATCGAGTTCAGCGACGGACAGGTCGTATGGTTGGGCGCGCAGTTCGGCGATCAGCGGTCCGGCGTACGCGTCGCCGACCATCGTCATCATGCCCACCTTTTCGCGCTCCGCGGTTTCCCATACCGACCGTACGTCGAGCTTGTTGCGGTCGTCGTAGAGGACTACCGGCAGGCCGGCGCAGAGCGCCGCGAACGCGGTCCACATGCCGGCCGCATGCATCAGTGGCGAAACCGCGAACCAAGGCGAACCGCCGCCGCGAACCTTGTCGTGGATCTCGGTGACGCTCGCGTGGTCGGCCCCCACCATCGACGCCACGTACATGTCGCTTTGCCGCCACAGCACTCCCTTCGGGCGTCCCGTCGTTCCGCCGGTGCACATCATGATCAGGTCGTCCGGCGACCCCACCGCGGGGCGTTCGCCGATCGTTGTGGCCAGGATGTCATCGAGTGAGATGGCACCCGGCAGTTCGGGAACGGCGTTGCCGTCGTCGACGGATATCAATAGCTCCGTGCCGCTGGGCGGCAGCACTTCAGCGAAACGGGCGCCAAGTGAGCGGTGATAGATGATGCCGCGGGGCGCCAGGTAGTCGAGCAGGTCGCGAATCTCGCCCGGCGAGTAGTGGTGGTTCACGTTGACCGGCACGGCTCGTGCCTTGAGGCACCCGATCACCGCGTCGGGGTAGAGGTCGTTGTACATGATGAGCGCGACCCGGTCCTGACCACACTCCCAGCGGTTCAATGTCTCCCGCTCTCGGTGCACCCCGAAACCGTTGGCGTTAAAGAAGTTTGCCAACCGGCTGGTTCGCTGTGCCGATTCCGCGAATGTGCTCCGGCGGTCCCCGCATACCGTCATCAGCCGGTCGGGAACGACATCGGCGATGGCGTCGAACACCGCCCCGACGGTCCATTCGCTCACAGCCCAGCCGCCTACGCCGCCACCGCGGCTTTGCTGCCGAGGAGCTGTAAAGCATTGGAGCGCATGATCTTTCGAATATCTGACTCGCTGAAATCCGTGAGTTCCTCGGTAAACGATGTTGGCGACTCGAGGCCTTCTCCGTGCGGCCAGTCGGAACCGAACAAGATCTTGTCGACGCCGATGACATCGGCCAGTGCGCGCAAATCGTCCTCGTAGTATGGAGCGATCCACACATTGTTGCGTAGCTGCTCCACCGGGTCCTCGGGGAACAGCCGAGGGTGGTTGTTGGCCGCCTTCTTCAAGCGCTTGACCAGCCGGTGGACGAAGTACGAACCGTTCTCGATGCTGACCGCTTTTAGGTCGGGATGGCGAGTGAATACACCGTGCACGATCATCGAGGCCATCGAGTCGTGGATGGCGCGGTCGTCGACGACTATCTGCTCCAACGGATCAGATCCACCGAATGCCTCGAAAGTTGACTTGCCGCCCCACATTCCCGACACCTGCAAGTAGCCGCTGTCGCTCAGATGGAATCCGACCGGGACGCCGGCCTCTGCCAACCGGGCCCAGACCGGGTCGTGGCTGGGATCACCCAGCGAGCGCGGCTTGACCACGCCCGGCACCGGCGCCGGCCGCACCAGAACAAGTTTGGCGCCGTGGCCCAACACGTAGTCGATCTCTTCAACGGCCCCGGCCGGATCGGCTAGCGAGATGATCGGCGCGGCGATGATGCGGTGATCGGGATGGTCGAAGCCCCAGTCTTCGTCCAACCACAGGTTGAACGCGTGCACCGACGCCATCGTCGCGTCGACGTCGTGCTTGAGCGCTTCCTCGACACCGCAGGCGAAAGTCGGCAACATGAAGACCGTCTCGATGTCCTGGGTGTCCATCACCCGGACGCGGGCGTCTCGATTCTGATACTCCGGGTGCTCCCCGAGCCGCTCCACCTTCATCAGGGAAGCCGGGTCCACGCCCGCGGGAATCTCGCCGCGAAACAGCAAGTCCAGGCAACCCGGCACGATGATCGGATCGAACGTCGGGTTGGGAATGAAGCGGTTCACCCGGTCGCCGATGACCGCCTGGGTGTGCCTGCCGTCGCTGTACATCTGGACACCGCGCCTGCGAAACTTCTTGTCCAGGTGGCGGGTAAAGGCGTCCACCGTTTCGTAGTAGTGGTTGTCGACGTCAATCGCCTGGTAACTCAAGTTCCCCATGATCGTCCTTTCCGGGCAACCCTAAGCGTCGGTTGAAGTAAGCGAGGGAAAGTCCGGGGGCCGCTTCTGCAGAAAGCTGGTGATTCCCTCGATGACGTCCGGCCGCGGCATCGCCTCGTGCAGCAGCACCTCCGCAACCGAAGTCGCTTCCACCACATCGCGAGTGGCATCGCCGTATACCTGCCGCTTGATCACGGCCATCGAAGCCGGCGAGCAGTTCTGGGCGATGTCCTCCGCGTATGCCAGGGCCCGCTGCATCAGATCCTCGGGCGCGACGACTTCCTTGACGAGGCCCAACTGGGCCGCCTCCTCGGCGAGAAAAGTGCGACCGCTCAACAACAGATCCAGGGCCACACCCCAGGTGGTAAGGCGCGGAAGTATCCAGGAGATACCGAACTCGGCGATCAGTCCACGGCGAGCGAAGACCGCGGCGAACTTCGCCCCGGCGGCGGCGAACCGGACGTCGCACATCAGCGCCTGGGTCAGTCCGATGCCGACACAGGACCCGTTGATGGCCGCGATGACGGGCTTGCGCAGCGTGGTCACGAAATGGGGCGGGCGTTCGCCGACCAAGTCGGCCAGGTTCGTCTGACCCGCCTTCTCCATCGTCTCGCCCATCTTGTCCGCGGAACTCGGCGCACCCAGATAGGCACCGGCACAAAACCCCCTGCCCCGACCGGTGAGGACGATCGCCCGGATGTCCGGGTCTTGTTCGGCGCGATCGATCGCGGCGTAGAACCCGGCGGCGATGTCGGGGCCCCACGCGTTGAGACGATCCGGCCGATTGAACGTAAGGATGGCGACGCCGGTGGACGTGGCCTCGTAGAGCACCGCGTCTTCGCCGTCGGCGCTGCTCATCGAAGTCTCCTCAGGCATGACTCAGTGCTTGGATCCCAGCGTAGTTTGTACCCATACTGTATACCTATCGGTACCGCATTCCACAATTACCGCCAATGGCCTAAGCGGGCCCCCGCGGACCCCGCGGAGCAGCGAATTTCGGCCCGGCTGACCGCGTTCGGTTACGAACCGATGAGCCCGAGGCGCCGGTAGGCATTCTCGATCTGCGCCTTGGCCTCGGGCGGCAACTCCGCTTGCGGAGGCCGGGAGTGCGGATAGTCGCCGATCGGCAGGCCCAGCACTGAGGCGGCGTACTTGAACGCACCACCCCAGTGGGTGAAGTAGTCCGATCGCCCCGGGTAGCAGGTCCACCAGGATCCGATGTCGAGATCGAATTGGTCCAGACCGGAGTCACGTCCGTAGTCCATCGCTTCGAGCAGCTTGTCGCCCAGCACCAGGTCCCAGTACTCGGAAAACAGCCTCCGCTGGGGAGTCTCGAACAGATAGCCGGCGGTGCCGAGCTGTGCCGGGCAGACGATTCCGGCGCGCAGCCATCCGGCGCGGTACACCGTTCTGTCGCATTCCCAGACCGCCAGGGCGGGCGCCAGTTCGTGCAGCATTCGGCTGGCTTCCGGCCGGAAGGCACCCTCCTTGGTGGCGCACACCGCGGGCACCTCGTCGTAGATCCGCGCGCCTTCGGCCGGGGTCAAGCACATAGCCGGACGACGGGGAATTGAACATGCCCAAGGCGATGTCGGTGCGCGAGGCGATGTATTTGAAGAAACGCAGCACGCCTTCGCCACCGTGCGCCTCCATCATCGGCGTTTGGATGTAGGCGATGTCGGCGCCGGCCTCCTGGGCGTGCAGCGTCAGGTCCAAACAGTCTTTCGCCGACGTCGCCGCCGTGCAGGCCTGCACGACGACATCGGGATTCAGGCCGCGCGCCTCCTCGATTGCCACCTCCAGCAAGCGCTTGCGCTCGTCGAGCGTCAGCGACCAGAACTCGGCGATGCCGCTGGTGCACCACAACATCGGGTGCCCGAGATCGCCTACGCAGTAACGCACCAGGGTCCGGTAAGCGGCCCAGTCAATGTCGTCGCCATCGGCGCCGCAGAACGGCGTGTAGAGGGAGTCACCGATTCCCCGCAATGCTGCGCGCGCCCACGCGCGCGCCTCGCTCGCTGTGGCCACAGTCCGCTCCCTTCCCGAGGGATTCTCACGCAGCCATCGGGTCGCTACAGCACGATCACCCAGATGGCGATGTAGTGGCAGGTCGCCGCGGCCACGGTGAACGCATGGAAGAACTCGTGATATCCGAACGTCCGTGGCCAAGGGTTTGGCCAGCTAAAACCGTAAAAGATGGCGCCCACGTTGTACAGCACGGCGCCGGCGACGAGCAGGACCACCACAGCCACACCTGCGCCGTGGAGAAGTGGTCCGGCGAACCAAATCGCCACGTAACCGAGCAGCAGGTACAGGGGCACGCCGACCCGCCGGGGCGCCGACGGCCACAGCATCTTGAGGGCCACACCGGCAGCCGCGCCCGCGTACACCAGGGTCAGGACCTGCATCCCAATGCGCGGCGGCATCGCCAATAACGCGATAGGGGTGTAGCAGCCGGCGATGAAGATGAAAATCATCGAGTGATCGAGCACGCTTCATCCATTTGTGGGCGTTGGGAGAGCGCCAGTGCACGCGGTGGTAAGCGGCGCTGACGCTGAACATGGCGACGATCGTGGCGGCATAGATCAGTGCGGCCCAACCGGCCCTGGGCGACGCGTTGAGCGCGGCAACCGACACCAGCGCCGCACCGGCCACCGTCGCGGTGGCCGCCGAGAACAGGTGAATCCAGCCGCGTGCGCGCGGCCTGCCGAGCAGGTCGGCCACGGTGTCTACGACAACCTGGGGCAGGTCGTCGCGGGTGATCGCGGCCGCGTGACCACTCGAGGGAACCGGCAGCGTTGGATCGGCTGGTCCGGGCGTGCTGATCACGTCGCTATTGTCGCTCGATAGCGGTCATTCAGGAGGTCTTTCCTCGGCGATGGGCGGGCTTGCAAATAATACACAGTCGCATCGCGTATCGCGCCACACGACGAATGCCGCGAGTACAGGGCGGGAGTATTTACCAAGAAGGAGTATTTAGCAAGAAGGGTGGTTACCAAAAAGCCTACGATAGGTATTACAGTAACAGAGGAAAAACCGCACGAAGCAGCACTGCCGAACGACGACACGCATGCGTATGCGCAGGTGGGAGACGGAACTGTGGCGAAGCAGGCAACGGCCGACAAGCGTCAGCGCCGTGAACGCGGATCCATCAATCCCGATGACATCATAAGCGGCGCATTCGAACTCGCAGAGCAGGTGTCGATAGACAACCTGAGCATGCCGCTGCTCGGCAAACACCTTGGCGTCGGGGTCACCAGCATCTACTGGTACTTCCGCAAGAAGGACGATCTGCTCAACGCGATGACCGACCGCGCTTGAGTAAGTACGTGTTCGCCACCCCTTACGTCGAAGCCAGTGACTGGCGCGAAACGTTGCGGAATCATGCACGCCTGATGCGGAAGACGTTCATGGGCAACCCAATACTGTGCGATCTGATCTTGATTCGCGCGGCGCTGAGCCCCAAGGCGGCGCGCGTGGGTGCACAGGAGATGGAGCGGGCGATCGCCAACCTGGTGGAGGCCGGCCTATCGCCCGAGGACGCCTTCGACACCTACTCCGCCGTTTCGTTGCACGTCCGCGGATCGGTGGTCCTGCAGCGGCTCTACGAGAAGAACCAGTCAGCGGACAACAGCGGACCACGCGCCATCGAGGACGCCGTGGCCATCGATCCCCAAACCACTCCGTTGATCGCTCAGGTGACCGGGAAGGGCCACCGCATCGGGGCGCCCGATGAAAGAAACTTCGAGTACGGGCTCGACTGCATCCTCGACCATGCCGGCGGGTTGATCGAAGAGGGCAAGAAGGCCGCCAAGCCGGCGCCGTCGCGGCAACGCAAGGCCGCCCAGCCCGCCGCTCAGCGCGGTGCGGGCCAAGGCGACGGACACCCGGTTGCCATCTCTGATCCGGTCATTGGGCGGTTACTGCGCGTCCGGCTCCGGCACATGGAAGTGTTCGTCGCGCAGCCGGAACGCCTCTTTGGTTCCGTGCTGCGCGCGGGTCTTGACGAAGTTGAACTCGCCCGGCGCGAACTGCAGGTTGGTGCCGTACGCGTGGAATAGATAGCTGGCCACTTCCTCGCCCTGGTAGGCCTGGCTCTGCTCGACCAGCCGGAACGCTTCCTTGGCGATGACCACGCCGTCGGCCGGCATCTTCGCCGCCTTCTCGGCCCAGTACCGGGCCCGTGCCGTGACCGAGCCGGGATCGCATGTGTCGGTGAAGATTCCGAGGTGCTCGATTTCGCCGGCTTCGATGATGTCACCGGTCAGCAGCAGCCGCCGGGCCAGCACCGGCCCCAGCCGGTGGAAGAACATGTGCAGGCTGCCCAGCGCGGGCCCCAGGAACCGCGTGGCCGGCATGCCGATCTTTGTGTCGCGGGCGATGACTGAGATGTCGGTCATCAGCGCCATCTCGAAACCGCCGCCGAGGGCGTAGCCCGCGATCTCTCCCACCGTCACCTTCGGGAAGCCCATGAAGTTGTGGTAGAAGCCAAATGATTTGCGGTCCACCGTAAGTCGCCGGCGCTGACTGGGGCGGCGCTGGTCGCCGCGGCATCGCGACCTTGCCGGCTTGGCCTTGCGCACCGGGGTCGCCATACCAGCCGTAGGCGTTGTTCATGTCGGCGCCGGTGCTGAACACTCCGCCCGGCCCGCGCAGCAGCACCACGGTGAGGTCGTCATCTTCGGCGACTCGATCCAGGTAGCGGGCGACGGCGTCGCGCATGGCCGCGTCGTAGGAGTTGCGCTGTTTGGGGTTGTTCAGAGTGATCGTGGCGATGCGGCCGTTCGTGGTCGACGTCGAACAGCACCCGGTCGTCCGATGCGCTCGAGGCGGTCATCTGCCGGACTCCTTTCGCCGCCTGCCGAACTGAAACGCCTGTCAGCTTTTTCGGCGGCGACGCCAACGTGTCGACCTCACCCATGCAGAGCACCTCGTCGTCGAGCAGCAGCCGCGCCGTCGACGAAATACCCCGCTCGATCTGCGAGCGAACGATGTCGAAACGCAGCTCGGTCAGTATGGGTGTGGGCCGGCGGAAGGTCACGGCCAAGCGACGCGTCTTGCCGGAAAGCCGGTGACGCAATTGTGGTGCTGCATCACGCAGTCGAAGAACACGGCGAGAAAACCGCCATGCACCAGCCCCGGCGGTCCTTCGTAGACCAGCGGGAACATAGACCCGGCCACTGGCATTCTCGGGGTCGAGGTGATCGAACCGGTACTCGGGAAAGCACGGGTTGTACGCGCCGATGTCGGTGGCGTGATTGAGATAGATGCGCCTGGGTCGTCGGCGATTTCACCGATTCGGGGCGCGTTGTCCGTCGGCGCCGCGGCGGCCAGCTCGACCTTCCCACTCGGCGAATTTCGCAAGCATCGCGTCCACCGTCGGGTGCGGATGTTCCAGCGCGAGCAGCAGCGAGCTGAGGCGCCGGATGGCCGCCGCCGCGCCGACGGTCTGGGCCAGCGGCGCCTCACCGAATCTGGCGTCATCGGTCCGCGTCGACGCGGGTGCGCCTTCAGTCATAGGCGCCGCTCGACCATCTTGCACCGGGTTTCACCCGCCTGTTCCGTCCGCAATGTTTCCTTGCTAACTTATACAGTAACAATCGTATTGCCTACTGTATGGGTAACCGTATCGGCAGGAAGGCCGGATTCGACGGTGAGTCACAAGGCCGACGCGGCCGATGCCGACGGGTCGGTCACGGCAAACCGCGACGGCGCCGTGCTGCGCATCACGCTGGATCGACCGACTGCAGCGTAATTCGTTGACCCACATGATGATCGAGGCGTTGATCGATGTACTGACCGACGCCGCCAGCCGACGACTCACTGCGCGCGATCCACATCCGCGGCGCCGGCAGACGACTTCTGCGCGGGCGCCGACTGGGTGGCCACCAACAGTTCGGCGGCACAACGTCCGCGGACCGGTGATCTGGTCCGGCGGATTCCGCACGCCGCCCATCGGGTGATCGAGCTGGTCGCGCGGCATCCAGCTGCCGGTGGTGTGCAGCGTGCGGGGATGGGCAGTGGGCATGGGCTGCAACCTTGCGCTGGCCGCCGACTTCACCGTGGCCGCCGCCGATGCGGTGTTCTGGGAGCCGTTCATCGAACGCGGCTTCAGCCCGGATTCGGGCGCTACCTGGCTGCTGCCCCGGCTGGTCGGGCCTGGCGCGGGCCCGCCGAATGCTGCTGCTCGGCGAGAAGGTCAGCGGAACAGACGCCGCCGACTGGGGGTTGATTCACCAGGCCGTAGCCCAGGGCGAACTCGACGACGCGGTTGCGCGGCTGGTGGAGCGACTGGCCCGCGGACCGACGGTGGCGATCGGGCTGGCCAAGCAGGCCCTTGATTTCGGGCAGCACGCAACGCTGAGCCAATCCATGACACAGGAACTTTTCAACCTGGAATTATCCTGTCGGACCGGCGATTTCAAAGAGGGCCTGGAAGCGTTCCGGGGACGGCGCGCACCGGACTTCCAAGGCCGATGAAGGGAACACCCATGGCCGCTGACTCGTTCGACACCATCAGCTACGAGGTCGACGGGCACACGGCCACCATCACACTGAACCGTCCGGACGCCCTCAACGCGCTCAGCCCGCACATGATCAGCGAACTCCGCGCCGCCTACGACGAGGCCGAGGACGACGACAACGATTTGGCTGCTCGTCGTCACCGGCACCGGTCGCGCGTTCTGCACCGGCGCCGACGTCAAGGAGATTCCCGGCGACGGCAAGGTGATCTACGAACGGCCGTACCTGTCGACCTACGAACAGTGGGAGGCGCCTCAGGAGGGCACGCCCCCGTTTCGCCGCATGGCCAAGCCGGTGTTGACCGCCGTCAACGGCATTGTGCTGCGGCGCCGGCCTGGACTGGGTCACCACGGCAGACATCGTGATCGCCTCCGACCGCGCGACGTTCTTCGACCCACACGTCAGCATCGGACTGGTCGCCGGGCGCGAGCTGGTGCGGCTGGCCCGGGTGCTCCCCCGATCGGTCGCCCTGCGGATGGCCTTGATGGGCAAACACGAGCGGATGAGCGCGCAGCGCGCCTTCGACCTCGGGCTGATCAGCGAAATCGTCGAGCACGAACGGCTCATGGAACGGGCCGCACGAGATCGCCGACATCGTCAATTCCAATGCGCCGCTGGCGGTCCGGGGGACCCGGCTGGCCATTCTCAAGGGACTGGATCTGCCGCTGCACGAGGCCGAGATGCTCGCCGAGACCTTCCGCGAGCGGGTGTTACGGACCGAGGATGCGCTCGAGGGCCCCAAGGCATTCGTGGAAAAGCGGGCACCGGATTGGCAGTGCCGATGAGCCACGACGACTTCGAAACCATACTGCTCGACGTCGACGTAGGCGACCACGTCGCCACCATCACGCTGAACCGGCCCGAGCAGCTGAACACGTTCAACCGCGCCATGTGCCTCGAGATGGCCCGCGCCTGGCGCACGGTCAAACTCGACGACTCGGTCCACGCGGTGGTGCTGCGGGCGGCCGGCACTCGGGCGTTCAGCGCCGGGCTGGACATCAAGACGCCCTACGGCCAGCCCGAAAACGTCTGGAACCACGAGGATCCCGGCGAGGCGCTGAGCCCCAAGTGGCAGAAGATGTGGAAGCCCGTGGTGTGCGCGGTTCAGGGCATGTGCACCGCGGGCGCGTTCTACTTCGTCAACGAATCCGATGTGGTCATCTGCTCAACAGAAGCCACGTTTTTCGACTCACACGTATCGGCGGGCCTGGTCTGCGCGTTGGAGCCGATCGGGCTGATGCGCCGCATCGGTCTGGGCGAGACGCTGCGGATAGCGCTGATGGGCAACGACGAACGGGTCAGCGCCGACACCGCGCTGCGGATCGGCCTGGTCTCGGAGGTGGTTTCCCCGGACGAATTGTGGGCCCGCGCCCACGAGATCGCGGCGACGATCGCCGCCAAGCCGCCGTCCGCCACCCAGGGCACCGTGAAGGCGATCTGGGAGTCGCTGGACAAGCCTTACCGCGCCGCGCTTGGAGCAGGGGCTGATCTACACCCGGCTGGGCAACCCGATCGGCAAGGCTGAACTGGCCGCCCAGGGCGAGGCTGTCGACGGGCCGCGCGCCAACCGAAGATCCGGTGATGACCGTTCCTCCGCTGAGCCAGCGCATCGCCGACGTCCTGGATCTGCAGCCCAGCGGGAACGCCATCGAGTACGGCGGCCGATGGCTCTCGTGGGGCCAGGTCGGCGACGCGGCACGGCGCATCGCGTCGCTGGCGGCCGAAAGCCGGCCCGCGATCGGGATGCTGCTGCGCAACCGGCCCGGCCAGGTGGCGGCGTTCCTCGGGGTGCTGCTGGCCGGCGGAACCGTCGTCGTCATCAATCCCTCGCGCGGCGACGACCGCATCAAGGCCGACGTCAGCGCGCTGGGCCTGCCGCTCATCGTCGGCGAACCCGACGACCTGACGGCGCTGGTCACCACCGGGACCCCGACCATGTCGATTTCGGGCTCGATTTCGGGTCCGATGGACGACATGCGCCGGGCCAGTCCGATACACCGCCGGGTCCGACGCCCAGCCCGGCGTCGCAGTGCGGATGTTGACCAGCGGAACGACCGGACCGCCCAAACGAGTCGACCTCAGCTACGACATGCTGGCGCGCAGCGTGCTGGGGCCCGAACCTGACCGCGCGGCACCGACAGAGCTGCGCCGCGGCGTCGCGATCGTCAACTCACCGCTGGTGCACATCGGTGGGGTGTTCCGGGTGTTGCAGTGTGTCAGCGAGGCGAGATCCTTTGTGCTGCTGGAACGATTCGAGCTGGGCGCATGGGCCGATGCGGTGCGCAGGCACCGGCCCCGCACAGTGTCGCTGGTACCGGCCGCACTGCGCACGGTGTTGCACTCCGACCTGGACCGCGACGACCTGGCCAGCATCCGCGCGGTCACCTGCGGTACGGCGCCGCTATCGGCCGAGGACGCCGACGCCTTCACCGAGAAGTACGGCATGCCGGTCCTGACCTCCTATGCCGCAACCGAATTCGGTGGCGGCGTGGCCGGCTGGACGTTGCCGGACCACCACCAGTACTGGCGAGCAAAGCGCGGCAGCGTCGGGCGGGCCAACCCTGGCGCGCGGCTGCGGGTGGTCGGCGACGACGGCACCCCGCTCGGGCCTGATCAGGTTGGCCTGCTGGAGGTCAAGCCGGGACAGCTGGGGCCGTCGGCGGATTGGATGCGAACGACGGACCTCGCGCGCATCGACGCGGACGGTTTTGTCTGGATCGTCGGACGCGCCGATCAGGCGATCATCCGAGGCGGTTTCAAGGTGATGCCCGACGACGTGCGCGCCGCGCTCGAGGGCCATCCCGCGGTGGCGGGGGCGGCCGTGGTGGGGCGCTCCGACGAACGCCTCGGGGAAACGCCCGTCGCGATGGTGGAACTGCGCCAGTCCGGATCCGCCGATGCCGACGAGCTGGCGAAGTATCTACGGAAGCGACTGGCCCGCTATGAGATTCCCACCGAGATTGCGATCGTCAACACGATACCGCGGACGCCGTCGGGTAAGGCCGATCTGGACGCGGTCCGCGGCTTCTTCGATGCGCACGCCGTACCCGGCGACCATGCCCGGTGACTCCCCCACCGTCGCCCAGATCCTGCGGCGCCAAGCCGGTTGCCGCGGAGACCACCCGCTACTCGTCTGCGACGGCGCCCGCGTTGGCTACGCCGAGGCGGATGACCGCTCGGCAGAGCTTGCCCGCGGACTGATTGCACTCGGCGCGGGCAAGGGCACCCACGTGGGACTGCTCTATCCGAACGGCACCGACTTCGTCGTAGGGATGCTCGCGGCGGCGCGGATCGGAGCGGTGGTCATCCCGTTCTCCACCTTCGCCACGGCGCGCGAACTGGGCGAGCAGCTGGTCGACAGCGACGTCGAGATCCTGCTGAGCGCCGCGGGGTTTCGGTCGCATGACTACGTTCGGCGGCTGACCGATGTGCTCTCGGGTCCCGATTTCGATTCCGATGAACGGGTGTTTGCCACCGCCGCACCGCAACTGCGTCACGTCGCATTCGGCCACCGCCCCGTGTACCGCCTCGCCGAGACCGTCGACCCCACGATCCTGTCGCGCGATGGAAGATGACGTGGACGGGTCGGATCCGCTGGCCATCGTCTACACATCGGGTTCCGCGGGCTCCCCCAAGGGAGTGATGCACACCCATGCCGCCCTTCTCGGGCACCAGCAGAACCTCAACTCGATCCGCGGTTTGACCGCAGATGACAGGCTGTTCTGCAATTCGCCGTTCTTCTGGATCGGCGGGTTCGGCTTCGGGCTGCTTGCCACTTTGGTCGCCGGCGCTACGCTGGTGTGCTCCAACGCCACCGACGCCGGCGCGACACCCTCGACCTGCTCGAAGCCGAAAAGCCCACTATGACTAATGGTTTCGCCGACCGGTATCGCTCACTTGTCCGCCCATCCGAGCTTCGCCGGACGCGACCTGTCATCGATGCGGCGGGGCAACCTGTATCCGATCATGGCGCCCGATACCCGACCTGGCGACCCCGAATTGCGGCACAACATGTTGGGCATGACCGAGGCCGGCAGCGTGGTGTTGATCAGTGACGACGAGTCCGACCAACCCGAAAAGCGGCGTGGATCGTTCGGTAAGCCGGCGCCGGGCTTCGAGACCATGATCTCTCGATCTCGATTCCGCGGGACGTCGGCGAACTGTGCATCCGCGGGCCATACGTGATGCAGGGCTATTACAAGCGCAGCCGCGAGGAGTGTTTCGACGCCGACGGCTGGTTCCACACCGGCGATCTGGTGCGCGCCGACGCCGACGGGTTCATCTATTTCGTCGGACGGCGCAGCGCGATGATCAAGACGGCGGGTGCCAACGTGTCGGCGGCCGAGGTTGAAAAGGCGATCGCCAGGGTCGGCGGTGTGGAGGCTCACGTGGTGGGCATTCCCGACGCCGAGCGGGGCGAGCTGGTGGCCGCGGTCGTGGTCGGGCCCGGGTTCGACGAAGTGGCGTTGCGTCAGCGGCTTAGCGGCGAATTGTCGGCGTACAAGATCCCCAGGCGGTTCCTGGCCCTGCCCCGCACCGAAATACCGTTGCTGTCCAGCGGCAAGGTCGACACGCAACAACTGAAGAAGTTGTTCGATGTCTGACCCGTCTGGCCCGCCTGACCCGGTGGCCGCACACACCATCGACCAACTGGTGCGGTTCCGCGCCACCGACGACGGCTCCAAGCCGATGGTGATCGATCCGGCGTCTCGCGTCAGCTACCGCGAACTGGACACGACCACAAGCGGATTTGGCCGCGGCATTCATCGAGGCCGGCATCGGCAAGGGTACCCGGGTCGGGCTGATCATGCCCAACAGCGCCCGCTGGGTGCAGGTCGCCATCGCGCTGACGCGGATCGGCGCCGTGCTGGTCCCGCTGAGCACGCTGCTGACAGGCCGGCGAACTGGTCGCGCAACTGCGAACCGCGTCAGTGCAATTCCTGGTGAGCGTGCAGGAATTCCGCGGCCACCGCTACCTGGATGACCTGCAGCCCGTGCCGCAGCTCGAACTGCCTGCCTTGCGACAGGTTTGGACGGCCGATCAGCTTGCCCGAGCTGACCGCCGGCTCGGGCGCACGCGGGATCGTCGACGCCATGACCGAAGCGGTCACCGCCGGCTGACCCGCTGGTCATCATGTTCACCTCGGGCAGCAGCGGAGCGCCCAAGGGCGTCATCCACTCTCACGGCAACGCATTGGCCGCTGTTCGGTCGGGGCTGGCGGCGCGCTGCATCACCGCGGACACCCGCCTGTATCTGCCGATGCCGTTCTTCTGGGTGGGCGGCTTCGGCAGCGGAATCTTGTCCGCCCTGCTCGCCGGCGCCACCCTGGTGACCGAGGAGGTGCCCCGGCCCGAAACCACGCTGCGCCTGCTGGAAAGCGAACGGGTCACGCTGTTCCGGGGCTGGCCCGATCAGGCCGAGGCACTCGCGCGACACGCGGGCACGGTCGATCTTTCGGCGTTGCGGCCGGGAAGCCTCGAGGCGCTGCTGCCGCCGAAGCTGCGGGCTCAACCCGGGGCACGGGCCACGTTGTTCGGCATGACGGAGGCATTCGGGCCGTACTGCGGCTACCCCGCCGACACCGACATGCCGCCGATCGGCGTGGGGTAGCTGCGGAAAGCCGTTCCCCGGCATGGAGATTCGCATCGTCGACCCCGACGATCCCGGCAAGTGCGCGCCGGTTGCGCCGGGAACCGTTGGCGAGATCCAGATCCGGGGACCGCACACACTGCGCGGCATCTGCCGACGCAGCCGACGAAGAGTTATTCACCGCCGACGGCTTCTATCCCACCGGCGACCTCGGCCGCCTCGATGCGGACGGCTTTCTGTTCTACCACGGCAGATCCGACGACATGTTCAAAGTCAGCGGCGCCACCGTCTATCCCAGCGAGGTCGAGCGTGCGCTGCGCACCATCGACGGTGTCGAGAACGCTTTTGTCACCAACGTGCCCGGTGCTGCGGGCGAACGGGTAGGAGCGGTCATGGTGTGCAGCCGTGTGCTTACCGCTGAGCAGCTGCGCAGTTCGGCGCGCATGTTGCTGAGCGCCTTCAAGCTGCCGACTGTATGGCTGTTACTGGAGTCCGATGACGACGTCCCGCGCGGTGGCACCGGCAAGGTCGACACTCAGCGCCTGCGAGACATGTTGATCAAAGCGGGCTTTTGAGACGCGGTTCCAAGGCGTCGTCTCGAAGGCCTTAACCGTCGCCGGTACTTTCACGTGCCCTTGATGCAACAGGCTTGAAGGAGTTGGCCTTTCAGTGCCAGTGGTCAGCGCTGTTGAGCTTGGCATTGAGGAATTCGGCGAAGTCATTAATAATCCGCAATTTGAGTGGTTGCTGCTGACTGAATTCGACTCCGTAACGCTGTTCAATTTACAGCTCTAGTGTCGCCTGTTGTTGAAACGTTTACGTTTGATTTTGCCGAGTAGCTCGTCCGGGGTCTTGGTCCAACTGAACGGCTTGGCGCGCTCGTTGTAGCTGTCGATGTAGGTGCGGCGCGGCCTGCAGGTCGGTGACGACGTCGGTGACGGTGCCGCGGCGGATGGCTTGGCGGGTGATGATGCCGAAGAAGATCATGAGCCATACAGGGGTTCGACCAGGACGTCGCGCGGCCCCGGCTCGGTCAGTTCGATCGTTTCAAGCCTCGATGGCGCAACCTCGTCGGCGCCCGCCTGGCCCGGATACAGGACCCAGGCCGATGTCGTCAACGCCGTCGCGAATTGCGTAGGCTTCAGGTGTTCCCTACTCCTCGTCGTCGTCACTTACTGGCGAGTCCACCGCAGCAACCAGATCGAACACCCACACCGGGTTATCGGAGTCTTCGTCTTCGAGGGATTCGCATCGAACCTGTACCGGGGCACCACGACTAATCGCACCCGATTCGTAGTCGATCACGCTCGCCGCTTTAGCGTGAACAACGGCGCCATCCTGATCATCAAGCGTCACGCTGGCTGTCACACTTGGAGCCGGCTGGTCCGGATCGTCCGGATTATCCGGATCACGAGCCGGAAAATGGACAGACCAAATCAATATTTTCCCAGGTCCAGGCACTGGCTCCGACGCTGATTCCACCTGGCTGGTCGAGGCCTCCGCCTCGGCTGCTCCTATTTCGGTTGTCATGGCGCCGAACATAGCAATTCCGCACAGCGATGAGCGGAGAATCGACCAGGCGATACCACCGACGCGACGGTGTTGATCACCGGACCGGGGGCCCCGGGATACTGGGGGTTGTTCGCCTAGCATCTGACCACCAGGTATAGAGTGCGGCATCTGTGGTTGGTCTCGCACGGTGGTCCGAGCGCCCGGGACCAACGAGGCCTCCGGGCGTTCGGTGGGTCCATCGCAGTAGCCCCAGTCAAAGCACGTCGGCATGGCCGTCGACTTTCAAAGATCACCCGAAGTTCGTCCACGCGTGACGCCACCACTTACGCCCAGCGCGCCCTCCCTCCAAACTCGGCCGTCGTCAGCCCCCAAGACGCGCCAGGCCTCGCCGTACTCACCCAGAGAGCCGCTCAACAACAGTGGCTGAACGACAAAGTCGATGTATCACAGCACAACGGCCTACATCACCTCCCTCGAATTGACCACTTTTTTGACGAGTCGCCGAAAATATTGCGACCCCTGCCGCCGTCGCGGCATAGTTAGGCACCGCATCGCCTTCAGCGAACGCCCGCTCGGCTTACGCCACTCACCGGAGTTGACGTCGGCGGTGTCGGCCGTCGGCAGCCATCAGACTAAACGGGAGAGGCCTTTGACAACGATGTTGCCGCCAGGGATTATTCCTCAGCGGATGTTGGCTTGTGTGGATTCGGGGCCGATGCGGAGGGCAGCGGCAGCCTGCGATGGGCTGGGCGCGGAACGTGGCTCGACGGCCTCCTCGTTGTCGTCCATGGCTTCAGATCTGGCGAGCAAATCGCAGCAGGGCCCAGCGGTGGTGTCGATGGCGGGCGCGGCCGGCCGCCCACGCGGGGACGGCTGCGCTCAGCGGCCCATGGCGAGCGCGGCTGCGCAGGCCAAAGCGGTCACCCAGGTCTTGGAGCCGTACGTGCGGCGTTGGTGCATCCAGTGCTGGCCGACACCAGCGCAGTCGGCTGGTCTCGGGTGGTTAGGTCGAATGTGTTTGGTGTTTAGGCTCCGGTGATCGCAGTCACCGATGCCAACTAGGGGGTGCGGTGATCGCGGTGCGGGCACCTATCACCGCGGCTAATGCCGCTGCGCGGGCACAGAGTACTGAGTTGGCGGGAACAGAGTACCGACTTGGCCATGACTGAAACGATGCTAAGCGTCGGAATACCGCAACGGGTTCCGCCCAACGAGCACACGAAGCGCCCAGAGGACGTGGTGGAGATATCGACAGGTCTTGAAAGTGTGTGCGCGAGATGAGTGCGGATATTAAAGCGCTCGGCGAAGTTGCCATTGTCGGGTTGTCATGCCGCTTACCGGGTGCCGCAAACGCGAACGAGTTTTGGCAGCTATTAAGCGAAGGTCGCAGCAGCATATCTGACGACCCACACAGTGAGCGGCGGGTTCCGCACCCTTTCAATGAATCTGAGTATCCTCAAGCCCTAAGATATGGCGGGTTTCTCGAGGATGCCTTTGGCTTTGATGCGCCGTTTTTTAACATATCTGACGGCGAAGCCGAAAGCATGGATCCGCAGCAGCGGCTCGCACTTGAACTTGCGTGGTCTGCTCTCGAAGACGCAGGCATTGTCCCAAACGAAACCGTCGGTAGTTCGGTCGGTCTGTTTATCGGGGTGATGCGTGACGACTTTGTTCCGTTGACGTCGGGTCTTATCGCGCCCACTCCGCGAACCATGTTGGGATCGCTTCGGTCGGTTATTGCAGGAAGAATATCTCACTTCTTCCGGTTTACGGGGCCGAGTTTGGTGATTGATAGTGGTCAGTCATCGTCGCTTGCGGCCATCACGATGGCGGTCGAGAGCCTCCGCAGGGGTGAGTGTGATCTGGCGTTAGCCGGCGGGGTCCATCTAAATCTGGACCCCCATGCTGGGTTGTCCATAGCCGAATTGGGGGTTTTGTCGCCGGACGGTCTATGTCGTCCTTTCGACCGCCGAGCTAATGGCTATGTACGCGGAGAGGGTGGCGGATTTGTTGTACTTAAGAAGCTTTCTAGCGCTTTGGAGGATAGTGATCGAATATATTGCGAAGTTCGCGGTAGCGCAATTATTAATGACGGTGCACGGCCCAGCCTGACTACGCCCACCGCCGAAGGACACGAACGCTTACTACGCGCGGCGTTGGAGGCTGCAAACGTTGAACCTCATAACGTCCAGTACATCGAATCGCACGGGACCGGTACACCCGTTGGCGACATCGCCGAGGCACGTTCAATACTTTCGGTCTATTGCGGTCGCGGCCGAGGGGCCGCTAACCCGCTCGTTATTGGGTTTGTAAAGCCAAATGTAGGGCATCTCGAAGCTGCTTCGGGAGTCATTGGTGTTATCAAGGCTGCGCTAGCCCTGAAGTATCGCTTACTTCCCCCGAGCCTCAATTTTGTTGAACCGAACGAAGTCCTTGCTGGGCACGAATCCAGTGTGCGTGTGCTTTCTGCCACCAGCGCATGGCCCCAACCACACAGTCCGCTCCTCGCGGCGGTGTCCTCGTTCGGGATCAGCGGCACCAACGCGCATCTGATCCTGCAACAAGCCCCACCCACCCCCACCACACCCGCGTCAACCACCCCGCCGACCGGTGAGCTGGGTGCGCTGCCGTTGCTGCGGGTGTGGCCGGTCTCGGCACGCACCCCCGCCGCCCTTACCGCCCAGGCCGACCGGCTCCACCGGCACCTGCTCGATCACCCCGACCTGGACTTAACCGATCTGGCCTACAGCCTGGCCACCACCCGCACCCACCACCCCCACCGGGCCGCCATCACCACCGCGACCGCGACCGATGACGCTCGCCACGACCTGCTCGAAGCCCTCGACGGGCTGCGCGCTGACCGGCCCCACCCCGGCCTGCTGCGACACCACGCGGCCGGCCCGAGCAGCAAAACCGTGTTCGTGTTCCCCGGCCAGGGCGCCCAATACCCCGGGATGGCCGCCCAACTCTACGGCCAGCACCCCGGTTTCGCCGCCGCCCTCGACGAGTGTGATCAGGCGCTGCACCCGTGGACCGGGTGGTCGGTGCGCGAGGTGATCGGCCAGCACCCGGGCGCACCGGCATGCGATCGCGTCGAGGTGGTCCAGCCGGTGCTGTTCGCGATCATGGTCTCGCTGGCCCAGGTATGGGCCGGCTACGGGATTGTGCCTGATGCGGTGATCGGGCACTCCCAAGGAGAAATCGCCGCCGCGCACATCGCCGGGGTGTTCACCTTGACCGAGGCCGCCCACATCGTGGCGCGGCGCAGCCAAGCCCTGGCCCGTTTATCCGGTGCCGGGGGCATGGCCTCGGTGCTACTGGGCGCCCAAGAACTCCAGCCGAGGCTGCAGCGTTACGGCCAGGCGCTGAGCATCGCCGCGATCAACGGCCCCACCCACAGCGTCATCAGCGGCGACGCGGGCGCAGTCGAGCGGTTCATCGCCGACTGCGAACACGACGGTATCCATGTCCGGTCCATCGCGGTGGACTACGCCTCACACTCGGCTCACATCGAAACACTGCGTGAGCAGCTGCTGGCCGAGCTGGCCGGGCTGGCGCCGCAGCCCGGCACAGATCCCGCTGTATTCCACCGTGGGCACCGCGGTCTCGGGGGAGCCGCTGGACACCACCACCATGACCGCCGACTACTGGTATGCCAACCTGCGCGAACCGGTCGCGTTTTATGACAGCGTGACCGGGCTGCTGGCCGCCGGTCAGCACACCTTCGTCGAACTGTCCCCGCACCCGGTGTTAGCCCCCGCGATCAGCGACACCCTGGCCAGTGTGAGCGGGCGGACCTCCTCGGCGGTGATCCCCACCCTGCACCGCGAGCGCCCCGACCTCGACGCACTGACCGCCGCGCTGGCCCGGCTGCACCTCCATGGCCACAGCCCACACTGGGAAAGCCTGTACCCGCACGCCCACACCATGGCATTGCCCACCTACGCCTTCGAACACCACCGTTATTGGCTGGCCCCACGGGCTGGGCGGCGACGTTGCTACGGCCGGGCTCGAACGCGCGGAGCACCCATTATTGGGTGCGGTCACCGAGCTGGCCGATCACGACCAGCTGGTGGTGTCCGGGCGGATCTCAACGGCGACCCAGGGCTGGCTGGGCGGCCACCGCGTCCATGACACCGTGCTGTTCCCGGGCACCGGGTTCATCGACGTGGCCCTGCATGCCGGGGAGCGCGCCGGGTGCCCGGTCATCGAGGAATTGGTCATCCACACCCCGATGGTGCTGGCCGAGCAAGCACCCACCGACATCCAGATCATGGTCGAACCCGCCGATGCTGCCGGGCGGCGGGCGTTTAGCGTCCACGCCCGACCCGGCGCCCAACCCGGCTCCTCGGTGTGGACCTTGCACGCCAACGGCACACTGCGCGCCGAACCCGCCGAGCGTGCCGACCCGCCCGCCATGTCCCCACCACCCGGTACGCCCGAGATGGGGGTCCTCGACCCCGACAGCTTCTATGACCAACTGGCCACCCACGGCCTGGGTTACGGCGGCCCATTCCGGAGTTTGCGCGGCATCGGCCAGGATCCCGCCGACCCCGACACCGTCCACGCCGAAATCGAACTCCCCCCCGGCACCGACACCAGCGGCTACGGCATCCACCCGGCACTGCTGGACGCCGCCCTGCACCCCCTGACCGTGTTCTTCGCCACCAGCACTAACAGCGAACCGGTGGCCCCGCGGCTTCCGTTCGTGTTTTCCGGGATCAGTCTGGCCGCCACCGGGGCCACCCGACTCCAAATCCAACTCACGCGTATCGGTGTCGACACCTTCCGGCTGCACGCCGCCGACCCCGCCGGGGCCACGGTGATCAGCATCGAGGCCGTCACCGTGCGCGAACTACCCACCACCCTGGCCCACCCGCTCCCGCGCGACAGGCTGCAAGACGGCTTGCTGGAACTGGCCTGGACGCCGCTACCTGAACTCCCAGCCCCCCACCGAACCCGCCCCGACCTGGACGCTCATCACCGATCCGGCGTCGCTGAGCGGCCCCTACCCCGACGCGGTGATCTGGCCGGTACCCGACCACCGCGATGGTGAGCCGCTGCAACAGCTGCACACCCTGACCGGTGTGGTCATGACCGGGCTGCAGGACTGGCTGACCCGCCCCGACACCACCACCACCCCCCTGATCGTGTTGACCCGCCACGCGGTGGCCCTCAACGCCTACGACCACGCCCCCGATCTGGCCCACGCCAGCGTGTGGGCATTAATCCACTCGGCCCAAAACGAACACCCCGGGCGCATCACCGTGCTCGACACCGACGACACCCCCGCCACCCACGACGCCCTCAACACCGTGCTGGGCGCCCTGATCCAGGGCACCATCACCGAACCCCAACTGGTGCTGCGCCACGGCAGCACCCACCTACCCCGGCTGACCCCCACCCACGCGCTGACCCCCCCGGATGCCCCCTGCTGGCAGCTAGCGACCACCGGTCAGGGCGATCTGGCCGGCCTGGCCCTGCAGCCCAGCGACCCCGACCCCGAACTCGCTCCGGGACAGATCCGCGTGCACATCCGCGCGGCCGGGCTGAACTTCCATGATGTGGTGGTCGCGTTGGGCGCCATCGCCGAGGAGGGCCTCGGCGCTGAAGCCGCCGGAGTGGTGATCGACACCGCCCCCGACGTGACCAGGGTGCGCGCCGGTGATGCGGTGATGGGGCTGTTCCCCCACAACGCTTTCGCACCCACCGCGATCACCGACGAACGCATGGTGGTCACCATTCCCGCGGGGTGGTCGCATGCCCAGGCCGCGTCGGTACCGGCAGCGTTTTTGACCGCGTATCTGGCCCTGGTCGAAACCGCTCACCTGACCGCGGGCCAACACGTACTCATCCACGCCGGCGCCGGAGGGGTGGGACAGGCCGCCATCCAGATCGCCACCCACCTCGGCGCCCAGGTATACGCCACCGCCCACCCCCACAAACACCACGTCCTGGAAACCCTGGGGGTGCCTTCCTCCCGTATCGCTTCTTCGCGCACCATCGATTTCGCTGAGACGTTCAGACAGGCCAGCGCCGGACACGGCATGGACGTGGTACTCAACAGCCTCAGCGGGGACTTCGTCGACGCCTCACTGCAGTTGTTGGCCCAGGGGGGATGTCTGGTCGAGATCGGCAAGACCGACATCCGCTCACCCGAGCAGGTCGCCGCGGCTCATCCCGGCGTGGCCTACCACACCTATGACCTGGGCTGCCGAAACCCCCGCACGGCTGGCGCGGGCCTGGACCGCGCTGCTGGACTGGTTTGGCGCCGGTGTCCTGACCCCGTTGCCCACCACCAGCTACGGGCTGGTGGACGCGGTGCGGGCGTTTCGGGATATGAGCCAGGCCCGCCACACCGGCAAAATCGTGCTGACCCCGCCCACGGTGTTCGATCCCGAGGGCACGGTGTTGATCACCGGGGGCACCGGGATGCTGGGCGCGTTGTTCGCGCAGCATCTGGTCACCAGCTACGGGGTGCGTCATCTGCTGTTGCTGTCGCGCGGTGGTGCGAGCGCCCCGGGTGCCGCCGAGCTGCACCGACACCTGACCGGGTTGGGCGCGCGGGTCACGATCAGCGCTTGTGATGCCAGCGACCCCGACCAGTTGGCCGCCGCCATCGCATCCGTCCCGGCCCGACACCGGCTGCGCGCGGTCCTCCACACCGCCGGTGTGCTGGCCGACGCGGTCATCACCGAGCTGACCGGGACGCAGCTGGATGCGGTGCTGGCCGCCAAAGCCGACACCGCCTGGCATCTGCACCACCTAACGAGCGGTAGCGATCTCGACGCGTTCGTGCATGTTCTCCTCGGCGGCCGGGATCCTGGGTAGCCCGGGGCAGGCCAACTACGCCGCGGCCAACGCCGTCCTGGACGCCTTGGCCCACCAACGCCACCACCACCACCAACCCGCCACCAGCCTGGCCTGGGGATACTGGCAAACCCCCAGCGCCATGAGCGCTCACCTGGGCGCCGCAGATCAGGCCCGCATCACCCGCGCCGGGTTCACCCCGATCACCACCGGACACGGGCTCGCGCTGTTTGATGCCGCCCTGGCCCAGCACCAACCCACCCTGATCCCCGCGCCTCTCAACACCGCGGCCCTGACCCGGCTGGCCCGCCAGAACATGCTGCCCCCGCTGTTCTCGGCGCTGACCCGCGCCCGCCCCCAAGCCGCCACCGCCAGCCCCCAGGCACTGGCCGCGCGGCTGGCCGGCCACACCGCCGACCAGCGCCTGGCCACCCTGACCACCCTGGTCACCCACGCCACCGCCACCGTGCTGGCCCACCCCGACCCCGGCGCCCTGGATCCCGAACGGCCGTTCAAGGACCTGGGGATCGACTCCCTGACCGCGCTGGAACTGCGCAACAGCCTCTCGGCCCACACCGGGCTGACCCTGCCCGCCACCCTGATCTTCGATCACCCCACCCCCACCGCCCTCGCCGAACACCTGGCCACGCTGTTGGGCGGCGCCGCCGCACCCACACCGAGGATCACCGCTACGGCGGCGCGCACCGAGGAACCGATCGCGGTGGTCGGGATGGCGTGTCGGTTGCCCGGTGGGGTGGACTCAGCCGCGGGATTGTGGGACCTGGTCCACGCCGGCACCGACGCGGTCGGCGCATTCCCGATTGATCGGGGCTGGGATGTGGCCGGGTTGTTCGACCCCGACCCCGACGCGGTCGGCAAAACCTACACCCGCCACGGCGCGTTCCTGGCCCAGGCCGCCGGGTTTGATGCGCAGTTCTTCGGGATCTCCCCCCGCGAGGCCCAAGCCATGGATCCTCAACAGCGGGTGCTCATGGAGGTGTGCTGGGAAGCCCTGGAAACCGCCGGCATCGACCCCACCAGCCTGGCCGGCACCGACACCGGAGTCTTCGTCGGAGCCTGGGCCCAACCCTACGGCGCTGCCGGAGGCGCGGTTCAGACAGCGTCGAGGGCTACGCCATGACCGGCACCGCCACCAGTGTGGCTTCGGGGCGGGTGGCCTATGTGTTGGGGTTGCAGGGCCCGGCCCTCACGGTGGACACGGCGTGTTCGTCCTCGCTGGTGGCCACCCATTTAGCGTGTCAATCGCTGCGCAACCAGGAATCCGGGCTCGCGCTGGCCGGCGGGGTCACCATCATGACCACCCCCGCGACCTTTACCGAGTTCGCCCGCCAACGCGGGCTCGCCGTTGACGGGCGCTGCAAAGCGTTCGCCGCGGCCGCTGACGGTGTCGGCTTGGGTGAAGGGGCCGCGGTGCTGGTACTCGAACGCCTGTCCGACGCCCACGCCAACCATCATCCGGTGTTGGCGGTGATCGCGGGCTCAGCGGTCAACCAAGACGGCGCCTCCAACGGGCTGACCGCCCCCAACGGCCCCGCCCAGCAACGCGTCATCCGCCAAGCAGTCGCCAACGCCGGACTCGAACTCGACCACATCGACGTGGTCGAGGCCCACGGCACCGGCACCACCCTGGGCGACCCGATCGAAGCCGGCGCCCTGCTGGCCACCTACGGCGCCGCCCGCGACCGCGACCACCCGTTATGGCTGGGATCGGTCAAATCCAACATCGGCCACACCCAAGCCGCCGCGGGCGCGGCCGGGCTGATCAAAATGGTCGCCGCCCTCAACCACGACACACTGCCCCCCACCCTGCACGTCGATGCCCCCAGCCCCCACATCGACTGGTCACCGGGCACCGTGCGGCTGCTGACCGAACCCACCCCCTGGCCGGTCACCGACCATCCCCGCACCGCGGCGGTGTCCTCGTTCGGGATCAGCGGCACCAACGCGCATCTGATCCTGCAACAAGCCCCACCCACCCCCACCACACCCGCGTCAACCACCCCGCCGACCGGTG
>CAVVLC010000018.1:0-54297 GCA_963748885.1 uncultured Actinomycetota bacterium
TGGCCACAGTGTCTTTTGTCATCGCATTACCACAGAGATAATCGCTGCAGCCACAACTGATTTGGCTCGCATCGGCCCAAGACTCGACCTGTCGAATGCGGCCGCGGCAGCCCCGACAAAAGCCATGGTCGCCGCGGCCGAAGATGAAGTGCCGGCCGCGGTTGCGGTGTTGTTTCCGGGCATGAGCAGGCCTATCAGGCACCCAGCACGCAGCTGGCGGCGTTCCATGAGCATTTCGTGCGAGCGCTCACCGCGGGTGCGGATGCCAACGCCAGCGCCGAGGCGGCCAACGCTTCGCCCCTCAAGGACCTGTGGGACTTCATCAACGGGTCCACGGCGACGCTTACTGGACGCCCACCGACCGGCGACGGCGCCAGTGCTGGAGCGGGGACGGGGCAGAACGGCTTGCCCGGCGGCTGGTTGCTGGGCCACGGCGGGGCGGCGGGTCGGACGCGGTCGGAAAAAGCGGCGCGGCCGGACAAAACGGAGGTAGCGGTAGGGCAGCCGGATTGCTCGGTACCGGTGGCGCCGGCGGGGCCGGCGGGACTTCCTTGACCGGCGCTGGCGGCGCTGGCGGGGGCGGCTTGACCGGCGCCGGTGGCGTCGGTGGCGTCGGTGGGACGGGCGGCGATGGCGGATGGCTCGCCGGGGCGGCGGGGCCGGCGGGGCGGGCGGGGCGGGCGGGGCGGGCGTAAGCACCTTTGGTGACATCCTCGCCGAGGGGAAGGGCGGGAACGGCGGCAACGGCGCCCTGCTGTCGGGCGCCGGCGGGGACGGCGGGGACGGCGGATACGCCAACGATGGAGCGGGAGGCGCAGGGGGGAATGGCGGCAGCGCCGGCATGCTTTCCGGCTCTGGCGGCGGGCCGGCGGGACCGGCGGGATCGGCTTTGCCGGCTCGGGCGGGACCGACGGTAACGGCGGGAACGCAGGCCTGATAGGCGTTGGTGGGACCGGCGGGACCGGCGGGGCGAGCGTGACCGTGACGGCCGGCGCGACGGGTGGGACCGGCGGGACTGGTAGGACCAGCGGGACTGGTAGGACTGATAGGACTGGTAGGACCGGTGGGACCGGTGGGACCGGTGGGACCGGTGGCACGGCCGGTCAGCTGTTCGGCATTGGTGGCGCAAGCGGCGCCGGCGGCGAAGGCATTGGAGCGACCGGTGGTGGTGGCGGGGCCGCCGGCAACGCCGTGCTGTTGGGCATCGGCGGCAACGGTGGGTACGGCGCCGCACTGGGCGGCACCGGAACCGGCGGCGCAGCTGGATGCTTTTTGGCGCAGACGGATTCAATGCTGCGCCCAATACGTCGCCCATGCACATCGAGCAGCAGGAGGTGCTGAATGCGATCAACGCACAAAGCGAGCTGTTGTTAGTTAGGGCGACCGCGCTTCACCAACGGTCTGCCCGGGGCCCCAGGCACAGGCACAGGCACAGGCACAGGCACAGGCACAGGCCAGGATGGCACGGCCGGAGGAATTTTGCTCGGTGACGGCGGGGCCGGCGGGTCCGGTGGGCCGGGGCAAATCGGGGGCGCCGGCGGGGCAGCCGGCCGGGCTGCACGTCAACGGTCGAGATCAGCCGATCACGGGCAACGCGCCGGGCGATACGAAAGATCCCGTCCTCACCGGCCTCGACGTCTTGGCCGGACACCAGCGCCAGCAGCTCGGCAGCCTCGCCCAGCGGCCCGGCCAACTCGTGGCCGTCCAACACCGCCAGTGCGGCCTGAGCGTCCTTGACCAGCGCATCCACCAACGCATCGCGGGCCTTCGGGTCATCCCAGTCACACGGCGGCTTGCCCACGCTGGTGTAGTCATCGTCACGGGTCAGCGCCGCGCGCACCGCGCCCGCCAATGCTGGATCGGCGCGGTCCGCCGCCGACAGCACCCGCCGGATCGCGGCCCGCAACTGAATAACCGTGTCCTGGGTGGCCACCGGATCCAACAACGGGGTGGAGTCAAGTCAAGGACTCGGCGCCGTCCCCGCAACAACCCGGCCGCTGCCGCGGTGGCATTGACATCGTCGAACAACCGTCGCGGCCGCTGCGAGGCGCGATCACGCAGCCGATTACGCATCCCGACCACCACCGTGGGATGAAACGCCGCCGCGTCCACCGTCAATCCGGTGTTGAACGGCACTCGGTATGGGGATCGCCGCGTCACTGTGGGTGAAGACATACAGTCGAGTCGTGTGCGGCGGCATGATGACCACGATCGGGATCGGCCGAGGAACCGGCGCCTTGCCGGTACGGCGTTGGTGATCATGGTGACGGTCGCAGTCAGAAGGGACCTGCTGGGGCAGAACCGATTCCGAACGATCTGACAGCAACACCAGTTGGCCCCTTCCTGGCCAGGACGTGATAGACCACGCTGGTGGCTCATGCGCGCCGGAGCACCCGATGATCGTCGTCCGTACGGCCGAGGCAGCCGAGCAGGCCCTGACCGAGGGCCAGCTGGTCTGCCCCCGCCGCGGATGCGGCGACACCTTGCAGCGGTGGGGATATGGCCGCAGCCGGCACGTCCGCAGCCTCGGCGCGGAGGTGATCGACGTGCGGCCCCAGCGGGTGCGTGCCGCAGATGCGAAACCACCCATGTGCTCTTGCCAGCGGCGCTACAGCCACGCCGGGCCGATACCACCGAGGTGATCGGCACCGCACTGGCCCACAAAGCCGCAGGCATCGGGCATCGGAGGATCGCGGCTGCGCTGAGCCGTTCACCGTCGACCGTGCGCCGCTGGCTACGGCGCGCCCGTGACCACGCCCATCTGACCCAGCTGTGGCAGCGCGGCGCCCAAACACTCATCCGCCTCAACGCCGACGCATTCAACGAGCTGCCCGGGACCGGCAAGCTACTGCGCGACACCCTGACCATGCTGGCCGCCGCGGCCTGGTGGACCCAGCGACGGCTGGGCATCAACGAACCCCTGTGGACCCTCATCGGACTGCACAGCCACGGCAGGCTTCTGGCGCCGCCGGGCTGATTCGCCCTGCGGCCCGGCTCCTCGGCCGGGCTCACGCGCCTGCGCGCCCACCTGCCTCCGTCACCGTGAACACCAACCCCGCCGTCAGTCCGTCACCGTGAACATCACGGCGTCACCGTGCACACCAACTGCCGCCGTTCGTCCTCACCGACAGTGCCGCCATCGTGTTCATTTTCAATGCCGGGCAACATCCGGCCGCGGCTTCCCGTTCAACTAACTCTTCGCGCGCCGCACATGGTCAGCATCATCTGCTTCATGGTCGTCATGGTCGCGATCATCGGCGGAATCTGGGCCAGCATCTGCGGCAGCATCGCGTCCAGCTTGGCGATGTCGTCCGCGAGGAACCCGAACTTTTCGACGATCTGATCCAAACCGTCGAGGGCGTCGAAGATGGGTCGGATCGCCCAGCAGGCGGGGACGTCGAAGCAGTGCTTCTCCCACCAGAAGTAGCCGCGCAGGGGCCGGAAGAAATGGTCGAAATCGGCTATGTGGTCCCGTAATAGGGCTGTGACGTCCAGCATTTCATGGGTGAGGCCGTCCATGTGGTGCGTGACAGCGGCCATCTGGGATGTGATGTTGTACATGCGCTGCATGGAGTCGATCGAATCCTGCATCGCGTCGGCCTGTTTGAGCATGTCGGACATGCGTTGGTGCATGTACTGCTGATTTTCGACCTGGGTCGTGTTTTGCATGCTGATCTGGAATGGGATCGAAGTGTGCTCGATCGGTGTTCCCAAGGGTCGGGTTATTGCCTGCACACGCGCGATACCGGGGACATGGAAGACGCCCCTGGCGATCCGGTCCAACACCAGCATGCCCGCCGGATTTCGCAAGTCGTGGTCGGTCTCGATCATCAACAATTCCGGATTCATCCGGGCGTTGGAGAAATGCCGCTCCGCGGCGTCATATCCGACATTCGCCAAGGTGTAGTCCGGTAGATACTTGCGATTGTCGTAATTGGTCTTGTACCCGGGCAGCGCGAGCAACCCGATCAGGGCGATCGCGACCGAAACCGCCAGAATTGGGCCGGGCCACCGCACGATCGCGGTGCCCACCCGTCGCCATCCCCGGGTCCGCATCTTCCGCTTGGGGTCGAACAGACCGAAGCGGCTCCCCACCGTCAACACGGCCGGGCCGAGGGACCGCCGCGAAAACGGCGACGAGCATTCCCACCGCACAGGGCACGCCGAGCGTCTGGAAATAGGGAAGCCGGGTGAAGCTGAGGCAGTACATCGCCCCGGCGATGGTCAAGCCGGAGCCCAGAACCACGTGCGCGGTCCCGTGGAACATGGTGTAGAAGGCCTGCTCCCGGTCCTCGCCGAGCGTCCGCGCCTCCTGATATCGGCCGAGGACGAAAATCGCATAGTCCGTCCCGGCCGCGATCGCCATCAACACCAGCAGATTAACCGCGAAGGTCGAAAGGCCAATGATGTTGTTAACAGCCAGGAATGCGACCACTTGCCGGGCCGCCAACAGCTCAATCACCACCATCACCAGCGTGATCAACACGGTGATGATCGATCGGTACACCCACAGCAACATCGCGATGATCACCGCGAAGGTGATCATCGTGACCAAAATGACGCCCTTCTCACCGGCGGCCGACTGATCGGCCGTCAGCGCCGCCGCGCCCGTCACGTAGGCCTTGACCCCATGCGGTGGAGGCGTGCTCTTCACGAGGTCGCGGACGGCCTGGACGGACTCGTTGGCCTTGCTCTCGCCCTGGTTGCCCGCGAGATACACCTGCACATAGGCGGCCTTGCCGTCGGTGCTCTGCGAGCCGGCCGCGGTCAGCGGATCCCCCCAGAAGTCCTGCACGTGCTCGACGTGCGTCTTGTCCGCCTCGAGCTTCTGGATCAGTTGGTCGTAGAAATGATGGGCGTCGTCGCCGAGCGGCGTGTCGCCCTCCAAGCACGATCATGATCGCGCTGTCGCTGTCGAATTCGTTGAACACCTTGCCGACGCGCTTCATCGCCTGCATCGACGCCGCCTCGTTCGGGCTCATCGGCACCGTGTGTTCTTTGCCGACTTTGTCCAAGGTCGGGCACGAACATGCTCAGGACAACGACGAGCCCGACCCAGCCCAGGACGATCAGCGCCGCAACTTGTGGACCGATCGCGCGAAGATCGGCATGTGCGGGAGCCCGGCGGCCCGGTTGTCGGTGGTCATGCCGACTTCACTATGCAGAAGGTTTCGGCGTTCACTCCGCTCGCCGACCTTTCATCTTTGACGACGTCGTTCACGGTGATCCGGCAGCCGATCTGGTCGGTGTCGGTTGCGCGACCACGTTGACGCTCACCGAGGGGAGCGTCGTGGTGACCGATAGCGTCCACGGCAGGGCACGTTGCTATGCCTTCTGCGGCTGGGCGTTGATGTCCAGATAGTTGATGTTCGCGATGGTCCCGGCGGGGCCCCAGACCTGGTAGACCACGTGCTTGGGATTGAACGGTTTGATGTCGTCCTGGCATGCCGCTGGTGATCGGCCGGTTGTCGTGGGCGCCGAAGAAGGTACGAAGCCGGAGTGACGCAGAACGCCGCGACCGCGATCACGACCACGATGACCAGTGCGATCCACACCTTTTTCACCGTGTTGGCGATTGGAATCCTCGGCCATCCAATCACCTCCCGCCGACCGGACGCGCGCGCGTCCATCCTCTGCTATTGCTTTGCTGCGCAAAGCCACTTTAACCGCATTCCACGAAACCATGCGCGGCAAGGGCCGGAAGACCGGTTTCGGCGGTAATCCAAATCGCTCGTCACTTAGCACCT
The DNA here is from genome assembly GCA_963748885.1 of uncultured Actinomycetota bacterium. GTDB lineage: Bacteria > Actinomycetota > Actinomycetes > Mycobacteriales > Mycobacteriaceae > Mycobacterium. Next base: position 5,748 of record CAVVLC010000018.1, read on the forward strand.
TCTCTGCGGCCGCAGGGCGATCCGGAGCTGAGGCCGATACAGGTGGCCGTGAGCACCCGGCTGAGTGCGGACGCGAAATCGATGTTCCATTCGGGCGGCAGGACTTCGGGCTCCTCGGCATACACGTCAGAGAGTCGCTCCGGCGGATTGGCGATCTGCCAGAAAGCGGCGGCCAACGAGTAGGCGGCGATCAAGGTGTCGAAGGCGCCCGAACGCCCGAGCACGGGTAGCGCACGCTCGATCGCGTCCGCCAGCGCGACCGCGGCGGCGGCAATGGTCCGCCTGATCTCGACAACCCGCTCGATATCCACCTCGTGCTCGAGGTGCAGGTGAAGGTTGGCCAGCAGGTCGCAAAACAGCGGGTCGGCGGCCAGGCCGTTGGCCAACGTCTCGGCCACCCGCTCCGGCGACATCGGGCCGGGCTCGTCCAACTTCTCGCACACCGTGTCCGACCACCGCACCCAACCTTCGGCGGCCAGATGCAGCAGCACCTCTTTGTGTGAGGTGAAATAGCGGCGCACCGCGGAGTAGTGGATTCCGGCGCGGCTGGCCACCGCCGTCAAGGTCACCGACGCAACGCCGGTCTCGACGGCCAGCGAGCGGGCGGCTTCCACGAGCGCCGCCGCACGTTGGCGCTTGTTTTCCTCGGTGCGGGCACGCCGGAAGGTCAAGTTGCGCCACCGGCTGAGGATAACGCACGTAGCGTGATTTGTATAACGCACATTACGTGATTTGGGAGGCCCGGCGGCCCGCTGGCCTGCCGTTACGCACGTGATATGCGTTACACATCCAGTCGGCGAGTGGAGGAGTCGACAGACCCGGGCACTGATCGCGACCGAGGGCATAGTCGAGGAGTTGTTCACTTAGGCAAGGCTTGGTTACGCTCGGCCCGGTAGTGAACGTCGTCGAGCGGAGCGGCGAACCGTCCGCACGGCCGAAATGCCAACCGGCGAAGGGAATTCCAGATTTTCAAGGTGCTGTCGCGGACTTGGATCCCACTGGTCATCCTGGCGGTAGTGATCGCCGGGGGATTCATCGTGTACCGCGTCCACGGTTACTTCGGCTCCGAGAAGCACGAGTCGTACGCGGACAGCAACCTGGAAAGCCCCAAGCCGTTCAATCCCAAGCGACTCGATTACGAGGTCTTCGGCGCACCCGGAACGGTCGCCGACATCAGCTATTTCGATGTCAATTCCGACCCCCGGCGCGTCGACGGGGCGCCGTTGCCGTGGTCGCTACATATCACCACCACCTTGGCCGCAGTGATGGGAAACATTGTGGCGCAAGGCAATAGCGACAGCATCGGCTGCCGGATCACGGTGGACGGCGTGGTCAAAGCCGAGCGAGTTTCCAACGAGGTCAACGCCTACACCTACTGCATGGTGAAGTCCGCGTGAGTACCAGATTCGCGAACGACCCCGACACCCCGGACACCGTCGCCCACACCGAACGGCCGTTCATCGCGAGGATGATCCACCGGCTCGCGGTGCCGATCATCCTGGGCTGGCTGGCAATTATCTTCTGCATCAGCGCATTTATCCCTTCGCTGGAAGAGGTCGGACAAGAGCGTTCGGTGTCGCTGAGCCCTAGGGACGCGCCGTCGTACGTGGCGATGAAGAAAATCGGCGAGGCGTTCAAGGAGGGAAACTCCGACAGTGCGGCGATGATCGTCCTGGAAGGGCGATCAGCCGCTCGGCGACGATGCCCATAGGTTTTACGACACCCTGATTCGCAAGCTGCGGGCCGACAAACATGTGCAGAGCATCCAGGACTTCTGGGGCGATCCACTCACGGCGGCGGGTGCGCAAAGCAACGACGGCAAGGCCGCCTATGTCCAAGTGAATCTCGCCGGTAACCAAGGCGAGCCGCTGGCCAACGAATCCGTCGACAGCGGTCCGCAAGATCGTCGCGCAGACACCCGCCCCGCCGGGGATAAAGGCCTGGGTCACCGGGGCGTCGGCGCTCGCCGCGGATATGCAGCACAGCGGCGACAAATCCATGATCAGGATCACCGCGACCACGGTCTGCGTGATTTTGGTGATGTTGCTGTTCGTCTACCGATCGATCCTCACCGTGATTCTGCTGCTGCTCACGGTCGGGATCGAGTTGACTGCGGCGCGGGGCGCCGTCGCGGTACTCGGTCATATCGGGGCTATCGGACTTAGCACCTTCGCCGTCAGCCTGCTCACTTCGTTGGCAATCGCGGCCGGTACGGACTACGGAATATTCATCATCGGGCGCTACCAGGAGGCCCGTCAGGCCGGCGAGGACAAAGAAGCCGCCTTCTACACCATGTACCGGGGGACCGCCCACGTCATCCTCGGCTCCGGGTTGACGATTGCCGGGGCGACCTTTTGCCTCCACTTCGCCCGGATGCCCTACTTCATTACCCTGGGCATCCCCTGCGCGGTCGGGATGCTGGCCGCGGTGGCGGTCGCATTGACGCTGGGACCGGCGGTGCTGACCGTCGGCAGCCGCTTTGGCCTGTTCGAACCCAAACGGCTGATGAAGGTTCGCGGCTGGCGCCGGGTCGGCACCGTGGTGGTCCGCTGGCCGCTGCCCGTGCTGGCCGCCACCTGCGTGGTCGCCCTCGTCGGGCTGCTGACGCTGCCCGGATACAAAGCCAGCTATAACGACCGGGCCTACCTGCCGAGATTCATCCCCGCCAACGAAGGATTTGCCGCCGCGGATCGCCATTTCTCGCAGGCCCGCATGAAGCCCGAGATTTTGATGATCCAGTCCGATCATGATTTGCGAAATCCGGCGGACTTCCTGATCTTGGACAGGCTGGCCAAGGGCGTATTCCGGGTCCCGGGAATATCCCGGGTACAGGCAATAACTAGACCCGACGGAACGGCAATGGACCACACGACCATACCGTTTCAGATAAGCATGCAAAACGCCGGTCAGGTACAGACCTTGAAATACCAGCGTGACCGGATGAATGACATGATGAAACAGGCCGACGACATGGCCAAGACGATCGTCACGATGCGGCGGATGTACGCCTTGATGACCCAACTCGCCGACACCACCCACCGCATGGTCGGCGACACCGTTGAGATGCAGGAAATCACCAACGAGCTGCGTGATCACATCTCGGATTTCGAAGATTACTTTCGACCGATCCGCAGTTATTTCTACTGGGAACGGCACTGTTACGACATTCCGGTCTGCTGGTCGTTACGATCGATATTCGACGCGCTGGACGGCGTGGACCGGATCACCGATAAACTAAATGCCCTGGTCGGTGACATCAAACAGCTGGACGTGCTGATGCCGCAGATGCTCGCCACGTTCCCGCCGATGATCGACACCATGGAAAGCATGCGGACCTCGATGCTGACGATGCACAGCACAATGTCCGGAATCATGGATCAGATGAACGAGCTGAGCGACAACGCGAATGCCATGGGAAAGGCTTTCGATGCCGCCAAGAACGACGACTCGTTCTACCTTCCGCCCGAGGTCTTCAAGAACGCCGACTTCAAGCGCGCCATGAATTCATTCCTGTCACCGGACGGACACGCGGCCCGCTTCATCATTTTGCATAGAGGGGACCCCGCGTCGGCCGAGGGCATCGCGAGTATCAACGCGATACGCACGGCGGCCGAGGAGTCGCTCAAGGGCAACCCGTTGGAGGACTCGAAGATCTACGTGGCCGGAACGGCGGCCGTCTTCAAGGACATTTCCGAGGGCGCCCAATGGGATCTGGTGATCGCGGGGATTTCTTCGCTCTGCCTCATTTTCATCATCATGCTGGTCATCACGCGCGCCTTTGTTGCCGCTGCGGTCATCGTCGGCACGGTGGCGGTGTCACTGGGCGCTTCGTTCGGCCTGTCCGTGCTGTTCTGGCAGCACATTTTGGGCATCCAATTGCACTGGCTGGTGCTCGCGATGTCCGTCATCGTCCTGTTGGCGGTGGGATCCGACTACAACCTGCTCCTGGTCTCCCGGTTCAAACAGGAAATGAAGGCCGGGCTGAATACGGGCATCATCCGTTCGATGGGCGGCACCGGCAAGGTCGTCACGAACGCGGGCCTGGTGTTCGCGTTCACCATGGCTTCCATGGCGGTCAGCGATTTGCGGGTAGTCGGCCAGGTGGGCACCACCATCGGCCTGGGTCTGCTGTTCGACACTTTGATCGTGCGCTCGTTCATGACGCCGTCTATCGCCGCGCTGCTGGGCCGCTGGTTCTGGTGGCCGATGAGGGTGCGTAGCAGGCCGCCCAGGACCCCGACCGCGCCGGCCCAACCGCAGCCGGACCACTCCCTCGCTTACAGCGATTACCTGTCGGGTTGAGCTCGGCTACGGGGTCCCGTCCTGTCCGGTATTGCCGAACAATCGCCCGCGCATGCCACCGGTCCCGCCGGGGAACCCACCGCTCCCATTGCCGCCATTACCACCGCTACCGATGAAGTCCGCACCGCCGCCGTCGCCGCCGCTGGCTCCAGCGCCCGAGACGGCTTGACCTGCTTCGCCGCCGGCCCCGCCATTGCCGATCAGCCCGGCGTTGCCGCCGTGGCCGCCGGAGCCACCGTGCTCACCGGCCGTCGGCATAAAGCCGCCCCGCCCACCGTCACCGCCGTTCCCCCATAGCGTCCCGCCGCTGCCGCCATTACCGCCCGCAGTGTTGTCCAAACTCGGCGCGCCCGCCCCGCCGTCGCCGATGAAATGGGCGTTGCCGCCGTTGCCTCCCGCAGAACCAAACAACCCAGGGCCACCGGTACCGCCATTGCCGTACAACGACCCGCCATCCGCGCCGGGCAGTCCGTTCCCACCACCGCCGCCGTTGCCGATGAGCAGCCCGGCCCGGCCGGCCGTGCCGCCAACCGGGCTGCCGATGCCCCCGGTGCCGCCGTTGCCAATCCATTGGGCGTCGCCGCCGTTGCCGCCGATGCCGAAGGTAGAGCCCTGGGAGCTGCCGCCGTCGCCGCCATTGCCTGCGAGCAGCCCGCCGGTGCCACCGTTGCCGCCGTGACCACCGAACCCGAGGCCGAAACCGCCCAGGCCGCCCACCCCGCCGCTGCCGAACAGGCCGGCGTTGCCGCCACTACCACCGGCCCCTCCGTTGGACGCGGCACTGTCGCCACCTTGCCCGCCATTGCCGCCGCTGCCGAACAACAACCCGCCGTTGCGGCCTTGCCCGCCGGCGCCACCCTTGGCGAGAAGGAGATCGGAGCCGCCCGCCCCTCCGGCGCCGCCAGTGCCGATCAAGCCGGCGGCCCCGCCGTTACCACCGGCCCCTCCGGCGCCGCTGATACCGGACCCGCCGTTGCCGCCGCTGCCGACCAGCCAGCCGCCGTCGGTGCCGTTGGTCCCACTGCCGGCGGCCCCATCGGTCCCGTTACCGAACAGCGGACGACCGGTGAAGGTTTTCCAGGGCGAGAGTAGGTCTTGAATGCTTTGCATCGGCAGGGCGTTAGCGGCTTCGGTGGCCGCATAGGAGCCCGCACCGGCGCTAAGGGCCTGCACAAACTGATCGTGAAAGGCCGTCGCTCGGGAGCTGAGCGCCTGATAGCCCTGGGCATGTTTGCCGAATAATGCCGCAATCGCGGCCGACACCTCGTCGGTGCCGGCCGCGACCACTGCTGTGGTCCGGGTGGCCGCGGCCGCATTCGCCGAGTCGATCGTCGAGCAGATACTCGCCAGATTTTCTGCCGCCGCCGTCATCAGCTGCGGCGCCGCAATCACAATGACACCAGGTCACCTCCCGACAGCACCCGCCACTATCGAGAAACCGGTATTAAAAGATTCTATCCCCGTTTACGGGTTGCCGTCCTCTCCGGCATCGCCGGACAATAGCCCGCCCTTACCACCGGTCCCGCCGGGGAACCCACCGCTCCCGTTGCCGCCATTACCACCGCTACCGATGAAAAACGCATCGCCGCCGTCGCCGCGCTGGCTCCAGCGTCCGGGTCGTCCGCCTCACCTGCGTCGCCGCCGTCCCCACCAGTGCCGATAAAGGCGCCGGCGCCGCCCGAACCGCCGAGCTCACCGGCCGTTGCCATAAAGCAGCCCTGCCCGCCAGCACCACCGTTTCCCACATAGATCCCGGCGTTGCCGCCATGACCGCCCGCATTGTCCACGCCCATACCACCCTGGCCGCCGGCACCTCCGTCTCCCCATAGTATCCCGCCGTGGCCGCCATTACCGCCCGCATCGGACGAGCTATTGCCGCCCGCCCCGCCGGTGCCAATGAAATGGGCGTTGCCGCCGTTGCCCCCTGCCGAATCCAGTCCAAAGCCACCGGCGCCGCCATTGCCGATCAGCCACCCGCCATCCGCGCCGGGCATTCCGTGTCCACCGGTGCCGCCGTCGCCGGCGAGCAGCCCGACCTGCCGGCCGCGCCACCGAGCGGTTCGCCGAAGCCCCCGTTGCCGCCTCGGCCCAGTAATCCGGCATCGCCGCCGTCGCCGCCGATGCCGCCGACCGAGCTGCCGCCGTAGCCGCCCCCGCCGATCAACAGCCCGCCGCTGCCGCCGTCGCCGCCGTGGCCACCGAACGTGCCGTTACCGCCAAAGCCGCCCCACCCGCCCCTGCCCACCAGGCCGGCGTTGCCGCCATTACCACCGGCCGCTCCGGTGGCCCCGGTAGCGTCACTACCTCGCCCGCCGTCGCCGCCATTGCCGAACAGCAACCCGCCATTAGCACCTTGGCCGCCGACGCCAGGCTTGCCGAGAAAGAAATCGAAGCCGCCCGCCCCTCCAGCCCCGCCGTTGCCAATCGACCCGGCGGCCCCGCCGTTACCACCCGGTGCTCCGGCGGCGCTGAAACCGAACCCAGCGTTGCCGCCGTTGCCGCCGTCGCCGATCAACCCGGCCGCCCCGCCGTTTCCACCTGGCGCTGGGGCTCCGGTGTAACCGGGCTCAGCGTCGCCGCCGTTGCCGCCGTTGCCGAACAGCCACCCGCCGTCGGTGCCGTTGGCCCCGGTGCCGGCGGCCCCATCGGTCCCGTTCCCGAACAGGGGGCGGCCGGTGAGGTCTTTCCAGGGCGAAAATGGGCCTTGAAGGCTTTGCAGCGGCGACGCGTTGGCGGCCTCGGCGGCCGCATAAGAGCCCGCGGCGGCGCTGAGGGTCTGCACGAACTGATCGTGAAAGGCCGCCGCTTGCGCGCTGAGCGCCCGATAGACCTGGGCGTGTTTGCCGAACAGCGCCGCAATCGCCGCCGACACCTCGTCGGCGCCGGCCGCCACCACTCCGGTGGTCCGGGCGGCCGCGGCCGCATTCGCCGACTCGATCGTCGACCCGATACTCGCCAGATCTCCTGCCGCCGCCGTCACCAGCTGCGGCGCCACGTTCAAGAACGACATCAGGTAATCGTCACTCGCTTACGTCCCGACGGCCTGAGTAGTGCGCTACTCCAAATCTCGCTCGATCTCGGCGGGTTGTTCCCCGTCCACGGGTTGGCCCACCCGAAATCGCGGCTGTTACGAATAGTGGTCATGCACACCATCGCCCTGATCGGGTTCCTCGGCGGCCTGATCACCGGCATCTCGCCGTGCATCCTGCCGGTGCTCCCGGTGGTGTTCTTCTCCGGCGTGAACGGCGCTCGGGCGGCGCGGCCATACCTGGTGATCGCGGGGCTGGTCTGCAGCTTCAGCGTGGTCACCCTCCTCGGGTCCGCCCTGCTGTCGGCGCTGCACCTACCGCAGGACGCGATCCGGTGGACCGCACTGGTGACGCTGACGGTGATCGGCCTCGGGCTGATCTTCCCGCCGCTGCAGCACCTGCTCGAGCGACCGTTCGCCCGCATCCCACAGCGTGAAATCCGCGGCAAAAGAAGTGGCTTCGGGCTCGGCCTGACGCTGGGCGCGCTGTATGTGCCGTGCGCCGGGCCGGTGCTGGCGGCGATCGTGGTCGCCGGCGGCACCGCACACATCGGGGTGGCGACGCTGGTCTTGACCGCGACATTCGCGGTCGGTACCGCGTTGCCGCTGCTGGCTTTCGCGCTGGCCGGGCGGCGCGTCGCCGAACGTGTCTCCGCGTTCCGGCGCCGCCAGCGCGCGATCCAGATCGCCGGCGGTATCACGATGATCGTGCTGGCGGTGGCGCTGGTCTTCAACCTTCCCGCGATGCTGCAGCGCGCCGTCCCCGACTACACGGTTGCGATGCAGAAGGGGATCGGCGCCGACGAAATACGCCGCCAGCTGAACCCGGGCGGCGCCGTAACGAAACGGGCAGCTGGCCGACTGCAGGGGCGACGTTAATCAGCTGCAACAGTGCGGACCCGCGCCCGCCGTCAGCGGGATCACCCAGTGGCTCAACACCCCAGAAGGCAAGCCCGTCGACCTCGCATCGTTGCGGGGCAAGGTGGTGCTGATCGACTTCTGGGCGTACTCGTGCATCAACTGCCAACGCGCCATCCCGCACCTGGTCGACTGGTACAACCGGTACCGCGACGACGGCTTGGTGGTCATCGGGGTGCACACCCCGGAGTACGCCTTCGAACGGGTCCCGGGCAATGTCGCCAGCGGCGCCGCCGCACTGCACATCAGCTACCCCATCGCGCTGGACAACGACTACAAGACGTGGAACAACTACCAGAACCTGTACTGGCCGGCGGAGTATCTGATCGACGCGCACGGAACCGTTCGGCATACCAAATTCGGCGAAGGCGACTACGACGGAGACGAGACGCTGATCCGCCAGCTGCTCGTCGATGATCCTGGCGTCCGGCTGCCTGCCCCGGTGAACGGGGTGGACACGACTCCGCGGACCAGGCTGACGCCCGAGACCTACTTGAGCCCCAGCAGGGCCGGAAACTACGGCGGAGTCGGCGAATACAAGGCGGGTAGCGCGACGTTTAGCTTCCCGGCGAATTTGGCCAACGGCAGGTTCGCCCTGCGCGGTCGCTGGACCCTGGACGACCAGGGCGCCACCGCCGACACGGATGGCGCTGCGGACGCCGCTGGTGATGCTGCGATCGCCCTGAACTACACCGCGAAGGCCGTCTACGCCGTCGTCGGCGGTACCGGCACCCTCACCGTGACCCGGGACGGAAAAACGACCACCACGCCGATCGGCGGGGCTCCCACCCTGCATCAGATCGTGGGCAACGACCCTGGGGACACGGCGCACAGCGATCAACTTGAGATGCGGGTCACTAAAGGCCTGCAAGTGTTTTCGTTCACCTTCGGCTAAAGCCTCTGTAAGACGCCGGTAAGCACCGTGACGCCCATCCGCCAGCTCGGTGGCTCCGAATAGATGTTGTGGAGCAGCGAGAAACCCGTTCGGTAGCGGTCATCGGCAGTGGCGTGGCCGGCCTCACAGCCGCCTACGTCTTGTCCGGGCGCGACCGGGTGACGCTATACGAGGCGGACGTTCGGCTCGGCGGCCACGCGCACACACACTTGGTCGACGACGGCTCCGGCGGGGTGGTGGGTGTCGATTCGGCGTTCCTGGTGCACAACGACCGGACCTATCCGACGCTGTGCCGATTGTTCGACGAACTCGGTGTGGCCACCCAGGCGTCCGAGATGTCGATGTCGGTGCGTGCCGATGACATCGGACTGGAATATGCCGGAGCCCTCGGAGCGCGCGGGCTGTTCGCCTGCCGGCAGTCACTGCGTCCCCGGTATCTGCGAATGCTCGCCGAGATCGTCCGCTTCCACCGCGCCGCAAGTCGACTGCTGACCGACGGCCCCGGTGTTGGCGAAGACTCGGAGACGTTGGAAGAGACGCTGGAAGCCTTCCTGAACCGGCACCGCTTCTCGTCGTACTTCGTCGACTACTTCATCACGCCCTTGGTCGCGGCGGTGTGGTCCTGCGCCGGCGCCGACGCCCTGCGCTATCCGGCGCGGTATCTGTTCGTCTTCCTCGAGCACCATGGCATGCTTTCGGTCTTCGGCTCCCCGACGTGGCGCACGGTGACCGGCGGATCGGCAAATTACGTGCAGGCCATCGCATCCCGGCTGCACGAGGTATCGGTAGCGGCACCGGTGCACTCGATGCGACGGCTACCCGACGGCGTACTGGTGCAAGCGGGAAACGGCGCGCCGCGGTTGTTCGACGCGGCTGTCGTCGCCGTGCACCCGGACCAGGCGCTGCTGCTGCTCGACGACCCGAGGCCGGCTGAACGGGCGGTCCTCGGCGCAATCCCCTACTCGACCAACCGCGCCCAGCTGCACACCGACTCCTCGGTGCTGCCCCGCCACCGCGGCGCCCGCGCATCGTGGAACTACCTGGTGACACCCGGCCGCGACCACGTCGTGGTGAGCTACGACATCAGCAGGCTGATGCGGTTGGACACGCAGCAGCGGTTCCTGGTAACCCTCGGCGGCCACGACCTGGTCGAACCCAGGTCGGTGATCGCCGAGATGACCTACAGCCATCCGCTTTACACACCGGAATCGGTTGCGGCCCAGAGCTTATTGACGACCCTCGACGACGATCGGGTGGCGTTCGCGGGCGCCTACCACGGCTGGGGATTCCACGAGGACGGCGCCGCCTCGGGACTGCGCGCCGCCCGCCGGCTGGGCGCCGACTGGCCCGCGGTGGCCCAACGGGAGGCGGTCCCGGCATGTTGACCCCCGCGCTCTACCGCACCACGATCGGCCATTCTCGTCAGGAGCCCGTCCACCATTCGTTCGAATACCGAAGCTACAGCTGGTATGTCGATGTCGACGACCTTCCCCGGCTACCCTGGTGGCTGCGGCCGTTCGCGCGGTTCCGCGCCGACGACCACTTCGCGGATTCTGCTGCGGGACCACCGAATGGCTCGCTGCGCGAACGGCTTAGCGCCTTCTTCGCCGACCTCGACGTGGCCCCGCCCGAGGGCCGCATCACCGCGCTCTTGCAGGCCCGCGTGTTGGGATATGTGTTCAATCCGCTGAGCGTCTTCTGGTGCCACGACCGAGACGGCCAGCTGCGTCATGTGATCGCCGAAGTACACAACACCTATGGCGAACGCCACGCCTACCTGCTGCCGCCGGCCGACCTGCCGGTGATGACACCCAAGGAGCTCTACGTCTCGCCGTTCAATGAGGTGGACGGCTACTACACGGTGCGAGCGCCACGACCCGACAGCGAAGTCGACATCACCGTGGCGCTGCATCGCGATCATCGGCCCGCGTTTGTCGCCAACCTCAGCGGCGAGCGCCGACCGGCCACCGCCCGACAAGTCGCGATCATGCAAATCATTTCGCCGCTGGCACCACTGCTGGTGGCCATACGCATCCGAATACAGGGGATCAAGTTGTGGTTACGTCGAGTTCCAGTGGTACCGCGATGAGCCTGCCAACCATCCAGGAACCCATCCAAAAGCCGTCGCTAAGTCCTTTGGCGGCAATCGATTCCGAGCTGTGGCCGACGGTGGCGAAGGTGCCGTCGGGCCCGCTCTCCGCGGCGGCGGCCGCGGTCGCCGACCGGCTGCTGCGGCGCGCCGCGGCGCGGCTAGCGCTGCGTCTGGTCTACCCCGACGGCGGCGTGATCGGCGCGGCGGACCCGACGGCGCCCACCATGGTGATCCACCGGCCGGATGCGCTGGCCCGCCGGATCGGCCGGCACGGGTTGATCGGCTTCGGGGAGTCCTACATGGCCGGCGAATGGTCTTGTCCAGAATCGACGCATGACCTCACGCGGGTGCTGACGGTCCTCGCCACGTCGGTGGCCGACCTGGTACCCGGCACGCTGCAGCGGCTGCGTCCGATCGGGCCGGCGTTTCGGCCCCGGTGGCGCAGCGCCAACCGAGATCAGGCGCGCCGCAACATCGCCCGGCACTACGACCTGTCGAACGACCTGTTCGCCGAGTTCCTCGACGAGACCATGACGTACTCGTCCGCGCTGTTCAGCGACCTGGGAACCCGAACACCGAAGTGGCCCGATTTGGCCACGGCCCAACGACGCAAGATCGATCGGCTGCTCGACACCGCCGGGGTCCGCAGCGGCAGCCGGGTTCTCGAGATCGGCACCGGATGGGGCGAGCTGTGTATCCGAGCGGCCACCCGCGGGGCGCACGTCCGCTCGGTGACACTCTCGGTGGAGCAGCAGCGCCTGGCACGGCTCCGGGTTGCCGCGTCAGGCCTGTCCGATCTGGTTCAGATCGACCTCTGCGACTACCGCGATGTCGAAGGTTGTTATGACGCAGTGGTTTCCGTCGAGATGATCGAGGCGGTGGGATACCATGCCTGGCCCCGGTATTTCGCGACGCTGGAACGGCTGGTGCGGCCGGGTGGACGGGTAGCGATCCAGGCCATCACCATGCCGCACGATCGGATGCTGGCCACCCGCAACACCCACACCTGGATCCAGAAGTACATCTTTCCGGGCGGACTGCTACCGTCCACCCGGGCCATCGTCGGCATCACCGAGCGGCAGACCGCGTTACGCACCGTCGACATGACCTCGCTGCGTGCGCACTACGCCGAGACCCTGCGCCTATGGCGGGAACGGTTCACGCAGCGGCGAGATGCGTTGGCGCAGTTGGGATTCGACGAGGTGTTCGGGCGGATGTGGGAGCTGTATCTGGCTTACTCCGAGGCGGGCTTCCGGTCCGGTTATCTCGACGTTTACCAGTGGACGTTCGCCCGCGAGGCAGACACATGTGCCCGCTGAACTACACCGACCTGCTGCGGGTATCCGGCGCCTCGCTGGCGGCCCTCGCGGTGGTGCATTCGGTGACGTTCGCCATCGGCAGGCGAATCGGGCGCTACAACGTCGTCGATGTGGCATGGGGTCTGGGCTTCGTCGCCATCGCCGCCGTCGCCGCGACGCTGGGCCACGGTGACCCGACCCGGCGGTGGCTGCTGCTGGCGCTGGTGGCGATCTGGGGCCTGCGCCTGAGCTGGCACATACAGCGCAAGACCGTCGGTCACGGGGAGGACCGCCGCTACGCCGCCCTGTTGCGCAACGCCACGGTCGGCCAGGTGGTGCGCAAGGTCTTTCTGCTGCAAGCCTGCATCACCTGGTTCGTGTCGTTGCCGCTGCAGCTGTCGGCGGCGACCGGGCCCACGCCAAAGCCGCTCGTCGCCGTCACGGCGCTGGGCGTGGCCGTGTGGCTGGTGGGTGTCATTTTCGAGGCGGTCGGCGATCGACAGCTGCGGGTCTTCAAGTCCGACCCGGCGCATCGCGGCGTGGTGATGGACCGCGGCCTGTGGGCTTGGACCCGCCACCCCAACTACTTCGGCGACGCGACCGTCTGGTGGGGGTTGTGGCTGATCACCATCACCGGCTGGCTGTCGCTGGTCACCGTTGGCTCGCCGCTGCTGATGACCTACTTCCTGGTGTACGTGACCGGCGCCCGGTTGACCGAGAAATTGATGGCCGGCCGTCCCGGCTTCGAGGAATACCAGGCGCGGACCGCGTTCTTCTTCCCCCGACCGCCCAGATCGGCACGCCGATGAGGGACGATAGGCTACCCGTCAATGACCGGACAAACACAGCTGAGCGGCGACCTGGACGCCTTGCTGCGCCAGGCTGCGCGCGGCGACAGCGATGCGTTCGCCGCGGTCTACGACCTCACCAAATCTCGGGTGTATGGGCTGGTGGTCCGGGTGCTGCGTGATGCCGGCTACAGCGAGGAAACCACCCAGGAGATCTATCTCGAGGTGTGGCGGACCGCGTCGGAGTACAACCCCGCCAGGGGTTCCGCGCTGGCCTGGCTGCTGACCATCGCGCACCGGCGTGCCGTCGACCGGGTACGCAGCGAACAAGCCGGCAGCCGCCGGGAATCCACCTACGGCGCGGCCAACGTTGACCCGGCCGGCGCCCCCCGCGGGGACATTGTCGCCGACTCTGCGATCGCCGGAGATGAACGGCGCCGCGTGGTCGCCTGCCTCGAAGGGTTGACGGACGCGCAGCGCCAGTGCATCGAGCTGGCGTACTACCACGGACTGACGTATGCCGAGGTGTCGCAGCGGTTGGCCGCCAACCTGTCGACCATCAAATCGCGCATCCGCGACGCGCTGCGCGGCCTGCGGAATTGCCTGGACGTGCCATGACCGAACCGACCGATTTCGAGTTGCTCGAGCTGGCCACCCCGTATGGCCTGCACGCCGTGTCCGATGCTGAGCGGGCCGAGATCGACCGCCGGGTCGCCGCCGCGCCGTCCGCGGTCGCCGCGGCCTTCGCCGACGAGGTTCGCGCCGTCCGCGAGACCATGGCGGTCGTGTCGGAGGCAACCACGGCCGAACCGTCGGTACAGCTGCGAGCAGCCATTCTGGCTGCGGTAAAGCCGGAACGGCGACGCCAGTCATCCTGGCGCACAAGGGTTTTAGCTTCCGCAGCGGCCGTCGCCATCGGGCTGACGGGTTTCGGCCTCGGGGTGATGACGCGACCGCACCCAACCCCGACGGTCGCCGAGCAGGTCATGTCGGCTCGGGATATGAAATCGGTATCCCGCCCACTCGCGACCGGAATGGCCACGGTGATGTTCTCCCTCGACCGCAACGCGGGTGTGCTGGTGATGAACAACGTGCCGCCGCCATCGTCGGGAACCGTCTACCAGATGTGGCTAATCGGGAACAAGGGCTCAAGGTCCGCGGGAACCATGGGCCCCGCGGCGGTGCAGCCGACGACGATGGCGACACTGGAAAACCTCGACCAATGCAGGATGCTGGCTTTCACCGCCGAGCCGGGCAAAGGATCGGCACAGCCGACGACCCCAATGCTGGCCGAGTTGCCCCTGAGTTAGGAGCGTTAGGCCTTCTTGCGCACGCTGCCCAGAATCGCGACGATCACGCCGGATCCGACCAGCGCGACCCCGGTGATCAGCGTCAGGTCGAGCCATTCGTGCAGGTTGGCCTCGGCGTGGCCGACCATCACTTCGGCGATCTTGCGGATGTCTCCGGTGGTCTGATTGAGCGCGTCGTTGACATACCGGCCGCCGACCTCGATGCCCGCCCACCCGGCAGCGCCGACGAGCAGCGCCGAAACGCCGAGGCCGGTCAGCGCCTTGCCGCGGCGCCGCGCGGCAACCAGCGTGAGCAGCCCGAACACGCCAGCCAAGGCCGACGCACCGATGCTCACCCAGGGGCCCCAGGTGGCGAGCCGACTCAGTTGTCCCTGCCGCAACGGCTGGGATGCACCGGGCACCGACACCGTCAGCGGAACGGTCAGCGTCGCGGGCACCTTGACGTTGTAGGTGCTCAATATCCGCTGAATCGAGCTGTCGTTGAGCATCGGGGCCAGGTCGACTACCCACGCGTCGCCGGACCGGGCATCGCTGAACAACCAGCGATGCGCCTCCCGGTTCGCCTTGGCGAATAGCGGCGGAAACTCCGGCCCCGCCGTGAATGCGGCGGCGGCGGCGTGGACTCGCGAACTGTCGACCGGCCCCCCGCCGTGCGCGGCGATCAGCGCCATCGCCCGAGTGGTGAGCTGACCGGCCACGGCGGACTGCAGCGCCGGATCGCCCGCGGCCTGCTGCGCCATCATCGCGTAGCTGTCCTCGTTGACGATGTTCATCTGCACCCACATGGCCGGGACCGCGACCGCCAGGACAACAGTGGTGGCCAGCCACAGCACCAACCTGAATATCGCGGCCGCGAATCGCACTCGGCCAATCTAGGCCAAGCTAGGGTGCGATCCCCCGCACGTAGGCGGCCTGCCCGAGGTGTTGTGCGCAGTCGTCGATGATGCTCACCAACCGCGCGCTGGCGGTTACCGGCGGATCCCAGCTGTTGTCCACGATCCGGGCCAGCTCGTCGGCGGTCACGCTGGCGATGTATTCCAGGGTGAGCTTGTGTACCGCGTGGTAGTAGCCGGACAACAGGCCGGCCGGGGCCCGCACCTTCGCCACCTCTTGGGCGCTGTGGCCGTAGCCGGTGTCGTGGCGCGGCAGGTCCAGCGCGAAGCGATCCACCCAGCCGTCGCGCGTCCACACCTCCTCGACACCGGCCACGTGGGCCAGCTGAATGTCTTGCACCCGCGCGCTGTGCCAGATCAGCCAGGCGATGCTGTTGGCGGCCGGGGTCGGTTGGTAATTGGACGTCTCGTCGGTGAGCCCGTCGGTGAGCTCATCGACGTGTTCGATCAGCCGGGTGAACGAATCCCGGAGCAGCTCTTGGGCTGCGGCATCGGTGCCTGACATACGGGCGACCCTACGCCCGCGCGGTGTGACAGACCGCTTCGACGCTGTTGCCGTCGGGATCCCGCACGAATGCCCCGAAGTAACCGGGGTGATATTCGGGCCACAGCCGCGGCGTGTGCTGGGCCTTGCGGGGGAGGACTCCGCACCCAGACCCACCGCGGCGTCGTGGAAAGCGCGCACCGCATCTTCGTGGAATCCGAGTCTATTGATAGAGAGTCTTATAGGCGCAGGATGAACTCGCAGGCCAGGGCGGTTTTGGCGGAACGTTTCGTTCCGGTAGGCGGAGCGTTTCGTTCCACCGCACGCGACGCGGAGGGGGTCTCAGCATGACCACCACCGTGATGACCTACCCCAATCGCACCAAGAGTGCCCGATCTGCGATCAGTGGGTGTGCTGCGGACTGAGCACCGGCAAGCTATGCCATCACGGCCCGAAGCGCAGCCCGTGCCGAACATCTGGACGGCCCATTGACGAGGTATCGCCACAACCGGCTGTCGCTGGCGAACAGCTTGCGGCACTTCGCCACTGCTGGCGAGTAGGTGACTCCACCACGGTCGCTGAATGGCTGGGTGAGACATGCCCTCCCTACCTGCCGCCGGCCGAGCACGCTGGCTGCCCCGACTGTGAACTCAGCGGGATGATTGAGCACGCGCGGCAATGGATTACACACGCGCTGCGCGACAGGGGCATAACTATGTACATCGCTTCTCCCAACGCCCATGGGCCGACAGGGCGCGCCTCATGACAGCCTGTCCAATTGCATTTACATACTCTCGACCGGATTTTCGGCGGGGAGACAGAGGGTGATATGCCCGCCGTGTCCCTGCCGCTGCGCGGCAGGGGGTGTACCCCAGGCAACCATGGTCACCGCGCTGAGCTGCTGCGATGCGCCCAGGGGCAACGGTGGAATGCGAATCAGCTGGCATCCAGTGGTCGGAAAACGTCGTTCCATGCCGGTCGCAGGGGCTCGCTTGGTCGAGTTCCCATCGGCCCAGGTCACGGCGCGTTGCTGGTCTGCTGAGCGCTGGCCGAGGGGATGGCGTTGCGAGCAGGGTGTGGGCATGGGCATGTGTGCGTACCGGCAGCATGGCACCGGGACACGTTGCGCCACTTAGATAACTGGCACAGCGGGCACGGCCAGCACCGCACGGCGGCAACGCCTGCGGGCATGGGCATTCAAGGAGGTTGGACAGGCGATGAAGTGTTGCAAACAAACCGACTGCGAGAGGCGTGCCACCTCCCGAGGCCTTTGCACTTCGCATTACAGAAGGTGGCGAGAGGGGCGACTGGATTCCCCCACTAGGGCCTACGTGCGGTACCACGATGCCGACGAGGGAATCCCACGGCCAGTAGCTAAGCCAATCCGAAGGCCGCGTAGGGAGCCGCCCTTCGCGAAGGAGCTGGCGCTGTTGAGGGAGCTGGGTCTCCGCTAGGACGGTCCGTCAACGCCGCCATGATGGCCGATGCTAGGTGGCAGCGCGTCTGGTGTGGGATTCTGCGGGGGTGTCCGCTCCCCGGCGGCTGCTCCTTCGGGGGTGGTGACGTTCCTATTGACCGACGTGGAGGGTTCGACCCGTCGGTGGGAGGCCGATGCGGAGGGGATGCGGGCGGCGCTGGCCGCCCATGACGAGGTGCTCAGCCGGGTGATCGAGGCGCACGGCGGCTGGTTGTTCAAGCACACCGGTGATGGTGTGTGCGCAGCGTTCGCTTCGCCGAAGGCAGCGGTGGATGCGGCGGTGGCTGCGCAGCGGGCGTTGGAGTTGCCGGTGCGGATGGGCATCGCGACCGGCGAGGCAGAGTTGCGGGAGGCGGACTACTTCGGTGCGGCGCTCAATCGAGCGGCGCGGGTGATGGCCGCTGGGCACGGCGGTCAGATCCTGGTGGCCGAGTCGACGGCGGGTCTGCTCAGCGGGGTGGATCTGGTGGATCTGGGGCCGCGACGGTTGCGGGATCTGCCCACTCCGGTCGGGGTGTTTCAGGTCCGAGCGCCGGGCCTGAAGACGGAGTTTCCTGCGTTGCGGGCGTGGATGCGAGTCCGGGCAACCTGCGACCGGCGACCACGAGCTTCATCGGACGTGAGTCGGAGGTCGCCGAGCTGCAAGCCGCGATGAAGGCTCATCGGTTGGTGACGTTGACCGGGGTGGGTGGGGTTGGCAAGACCCGCCTGGCTGTCGCGGTGGCGTCGCGGCTGGCCGATGAATTTCCCGATGGCGTTTGGTTTTTCGAGCTGGCTGCGGTCGCCGATCCGGCGGCGGTGCCCGATGCGGTGGCGGCGGTGCTGGGCATCACGCAGCAGCCGGGTAAGACCGTGGGCGAGTCTGTGGCCGCTGCGCTGGAGGGCAGGGTGCGGCTGTTGGTGTTCGACAACTGCGAGCACGTGCGCGCGCCGCGGCCGATCTGATCGAGGCTATCCTCGCGCAGTCGGCGACGGTGAAGATTCTGGCCACCAGCCGCGAAGGATTGGGGGTAGCCGACGAGCAATTGTGGCCGGTGCCCTCGCTGGATGTCGGTGCGGGCATCGACTCTGCCGCAGTCAATCTGTTCGTCGAACGCGCCCACAGCGTGTGCCCCCAGCTTCTCGATGGCCCCAACCGATGAGGCGGAAGCGGTGGTGGAGATCTGCCGTCGCCTGGACGGGATTCCGTTGGCCATCGAACTGGCGGCGTCGCGGATGGCGTCGATGACCGCGAGCGAGGTGCGTGATCGTCTCGATCAGCGGTTCCGGCTGCTGGTCGGGTCGCGGCGCGGCCTGGAACGCCACCACACGCTGCGCCACGCGGTGGCGTGGTCCTACGACCTGCTCGACGACACGGAAAAGGCGCTGCTGCATCGGTGTTCGGTGTTCGCCGGGGGATTCGATCTCCAAAGCGCCTGCGCGGTCATGGGTTCCGATGATGACTTCGCCATCCTGGATCTGCTCGATGCCCTGGTGCGCAAGTCGCTGCTGGTGGCCGACCGGTCGTCGGGGCGGACCCGGTTTGCGATGCTGGAGACGATCCGCCAGTTCGCCGAGGAGCAACTCGTCGGCCAGCGGTGCGGCGACCGAGGCCGGGACCGCGCATGCCCGCTACTTCGCCGGGCGCGAAGCCGACATCCTGGCCCTGTGGGACAGCCCCCGCCAGCGGGATGCCTACGACTGGTTCAGCTGTCGAGCTGGCCAATCTGCGCACCGCGTTTCGGTGGGCCGCCGACCAGGGCGATCTCGATGTCGCCGCCACCATCGCCACCTATGCGGCGTACCTCGGCCTGTGGGTCGCAAACCCTTGAGCCGATAGCCTGGGCTGAGGAGCTAATCGAGCCCGCCCGCGCCGTCGACCATCCCCGGCTCGCGTTCCTGTATGCGATGGCGTCGCAGTGCTGCATGCCGGACGGATCGAGGCGGCTGTCGGCTACGCCGACGCCGGCCAGACGGTTATCGGCAGCGGCCGCGACGAGGTGCCATACGGCGTCGAGGGCATGCTTGGCGCTGTGTACATGGCCATCGGTCAGCCCGAACGGTAGTGTCGAGTGGTGCCGCGCCCAGCTCGCACGCCGGCCGGGACACCCATGCAGTCACCAGGGCATACCTGGTTGTCGCACTGACGATGGCCGGTTGCGGTGAGGAGGCGAGGGCCGCCGCGACCGGCCTGATCGAGGCCGCCGAGGCCACCCACAACCCCTTCTGCTCGCGTTCGCGCTTTACGTCCACGGCTATCGCCTTCCGCGACGCCGATCCCGTCGGGGCGCTGGACGCCCTGCGCCGGGGCCTGGTGATCGCCCGAGACAGCGGCAACCGCTTCACCGAGACACATCCTGGCGGCCACGTCTGTCCCGACTTGAGGCCGAGCACGGCGACCCGCTGGCCGCGCTCGATCACGTCACTCGTGGCGATCCGCAACTTCCACGACGCGGGCAACACCACCGGGGTGCGCGTCGCCCTGGCGATCCTCGCCGCCGTTGTTCGACCGGCTCGGACGCTACGAACCGGCGGCCACCATCGCCGGGTTCGCCGTCAACCCCATCACCGCAACGCTTGCCTGACTTCAACACCGCGATCGCCCACCTCCGCGATGTCCTCGGCGACCAGACCTACGAATCGCTCGCCCGCAAGGGTGAGACGATGACCACCGCCGCCATGGCGACCTACGCCTACGACCAAATCGACCACACCCGAACAGAACTCGAACACCCTGGTTGAAATGCCCGTCGGACTAAACTGGCCAACCTGGTGATGCTTCCCATATCACGAACAGGGGTGGGGGGTATACCGCCACATCGTGGTGAATACGCGTACACCGATCGAACGTTGAGCGAGTGACCGCACCCGGAATCCGCGACGAAAAACGCGCCGTCCTGTATGTCCGCGTCTCGACCGATGAGCAGAGCGCATCAATTGAAGCGCAACGCGAAACGTGCACCCGGCTCGCGAACCACCACGGTTACGAGATCGTCGCCGAGTTCGTGGACGAAAACGTCAGCGGTGCAATCGCAATCGACAAACGCCCGGCGCTTAAACACGCATTGCGCACGCTTGCCGACGACCAGGCCGACCGGCTCATCGTCGCCAAGCTCGACCGACTTGCCCGCAACGTGCGTGTGGCGCTTGAGATCGATGAGGACTACGCGACTCGCCACGGCTGGGGAATTGTATTCGGCGACATGGATATCGACACGTCGACCGCCGTGGGCAAGATGCAACTATCTATGTTCGCGTCTGTGGCTCGTTTCGAGCGCGACCGGATCAGCGAACGGACGCGCGAAGCCCTGGCTGTCAAACGCGCCCAAGGCGTGCGCCTGGGCCGACCGGCAAAGCTGCCGCCCGAGATTGTCGCGCGTATTGTCGCCGAGCGCGACGCCGGTTCATCGATGCGAACCATCGCCAGTGGTCTTAACCAGGATCTAATTCCCACGGCTCAAGGTGGGCGGGCATGGTACGCCAGCACGATTCGCAAGGTGTTGGTCAGCCAGCAGGCCTGATGTGCGCTCGAGGCTGTTTCGACAATTCATGCAGTACCCGCCTTCCCCGCTAGACCCGGGCCATCAAATGACACGTTTCAACGAAGCGGCCGCGTCGACGACGGCAGGATGCGATAGTCGAAGTTCTTCGACATCAACCACATTAGGGGTAACGCCCCACAGCCCGATACATCGCCAATGTGGACGATGACGGCTCCACCACTCAACGCCGTCCCAGCTACGATGACCTGAACTATTTGTTTCTTCGAAAATTCGTAATGCCCACGCTTGTGTTTGGAGCGCGATTTTGCTCGACTACGGATGTAGGCCGCAATCCTCGAATCGGGATCTAGGCCAGCGACGGCGAGAAGGCTCACCGGATCGGTCGCCTCGCGGCGGCGGGTCAACGGGTGCCGGCTCGGCGCACCCGCCAACACAACAGCGGAACGACATGCACGTTCATCGACATCCGCAGCGTCCGCATGCTCAGCCAGGTCAGCGACACACCGGCCAGCCGGCACGGAGGCGGCCTCACGCATGACTGCCAACGCGACGCGCACGATTTCAGGCGCGAACTCCGGCCGGTTTGCTGCGAGTATTCGCAGTGGATCGAGAAGCTCTGGCGACACCCACCCGTGCTCGACCATCTCGACGCTGTGAGCTACGACTGCGGCGGTGAAGGTGGCCGGGGCGCGCTCGGCCAGTGCTCTCAATCGCGAGAGTGGCGCTTCCTCATCGTGCATGGTTGCTGCCCGGATCGACATCGAGCATTCCGATGTCACGCAAAGCACCGAACATCGGCTCGTCGCACTGCGCCATCAACGCGCGACGGTGCTCCTGCCGCTTCTGCCATTCGTCATGCAGTGTCGTCCTTGGCTCAACCTCCTTTGCGTGCGCGGCCGCGGCTAGTTCGTCTAGCTCATTGACGTAGCTCGCGAGGTTCGGGACGACACCGGTTGGACATCGTTGCTCGCAGCTGACGCAGTTCTCCCGGTAGAACGCCAGCACGATGGGCTCAAGATTCGTCGACGTCATGCCGCCACGAGCGATCGGGCACCGAACCTCCCGCGAGTTGATGGGAAGGCCCGTCGCCTCCTCGGCCATACCCTGGCCCCCGTTGGGGACGAACTCCATGCGGGTGCAGTGATGCTGAGCCAGGGTCATGATCTCTCGGTTCCGCATGCCCACCTCGACGGCACCGTCCCAGTCGCGGTCGTTCACATCACAATTCTGCCCGGAGGATCGGACATACGTGTCGATCAGTGGATGCTGGCAGTCCACCGGCACGAGCCGCCGTAAGTAGCGTTGCGGGGTCCGCATACGGTCCGCATACGGTCCGCAGTTGGTCATCGTTGGCCGGTTTTGGCGAAGGCGGGTTCGTACTGGTCACGCCCCACATTCCCGACGGTGACCAAGGCGGGCCAATCCAGGGAACGAGTGGGACACCCCTCCCCCCAGTTGGGCCCCGCAGGATTCTTCGGCAACGCCGAGCCCTGCAGCCATCTGCGTTTCGGGGGCTAGGCTTCAATAGTGGCGCTAATGATTGACATGGGCGCTGTGTCCAATGGACACACGTCAACCCATTTCCCCAGGTCGTTGACGGCACTTTCGCGGCACTTTCGGACACGCTAGACCTGTCTTACCAGGTTAAACGGTTAAAGTTGGAGATTAGTTAGATGTCCTACGACCTCCTCATCCGCAATGGCACCATCGTCGACGGCCTGGGAGGTGAGCCGTTCGTCGGCGATGTCGCCGTCCAAGACGGCGTCATCAAAGCGGTGGGCCAGGACGGTGCCCTCAGCGGCGAGGCCGCTGCCCGGGAACTCGACGCGACCGGCCTGCTGGTCACGCCGGGCTTCGTCGACCTGCACACGCACTACGACGGCCAGGCCATCTGGTCGGATCGGTTGACTCCGTCGTCGGCGCACGGGGTCACCACGGTGGTGATGGGCAACTGCGGGGTCGGCTTCGCGCCGTGCCGCAAAGAAGACCACGACGTCCTCGTCGACGTGATGGCCGGCGTCGAGGACATTCCCGGCGTCGTGATGACCGATGGCCTGCCGTGGACCTGGGAGACCTTCCCCGAATACATGGACGCGCTGGAAGCGGGCAAGCGCGATATCGATGTCGCCGCCTACCTGCCGCATTCCCCGCTGCGGGTCTACGTGATGGGTCGGCGCGGCGCCGACCGCGAGCCGGCCACCGCCGAGGACCTCGCGAAGATGCGGGCGCTGGCCAAGGAGGCCATCGAGATCGGCGCTCTCGGTTTCGCGTCGTCGCGGCTGACCATCCACAAGACCGAGAGCGGTTCGCCGATCCCGAGCTACGACGCCGCCCGCGAGGAGATCGAAGAGATCGCCAGAGGCGTGGTCGACGCCGGCGGCGGGTTGCTGCAATTCGTCCCCGACATTCCTTCCGGCGGCTACCAGCCCGTCCTCCAGACGGTTTTCGACGTCGCCGAGGATGTCGGGCTGCCGGTCACCTTCACCCTGGTGGTCGCCAACGCGGGCGACCCGACGTGGCCGGACGCCATCACGATGGTCGAGAAGGCCAACGCGGCCGGAGGAGACATCACCGCGCAGCTGCTGCCGCGCCCGATCGGCCTGATCATCGGGCTGCAGCTGACTGCCAACCCGTTCGTGCTCTACCCGAGCTACCGCGCGATCGCGCACCTGCCGCTGGCCGAGCGCGTCGCCGAGATGCGCAAGCCCAGGGTCCGCGCCCGCATACTCGCCGACAAGCCGGGCGCCGGGCACCCGATCCTGTACGTCGCTCAGATGTGGGATTGGATCTTCCCGCTGGGCGAGCACCCCAATTACGAACCCGACCCGGCGGACAGCATCGGGGCCAAGGCCCGGGCCAAGGGTGTGAACCCGATGGAGGAGGCCTACGACCGGCTGCTCGACGACGACGGGCGCGCCATGCTGCTGGTCGCGACGAGCAACCTGGAGGGCAACTCGCTGGACACGGTCGGCAAACTGCTGCACCGCGACGACGTGGTGCTGGGTCTCGGCGACGGCGGCGCCCATTACGGGATGATCTGCGACGCCAGTTACTCGACGTTCTTCCTGACGCACTGGGCACGTGATCGCAGGTCCGGACGGTTTACGGTGGCCGAGGCCGTCCGCGAACTGACGTCGGTGCCGGCGCGCATCGCCGGGCTGTCCGACCGCGGGCGCATCGCGGTCGGCTACAAGGCCGACCTCAACGTCATCGATCACGCGGCGTTGCGGCTGAACAAGCCGGTGATCAGCTACGATCTTCCGGCCGGCGGCCGACGGCTGGATCAGACGGCAGAGGGCTACGTCGCGACCCTCGTCAGCGGCCAGCTGATCGCCAAAAACGGGGCCCCGACCGCTGCGCGACCCGGGAAATTGGTCCGCGGCCGTCAGTCAGCACCCGGGTCCGGCTGAAACGGCCACGACAACGGCCTTTCCCCGCTAAGTTTAAGAAGTGACAAACCCGCATTTCGCGTGGTTGCCGCCAGAAATCAACTCGGCACTAATGTACGCCGGTCCCGGGTCGGGACCGCTACTCGCTGCGGCCGCAGCATGGAACGAGTTGGCTGGCGAGTTGCATTCATCGGCATCGTCGTTTTTGTCGGTGACTTCAGACCTGGCCGGCGGTTCCTGGCTGGGTCCCTCGTCGGCGGCCATGATGGCCCTGGCGGCCCAGTATTCGGGCTTTCTCCGGACGGCGGCCGGCCAGGCCGAGCAGGCGGCCGGCCAGGCCTCGGTCGCAGCGAGCGCATTCGAGGCGGCGCTGGTTGCCACGGTGCAGCCCGCGGTGGTGGCGGCCAATCGCGCTCTGGTGCAGATGTTGGCGAACACGAACTGGTTGGGGCAACACACGCCGGCCATCATGGACATCGAGTCCGCATACGAGCAAATGTGGGCAGCGGACGTCGTGGCGATGTCGGGGTATCACTTCGACGCCTCGCAGGCAGCGGAGCGGTTGGCGCCCTGGCGGCAGGTCCTGCAGGCCATCGGCGCCAACCAGGTCGGGAAGAACGCCAAGGATGGCAGCTTCAACATCCTCGGCCTGTTGGGCGGCTCGAGCTCGGGCGCGGGAACTTCCCAAGGCAGCGCCGGCGCAAACCTGGGCTACGGAAACACGGGTATCAGCAACATCGGGTTCGGCAACTTCGGCAACTCGAACATCGGCTTCGGCAACACCGGCAACTTTGACATCGGGTTCGGGCTCACCGGCGATCATCAGATCGGCTTCGGGGGCTTCAACTCGGGTAGCGGCAACATCGGCTTCGGAAACTCCGGAACCGGCAACATCGGCTTTTTCAACTCCGGCAACGGAAACGTGGGCATCGGGAACTCGGGTTCCTTCAACAGCGGCATCTTGAATTCGGGGGCCGCCCTCAGCGGAACCCCTGCCCTGTGGTCCAGCTTGGGTGCGCAGACGAACCCGGAAGCGGCCCTGCTCAATGCCGGCAGTTACGGCGCGGGCGGCAGTCTGAACGCAGCAAACATCGGCCCGGGCGTCCTCAACACGGTCGGCGCAGGTACGGGCTGCTTCAACCCCGGCCTGGCAAGCCCGGCCGCGCCAACCCCGGGCGTACCCAGTTCGGTTACCCCCTTGAGCGGGCCAACCCCGGCGTTCATCCCCCCGGCGCCCGCCGCCGCCTTCGATGCTGGCGTCCCGAGCGCCAATCTCGCCACTGCGCCGAGCGTCCCGAGCGCCGTCGCGGGCCTGCGAACCAACCCCGGGACCGGCTTCTTCAACTCGGCCGCCAACGATTCGGGTTCGCGAACCACGACTTCCCGCGAGCCGGACGTCGGCAACTCGAGCACGAACGGCGCAGGCATCCCCAACTCGGGCTTCTTCAAATCCGACCTCGGCTCCAACGTCATCCCGCTCTTCAGGCAGCCCACCACAACCGACTAGGCGCGCCTATCCTCGAAATTGCCTACCCTCGAAACTTATGGGCGACAAGGGTACAAAGGGCGCGAAAAGGGTAGACCTCAAGCGGCTGGCCGCCGCCTTGCCCGACTTCCCCTTCGCCTACCTGATCACCGTCGATGACGGCTATCGCGTGCACACCGTGACGGTGGAACCGGTGTTGCGCGGGGCCATCCTGCACGTCGGGCTCATCGGGGGACGCACCCGCAAAAACCTCGGCCAGCGCACCGCGACGTCACGTTGCTGTGGCCGCCGGCCGAGCCGGGCGGCTACTCGCTGATCGTCGACGGCAAAGCCGAGTTATCGGAAGACCCGGAGAACTCGATGCGAGACGGCGCCGAGTGCGATATCGTGCCCACCCGTGCGCTGCTGCACCGCGAGGCCGACTCCCCCTCGGTGGCCAAGGGCTGCCTGCACGACTGCGTGGTGTTCTCGCTACCCGCCTGACCCGTACAGTCGCATCCGTGAGCCGCGTCGCACCGCTCGCGCCGCCGTGGAGCGCGGAAGATGCCGCTGGCATCAACAGCTGGGGCCACCCGGACCGCACCTACGAGCCGCTGCTGCTGGTGCGCTGCCTGCAGCGCCACCCGGCGCTGGCCACCCGGCTGCGCAAGCTCGGTGAATCCCTTTACGTCGCAGCGCTTTTGCCGCCCCGGACGCGGACGATCGCGATCCTTCGCGATCTGCGCGCTGGTTGGCTGCGAGTACGAGTGGGGCGGGCAGGCGGCGTTCTGGGGGCCGATCGCGCGCGTCAGCGACGACGAGTGCGACGCGCTGGTCACCGGCGGCGAGGATGCCCCCGCCGACCCGCGCTGGACGCCGGCCGAGCGGACGCTGATCGAGGCGGTGGACGAGCTGGAGCGCACCGGCTCGTGGTCGGAGGCGACCTGGACAGCACTGGGCCGCGACCTCGACGACGAGCAACGGATCGAATTGCTCACGGCCGTCGGCTGGTACCGCACGATCTGCACGCTGTGCAACGCGCTGGCGCTTCCGGTGGAGGGCTGGATGCGGCGCTGGCCCGGCTAGCCCGCTGACCGATCCCGCCGGTCCCTTTTGAGCCCCGGATGCTGGCTTTTCAGTAGCGGGAGCAGCAGCCGTCGCGGCATGAACTGGAACAGGCGGGTGCTGAGATGGCTCGGCAGCCCCGGCGATCACCGTGCCGCGGTCGCGGTCGAGCGCGTCGATCCCGGTCCGCGCGACCTCGCGCGACGGCATCCA
The DNA here is from genome assembly GCA_963748885.1 of uncultured Actinomycetota bacterium. Lineage (GTDB taxonomy): Bacteria > Actinomycetota > Actinomycetes > Mycobacteriales > Mycobacteriaceae > Mycobacterium. Next base: position 32,847 of record CAVVLC010000018.1, read on the forward strand.
CAGGAACTTCGGGAACGCGTCGGCGAAAGCCCGCTCGTCCATGCCCGCGCTCTTCAGGAACTCGGTGCGCACCGGCCCGGGATACCAGCAGCGCGACGGTGACGCCGGTGCCGGCGAGTTCACCGCGCAGTCCCTGGGTGTAGGACTGTCACGAACGCCTTGGTGGCGGCGTAGCCGATTTGCCCCGGGAACGGGTGGTAGCCCGCGGTGGATCCGACGTTGAGGATCGCGCCGCGCCCGCGCGGCACCATCTGCTGGACCGCGCGGGTGCTCAGGTCGATGACCGCCTCGACGTTGACGCGCACCTGGGCGATCTCGTCGTCGACGAGCGTTTTCGTCACCGATCCGATGGTGCCGATGCCGGCGTTGTTGACCAGGATGTCGACGGTCAGCCCGCGACGCTCGACCTCGTCGAACAGGCCGGCGCGAGCGGCGGAATCCGCGACGTCGCAGGCGATCACCTCGACGCGGAGCCGCGGCCGGCGAGTTCGTCGGCCAGCTCGCGCAGCCGGTCTTCGCGGCGGGCGACGAGCGTGACGCCGTGGCCGCGGTCGGCCAGCTCGCGGGCGATGTCGGCGCCGATGCCCGACGATGCCCCGGTCACGACGGCGGTACTGGTGGGTGAGGGAGTCGGAAGGGCCACGTCAGTCAACCGTACAAGGGTCGTCGAGCGTGGGCCGTGGGTAGCGGAAGAGTCGGGCATCCGTGCGTCCAAGGGCCCCACGCTCGGCGAGCGTGGCTTCTGACGCGCTCAACGATCAGCTGCGGCCGCGCGACAGCATCGCGGCGCTGACTCTGATCACGATCCAGCCCGCGGCTTCCAGAAAGGGCGATGCGCTCGATGTCCCACGGCCCGCTGGTAGCGGGTCCGCCCAGTGCTGGATCCCGTCGTATTCGACGGCGATTTTCCACTCGCGCCACCCCATGTCGACGCGGATGCGTCGGGTGTGGAGATCTCCGAAACTCGATCTGCGTCTCCGGTTTGGGAAGTCCAGCACCGATCAGAAGCAACCGCACTCTCGTTTCCTGCGGCGACTCCGCGCCGCCGTCGACCAACTCCACGCGGCTCGCAATCGTCGAATGCCGCGGGTTCCCGGATGGCGGTCGGCCATAGCGATGACGTCCGCGGGTTTGATACGGGTCGCATTGAGCAACGCGTCGAGGATCGGCATCGCCGTGGCGACGGGTAGGCCACAGCCGATGTCGAATGCCGTTCGCGCGGCGGTCGTCACCCGCATCCCCCTGATCGTCTGCACCTCGTCATCGGCCACGCGATAGCTGTGTACAACAATCCCGCGCTGACCATGCCGGTCAGCGCGCACAATCTCCGCGGGTGCGGCCGCGTCGAGCCATTTCGTGCCGAGTACCGCGGCGGCGGAGATGCCGGCCAATATCGCACCCGTCGACAGCCATGCCGCGCGCGCTTTGACGGCGCCGGTCAGCCGTGCCTCCCTGGCGATATAAACGTCGCGAAACACCGCCCGATATCGCGTGCGCAAGTCGTTGCGGGTGACGACACCGCGCGTGAGGGCCTCGCTTCCCAGGAAGGGGTCCATACCGGCATATTCGCCGGCATAAACGGTTCGTGTGTTCGTCGAACGTGGGGGCTGTGGACGAATTTCGATGTGTGGATGTACTTAACGCCCACGCTCGGCGCACGAAAAAGCCCGGCTCCTTGTGGGAGCCGGGCTTTTTCGTTGACTTCTAGAAGTCCATACCGCCCATGCCACCGGTCGGGTCGCCCGCGGGAGCGGACGCCTTCTCCGGCTTGTCGGCGACGACGGCCTCGGTGGTCAGGAACAGGCCCGCGATGGACGCCGCGTTCTGCAGCGCCGAACGGGTCACCTTGACCGGGTCGGCAACGCCGGCCTTGAGCAGGTCCTCGTACTCGCCGGTGGCGGCGTTCAGGCCGTGACCCGGCGGGCAGGTTGCGCACCTTCTCGGCGACGACGCCGGGCTCCAGCCCGGCGTTGAAGGCGATCTGCTTCAGCGGAGCCTCCAGCGCCACGCGGACGATGTTGGCGCCAGTCGCCTCGTCGCCCGTCGAGCTTCAGCTCGTCCAGGGCACGGAGCCGCCTGCAGCAGGGCCACGCCGCCACCGGCGACGATGCCCTCTTCGACGGCCGCCTTGGCGTTGCGGACGGCGTCCTCGATGCGGTGCTTGCGCTCCTTGAGCTCCACCTCGGTGGCAGCTCCGGCCTTGATCACCGCAACACCGCCGGCCAGCTTGGCCAGGCGCTCCTGCAGCTTCTCGCGGTCGTAGTCGGAGTCGCTGTTCTCGATCTCGGCGCGGATCTGGGCCACCCGACCGGCGATGGCGTCGGAGTCACCGGCACCCTCGACGATGGTGGTCTCGTCCTTGGTGATGACGACCTTGCGGGCCTTGCCCAGCAGCGAGACGTCGGCGGTCTCCAGCGAGAGGCCGACCTCTTCGCTGACGACCTGGCCACCGGTGAGGATGGCGATGTCCTGCAGCATCGCCTTGCGGCGGTCACCGAAGCCGGGGGCCTTGACCGCCACCGACTTGAAGGTGCCACGGATCTTGTTGACGACCAGGGTGGACAGCGCCTCGCCCTCGACGTCCTCGGCGATGATCAGCAGCGGCTTGCCGCCCTGGATGACCTTCTCCAGCAGCGGCAGCAGGTCCTTGACGGTCGACACCTTGGAGCTGACCAGCAGGATGTACGGGTCCTCCAGGACCGCTTCCTGACGCTCGGCGTCGGTGACGAAGTAGCCCGAGATGTAGCCCTTGTCGAACCGCATGCCCTCGGTGAGCTCGAGCTGCAGGCCGAAGGTGTTGGACTCCTCGACGGTGATGACGCCCTCGTTGCCGACCTTGTCCATCGCCTCGGCGATCAGGTCGCCGATCGACTGGTCGCCGGCCGAGATGCCCGCGGTGGCAGCGATCTGCTCCTTGGTCTCGACGTCCTTGGCCGACTTGAGCAGCGTCTCGGTGATCTTCTCGACGGCCTTCTCGATGCCGCGCTTGAGACCCAGCGGGTTGGCGCCGGCCGCAACGTTGCGCAGACCTTCCTTGACCAGCGCCTGGGCCAGCACGGTGGCCGTCGTGGTGCCGTCACCGGCGACGTCGTCGGTCTTCTTGGCAACTTCCTTGACCAGCTCGGCGCCGATCTTCTCGTACGGGTCCTCCAGCTCGATCTCCTTGGCGATGGACACACCATCGTTGGTGATCGTGGGGGCACCCCACTTCTTCTCCAGGACGACGTTGCGGCCCTTGGGGCCCAACGTCACCTTTACCGCGTCGGCGAGGGCGTTGAGGCCCCGCTCGAGGCCGCGACGGGCCTCTTCGTCGTACGCAATTATCTTGGACATTGCGAAGTGATTCCTCCGATTTGGGGATGACACGTTCTTGGGCCGGGCGCAGTGCCCGCGACGGACGACCGCAGCTGTCTACGGGCTGCGGTCTCACCGTCCCGACCTAGCACTCACTGGTCGCGAGTGCCAATGTCATTTTTAGCACTCGCCCATGCCGAGTGCAAGGAGCGGGTCGACGCTCAGTCGCGAGCGGCGCGCAGACCGTCGATGACGACGTCGGTCACCCGCTCGGCCAACGCCGCGTTGTACGCCTCCATCGCCTGGCACCCGACCAGGAGCGCCTTCACCTCGCGCACGCCGACGTCTTGGCGCGCACGGTGCCCGCCTCCTGCGCGGCGCCAGCAGCTCGCCCAGCACGGCCATGAAGGCGTCCTCGGCGTCGGGCGCGGCGGCAGTCGATGTCGATGCCGAACCCGGCCAGCGCGTCGACCAGGCCGCGGTCCGCGGCGCCCCAGTGCAGGACCATCGAGCGCAGAAAGGCGAACAGCGCCTCGCCGGGCCCATCGGATTGTCAGCAGGCGCGACCCGTCGTCGATGATGCGCCGCAGCCGGTCTTCGATGACCGCCTGAAAGAGCGTCCTCTTTCGTCGGGAAGTGCCGGTAGACGGTGCCGGCGCCGACTCCGGCGCGCCGGGCGATCTCGTCGATCGGCACCGACAAGCCCTCCGCCGCAAAGGTCTCGTAGGCGACCTCGAGCACGCGCGCACGGTTGCGGGCCGCGTCGGCGCGCAGCGGCCGCGCGGGTTGCGCCATCGTCACACCACCTGACTTCAACACCGTTGACAAAACGGGGCGAACGTTCCGTATAGTCGAAGTCAACCGGAGCGCTCGCCCCGTTTACCTTACTAGCCTAGGAGCTTTCCATGGCCAAGTGGACCAACCGCCGACATTCCCGACCAGACCGGGCGCATCGCCGTCATCACCGGCGCCAACACCGGCCTGGGCTTCGAGACCGCCCAGGCCCTCGCCGCGCACGGCGCCCACGTGGTGCTCGCCGTGCGCAACCTCGACAAGGGCAAGGACGCCGCCGCCCGCATCGCCGCCAGCAGCCCCCGGCGCCGACGTCGCGCTGCAGGAGCTGGACCTGACCTCGCTGGAGTCGTCCGCGCCGCCGCGGAGGAGCTGCGCGCCGACTACGACCGCATCGACCTGCTGATCAACAACGCCGGCGTGATGTACACGCCGAAGTCGACCACCGAGGACGGCTTCGAGCTGCAGTTCGGCACCAACCACCTGGGCCACTTCGCCCTCACCGGCCTGCTGCTGGACCGGCTGCTGCCGGTCGCCGGCTCGCGGGTCGTGACGGTCAGCAGCATCGGCCACCGCATCCGCGCCGACATCCACTTCGACGACCTGCAGTGGGAACGCAGCTACAACCGGGTCGGCGGCCTACGGGCAGTCCAAGCTGGCCAACCTGCTGTTCACCTACGAACTGCAGCGCCGGCTGGCCGCCACGCGGCACGACCATCGCCGCCGCCGCCCACCCCGGCGGCTCGCAACACCGAGCTGACGCCGCAACCTGCCGCCGCTGCTTGGCCGCGTCTTCTCGCTGATCGAACCGTGCATTGCACAGGACGCGGCCATGGGCGCACTGCCGACGCTGCGCGCCGCCACCGACCCGGGCGTGCTCGGCGGCCAGTACTACGGCCCGACGGCTTCGCGCGAGATGCGGGGCTACCCGAAGGTGGTCGCGTCCAGCGACCAGTCGCACGACGTGGACTTGCAGCGCCGGCTGTGGACGGTCTCCGAGGAACTCACCGGGGTGGTGTACCCGCTGGGCTGATCCCCCGGTGGTCCCGCGCCTTGAGATCGCCACTGACGTAGTGCTGCAGGTTCGGGGCGATCGCGGCGATCACCTCGTCGTCCGTCATCGATGCGATGGGTTCGATCTTCCAGACATAGCGCATCAGCGCGAAGCCCATCATCTGTGACGAGACGAGCCCGCTGCGAATCAGCCGGTCGCGTTCGTCGCCGCCGAGCTCCGCCACGCCCATCAGGTTGCCCTCGACGACGCGGCGCAGCTTCTCGCGAGTGGACGGTTCGTGCGCGGCGGTCTGCAGAATGGCCCGCAAGGTCGGCCCGACCTCGTCGTCGGCCCACGCCGCCAGCAGCAGCCTGATCAGCGCGCCGCCGAGTTGCCCGATCGGCGTGGTCCAGACCTTGGCGACGCTTTCCAGCCACTTCTGCGGCGGGTTGGTCGCGGCGTCCAGCAGGCCTTCCTTCGAGCCGAAGTAGTGGTAGACCAGCGCGGGGTCGACGTCAGCGGCCCGCGCCACCGCGCGGATGGTGGTTCCGGCCCAGCCATGTTCGGCGAACTCATCGCGGGCGGCGGCCGCGATCCGAGCGGCCAGCACCCCGCGTTCATCGCGCGGACCGGGAGTTATCGGCTTCTTCGGCATGAGTTTCATCGTAGCGTGAATTTCCTCTTGCGTTGACACTTTTTTCAACGTACCGTGAGACTCGCCGCTAATTTCAACGGTGCGTGAAACGAGGAGGATGCCATGAACACCGTCAAAAACCCCCAAGGGCAGGACGGCCCTGACGTTTTGGTCGTCGGCGCCGGACCAGTCGGCCTGGTCGCAGGCTGCGAACTGGCCCGCCGCGGTATCCGCGTGCGGGTGATCGACAAGTTGGCACAACCAACGGACCAGTCCCGTGCGGTAGCGGTACACGCCCGCAGCCTGGACATGTTCGACCGGATGGGCATCGTCGACGAGATGCTCAGCACCGGCATCAAGGCCATCGCGATGCAGCTGTACACCGGACACAGCAGATTGTTCCGCGTCCCGCTCGGTGAGGTCGACAGTGCATTCCCGTTCACGCTGAACACCGCGCAAACCGAGACCGAGCGTGTGCTCGGCGAGCACCTGCGGTCGCTCGGCGTCACGGTCGAACGTGGCGTCGAGCTGACCGCGCTGAGCCAGGACGGCCAGGCCGTGCACCTCACCCTTGCGCACGAAGACGGATCCACCGAGCAGGTCCGCGCCTCATGGGTGATCGGTGCCGATGGCGGCGGCAGCAAAGTGCGGAAACTGGTCGGCACCAAGCTCGCCGGTTCCTTTGTCGGCGAACGCTTCCTGCTCGGGGACGTCGACGCCGAGCACCAGTTGGACGTGGACTCGATGCATACCTTCTTCGCCCCCGACGGGCCGGTGGTGGTGCTGCCGCTGGCCGACGGGCGAATGCGGTTCCTCGCCGAGGTGCATGATGCCCCTGGTGCCCCGCTGAACATGCATCCGACCCAGGGCGATCTGCAGGCGGTCATCGACGAGCGAATTGGCGGTATCCAGTTGGTGCGCGCCCACTGGCTGACCAGTTCGAGATTCACCACGCGCGAGTCCCGGCCTACCGCTGGGGCCGCGTCTTCCTGGCCGGCGATGCTGCGCACATCCACAGCCCGGCCGGCGGGCAGGGCATGAACACCGGCATGCAGGACGCGTTCAACCTGGCTTGGAAGCTGGCGACGGTGGTCAGCGGTGACGCCGGTGACGCGCTGCTGGACAGCTTATGAGGCCGAGCGCATCCCCGTCGCCGACAGCGTGATCACGTTCACGAATCGACTCACCAAGGCCGGCACGCTGTCCGGTCTGCCACGGCAGATCCGCGACATGCTGGTTCGGATCGTTTCGCACGTGCCGGCGGCACGACGAGCGATAGCCGAGAACGTCGAAGAAGTCACCGTCAGCTACAAGAACAGCCCGCTGGCCGTGGGCCGAGGCCCGCGCCACGCGAAAGTGGCAGCCGGTGAGCATATTCCACACGTGGTCGATGCAGCGATACAGAAGCAACTCGGCGCGGTGCGCGGCGCGCAGAACGCCGGTCACGTGGTGCTGACCGTATCCGCCGGGCAGGTGGCACCCGTCGCAGGCGGCGGCGGGTCGATACAGGTTCTGGTGACTGCCTCCGAAACCGAACCGGCCGCCCCGGTCGCCGGCTATGACACCGTCATCGCTGACCCGACGGGCCTTGTTGCACAACGCTTCGGGCTCGAGAGCGGCGGGCGCGTGGTGGTCCGACCGGACGGCTACATCGGCGCCGTCACATCCCTCGATGACACGACAACCGTTTCCGATTATTTCACCAAGATTAGGAGCTGAACGCCATGTACACCTACGACATCGACACCGCGGCAATGTTCGAAGACCGCGCGGTCCAGTTCGCGAAATTCGGCATCCCGGCCGACGAAATCGAGCGGGTGCGAGATGCGATCACCGACATGTGGGCCGACGCGCCCGGCGGCTGGGTTTACGAATGGTCAAAGCTGGCCAGCGAACACGCCGACCGCGGCGACCATTACCTGGCGTCACTGATCTACGGTTGCGCGAAGTTTCCTTGCCTGACCGACGAGGCTCGGGTGCAGGCCATGCAAAACCAGCTCGAGCAATTCCAGCTGGCGGCCAAGACTTTCCCGGTGTCCTTCGAGCGCCGTATCGTCACGGTGCCCTTCCGTGGCGGCACCGTCGAGGTGCCCGTCCACCTGTACTCCACTGATGGCGACTATGCGAGTCGACCGGTGCTGATTGCCAGCGGGGGCGTGGACACCTGGAAGATGGACATCCACCCGTGGTGGGTCGGGTTCACCAAGGGCGCCGGGGTCTCCACCCTGGCCTTCGACCACCCCGGTACCGGCGAGACGGCGATCCCGCTCGACGGGCACGCCGACGAGGTGATCCGCGGAATCGCCGCCTACGCCCGCTCACTCGGCAACGGCCGGGTTGCGCACTTCGGTGCCTCATTCGGCGGAAACTTCTCCGCCATGTCGGGGTTGGCCGGACTCGTCGACGCCGCCGTCGATCTCGGCGGCCCGGTCGCGGACTCGTTTAGGCCTGAGCACCTGCAGAACCTGCCGTACGGCATGCACGACATCATCGGCAACGCGATGCACTGGGATCACTCCCCCACCCTTGACGAGCTCAGTGCCGGCCTCGGACAGCTGCGCCGAAGTGATCTGCTGGCCCAGCAGAATAATTCGCAGATGCTCGTGGCCAACGGGGCCGACGACTACTTCATCCCGCAGTCGGACACCCTGGTTTTCCGGGGCCGCCCGAACACCGAGGTGCACCTGATCGAGGGCACCGGTCATGTCGCGATGAGCAAGGCCCCCGAGGTGGTACCGAAGATCATCGACTGGCTGCGCACACACTTCGCCGAACGGGCTGCCGCCACCGTCTGATTCCCCGCGCTAGCGCAGCTCGTAGTCTTCGGGAACCAACTCGCGGGTGCGCTCGAAGAATGTCCGCCCGCTGTAAGGCAATTGGGTGACAACCTTGCCGCTGGGATGGCGGAAGTAGTTGTCGCAGGCAAGCCAGACCTTTCCTTGCATGGCGGCCTGGAGTTCGTCGTTGTAGCGGCGCTGCGCGTCGGTCCTGACCTCGATGCTGCGTGCTCCGCGACGCCCCATCACGTCAAGGATGTGGCGGACGAAGGTCGTCTGGACTTCGTGGATGTAGATGATCGAGTTGACCCCGTTCGTGTTGGGGCCGTAGAGCGTAAAGAAGTTCGGATAACCGGCCACCAGCGTGCCGAGATACGCTTCGGCACCGTCGCTCCAGTCGTCGCGCAGCCGTCGGCCGCCGGGCCCGTAGACGTCGATGCTGGCGAGGTAGTCGGCGGCGGTGAACCCGGTGCCGTAGATGACGGTGTCGACGCGGTGTTCGACGCCGTCGAGCGGTGCGCACCCCCCGTTCGGTCAGCTCGGCTATGGCGGTCGTTTCCAGCCTGACGTTGGGCAACGCGAAGGTGGGGTACCACTCGCGCGACAGCAGCGGCCGCTTGCAACCGACCGGATAGTCCGGCGTCAGCTTCGCGCGTAACTCAGGGTCGGCGACCTTCCGCATGAGGTAGCTTCGGGCGAGTTCGGTCGCTTCGCGGGTCTGCGCTGCGTCGACGTCGAAACTCGCCGACTCGTAGGCATCGAACGCCTCGTCGCGTAGCTTCTGCGCCCCAGCTCGAGTCTCGTTCGAACTCTTGATGCTGCTCGGAGGTGAACGGGAAATCGAAGCGCGGCGCGATCCAGATCGGGGTCCGCTGGAACACCGTGAGATGCGCGGTCTCCCGCGCGATGGCGGGAACGTATTGCACCGCGCTGGCGCCCGTACCGATGGAGGCGACCCGCTCCCCCGCCGTCGACTTACTGTGATCCCAACGAGCCGAATGGAATTGGCGTCCGCGGAACCGCTTCGCCCCCGGGAATGTCCGGGATGTTGCGGGACATCGAGCATCCCGACCGCGCTTACTACCGCGTCGAATTCGTGCTCGTGACCGTCATCGGTGCTCAGCGTCCAGCGCCGGTTGGCAGTCCGACCAGCGCAGCGATGGTGATCGCGGTGTTGGGCCGCAGGTGTGGGCCAAGCCCGTGATCGAGGGCGACCTTCTCGAGGTAAGCCAGGATCTCCGGCTGGTTCGCATAGGTCTTGCTCCAGCGCGGGTTGAGCGCGAAAGAGTACGAGTACAGATGGGACGGGACGTCGCAGGCCGCACCCGGGAAGGTGTTGTGCAGCCAGGTCCCGCCGAAGCCGTCGGCGCGGTCGAAGATCGTGAAATCGTAACCACCGGCGGCAAGCTCGATGCCCATCGCGATGCCGCCGGCACCCGCACCGATGATGCCGACCTTCGGCTTTATCCCCATTGCGAAAAGTAGGGACGCTCGGGACGGCTTTTTTCCACCAGGATGAACACCACGCCCCACGGATCAACGAACCACGTGGTGCGCACCCTCGCGACGTCGGCGATGCCGCTGACCAAGAAGTGCACACCCTTGCTCTCGAGCTCGGCCCGCGTGGCTTCGAGGTCCTCGCAGATCAGCCCGACGTGCGATAGCCCGTGGTCGGTCAGGGATCGCGGCAGCGCGGCCGTCGGACATCGCCCCCGTCGACGTTGAGGTACTCGATCACCTCCAGGACCCGGTCGCCGTCATCGCCGAAGCCGACGATGGCCGCTTTCATCGCCGGATCGGACACCAGCTCACCCATGTCGTCACGAATGGCGTTACCGGTCATCACGTATGGCGGCGAGAGCACCCGCATGCCCAACACATCGCGATAGAACGCGACCGCCGCCTCACAATCGGGAACGCACACCCCGGTATGGGCCAACCCGGTAATCACTGGCAGCGATTGCGCGACGGTCGTCAACTGCTGAGCAGCCAGCTGCGTGCTCGTCAACCAGTGCTAGCGCTGTTCGGCGTCGTCTGGCCGTACGTTGTGTGCGGCCCGACACTCGCACCAATCAGGATCTCAAACACCGAACGCGGGAGCCCGAGGATAGTCGTTGGCGGGTTTTGCAATTGCAGGGGCAACGCCGAGAAATCGCCGATGATGTTCCTGCACATGACCGAAAACAGTAACGCCGACCAATCACCCATCGAGCCCCGGTAATCGTAGGGGAAACCGCTGACAGTCCAGTCGCCCGCGCCGTTACAAGCAGCCGGATCACCAGGATTGGCGAAGTCCCACCAACGACTGCTCTCGACCGTGGTCTGTCAGCCACGACAGGACATTGATGCCCCATCCGCCGGGATCACGCAACCGGGTGCGATAGATCCCATCTTCCTGCACGGGTTGCCGTACGTGATTCCCTGCTGAAAATCGCCGTTACGCAAGTGCAGGGCGTCGTTAGGATCGAGGAGCCTTTCATAGACACTGGCGATGACCATCGCACCTTGCGACGTGCCGACCATCGCGAACGGCCCCGTCATGTTGTTGATCATGCTGATCAGGCTCGCCGCGCCCGCCAGGTAGCTGGCCTCGAACGGTAGGCACGCCGGGTACGGCACCTCCTTGATCGTGATGAGGGTCGGATCTCCAGACCCGCCAGATTCCAATGAGGGGGGCGTTTGCGCCGTCGGGTGGTCAATCCGAAGGAGAGCACCGACTGCCCAGACGTACCCGAAACGTCGAACACGGTCAGCTTCGCGGTCGACGGCACCGTCATTGGAGACTCGCTCGGCGTAGACGACAGACCAGACCGAACGGCCTGAAGCGCCAGATAAAGCCGCTCCAAAGAAGTGACATTCGCGTCGATGGGATGACTTAGCCGCACTTCCAACAGCGTCTGTCCCAATGTGTCGAGGTCGCTACTCGTCTGCGCAGGGTCCCCCGCCCACTCCGCGGAAATGGTTGACAGCAGTGTCGCAATCGTCTGGAAGCGGTCGTCGTCCTTGTACTGAGTCGACGCATCGGCAAGCGGCGCGGACATCGCGTCGAAGTAAAAGCCAATTTCCGGTGGCATCTCGCCTGTCGACATTTAATCCTCCGCAAATCAATTGAGGTGAATGGCCAACACGGTAAGCACGCTCAAGACTTTACGTCGGGTCGGGCGAATTGAGACCCGTCAGCGCAGGACTAAGTTTAGGGCATGCGGTCGGTCGAAGAACATCAGCGCGTCGTAGCGGAGATGATCCGTGCGCCGTCCCGCGGCCACGGTCGCGCTGGCGGAGGCCCAAGGGCTGGTGCTGGCCGACGACGTGGTTGCGCCGCTGGCGCTGCCGGTGTTCGACAACTCCGCGATGGACGGCTACGCGGTGCGCGCCGAGGACGCCGCCGCCGCGACACCCGAACATCCGGTGGTGTTGCCGGTCGCCGAGGACATTCCGGCCGGACGCACCGACGAGCTGACGCTGAAGCCCGGCACGGCGCACCGGATCATGACCGGCGCCCCGGTGCCGGCCGGGGCGAACGGCCATCGTGCCGGTCGAAGACACCGACGGCGGCGTGCACGACCGTGGCGATCCGCGACAGCCCCGGCCGCCCGGCAAGCACATCCGGCGGGCGGGCGAAGACGTCGCCGCCGGCACCACCGTGCTGCGCCGGGGCCAGCTCGTGACGCCGGCGATGCTCGGCCTGGCCGCGGCGCTGGGACTGGCCGAGCTACCGGTGATCCCGCGGCAGCGGGTGCTGGTGATCTCCACCGGGTCGGAGCTGGTGGCGCCGGGCACCCCGCTGCGGCCGGGGCAGATCTACGAGTCCAACTCGATCATGCTGGCCGCGGCGGTGCGCGACGCGGGCGCCGAGGTGATCGCCGTCGCGACCGCCGAAGACGACGTCGCGCAGTTCGGCGCGATCCTCGACCGTTACGCCGGCCCGAAGCCGGACCTGATCATCACCAGCGGCGGCGTCAGCGCCGGCGCCTACGAGGTCGTCAAGGACGCGTTCGGCGCGGCGACGGCGACCAGGGGTGGAATTCGTCAAGGTGGCGATGCAGCCCGGAATGCCGCAGGGCATCGGGCGGCGTGGGCCGGCACCACGATCGTCACGCTGCCGGGCAACCCGGTCAGCGCGCTGGTGTCCTTCGAGGTGTTCATCCGGCCCGCGCTGCGCAGCGCCATGGGGCTGCCGGATCCGGACCGCCCGCACCGGCGCGCGGTGCTCACCGAGACGCTGACCTCGCCGCAGGGCAAGCGCCAGTTCCGGCGCGCGATACTCGACCGCCGAGCCAGCGGCGACGGTCACCAGCTACGGCCCGCCGGCGTCGCACCATCTGCGCTGGCTGGCGTCGGCGAACGCGACTGCTGGACATCCCGGAGGACGTCGTGGAAGTGTCCGCCGGAACCGAGCTGCAGGTCTGGGATCTCAGCATAGCCCACGGCTCCGTAAGATGACCGCGTGGCACGACGCCCCCCGCCCCTGCCCGAGCCCGCCGCACATCCTGTTGAGTTGGTCCGCTCCACCGTTCCACCGATTCACCCCGCCGGACGCCCGTTCATCTCCGCCGGCCTGGCCGTGGCCTCGGCCGGGGTATTGGGCCAGGCCGTCACCGGACGCAACTACCGGTGGCTGCGCCGGGCCGGCCTGCTGGCCGCGGGTGCCTGCGCCGGGTTCTTCCGTCACCCCCCGCGGGTGCCGCCCACCCGGCCCGGTGCCATCGTCGCGCCGGCCGACGGCATGATCTGCGTGATCGACTCGGCGGCCCCGCCCGCCGAACTCAGCATGGGCGACGAGCCGCTGCCGCGGGTCAGCATCTTCCTGTCGCATGCTGGACGCCCACGTGCAGCGCGCCCCGGTCAGCGGCGAGGTGGTCGCCGTGCAACACCGGCCCGGCCGCTTCGGCGTCCGCCGACCTGCCCGCGGCGAGCACCGACAACGAGCGCAACAGCGTGCGGATCCGCACGGCCGACGGCGCCGACGTCGTCGCCGTGCAGATCGCGGGCCTGGTGGCGCGCCGCATCGTGTGCGACGCGCACGTCGGCGACAAGCTGTCCATCGGCGACACCTACGGCCTGATCCGGTTCGGCTCCCGGCTGGACACCTACCTGCCGCCGGGCGCGGAGCCGGTCGTCGCAGGTGGGCCAGCGCGCGGTCGCCGGCGAGACCGTGCTGGCGGAGCTGCCATGACCAACAAGCCCCGGGACAGGCCGACGGTCAACCTGCAGATCTCTGCCCAGCGCGATGACCGTGCTGTCCATCTGCGCGGGGCTGACCTCGATCAAGTTCGCCCTCGACCACCAGCCCATTCCCGCGATGGCATTGATCGCCGCCGCGGCCATCCTCGACGCGCTGGACGGCCGGGTGGCCCGCATGCTGGACGCCCAGTCGCGGATGGGCGCCGAAATCGACTCGCTGGCCGACGCGGTGAACTTCGGGGTGGCGCCCGCGCTGGTCGTCTACGTGACGCTGCTGCCGACGTCGCCGGTCGGCTGGATCGTGGTGCTGCTGTACGCGGTGTGCGTCGTGTTGCGGCTGGCCCGGTTCAACGCCCTGCTGGACGACGGGACCCAGCCCGCCTACGCGCACGAATTCTTCGTCGGGATGCCCGCGCCGGCGGGCGCGGTCTCGATGATCGGCCTCGATCGGCCTCAAACTGCAGTTCCGCGACGAGGCTGGTGGACCTCGGCGTGGTTCCTTGCTTCTGGATCGACGGGGACGTCGATGCTGATGGTCAGCGCCATCCCGATGCGCAAGATGCACGCCTTGGCGGTGCCGCCGAACTGGGCGGCGCCACTGCTGGCGCGTGCTGGCGATCGGCGCGGCGGCCGCGGTGACTGGTGCCCTACATCTTGATCTGGGTGATCATCGTCGCCTACCTGTGCCACATCCCGTTCGCGGTGCGCAGCCAGCGCTGGCTGGCCGCAGCACCCCGAGGTGTGGGACGACAAACCCAAGCAGCGGCGCGCAGTCCGGCGCGCGACCCGCCGGGCGCAGCCGAACCGCCGGTCGATGCCGCGGCTGGGCCTGGAAGGCCGCCGGCGGCGGTCGATGGCGCGGCTGGGGCTGCGCAAGCCGGGCGGGCGGCTGCCGTGATGCGGCGCAGCTCACGCTGACCGCCCGGCTGAACACCTCGGCCGTCGACTCCCGCCGCGGCGTCATCCGGCTGCACCCGAGTGCCATTGCCGCCCTGGGCATCCGGGAGTGGGATGCGGTGTCGCTGACCGGCTCGCGGACCACGGCGGCGGTGGCGGGCCTGGCCGACGCGGGACATCCCGGTCGGCACCGTGCTGCTCGACGACGTGACGCTGTCCAACGCCGGGCTGCGCGAGGGCACCGCGGTGATCGTCGCCGGTCACGGTCTACGGCGCGCGGTCGGTGACGCTGAGCGGGTCGGCGCTGGCCACCCAGTCGGTTTCGCCGGCCACCCTGCGCCAGGCCTTGCTCGGCAAGGTGATGACCGTCGGCGACGCGGTGTCGCTGCTGCCCCGCGACCTGGGCCCCGGCACCTCGACGTCGGCCGCCAGCCGCGCGCTGGCGTCCTCGGTCGGGATCAGCTGGACCTCCGAACTGCTGACCGTCACCGGCGTCGACCCCGAGCGGTCCGGTCAGCGTGCAGCCGAACTCGCTGGTCAGCTGGGGCGCCGGCGTCCCGTCCAGCGCCGCGGCCCGACGGCCGGCGCGCACGAGCCGATCGGCGTACGAACCCCGGAGATCCGGGTCGACGACCTCAAGGGCGCGCAGGCGCAGGCCGCCAAGCTCACCGAATGGCTCAAGCTCGCGCTCGACGAGCCGCACCTGCTGAAACCCTGGGCGCCGACACCAATCTCGGCGTGCTGGTGTCGGGTCCGGCCGGCGTCGGCAAGGTGACGCTGGTGCGCGCGGTGTGCGCCGGCCGCAGGCTGGTCGAGCTGGACGGTCCCGAGGTCGGCGCGCTGGGCGCCGAAGACCGGCTCAAGGCCGTGGCCTCGGCGGTGGCGGCGGTGCGCGACGGCGGCGGCGTGCTGCTGATCACCGACGTCGACGCGCTGCTGCCGGCCACCGCCGAGCCCGTGGCGGCCCTGATCCTGGCCGAGCTGCGCACCGCGGTGGCCACCGACGGCGTCGCGCTGATCGCCACCTCCGCGCGTACCCGACCAGCTCGATCCCCGGCTGCGCGCACCCGAACTGTGCGACCGAGAGCTGGGCCTGCCGCTGCCCGACGGCGCCACCCGCAAGGCGCTGCTGGAGGCGCTGCTGAAGCGGGTACCCGCCGGCGACCTCGATCTTGACGAGATCGCCGGCCGCACACCGGGTTTCGTCGTCGCCGACCTGGCCGCGCTGGTCCGCGAGGCGGCGCTGCGGGCGGCGTCGCGGGCCAGCGCCGACGGCCAGCCACCGACGCTGAACCAGGACGACCTCGTCGGCGCGCTGTCAGCGTGATCCGGCCGCTGTCCCGCTCGGCCAGCGAGGAGCTGACCGTCGGCAACGTCACCCTCGACGACGTCGGCGACATGGTCGAGGCCAAGCAGGCCCTGACCGAGGCGGTGCTGTGGCCGTTGCAGCACCCCGACACCTTCGCCCGGTTGGGCGTCGATCCGCCGCGCGGGGTGCTGCTGTACGGTCCGCCCGGCTGCGGCAAGACCTTCGTGGTGCGCGCGCTGGCCAGCACCGGGCAGCTGAGCGTGCACGCGGTCAAAGGCTCCGAGCTGATGGACAAATGGGTGGGCTCCTCGGAGAAGGCGGTCCGCGAATTGTTCCGGCGGGCCCGCGATTCCGCGCCGTCGCTGGTGTTCCTCGACGAGGTGGACGCGCTGGCGCCCCGGCGCGGGCAGAGCTTCGACTCCGGCGTGACCGATCGCGTGGTGGCCGCGCTGCTGACCGAGCTCGACGGCATCGACCCGCTGCGCGACGTCGTGGTGCTGGGCGCCACCAACCGGCCCGACCTGATCGACCCGGCGCTGCTGCGTCCGGGCCGGCTGGAGCGGCTGGTGTTCGTCGAACCGCCCGACGCCGCGGCCCGCCGCGAAATCCTGCGCACCGCGGGCAAATCGATCCCGCTGAGCGCCGACGTCAACCTGGACGACGGTGGCCGCCGGACTCGACGGCTACAGCGCCGCCGACTGCGTGGCGCTGCTGCGGGAGGCCGCGCTGACCGCGATGCGGCGTTCCATCGACGCCGCCGACGTCACCGCCGCCGACCTGGCGGCGGCGCGCAAAACCGTGCGCCCGTCACTGGATCCCGCTACAGGTGGAGTCGTTACGCGCGTTCGCCAAAGCCCCCTAGCACCGCTATTCGGAAAGCTGGAACTCGACCATTTCGGTAACTGCGTCGATCGCCTCTTGAGCGCGGCCAGCCGATCGGCCGCCGACGGCGCCGACAACACGGCGTAGCGGTCGGCGGCTCCGATCGGGAGGCGAGACGCCAAGATGAACGGAGCTTCTCCGCGCCGCGAGCTACGCCGTAGCCCAGCATCACGTCGCGGCCCGGCAGGCTCGACGCCGCGAGCCTCGGCAATCCGCTCGAACAGGGCGATCACCCGATCTTCAACCGCGAGCAGTTGGGCCTCCGTCACCGGAATCCCCCGGCTCGTCGGGCCAGACGTGCACCGTCGCCCGCGGGTAGGGGTCGTCGGGCAGCCAGTCGCACACCTGGATCCGCTCGCCGGCCCGGCAGAGCAGTGCGTATCGGCCCGAGCCCTCATCGACGGATTCGGTGATCCTGGCCAGGACGCCGATGTCGTAACGCGAATCGCCGCCGCCGACCTCGCGGCCGCGGGAGATCAGCACCACGCCGAACGGTTCGCCGCTGGCGAGGCAGTGCTGCACCAGCGCGCCGTAGCGGGGCTCGAAGATGCGCAACGGCAGATCCTGGCCGGGCAGCAGCACCGACTCGAGCGGAAACATCGCCAGTTCGAGGGTGCGCGGATTCGGGCACAACCACCATAAGCTAGATGTCCAGCTCGCCGACCAGCGCGTCGACGACCGCGCGCAGATCACCGTCGTTCTCCTCGGCCACCCGGCGCTGCCGCTGATACGAGCCGCCCCCGCGCCAAATGTCGGCCACCGCAGCCAGCTCGTCAGCGCAATCCAGCGACTTCGCGACCGGCTCCAGCCGGGTCAGCACGTCGACGAGATCGTCGGTGACCAACCGCTCGTTGCTGTCGGCGTCCAGGATGATCACCGCGTCCAGTCCGTAGCGCGCGGCGCGCCACTTGTTCTCCTGGACATGCCACGGGCGGCATCGTCGGCAGCGACTCGCCGGCGTCCAGCCGGCGGTCCAGGTCGACCACCAGGCAATGCGTCAACGCGACCAGCGCGCCGAGCTCACGCAGGTTGGACACGCCGTCGAAGATCCGCACCTCGAGGGTGCCCAGATGCGGGGACGGCCTTATGTCCCAACGGATTTCGTTCATATGATCGATGATTCCGGTCTTCTTCTGGTCGTGGACGAACCCTTCGAACTCTGCCCACGTCTGGAAGTGGAACGGCAGCCCGGCGGTCGGCAACTGCTGAAACATCATCGCCCGGTTGCTGGCGTACCCGGTGTCCTCGCCGCCCCACCACGGGGACGACGCCGACAGCGCCAGCAGATGCGGGTAGTAGTTGCAGCAGCGAGGTGATGATCGGCATCACCTTGTGCGCCGACGAGATCCCGACGTGTACATGCACCCCCCAGATCAGCATCTGCCGACCCCACCACTGGGTGCGCTTGATCAGTTCGGCGTAGCGGGGCCGTCGGTGAGCTGCTGGGTGGACCACTGCGCGAACGGGTGGGTGCCCGCGCAGAACAGCTCCATGCCGCGGTCCCGGACGATCCGTCGGGCCGGCCCCAGGGTTTCGCGCAGATCCTCCATGGCCTCACCGGCGTAGTCACAGATGCCGGTGACGACTTCGACGGTGTTGCGCAGCATCTCTTTGTGCACATGCGGGTTCTCGCCGATCTCGGCGATGACGGCGGTGGCTTCGTTGCTCAGGTCCCGGGTCTGCGCGTCGACCAGCGCGAATTCCCACTCCACTCCGATGGTCGGCCGCGGTGACCTGGCGAAGTCGATACGGGCGCTGGCCCTGTTGCCGGCGGGCTAGCCGGCACCGATGACACCGCACGCCACCCGCTTGCCGGCGTCACCGGTGGTCATCGTGGTCTCGTCGGGACCGGGCGCCCCGTTGACCTGGTTGTAGCGATCCGCCGGGATGTTGCCGAAGTTGTCGGCACCCGCGTGGATGATGATCGCGGTCTTGTCGCCGGCCAGCAGGTCGGCCAGGTGAAGGCGTCAGTGGTGGTCACCAGCGTTCCGGTACCGTCGCTGCGCACCTGCAGCGAAGTCAGGTCACCGCTGTCGGGTTCGCCGGAATGCCCGCCGGACCTGGAAGTGCCCGCCGGCGGAAAGGAAGTCGCCGGGCGCGCCACCGGTCGGGGCAACCGAGTTGGGTTCGCACTTGCCCACCGAGTGGATGTGCACGCCGTGGAAACCGGGCGCCAGCACGCCGACGCCGGTCGTCGCGACGTGACGGTGGCGAAGCCGTTGGCGAACTCGAACTTCGCCGTCGCGACCTGCGCGCCGTCGGGTCCCTTCAATAGGGTGGTCAGGTCGCCGACGGCGCCACGGCACTCCTCGTGACCCGAGACTCCCGCCGGCGCGGGTGATCCCGTCCATACCGCCGGTGTGGTGCCCGGGGTTGTCGACGCATGCTGGGGCGACGAGCACGCGCCCAGCAGCGCGACGCAAGCGGCCAGTAGCACTAGGGACAGTGCGGACATGGTGACGGTTGCGACATTGCGGTGACCGGCGGGCTTAGGCATAGCGAGAGCCTAACCGGCGACCCAAAGCTATCGAGTGGACTCAGCCCGTCACCAAGACAATGACGCCGGGCTGGCTGGTCGCGAGCGCGGAGATTCGCGGCTCGACGGGTGCTCCCAGCTTCTGGCCGACCGCATCCGCGGTGGCGCGCTCGCCGGCGGCATCGGTGTAGTACACCGTGGTGGCGGAGACATCGGGCAGCGACAGGTTCCAGACGTCGGCGACTTTGAACCCGGCGGCCTTCAGCTGGTCGGCGGCGTGCGAGGCGACGCCCTCTTTTCCGGAGATGTTGTAGACGTGCACCTCGGCCTGATTCGCCGCGGGGTTGCCGCTGGTCGGGCGTGGGCCGACGAGTGGTGCTGGCCGCAGCTGAGACCGGCGTGGAGTCATCGTCGGAGTTCCCGACGAACCCAGGGCCTGCCAGCCGAGCAGCAAGAAGATGATGCCGAGGAACAACAGCACCATCACCATGGCCCGAAGGGGAAGCCCGGAGGAGTCGGGGACGCGCTCGTTCATCGAAGCCCAGGGGCGCCGCCGAGCTCAAGGGCCTGACCAAGATGGTGCGGACGCGCGACTGGAAGCTGGTGGTTTATCCCAGCGGCGCCATGCAGCTTTTCGACACCAACCAGGACGTGGACGAGCTGCACAATCGCATCAAGGATCCTTCCCTTCAGACTGTCGTGCGCGAGCTTCGCGCCCGCATCGACAAGGAGGTTGCCTGACATGGAGGGCGGCACCGGCAGCGCAACTGCGCCCGCGCCGGTGCCACCTTTCTCATACACAACGTCGGGGCAATTCCGGATCGGCGCGACATCGCGGTCAATCGCCTCGGCTTCGGCGCCATGCGCATCACCGGCGAGGGCATCTGGGGCGAGCCGCCAGGATCGCCGGCGAAGCGCTCCGCGACGCTGAAGCGCCTGCCCGAGCTGGGCGTCAACTTCATCGACACCGCCGACAGCTACGGCCCCGACGTCAGCGAGGACCTGATCCGCGAGGCGCTGCATCCCTATAAGGGCATGCTGATCGCCACCAAGGGCGGCCTGACGCGCCACGGGCCCGGACAACTGGGTGCCGGTCGGCCGTCCCGAATATCTGCGCAGCAGGCGCTGATGAGCCTGCGCCGGCTGGCGTCGAGCAGATCGACCTGTGGCAGCTGCACCGCATCGACCCGAAGGTGCCGCGCGACGAGCAGTTCGGCGCCATCAAGACGCTGCTCGAGGAAGGCGCTGATCCGGCACGCGGGCCTGAGCGAAGTCAGCGTCGAGGAGATCGAGGCGGCGCGAAAGTGTTTCACGGTCGGCCACGGTGCAGAACCGCTACAACCTCGTCGACCGCGCGCAGCGAAGACGGTGCTGCGACTATTGCGACGCAGCACGACATCGGCTTCATCCCGTGGTTCCCGCTGGCCGCCGGCGACCTGGCCAAGCCGGGCTCGGCGCTCGACGCCATCGCCAAGAAGCACCAAGGCGACGCCCGGCCAGATCGCGCTGGCCTGGCTGCTGCAAGCGCAGCCCGGTGATGCTGCCCATCCCCGGCACCTCGAAGGTCGCGCATCTGGAAGAGAATGCCGCCGCGGCGACGCTGTTTCTCAGTGAGGAAGACATGGAAGAGCTCGCGGGCCTGCGCAGGCAGCCCCAGGCTCGCTGAAGCAGCCCGCCTCGCCAAAATCGTCTTCTGAATTCAGGCTGATTTGCCCGGGTTCACCGATGCTGCATCGCAGCATCACTCAGAATGGGGTCTGCTCACTTTAATATGGCAAATTTGTTGACGCCGCGACTAGCATCATCTCATACTTTAAACACAATATCATATCATGAAATAAGAAGAGCATTCAGCTCCTTGCTGGAGCTCTCAGGGAAACGTTTTGACGAGGCGTGCAATGGCGTTCCGGCTCGCCATGTGCTGTCAAGGCTTCTACCCTTGGCTGGGGGATCCCTGATCCTTTGTGGATTGCTGGCGGGCGCCGGGGCGCGGGATACGGCTCCGGCAAAGCCGGCGACGACCGCCGGCAACACAGCGAGCACGGCGATGCCGGCTTCCGCGAATGCTCCCGCAACCTCCAATGCGGCCGCCGCTCCCAAAGCTGCTGCCGCTCCGGCGCCCTGGGCGGTCACTTTCGCGCCAAGTCCGGAAGTCTATGCCAAGCTGAAGACACCCGCAGGCCGCACCGAATTCGTCCAGACCTTCTGCGTT
>CAVVLC010000019.1:0-30495 GCA_963748885.1 uncultured Actinomycetota bacterium
GGGCTGGGCCAGGGCCAGCGCCGAACTGGTGCCCAGCGGTCCGTGCCGGTCGAACAGGGTCGCGGAGCCGGTGGCTACACCGGCCGTGCCGTAGTGGGACTGGGCGGCGAGCCCAACGTATTCACCATCGGGTAGCCGACTCGCGGTGACGGTGTAGTCCGCGTTGATGTAGCGCAATCCGGTTGTGCCCCAATGCGTGAGCGAGCTCGTGATATCACCCACGAACGCCAGCCGGACAAACGGTGTGAGCGGATGTCCGTGCACCATCGGGCGAAACAACCGCGTCCAGGCGAACTTCTGGGAGTGGGACTGCTCCCACTCGCCCGCCGCGATACCGGGGCTGCCTGCGAAAGTGGCCCCGTACCCCCAGATGAAAAACGGCATGTCGGAGGGGAAGCCGTCGGAGTCGGTCGGAATCGGTGGCATCGCCAGCTGGGCGGACCACACCTCGCCGTCGGGATGGTCGCCGCGTCGCAAAAACAGCGCGCTGGCCCGCGCGACCGTCTTTCCGTTCTGCACCAGTGTGGCGTCGACGAGCTTGATGCGCCGGCCTTCCCGCTGCACCGAGGTCCGAATCTGTACCGGCTCGATCAGGACTGGACGCAACAGGTCAATCGTGAGGCGGGCGGGCTGAAGGTCCGGATCGATACCGGATCGCTCGATCCCCCAACCCAACAGGCCGCCGACGATCTGGCCGCCCATTGCCGCCCCCCACGGTCCTCGCGTCAGCGCGCTCGGCAGATAGGAGTCGCCATCGACAGTGAAGAACGCCTCGGGCATGATGGCGGAATCGTCGATCGTCACCGCTATGACGATAGGACACCAGACACATGAAGGACTGCGGGCATGCCTCCGAGTGCCCGTGATCGAGATTTCGCGCAGCAACAACCCGTTTCCGACGACGGGTGTTTCCCGGGACAACGACGGCGCATCCACACTACGACGCGTCTGCCGGCGACACTGCTGGACATGCTCGCCGAACAGGTCGATCGCCGCCCGGACAGCGAGGCGCTGGTCGAGCTGGGCGGCGACCGGCTGACCTACCGGCAGCTGTGGGAGCGCGCGTCGCGGGTCGCCGGAGGGCTGCACGCGGACGGTCTGTCGACCGGGCGACCGCGTTGCCATGCGATACCCCGCGGGAGTCGACTGGGTGCTGGCGTTCTGGGGCATCGTGATGGCCGGCGGCGTTGCGGTGGCGGTCAATACGCGATCGGCGCAACCTGAGATCGAGTTCGTGTTGTCCGACGCCGGGGCGCCGGATGGATCTGGCCCCGGACACGCCGTTGCCCGACGGGCATCCTTACGTGACCACGAACTGCCGACCACACGGAACTGGCCGCGCTGTTCTACACCTCGGGCACCACCGGTCACCCCAAAGGGGTGCCGACCACGCACGAGGCATTCGTGACCAACACCGAGAACGCGGTCCGGTGCCTCGGTCTGTCAAGGGATGTCGGTGACGGACCTGCGCACGCTCATCTCGGTGCCGTTGTTCCACGTGACCGGCTGCAACTCACAGCTTTTGGCGGCCACGCGGCTCCGGCGGCGCATCGGTGATCATGCCCACGCTCAACCTCGACGAGTTGATCGCCACACTGCCCACCGAGCGTATCTCGCTCGATGGTCACCGTCCCGGCCGTATACTCGTTATTGTTGCGGCACAAGGCATTTACCGACGCCGACGTTTCCGGGGTGCGTTGGGTGGGCTATGGCGG
This sequence comes from uncultured Actinomycetota bacterium, assembly GCA_963748885.1. Taxonomy (GTDB): domain Bacteria; phylum Actinomycetota; class Actinomycetes; order Mycobacteriales; family Mycobacteriaceae; genus Mycobacterium. Next base: position 1,716 of record CAVVLC010000019.1, read on the forward strand.
CGCGCCGATCGCCCCGTCGCTGGTGCGGTCGGTGAAGGACGCATTTCCGCAAGCACGGTGTTCAACGGGTACGGCATGACCGAGACCGCCTCGCTGATGACGGTGCTGCCCGACCGCGGAAGCCGTCGAGCACGCCGACTCGGTCGGGTATGCGGTTCCCTCGGTGGACCTCGGCGTGATCCCCTTCGGCGACGGGCGGGCCGGGCGAATTGGTGGGCGAATTGGTCACGCGCGGAGCCAATGTCACCGCCGGGTACTGGAACCGGCCGGAGGCCACGAGCCGCCACCATCGTGGACGGCTGGTTGCACACCGGCGACGTGGTTCGCGTCGACGACGCCGGACGGGTGCACATCATCGATCGCTCAAGGACATCATCAACCGGGGCGGTGAGAACGTCTCCAGCGTCGAGGTCGAGGCGGCGTTGCTGTCGGCCCCCGCCGTCGTGGACGCCTGCGTGCTGGCGGTGCCCGACGACGTCATGGGAGAGAAGGTCGGAGCCGTATTGTTCGGCGGTCAAGAGCGGATCGACGTGGCGGCGGTGCTCGACCACTGCCGCGCGCAACTCGCCGACTTCAAGGTTCCGCAATACGTCACGGTGGTGGAGAGCGCCCTGCCCCGCAACGCCGGAGGCAAATTGCTCAAGGGCAAGCTCCGCGAACAGGTGCAGTGGGGCGAGCCGCTGCGATGAGCGGCGCGTTGCTGATCGCGAACCGCGGCGAGATTGCGCTTCGAATCATCCGCACGGCAACCGAATTGGGTTTGCAAACGGTCGCGGTCTACGCCGAAGACGACGCCGACACCCCGCACGTGCACGCGGCCGATGAAGCGATCGGTCTCGCCGGCACCGGTCCGGAGGCGTACCTGGACCAGGCCGCGATGGTGGCCGCGGCCAAGAAGGCCGGTGCCGAGATGATTCATCCCGGATACGGCTTTCTATCCGAGAACGCCGAATTCGCGCGGGCCTGCGTTGCCGCCGGGTGCACGCTTCGTGGGCCCGGACGCCGACGTGCTCGAGCTGGTCGGCAACAAGTCTTCGGCCCGCGCTGCCGCGGCCGCGGCCGCGGTGCCGGTACTGCCCGCGACCGACGGCCCGAGCAGCGTCGCGGACGTCCGCGCATTTTTCGCCGCCCAGGACGGCGCCATCATGATCAAGGCGCTTGCCGGCGGGGGCGGGCGTGGCATGCGCAAGGTGGACAGCGCCGATCAGATCGACAACGCCTACCGCCAGTGCGCCGCGGAGGCGCAACTCGGGTTCGGCGACCCGGCGGTGTTCGCCGAGGCGATTCTCGACGCCGCACGGCACATCGAGGTGCAGATTGTCGCCGCACCGGCCGGGGCCCGAACGCACGCGCTGGCCGTCGGCGACCGCGACTGCAGCATCCAGCGCCGCTACCAGAAGGTCGTCGAAATCGCGCCCGCCCAAGGGATTTCGGATAGATTGCGCCGTGGGTTGCACGAGGCAGCGGCCCGGTTGTGCGCCAGGGTGGGTCTGCGCGGGCTGGCCACCGTCGAATTCCTGGTCTCTGGTGAGAGATTCGTCTTCCTGGAGATCAACCCGCGCATCCAGGTGGAACATACGATCACCGAGGAGACCGCCGGGGTGGACCTGGTGGCCGCGCAGCTGGCAATCGCCGGTGGCGCGTCCTATTACGAGCTCGGTCACCGGCTGGGCCTGCCGGCCGGAATCGCCTCCGACGGTGACGAAGTCATCGGCGAGCCCGCGGCCCGGCGGGGCATCGCCATTCAGGCCAGGGTCAACATGGAGACTTTCGCCGCCGACGGGTCGATCGTGCCCGCCGCGGGCTCGCTGACGGTGTTCTCGCCGCCCGCGGGTCCGGGCGTGCGTGTCGACACCTACGGGCGGCCGGGGCTGGTCGTCAGCCCGCGGTACGACTCGCTGCTGGCCAAGGTGATCGTGCACACCCGCGGGGCGGAGTTCGGCGCGGCGCTGCGCAAGGCGCGGACCGCGCTGGCCGAGTTCAGCATCGAGGGCGTTCGCACCAACGTCGGTTTCCTGCGGGAGTTGCTGTCCGACAGCCAGATCGAGTCAGATCTGCAGACCGGCGCCGTGACGACGAGCTTCCTCGACGGCAGGCTTCCCGAGTTGGCCACCGCGGCACTGTCTCACCAGCGCGACACCCGGGCCGCCGCCGTCGAGTTGTTCCCGGGTGAGGAAGTGCTACGCGCGCAGCTGGCCGGCACCGTCGTCGAAGTCGCGCCGGAGCACGCCGAGTTCGGTGCCGGCGAGCAACTGGTCGTGCTCGAATCGATGAAGATGCAGCACGTGCTCGTCGCCCCGGATGCGCTGCGGACGGTCCGCGGTCTGGTGCCGCTCGGCCAGGTCGTCGGGACCGGAGACCCGTTGCTGGTATTCACCCGCACCGGCGCCAGCGCTGACGGCAAATCAACCTCCGCTGCAGTCGATCTCGACCGATCCCGGGCCGACCTCGACGAGGTCGCGGACCGCCATCTGCGGACCCGCGACGAGGGCCGGCCGGCCGCCGTCGACAAGCGGCGCCAGCAAGGTCGCCGCACCGCCCGGGAGAACATCGCCGACCTGGTCGATCCCGGCAGCTTCGTCGAATACGGCGCGCTGGCCATTGCCGCGCAGCGCAGCCGGCGCTCCGAAGAGGACCTGATCGCCAATACCCCGGCTGACGGCCTCGTTGCTGGCTTGGCGACCATCGGCGCTGACCGTTTCGGGCCGGCGGCGGCCGAGGTGGTGGTGGTGTCCTATGACTACACCGTGCTGGCCGGCACGCAGGGCATGCGCAACCACGCCAAAACCGATCGCGTCTTCGACTTGGCCGTCCGAAAACGCGCGCCGGTGGTGTTGTTCGCCGAGGGTGGCGGCGGCCGGCCAGGCGATACCGACGTGGGCGGGCACGCGGGACTGGACGTGCCGACCTTCCGCGTGCTGGCTGGGCTGAGCGGCCGGGTGCCGTTGGTGTCGATCGTCTCCGGTCGTTGCTTCGCGGGCAATGCCGCGCTGGCCGGGGTGTGCGATGTGATCATCGCGACGCCCGACGCCAACATCGGGATGGGTGGACCCGCGATGATCGAAGGCGGTGGGCTCGGCGTGTATCCGCCTGAGGCGATCGGACCCATTGAGGTGCAACGGCACAACGGCGTCGTCTACCTGGTCGCCCGCGATGAGGCGCACGCGGTGTCACTGGCCAAGCAGTACCTGTCGTACTTCCAGGGCAGCGTGCACGAGTGGGCCGCACCGGATCCGCAGCTGGCCCGGCATGTGGTGCCGCAGAACCGATTACGCGCCTACGACGTGCACCGGGCGATCGAGTCGATCGTCGACGTCGGGTCCGTCCTCGAATTGCGGCCCGACTACGGGGTTGGCATCGTCACCGCACTCGTTCGCGTCGAGGGCGTGTCATACGGGCTGATTGCCAACAGCAGTCACCATCTCGGCGGCGCCATCGACGCCGAGGCGGCGGACAAGGCCGGCGACTTCCTGGCCCTGTGCGAGTCGTTCCGGTTGCCGGTGATCTCGCTGTGCGACACCCCCGGCTTCATGGTCGGCCCGGACGCGGAAAAGGACGCCGCCGTGCGTCGATTCGGCCGGATGTTCATCGTCGGCGCGAAACTGACCGTCCCGCTCGGCGTGATCATCTTGCGCAAGGGCTACGGGTTAGGTGCGATGGCCATGGCCGGCGGCTCTTTCCACGCACCCCAGTTCACGATCGCCTGGCCCACCGGCGAGATCGGCGGCATGGGCCTGGAAGGCGCTGTGCGCCTTGGGTTTAGCAAGGAGCTGGCCGCCGCGGCCGATCCGGCCGAGCGCCAGCAGCTGTTCGACCGCCTGGTCGAGGCTGCGTACCACCATGGCAAGGCGCTACGGTCTGCCACCACGTTCGAGCTGGACGACGTCATCGACCCCGCAGAGTCCCGGACCTGGATTGCCAGGCTGCCGGGACCTGCGGGAGTCGTGGATTAGCCGTGGATTTCGCTGGTTACGAGTGGATTACGCGTGACCGGAGCCGCAAAGGCCCGCCACGCATCCGCTGCCACCCGGCTCGCCGTTGGGGCCAAAGTTCTGGCCTCCCGTGCCGCAACCGACCCCCCCGACGCAGCCCTGACCGCCCGGAGTGCCGTTGGGGCCGTTGTTGACGCCGCCGGAACCGCAGTTGCCGTTGGCGTCGCAGCCGCCGCCGCCCGGGTCGTCCTTGAAGACGACGTGGGTAGGCGCTGGGGTGGTCATCGCAGGTCCGGCCGCAAAGCTGTCGGCCGCTGCGGTCGGCGCGGCCGCAATCGCTGCAGCGACGGCCCCGGCCACAAACAGTGGTTTCATGAGGTTTAATTTCGCTAACATTCTTGTCGCATACCACGCCTGCGCGTGTACAAAACATTCCCCGAAAGATCGGGCGCAACCGGCGCCTTCCGCTGGTGGAGTCCGGCCACCGACACAACAGAAGGCGTGACACCATGACGTCGAAGGATCTGACTGGGACCTCACTGGATCTAACCGGCCGGACCGCGATCATCACCGGCGCCTCGCGCGGAATCGGGCTGGCGATCTCGCAACGGCTCGCTGCAGCGGGCGCCAATGTGGTGCTGACCGCTCGTAAGCAGGAGGCAGCCGAGGAGGCCGCCGCGCAGGTCGGTGAGGGGGCCGTGGGCGTCGGCGCGCACGCGGTCGACGAGGACGCGGCCCGGGCGTGCGTGGACCTCGCCCTGCACCGGTTCGGCAGCGTGGACATATTGATCAACAACGCGGGAACGAACCCGGCGTTCGGCCCGCTGATCGACCAGGACCATGCCCGGTTCACCAAGATCTTCGACATCAACCTGTGGGCGCCGCTGCTGTGGACCTCGCTGGTCGTCAAGTCCTGGATGGGCGAGCACGGTGGTGCGATCGTCAACACCGCGTCCATTGGGGGCATGCACCAATCCCCGGCCATGGGCATGTACAACGCCACCAAGGCCGCGCTGATCCACGTCACCAAGCAACTCGCGCTGGAACTTTCACCGCGCATCCGGGTCAATGCAATATGCCCCGGGGTGGTTCGCACCAGGCTGGCCGAGGCCTTGTGGAAGGACCACGAGGACCCGCTGGCGTCGTCCATCGCGCTCGGGCGCATCGGTGAGCCGGTCGACGTGGCCGAGGCGGTCGCATTCCTGGTTTCGGACGGGGCCAGCTGGATCACCGGTGAGACGATGGTTATCGATGGCGGTCTGCTGCTCGGGCCCGCGCAGGGGTTCCAGTCTCAACCGGGAGGCAACCAATGAGCGCTGATGTCACGGATCTGGACGCGCGGGTAACGGCGCTGCTGGACGAGCACGACCCGGCGAGCACCGAGCCGCGGGATTTCCTCGGCGCGCAGTTTGACGCCGGCCTGGCCTGGGTGCACCTGCCGGTCGGATTCGGTGGGCTGGACTTGTCGCGCACCGCTCAGGAACGTGTCGACGCCGAGCTGGCCGCCGCCGGTGCGCCGGTGGGCGGCACCGTGAAGAACTACATCGGCATGGGCATGGCGGCACCGACGATTGCCGCGTTCGGGACCGACGAACAGAAGCTGAGGTTCCTGCGCCCGTTGTTCACCGGTGAGCAGATCTACTGCCAGTTATTCAGCGAGCCCGGTGCCGGATCGGATCTGGCCGCGGCGGCCACGCGGGCGGTCCGCGACGGCGACGAGTGGATTGTCAACGGGCAGAAGGTGTGGACGTCGCAGGCGCAACACGCGCAGATGGCCATACTCGTCGCGCGCACGGACCCGACGGTGCCCAAACACGCTGGCCTGACTTACTTCCTGTGCGACATGACCCAGCCCGGTGTCGACGTTCGGCCACTGCGCCAGATCACCGGCGAGGCGGAGTTCAACGAAGTCTTCCTCACCGATGTGCGGGTGCCCGACGCGAATCGGCTCGGCCCCGAGGGTGGCGGCTGGCGGGTCGCGACCACCACGCTCAACAACGAGCGGGTCGCGATCGGCTCGCGCTCCGGCGTTCCGCGAGAAGGCGGCCACATCGGCAAGCTAGCCGGGGCTTGGCGTAAAGAGCCGGCACTGCGCGACCCCGCGATGCACGACGAACTGATGCGGCTCTGGGTCGAGGCGGAAGTGCTTCGCCTGACCGGCGAGCGGCTACGGCAGCAGGCCAGGAAAAATCAAGCGGGTCAGCCCGGGCCGGAGGGCGCCGGCATGAAGGTGGCTTTCGCCCGGCTGGCGCAGGCGATCTCGGGACTCGAGATCGAGCTGCACGGCGAAGCGGGGCTGCGCTACGACGACTGGACCATGATCAGACCCGAAACGGTCGACCTGATCGGTCGCGGCCCCGGCTATCGCTACCTGCGCGCGCGTGGCAACTCGATCGAGGGCGGCACCTCGGAGATCTTGCGCAACACCATCTCCGAGCGCGTTCTCGGCCTGCCCGGCGAACACCGCGTCGATAAAACCGCCGCCTTCAAGGACCTGGAGAGATGAGCAAGGTGAGCAAGGTGAGCAAGGTGAGCCCTGAGGGCACCGCGGACCTGCTTTACTCCGACACCGAGGAGGCGCTGCGGGACAGCGTCCGCCGGCTGTTCGCCGACCGGTGCCCGCCGGAGTCCGTAGCCCGGGCTTACGATGCAAATGGCCCGGCGCCGCAAGACTTTTCGGATGTCTGGCACACGCTGGCCGGGGAGCTGGGCGTGGCCGGACTCTGGTGCCCGAGTCGCTCGGTGGCGCCGGAGCGAGCGCCCGCGAGGCCGCGGTCGTCATGGAAGAAATCGGCCGGGCCGTCGCTCCGGTGCCGTTCTTGTCGAGCGCCGTGCTCGCCACGGTCGCGCTATTGGGTGCCGGCGACACCGAGACGGTGTCCGAGCTGGCCTCCGGCGAGGTGACCGCGGCGCTGGTGGTGCCGCTGTCCACCGCGCCGGGCGCGCCGATCACCGGTGTGGAGATCGGCGCCGACGGCCTGACCGGACTGGTCAGCACCGTCGCGGGGGCGACCGAAGCGGACTTGCTGGTGGTACCGGTCGCGGGCCCGGACGGACCCGAGCTGCATACCGTCGCGCGGTCCGCGGCCGGTGTCGACGTGTCGCCGGTGCTGGCGCTGGATATGACCAGGCCCCTTGCGGACGTGCGATTCTCGGGGGCGGCGTCGGCACTGGTCGGCCCCGGGAGCGCCGCGCTCGAGCGCGGCCCTGGAAACCGGGGCGGCCGTGCTCGCGTCCGAGCAACTCGGGTTGGCGCAGTGGTGTTTCGACACCACGCTGGGTTACGCGAAGGAGCGCAAGCAGTTCGGCCGCCTCATCGGCTCCTACCAGGCGATCAAACACCGGCTCGCCGACGTCTGGTTCGAGGTCAGTGCCGCGACAGCGGCGGCGCGCTACGCCGCCGACACCTGCGCCCGGCGCGATGCGGACGCGGCCGTGGCGGCCGCACTCGCGCAGGCCTACTGCAGCGGCGTCGCCGTGCATCTCGCAGAGGAATGCGTGCAGATTGCACGGGGGCATCGGGATGACCTGGGAATATCCGGCCCACCTGTATTTCAAGCGGGCCAAGAGTGACCAGTTGGCGCTCGGCACCGCCTATCGTCACCGGGCCCGGCTGGCCGAGCTGGTCGACCTCCCGGTTTCATGACTGCTCGCCAGGCTGGCCCGGCTTAGCTGGCCAGCGCCGCGGCGAAAGTCTCCGCCATCGCCGCCCAATGCCGCGCGGCGGCCGCCTCGTCGTACGGCTGGTTGTCCGGGACCGCGAAGCCGTGTGCCGCCTGGTACCACTCGATGGTGTGCCGCACACCGGCCGCCGTCAGTGCCTTGTCCAGCTGTTCGGCGTGATCGGCGGTGAACGACGGGTCGTTCTCGGCGCCGCCCACGTACACCGTGGCCGTCATCTGGTCAGCCAGCAGATGGGGGCTGTCCGCGGTGTCGGTTACCAGGCCGCCGCCGTGGAAGGACGCCGCCGCAGCGACGCGGTCGGGAAGACGGCCGGCCAACGTGACCGAGATGCGCCCACCCATGCAGTAGCCGCACACGCCGAACCGCTGCCCGGACACCTCGGGGCGAGCGGCCAGGTAGTCGAAGAGCGCGCCGGCGTCGCCGGTGATTTTGTCCGCTGTCAGACCTCCGATCATGGAAAACAGGCGGTTGCGCTCCTTTTCGTCGCCGAACACGCTGCCCATGTCGAACGGGGCCCAGTCGCCGCTGCGGTAATACACGTCGGGCAGCAATACCGCGTAACCGAATCCGGCCAGCTTGGCCGCCATCGCGTAGAACGTGTCGCGCACACCGCCGGCGTCGGGAAACATGACCACGCCGGGCCAGGGTCCGGACCCGTCGGGGGTGAACAGGTGGACGGTGCACGTGCCATCGGGAGTGTTGACGGCATCGGTGATCTTCGGCATGGCCTCCGTTCTACTCCTCGCGACCGCAGTTAAGCTGACCGCGTGCCGATCGTCGCGCCGATTCCTCAGCCCTACGAGGACCTGCTCCGCCTGGTGCTCGAGACGGGTACGGCCAAAGCCGACCGCACCGGGACCGGAACCCGCAGCCTGTTCGGCCAGCAACTGCGCTATGACCTGTCGGCCGGCTTCCCGCTGCTGACCACCAAGAAGGTCCATTTCAAATCGGTGGTCTACGAGTTGCTGTGGTTTTTGCGCGGCGACTCCAATGTCGCCTGGTTGCAGGAACACGGAGTCACGATCTGGGACGAATGGGCCAGCGAAACGGGCGATCTCGGGCCAATTTACGGTGTGCAGTGGCGATCCTGGCCGACGCCGGCCGGTGAGCACATCGACCAGATCAGCGCCGCGCTGGATTTGCTGCGCACCGACCCGGACTCGCGGCGCATCATCGTGTCGGCCTGGAACGTCGGCGAAATCCCACAGATGGCGCTGCCGCCGTGCCACGCGTTCTTCCAGTTCTACGTCGCCGACGGAAAGCTGAGCTGTCAGCTCTATCAGCGCAGCGCCGACCTGTTCCTGGGGGTGCCGTTCAACATCGCCAGCTACGCGTTGCTCACGCACCTGATGGCCGCCCAAGCCGGCTTGGCGGTCGGCGAGTTCGTCTGGACCGGCGGTGACTGCCACATTTACGACAACCACGTCGAGCAGGTGCGGCTACAGCTCACCCGCGAGCCCCGGCCGTATCCGGAACTCTTTCTGGCGCAACGTGATTCGATCTTCGACTACGCCTATGACGACATCGTCGTCAAGAACTACGATCCGCATCCGGCGATAAAAGCCCCCGTCGCTGTATGACCGGCGCCGACGACGATGGTGCCGGCTCAGCCGGGATCGAGAAGTGGCACGCATGACCGAGGTGGGCCTGGTCTGGGCTCAGTCGACGTCCGGTGTCATCGGCCGCGGCGGCGACATCCCGTGGCGGGTGCCCGAGGATCTGGCCCGCTTCAAACAGGTGACCATGGGCCACACGGTGGTGATGGGGCGGCGGACGTGGGATTCGCTGCCGGCCAGGGTTCGGCCGCTGCCGGGCCGCAGAAATCTCGTGCTGTCCCGCCAGGCCGATTTCGTAGCTGACGGAGCCGAGGTGCTCGGCTCACTCGACAACGCCCTGACCGGGTCCGAGATGTGGGTGATCGGCGGCGCGGAGATCTATGCGCTGGCGCTGCCGCACGCCACCCGGTGTGAGGTCACCGAGGTCGACATCGACCTGCCGCGCGATGACGACGACGCGCTGGCCCCGGCGCTCGACGAGGCATGGCGGGGGGAGACGGGGGAGTGGCTGGTCAGCCGCACCGGGCTGCGGTACCGGTTTCACACCTACCGTCGGGCCTGACCGCTCGTGCCTGCGCCAATGGCGTGGCCTGACATACTCGACTCGGGGGTCGGTCTAACCGTCTACCAGACGTTCCAGAAGGGGGATTGGCAGTGCAAACCGAACCCGCAAAGATGTTCTCTCGCAGGTTCACGGGCTACGACCGGGCCGCGGTCGATGCCTACATCGAGACGCTGACCGCCAAGCAGCAGTTGCTGCTCGACGACGTCGCGAGCCTAAGGGCCCGGTTGCAGGCATCCGGCGACGAAGCAGCCGCGTTGCGGAAGGAAGTCGCCGTCCTCACCGACACCTCACCCGCGCCCCACGCGATGCAACAGCGGATGGCGAAGATGCTCCGGCGTGCGGTCGACGAGGTTTCCGAGATGCAGGCCGAGGCGCGGGCGGAGGCGGAGGCGCTGGTTGCTGCGGCCCAGGCCGAGGCCGAGGCCGAGCGCAGCAAGCATGAAGACCTGTTGGCGGACATGGCCGCGCAGCGAAAAGCCCTGGAAGCCGAGTACGAGGAGACCAAAGAACGGCTCGAGGCCGAACTGTCCAGCCTGCGCGCCGACGCCGAGCAGGAGCGTGAGCGGCTCCTCGCTGACGCAAGACAGCGGGCTGATCAGTGTCGTGAGCAGGCGTGGCGGGCCGCGGACGAGGCGAGTAAGCAACGAATCAGGGTCCTCGAGCAACTGATGGGCGTATACCGCGACTTGGAAGCGGTTCCGGGCACTCTTGAGTCCGCATACCAAGAACAAAAGAATCCGCAAGAGTAGAGCCAGAGGGCGAGCGCTGTGATCCAGGTGGACCAGAAAGTCGGCGCTGGGTAGGCGCCGCCGCCGAGGCCTGTCGTACCTGCCCGGTATTCTCGGCGCCGTGTCGATCCGCAGCCGTAGGCTGACCGCCGCGCAGGCCCGGCGGATAGCCGTTGCGGCCCAAGGATTTAGCGAGCCGCGGCCCAGCGGCCAGATCAACCGCACGCATCTGCGGCGGCTGATCTCGCGAATCCAAGTGCTGCAATTGGATTCGGTCTCGGTGGCGGTGCGCGCCCACTACGCTCCGGTGTTCAGTCGCCTCGGACCCTACGACCGCGACGTGCTGGACCGCGCGGCCTGGGGCCCGGCGAGGACGCGACTACTGGCCGAATACTGGGCGCACGAGGCCGCGCTGATGTCCGTCGACGACTGGCCGCTCCTGCGCTGGCGGATGCGCGAATACCGGCACGGCCGCTGGGGCAGCCACATCGTCAAGGCCAACCCCGAGCTCGCCGACAAGATCGTCGCCGCCGTCGCTGAGCTGGGACCCAGTACCGCCGGACAGATCGAGGCGCATCTGGTCGCCGGGCCGCGCGGGCCAAGGGGTAGCTGGTGGGGCAGCCGCAGCGACACCAAGTGGGTTGCCGAGGCGCTGTTCGCCTCCGGGGTGCTCACCACGGCCACCCGGGTCGGTTTTGCCAGGCATTACGACCTGGTGGAGCGGGTGCTGCCGGCGGACGTGCTGGCCCGTGAGGTCAACGACGACCAGGCCGTCCATCAGCTGACGCTGCGCGCGGCCACCGCGCTGGGTATCGGTACCGAGGCCGACATCCGCGACTACTTCCGGCTCTCGGCCCAGCAGGTCAAACCGGCGATCGCCGCCATGCTGGCCGCCGGCGAGATTGAGCCGGTCAGTGTCGACGGCTGGTCCGCGCCGGCGTATTTGCGTACCGGCCGGACGGTGCCGCGGCTGGATCGAGGCACCGCGCTGTTGTGTCCGTTCGATCCGTTGATCTTCTTCCGGCCCCGGGTAGAGCGGCTGTTCAACTTCAAATACCGCATCGAGATCTATACCCCGGCGCCAAAGCGCCGGTACGGCTATTACGTGTGGCCGCTGCTGCTGGACGGCCGGCTGGTCGCGCGGGTCGACCTCAAAGCCGACCGCGTGGCCGACGCGCTGCGAGTCGTGGGCGCCTTCGCTGAGCCCGATACCCAGCGGGCTCGGGTGGCCGCCGCGCTGGCCGGCGAGTTGGAGTCGATGGCGTCCTGGCTGGGATTGGGCGGTGTCACCGTGTCCGGCCGCGGCGACCTGGCCGGAGAGTTACGCACTGCCGCCAAGAGGGCCGGCTGATGGCCGAGACGGTCAAGGTGGGAGATCATCTCGACTTCAGCGCGGGAGGCGTCTCGCCGGCACGAGCGGCCAGCGGACCTTATCCGGTCTACGGCGCCAATGGGGCCATTGGTTATACGGCCGAACGCAATGCGCGTGGCCCAGTGATAGTAGTTGGGCGTGTTGGGTCGTATTGCGGTAGCTTGCGCTATTGCGATAGCGACGTCTGGGTTACCGATAACGCATTAGTCGGTCGGGCTAAGAAGCCGGAAGAAACGCGATATTGGTATTACGCGCTGCAGACCTGCGGGCTTAATCGACAACGCGCCGGATCGGGACAGCCCCTACTCAACCAGAGCGTTCTCCGAAACGTTTCGATCTGCGCCGTCCCCACCTCTGATCGTCATCGAGTTGGTGAGATTCTCGGTGCGCTAGACGACAAGATCGCCGCTAACGACCGCGTTATTGCGGCAGCCGAGGCCCTGATGGTTGCGATGGTCGAGCAGGTCTCTGATTTCACCACCCTGTCAAGTTTGGCGAGCAGGTCAACCACTTGTCTTGACCCTCAAGGATTCGCCGACATAGTTGCTCACTACAGTTTTCAAGCATTCGACGGTGGTGCCAACCCTAGCCTGGTCGCCGGAGGCACAATCAAAAGCACCAAGTTCGTCTTATCGGGGCCCCGCGTATTGTTTTCGAAATTAAATCCGAGAATTCCGCGGATTTGGAACGTCTCGCGTCTACCTTCGGAAATGGCACTGGCGAGTACCGAGTTCGTCGTGCTGCGGCCAATCGGCGTCGACACGTCGGCCGTATGGGCAGCGCTACGACAACCCGATGTCTTGGCAACGCTCGAACAGATGGCGGCGGGCATGACAGGAAGCCGCCAGAGGATCCAACCGCGCGAACTGTTAGACGTCACGGTGCGGGATGTGCGCCGTTCGGGTGCTCCGCCGGCGCAGGCGCTTTCGAGCCTGGGTGCACTAAGCGGCGAGCGACGCGCTGAGTCTGCACATTTGTCTAGAGTACGTGAGCGTCTACTTCCGCTACTGATGTCGGGCAAGGTCCGGGTCACGGACTCAAGATGATCTACCCATGCCCGGGTACCCTTCTACCATGAGCCTTAACATCAAGAGCGAACGCGCTGTTGCGCTCGTTCGCGAGCTGGCCGCGCGTACGGGCACCAACCAGACGGCCGCGATCGAGGAGGCCGTTGCGCGCCGTCTTTCAGAGCTCGACCGCGAGGAGACTGCACGTGCCGAGTCGAGGCGCGCTGCGGCGGAAATGACACTGCGGGAACTCGATAGGTTGCTCACCGACGACGACAAGCGCGCGATTCGGGACAACGAAGCCGAGCTCTACGACAACCGTGGTTTGCCGCGGTGATTGTCGATACTTCCGCGATTGTCGCCATCGTGCGCGGTGAAACGGGTGTCGAGGCGCTAAAAGAGGCGCTGGTCAATTCATCGAACTCCCGGATCTCTGCACCTAGTTACGTCGAATTGTGTGCGGTCATGCAACGGCGGGACCGCCCGGAGATCGGTCGAATGGTGGATCGATTGCTGGATGACTACGCAATTCGAGTCGAACCCTTCGACGCCGAGCAAGCCCGCGTTGCCGCGCAGGCATACCGAGACTACGGCCGCGGCAGCGGGCATCCGGCCCGCCTCAACCTCGGCGATACCTACAGCTACGCCTTGGCCCACGTGACTGGAGAGCCGCTGCTTTTCCGAGGTGACGATTTCACCCACACCGATATCCGGCCTGCGTGCATGTGAGCCGCGCGCCGAACCCGAGCGCTGATCGCCATGCTGAACGGGTTATGTGACCGAAACTTCTTGGGCGCATCGTACGGTCCCAGGTGCAGTCGAACACGCCGGGCATCGGAGCGAATCGCATCCGCCTCATCTGTCACGCATCGGCGTGGGTCGTCGGTCGTGTCGGTGGTCGCCGGTACCGTCCAGTGCAAATCTTGCATGCGCCAGTCGTGGGGAGGCCACATGACAGTTACGATCGCCACCGGCGAGGCGTCGACAGCAGACCTGTCCGGCTACCTACCGTTGCTGGCGCGGCTGCGCAATGGCGCACGGCCGCAGCCAGATTGGTCCGCGATCGTCGACGACGCCGTCAAGGTCTGGGCCCGGCCGGGGTTCGACACCTTCCTTGCGCTGCCGCGGTTGCGGTTCGAGCCGTTCGACTATCAGCTGCAGACGGCGCGGACCGTGCTGCGGCGGATGCGCGGCCGGGGCATCCTGGCCGACGAGGTCGGGCTCGGCAAGACGATCGAGGCGGGGTTGGTGCTGTCCGAGCTACGCATGCGCGGGCTCGCCGACCAAGTGCTGGTGATCGTTCCGGCGGGACTTGTCGACCAATGGCGCGACGAACTCGAGCGGAAGTTCGGGTTGCCGACCACGATCGCGCAATCCGGGTCGACACCTGCCCGCGAGATTGGGATGGACCGGCCGGTCACCATCGCCTCGCTAGCCGCCGCTCGCCGCGATCCGCTGCTGGGTAGGCTGACCGACACCAACTGGGACCTGGTGATCTTCGACGAGGCGCACCGGCTCCGCAACCCCCGAAGCGCGTCGGGCAAGCTCGCGCGCGGAATCCGCGCCCGTTATCTGCTGATGCTGACCGCAACGCCGGTGGAGAACAAGCTGTCGGACCTTTACCAGCTGGTCAGCCTCGTCGCGCCAGGACTGCTCGGCACACCCGCCCAGTTCCGCGCCAACCATGGCGCGGCGTCGGCCGAGTCGAGACCGCACAACCTCGAGGAGCTTCGCGCCCGGACTAAAGAGGTGATGGTCAGACATCGCCGCAGCGAGGTTGCCGTGATGCTGCCGCCGCGGCTCGCCGAGACGATCCTGGTGACGCCCGGCATCGGCGAGGCCGGCCTCTACGCCGACATCGTCCGGCGAGTCAGGGCAGCGGCAACAGGGTCGGGACGCTAGCCCGGTTGGCCCTGCGTGGCCTGACCCGGCTGGCGGGCTCCAGCCCCGCGGCCGCCGCGCCGATGCTGGCCAAGCTCGGCTGGAACGACCTCGCGCAACGGGCGTGGGCCATCCGGGAACCGGACAAGGTGCGGGTGCTCGTCGAACTGCTGCGCCGCCACGTCGACAAGGGCGAGAAGGTGTTGGTGTTCACGGGGTTTCGGCAAACACTGGATCTGCTCGTCGCCGCGGTCAAGTGCGCCGGGCTGCCGTCGGCGGTGTATCACGGCAGCCTGACGCGGACTGAGAAGGAGTCGGCGATCGCGGAGTTTCGCGCCGAAACGCCGATCCTGCTGTCGACCGAGTCGGCGGGTGAGGGTCGCAACCTGCAGTTCTGCCATGTGATGGTGAACTTCGATCTGCCGTGGAATCCGATGCAGATCGAGCAGCGGCTCGGCCGGCTGCACCGGATCGGGCAGGAACACGACGTGACGCTGACCAACCTGGTCTGCCGGGGCAGCATCGAACAACGGATCATGCACGTGCTGGAGGCAAAGATCAACCTGTTCGAACTCGTCGTCGGTGAACTTGACATGATCCTCGGCCGGGTCGACGACGACTTCGATTTCGAGACCGAGGTTTTCGACGCGTTCGTCGACGCCGTCGATGACGACGAGTTCGAGCGACGCCTCGACGCTCTCGGCAACGCGCTTGCCGCGGCGAGAAGCAGCTATCTGAAAAGCCAGGGAAGGCGTCGACCTCCTGGTGGGTGAGGCCTCGTGACGAGCACCGATGCGGGACTGGACTTTTGGCTGCGGTATGTCGAGTCCAGCGGCGGGCTCACCGAATTCGGCGGTGATACGACGCTGGTGATGCTCCCACCGGCGCTGCAGATGACGCTGGAGTTGCCGGAGGTGCTGCGGGTGACCGGCGATCCCGACGTCGCTCGCGAGGAAGGTGCGACCTTGCTGTCGGCCGGGCATCCCGCGCTGGGTCGGTGCGCCGATGAGGTGCTGGCGGTGGGTGACGTCGCCTCGATGGCTGTCCCAGTGGCCGCCACGCCGCCACCACCGGCCGAGCACCTGCAGGCGATGGCGCGCAACCAGTTCACCGTCGATCACGGACGGATCGACGCCGCGGGCGCACCGACCCGGTCGGTTCGCGCGATTCTGCGGGTTGGGGCGCTGGTCGACTACACGCTGTCCAGCGACGACCACTACCAGGAATGCGTCGAGTGCTGGATGGATGTGCAATCGCAACGCAAGCTCCCAACTTCCGTCAGTACGAAGCTCGCCGCTTTGCCCGCAGCGCCGGCAGTGTTGAAAGATGGTTCGCCTTCGCTCACGGGTGGTTCGCCGTCGCTCGCCGGCCTTACCGCGGCGATCGAATCTGCGGACGGGGTTATCGAGCGGTGCGCGCAGCGGCGGCAATCCGAACTCGGTGATGACATCGACAAGGCGCGCGATGCGGAGCTGGATCGCGTCGAGGCCTACTATCGCGATGCACTCGCGACGATCGAGCGTCGGCGCGTGCAAGCACCTGCCGATCGCCGGGAGTTGCTGGACGCACGCGCCGACACTGTACGGAACGAGCGTGTCCGGCGGATCGGCGAGACTCGGGAGAAGTACCAGGCGAGCCACCAGGTCCGGCCCTATCGGCTGCACCTCTACGAGGTGCCGGTATGGCGGTTGCCGGTCGACGTCCGCCGTGGCGACCGACGTTACCCGCTGATGCTGGATTGGCTTATCCCGCTGGCCCGGTTCGCCGACATCGCCTGCCCGCACTGCGGTGCCGACGAGCGGCTGGTCGCGACGAAGACGGGGCTCGGGTGCGTCGGCTGCGTTCCCCGGCGGACCGTCGAGCTCGTGCCCGAGCCAACGAGACCGCCCCCCGACCCGAATTTCCGGCCCGCCGCAAAGACGAAACGGGTTGTCGCACAACTGACACCCAGGCAGCACCCGTCGCCGGTGCGCGCCGAAACCAACCTGGCACCGGCCAAGCTCGACAAGATCGGCGACAAGCTGACCGGAAAGGTATGGGAGGCGGTGGTCGGCAACGACCGGCGGTTGGCGCGTATCTGTGCGCCGGATTCGCCCGCGGCGGCGGCAATCCGGCTGTACGGTCCGTCCGGTGCCGCGTGGGCGGTCGGGATCTCGCCGGCCGAGAACCTGGTCGCCATCGCCTCCCGCACGACAACGGCATCATCGGGCGAACGTCATGCGTCCGGCGGCTACGTGGATACCGCGGCGGGACATCGCTTCCCGTTCCTGCTTCGGTGGAAAGCGCCGGGCGGCACAGCAGAGATCGACGAGATCCTGCCCTACGACCGGCCGTTCGAGCCGGCGCACCTGAGCCCGTGGGTGCCGGGACCCGGCCGGATGGGTGTGCACGCGCCGCCGCAACCCCGGATCCCGCTCGGCCCAATCGGCGAACTGTTGTGGCGGAGCGTGATTCCCACGTTCGGCCTGCCCGGCGTGCTGCGCTGCCTCGCCGCGCTGTGGCGGCTGCCCGACGAGGACATCATCCTCGATTCGCACGCCCCCGCTGCGGTCGCGGCCGGAATCGAACGCATGGTGTGCCAACGAGCGAACCTGACAACCGGCCGCTTCGCCGACATAGCCGCCGCCTACCGCGTCAACGAGGCCGCGGTGCGCGCCGCCGACGCCGACCTGCAAAAGCGCCTCCGACTCGGCCCGCAGCGGTGGTGGTAACTGCCAACGCCTTAGCGGCCAGTCAGCACATCCAGAGCGAATTCCATTTCTGTCGGCTCGTTGACACGGACCGTGTCTCCGTCGAGCGCCGGGACCCGTCGATAGATTTCACCGTCGAGGCGGTACACGAGAAATCGGTCATGCGACGGGGCGTCGGGATCGACGATCCAGTAGTTCTCGATGCCCGCCTTCGCGTACTCATCCAACTTCATGATGTGGTCGGCCCCGCGCGAGCCCGGCGATACGATCTCGACGACGAGCACAACCTCCGCTGCCGGGACACGGGCAGGGCGCAGCTCGAACACACGATCTGGAATCACCACAATGTCGGGGTCACGGACACTCGGCGGGAACGATGCGCTCGTCGTCACCTCGATCTCGGGAACCGCCTCGAGCCCATCCGGCAAATGATCTTCGAGGAGGCGGGTAAGCCTTCTGGAAACGCGCTGATGCCATAGGCTCGGACGCGGCGACATGATGAGTGTTCCCTCACTGAGTTCCCACCGTCGCGTCCGGTCGAGTTCGAGTGCATCCCACTGCTCTAGGCTCAGCAAACCACGCGGCAGGTGTGCAAGGTCGGGCACCGCGCGCCTCCTCTCGCCATGAAACTCGGATAACTGCAGATTACGCGCAACGGCGATCACATCCGAGTCTGTCGGAGCGCACCGACAACCGATGCGCCCGTGGGGCGGATACGCCGTGCGTCAGTCGAACAGGCTGCTCTGGGTGGCTTTGTCGCCGAGTTGTTCGGATGCCCAGCGTCGGATGGACGCGTCTGGATCGTTGCCCGCCAGCGTCCGCACCCGTTCGTCCTCGCCGCGGACGAGCAGCTTTTCCAGGGCTGTCTTGCGGGGTGCTCTATGTCCCCAGGCCAACGCCGCATCCAGCACGGTGCGCGACTGATCTTCGTCGAGGTCGTCGGCTGCGCGCACGGCTCCGGTCACCACTGCGGCCGCGTCGCGCGCTGGCAGCGACCGCGCGTGCTCGAGGACGTCGCCCGGTGATGCCCGGTGTCGGCCGAGGACGCGGCCGGCAGCCCAGGTCCGCAGCGGTGGCCATACCGAACGGTGCGCGGTCGTGGGGGTGTCGGGATCGATGTGCACCGTCCGGCCCGGTCCCCGAGAGTCGAGGTCGTATTCGACCAAGGTGGTGCCGAGCCACCAGAATGGGTGCCGATAATGCACCTGTTCCTGCCACAGCAGCGTGTCAGAGAGCCGGTCCTGGTCGCCGTCATCGAGAACGCCTGAATCCACGATGCCGGAAATCACCTTCGCGCTCACGCCACGCCATCGCCAGTCGGTGCACAGCAGCAGGGCGGAGTCGAAAGCGCCCGGCTCACCGCCGCTGTGGAGTCGCCGGAAGGCATTGACCGCGACGGCCGGCGGCAGCGGACGGCAGATCACCCTCGACACCAGCAGCCGCCACAGGCTCAACGCATCAGTGATGTCAGCGATCGCCGTCGGCCCCGGGTGCTGCACCCATCCATCTTGCCAGGGCTGCGCACGCCGATCATGAAGTAGGTAGCGCGGGGGACCCCGGGGCTTTAGCTGGGGGTGGGCGCGTCAGGTTCGTGGTGTGTGGTCGACTGCCAGGTGTGTTTGCGGTGTGTCGGGCTGGATAGATAGCGGATGGCTGTCTAATTTTGTCGGGTGTGGGTGTTAGGTTAGCGCGTGGGCGCCGATCTTGACGGCTTCGGTGACCAACGCCGAGAGGTCGGTAGCGGTCAGGGTGTCGGGATCGTCGACGACGGGTCCGCGCTCGCCTTTAGTCCAGCGTTGTGCTTCCCGTGCAACATCCTTGTCCTGCACGGTGAGTCGCTCGATTTCGATGGCGGTCAGGATGTCGTCGAAGTGAGCTTGGGGCTTGTTTGGCATCGCTTCCTCTGGAGAGTTGCGCTGCCGCGGGGTGCGGAAGCGGTGTCCCCAAGGATGCGCTGACTTGTAAAAATGACAACATGGATTACCGATAAGGGGGGTTATCAGTGAGATCACTTTAGAAAGTGGCCATCGGCGTCCATGTTGAGGAGGAGCCGAAAGGAGCCGCGTGCACACGCTGACGCTGCAGGACGTTGCTGACCTTGCCAAGGTACAGCGGCCTGTGGTCAGTATGTGGCGAAAGCGGCCGATGGTGCGCGGTGTGTCGATCCCGTTCCCTGATCCGGTGGACACCGTCGACGGCGTCGTGCGCTTCGCCCGCGACGAGGTGGTGAGCTGGCTGGCGCGTACCGGCCGGGGCAACAACGTCGAACATGAGTACGACGCTCCCGCGATCTCGGTGCCCGATGATGCGGCACTTGAGGACGTGGTGACGCTGCTGTGCTGGCATGTGCTCACCAGCGAAGATCTCGCCGGCAGATCGCACGCCGATTTGGTGCGGCTGGCTGATCAGTTTGATCCCGAGAACACCGTGTTGGCCACCGAGATCCGTGAGCTGCAGGTGTCCGACGCCGTACTTGGCTACGTCGACGATCTGGTGGAAGCGTCGCATGGCCCAGCCGACGCGCTGCAGCGCGTCGAAGCCGGACGTCTCAAGCGTCGCGAGGAATTGCGAGAGCTCACCGACGACGCGGTAAAACTATTGCGCTGCACGGTCGAAGCCGCGGCGGTCTACCTCGAGCACGACCGAGTGGTGCTGCGCGCCGAGGGTTCACCGGTGGCCCTCGATGTGGCCGCGGCGTGCGAGCTCGATGTCGTCTCGAACGATCGAGCGCTCCGGCGCCGCGCGGTCATCCGTGGCATCCACGTCCGGGAAACCACTGTGGCCAGCTGCGTTTCAGCCGTGTCCCTGGTCGGTCTCGACGTAGCGGACACTCTCGACGGTGTTGATGACGCTGTCCTCGAGCTGCCGCCGGGCGATGTGGCGATCCTCATCGGCTCTGCGTCCGCGCTCTCCGATGAGCTTGCCGGGCCTATGCAAAACCGCCGTGCGAAGGCGCTTCGTGTCAACAATCTCGTTGCCGCCGTGCGCCTCCCGCGGGGGCTGTGGCGGGAGGCGCACCGGCAGAGTCTGGCGGTGTGGGTCTGTTTCGGTGGCGCCCAGGCGCAGCAGCCCTGGGTTCGCCGATCTCGGCGCATTCGAGCACATTGAGTTGACAGATTTCGCCGCCGACATCGCCGGTGCGTTGGCGCAGACTGAGGACCGGGCGTTCCGGTACGCGCGACGCATCCAGTTGTCGAGCGTGCTCGCGGGGGCGGCTGTGGTGCCCAGGGGAGTGCGGGCAGTGCGACTGCGCGGGCATGACGAAGCGGAACATTTGGCGCGAGTGCACGGGGCGACTTTGGTGACGACGACACCGCTGCCGCTGCTGGACGTGCTGGTCTGCCCCGGCCCCTGGGCGGATTCACCTGGCCCACCGTTCCCTGCACGAGCTGCAATCCGGCAATCGACTCGTCATGAAGCGGGGGCGACGTATCGACGTCAGCCATGGATCGCTGGAGGGAACTGTGCGGGTGCTGCCGGAGGACGCGGTTGGGACGCTTGCGCTCGATCCCATTGACGCCGAGGAAAAGTATCCGCGGGCCGCGCGCACCGAGCCCGGTGACGTGATCTTCGTGGAGAAGCCGCGGCCGCGGGCCTGGGTAGACCGGGTGGGCGGCGCCATGGTGGCGTGCCCGGCCAGGATCATCCGGCTCGACGAGTCGGCCGAGGTCGGCCCGCTGGTCCTCGCCACAATCATCAACGAAACCGCTTTTCCCGGAAGCGAATGGCAGACCTGGACGGTGCCAGTGCTGCCACGCGACGAAGCTGAACGTCTCGAGGCCGCGCTGGCCGAGGCCGATGAATACGAACAGCAAGCGAGCCGTCGGGTCGCCGCCGCACGCGAATTGAAGACAGCGTTGATCAACGGGGTCGCCGCCGGTGCCCTGACGCTCGATGTGGAACACATCACGCCCGGGTTCGCCGGGACCAAGAAATAGGAAGGACGCACGCGATGCCGCCCCGGAAAAAGGAAGAGCCGCAGGCACCGTCGACCATGAAGGAGCTTAAGGACACGCTCTGGAAGGCCGCTGACAAGCTGCGCGGGTCGCTGTCGGCCAACCAGTACAAGGACGTGATCCTGGGCCTGGTGTTCCTGAAATACATCTCGGATGCTTTCGACGAGCGCCGTGAAGCCATCCGCTCCGAGCTGGTGGCCGACGGCATGGATGAGGATCAGATCGAGCAACTGATCGACGATCCCGTGGAGTACCACGGCTACAACGTGTTCGTGGTTCCCCCGATCGCGCGATGGAAGTTCCTGGCGGAGAACGCCAAAGGCAAGCCCGCCGTCGGCGTCGAGCCAGGCAAGAACATAGGCCAGCTGATCGACGAGGCGATGGACGCCGTAATGAAGGCCAATCCGACGCTGGGCGGCACGCTGCCACGGTTGTACAACCGCGACAATATCGACCAGCGGCGGCTCGGCGAGCTGATCGACCTGTTCAATAGCGCGCGGTTCAGCCGGCAGGGTGTTCACAAGGCGCGAGACCTGATGGGGGAGGTCTACGAATACTTCCTCGGCAATTTCGCCCGCGCCGAAGGTAAACGGGGTGGGGAGTTCTTCACCCCGCCCAGCGTGGTGAAGGTGATCGTCGAGGTGCTGGAACCCGCCAAGGGTCGGGTCTATGACCCGTGCTGCGGGTCGGGCGGCATGTTCGTGCAAACCGAGAAGTTCATCGCCGACCACAACGGCGATCCAAAAGACATAGTCATTTACGGCCAGGAGAGCATCGAGGAAACCTGGCGGATGGCCAAGATGAACCTGGCCATTCACGGCATCGACCACAGTGGGCTGAGCAGCCGGTGGGGGGACACGTTCGCGCGCGATCAACACGCCGACGTCCAGATGGACTATGTGATGGCCAATCCGCCCTTCAACATCAAGGACTGGGCGCGCAACGAGGAAGACCCGCGGTGGCGGTTCGGGGTGCCGCCGGCCAACAACGCGAACTACGCATGGATTCAGCACATCCTGTCCAAGCTCAAGCCTGGCGGCAAGGCTGGGGTGGTGATGGCCAACGGCTCGATGTCATCGAACTCCAACGGGGAGGGCGATATTCGTGCGCAGATCGTGGAGGCCGACCTGGTGTCCTGCATGATCGCGCTGCCGACGCAGCTATTCCGTAGTACCGGAATTCCGGTGTGCCTGTGGTTTTTCGCCAAGGACAAGACGGCAGGAAAGCAGGGGTCGGTCGACCGGTCGGGGGAGGTGCTGTTCATTGACGCCCGCGAGCTGGGTTACATGATGGACCGCGCTGAGCGGGCGCTGAGTGACGACGACATCGTGCGGATCGGTGACACTTATCACGCCTGGCGCGGGTCTTCGTCGGCTACTGCGAAAGGCATTACCTACGAGGATATTCCGGGATTCTGCAAGTCGGCGGCGCTGGCGGAGATCAAGGGCGCGGACTACGCGCTGACACCTGGGCGGTATGTCGGGGCGGCCGAGGTCGAGGATGACGGCGAGCCGATCGACGAGAAGATCGCGCGGCTGAAGGCGGAACTTCTTGCGGCGTTTGATGAATCAGCGCTGCTGGAGACCGTGGTGCGGGAGCAGTTGGATCGGCTATCGTGATCGACTGGGAATGGGTTCCTCTTGAAAAGTTGGCAGTCGACGAAAAAAGTGCTATCTCAAAGCCTTATGGCTCTGCCATCTTGAAGGAAGATTACCGAGACAGCGGGGTACCTGTCGTCAGGGGTGTCAACTTGGCCAAAGGCATTTTTCACTGTTCATCGACAATGACTTGGCTGCGAAGATGCCCGGCGCCGAAATGCGTTCTGGTGACCTCGTGGTCACACACCGGGGTACGGTTGGTCAAGTTTCGATGATCCCTCGGTCGTCGAGGTTCCCCCGTTATGTGGCGTCGACGAGTCACGTCAAGGTTCGTCTTGATCCAGCAAAAGCAGTCCACGAGTTCTATTACTACTGGTTTGCATCGCCGGGAGGTCAACACTCGATCTTGTCGAATGTGTCCGCAGTGGGCGTGCCTGGTTTGGCTCAACCGGTCGCCACCGTGAAGCAACTCCGGGTTCCTTTCCCCGCTCCGGTGCAACAGCGAGGGGTCGCGGACATCCTCAGCGCCCTCGACGACAAGATCGCTGCGAATGAGCGGGCCGCCAAACTCGCGTTCGAGTTGGCGCAGTCGTTGGTGCGGTCGGTGTTGAACTCTCAAGGTAGCGTCGTGCAGAGGAAATTTGGGGCATTGGGTCAGCTGTTCGATGGCCCGCATGCAACGCCAACTCGTCGGTCGAATGGGCCCTACTTACTGAATATTTCGAGCTTGAAGTGCGGTCGACTCGACATTGCTGAATCCGACCATGTTTCCGAGGAAGACTTCGCGAAGTGGACGCGTCGCGTAACACCCGAAGCCGGCGATCTGCTGTTCTCGTACGAAACCAGAATCGGTGAAGCCGCGTTGATGCCCGGCGGGCTCCGTGCATGCCTGGGTCGGCGGATGGCCCTTCTGCGGCCCAATCGTGGCATCGTCGATCCAGTCTTCTTGTTGCACTTCTATCTCAGCGAGGAGTTTCAGCGAATCGTAGCGATGCACACAATTCACGGGGCGACGGTTCCGCGCATCGGGCTGGCGACAATGCCCGAGTGGGGTATTGCGATTCCAGATCTCGAAGCACAGCGGCCGATCGCCGGTGCATTAGGGTCGTTGCATAGCGGCATGGTCCAGGCTGAGCGTGAGTCGGATGACCTCGCCCGCGCCCGCGACGAACTTCTCCCGCTCCTGATGTCCGGCAAGCTCCGCGTCAAAGACGCCGAAGCCGTTGCGTCGGCGGTGCTGTGATGGCGCGCAGTCAGTTTCCGCTCCCGGGATCCCGCAACCAAGACAGTGACTCAGACAGTGGCGGAGTGCTGCCTAGGTTGCGGCGACGCAGGAGTCGAACGCCATCTGTGTGCGTCTGGATTGCGACGTTGGAGTCTGACTTGGAAATTGTGCAAGCGGCACTTCCCCAATTGCGCTCGACGGGCGGTGTCGCTGCGGACCGGAACTGCGATGCATTGACGGGGAAGCTCCGCCACTACATAGGCAGTGCCAAAGTCCGTCAAAGCGCACGTCCGCTGAGCCTGCGGCTCGTCGGTAACAGGTGCCGGGGTCGGGAGCGGGTCATGATGGCGCGTGAGAGTCGCGAGGAGAACCAGGCCAGGTTCCCTGCGGCACCAGCCAAGGGCGACGTTCCGGACTGGTACCCGGAATTGCTCGATGCCGTGGCTGGCCGAGTCCAGGCCGGGCGTCAACGCTGCCATCGTCGCCGCCAATCAGGAGCTGGTCGCGACGTACTGGGAAATCGGCAATGAAATCCTGGCCCGACAGGATGCCGAGGGTTGGGGTGCTCGCGTCATCGACCGGCTGGCTTCTGACTTGAAAGAACGCTTCCCGGACGCCACGGGATTCTCGCCGCGCAACCTCAAGTACATGCGCCGCTTCGCGGCTGCCTGGCCGGACTGGTCAATTGTGCAACGCAGCGTTGCACAATTGCCGTGGCGTCATCAGATCGCGTTGCTTGAGAAGCTTGATTCTCCTGACGTGCGGTTATGGTACGGGCAAATGGCTGTCGACCAAGGCTGGAGCCGCGACGTACTTGTCCACCACATCGACGGGCAACTCCACCAGCGGGCCGGGCGAGCTGTCACCAACTTCACCGACACCCTGCCGCCGGCGGACTCCGACCTCGCGCAACAGGCAACCCGCGATCCTTACCTTTTCGACTTCGTCGGCATCGCCGACATTCGGCGCGAACGTGACCTGGAGCAGGCGCTGACCGACCACGTCGAGAAGTTCCTGTTGGAACTCGGGCAGGGATTCGCGTTCGTCGGGCGCGTCAGGTCCACCTGGAGATCGGCGACGCCGACTTCTACGCCGACCTGCTCTTCTGCCACTTGAGGCTGCGCTGCTTCGTCGTGATCGAACTCAAGGTCGGCGCCTTCGACCCGAGCTACCTGGGTCAGCTCGGCATGTACATGTCGGCGGTCGACGACCTGCTGCGTCACCCCGAAGACAAGCCGACCATCGGCCTGGTGCTGTGCAAGACAAAGAACAACATCGTCGCCGAATACGCGCTGCGCGGATATACCGCGCCGATCGGTGTCGCCGAATGGAAGACCGCGATTGCCGCGAGTCTGCCACCGGAACTCGAAACAAGCCTTCCCACGGTCGAAGAGCTTGAAGCCGAGCTGGTCGGTAAAAGTGATGAGGAGCGATCATGACCGAATTCAGTGAGGCCACCTGGGAACATAAAGTGCTCGACGAACTGGCCGGGCACGAGTGGACCCCGATGTCCGGCAGCGACATTGCACCCGGCACCGACGGCGGCCGCGAATCCTGGTCGGACATCGTGCTGCCAGACCGCATGCTGGCCAAGATGCGCGACCTGAACCCCGATGTGCCCGGCGAATACCTGGACCAGGCGCGGGCAGAAATCATTCAGCCCAGATCCCAGGATGCCATCACCGAGAACTTCCGGCTGCATCACTACCTCGTCCGAGGCTACCGGGGAATCACCTACATCGACTTGGACGGCATCGAACAGAACCCCACGATCAGGCTGATCGGCCACCGGCCCGAGGAGAACGAATTCCTTGCCGTCCAACAGGTTACGGTCCGCACCACCGAGAAGCACCGGCGTTTCGACGTGGTCCTATACCTCAACGGGATGCCCGTCGCGATCTTCGAACTCAAGCAGGCCGGCGCGCAGCACGCCGACATCGCCGGCGCGCATGCGCAACTGCAAACCTATCTGCGCGAATTCCCGATGGCATTCCGGTTCGCGGTGCTCACCGTAATCAGCGACGGCATCACCGCCCGCTACGGCACACCATTCACCCCGTTAGAGCACTTCGCGCCGTGGAACGTCGACGATGACGGCAAGCTCGTCGAGGTCGGGGAGTCGACCGACAATCTAGACGTGGCGATCGAGCTGGAAGTCCTGATCGACGGCCTGTTCAACACAGAACGCTTCCTGCAGCTGCTGCGCAACTTCACCGCCTTCGACGAAGACGGCGACGGCCTGACGAAGCGAATCGCCAAGCCGCACCAGTATTTTGCCGTCACCAAGGCTGCTGGGCAGACGGTGCAGGCGGCCGAGACCAACGGCAAGGCCGGGGTCGTCTGGCACACCCAGGGCTCGGGCAAGTCGATGGAGATGGAGCTCTACACGCACCTGGTCGCGCAGTACCCGAAGCTGAAGAACCCGACCATCGTCGTCGTCACCGACCGCACCGACCTCGACTCCCAGCTGTATGAAACATTCAATCGCTCGACACTGCTTGCCGAGTCGCCGGTGAAGGTGACCACGCGATCTCAGCTGCGCGACGAGCTGTCGAACCGCACCACCGGCGGGATCTATTTCACCACCTTGCAGAAGTTCGGGCTCACCAAGGCCGAACGTGAAACCGGTGTCGACCACCCACTGCTGACCGACCGGCGCAACATCGTCGTCGTCGTCGACGAGGCCCATCGCAGCCACTACGACAACATCGATGGTTATGCCCGTCACATCCGCGACGCGCTGCCGAACGCGGTGTTCATCGCCTTCACCGGCACGCCGATCTCGGAGGTCGACCGCAATACCCGCGACGTCTTCGGCCCGACCATCGACACCTACGACCTGACCCGTGCGGTTGCCGATAACGCAACGGTGCCAGTCTATTTCGAGCTGCGTCTGGCCAAAGTCGGTTGGTCGGCAGGCTTCAACGAGGATGACCTGGATGACGCCGCCAAAGAGGCAACGCTCGGTCTCGACGACGTCGAACGTGCGCAGGTCGAAAAATCGGTCGCCGTCATCAACGCAATCTACGGCGCACCCGAGCGCCTGGCGAAGCTGGCCGAAGACATTGTCACGCACTGGGAAGCCCGCTCGGAAGCGATGCGGCCATTCATCGATTGCACTGGCAAGGCGTTCATCGTGGGCGCAACGCGGGAGATCTGCGCCCGGCTCTACGAGCAGATCATTACGCTGCGCCCGGACTGGGCTCACGACTCCGTCGACAAGGGCGTCATCAAAGTCGTCTAGTCGGGCTCGGCGCAGGACTCCAAGCTAATCGTGAAACACGTGCGCAGGGAAGGTCAAAACAAGACCATTCAGAAGCGGTTGCGCGACCCCGACGACGAACTGCAGATCGTCATCGTCAAAGACATGATGCTCACCGGATTCGACGCGCCCCCGCTGCACACCCTGTACCTGGACCGGCCGCTCAAAGGCGCGCTACTGATGCAGACGCTGGCGCGGGTTAACCGGACGTTCCGCGGCAAGCCGTCGGGATTGCTGGTCGCCTACGCGCCATTGGTGGACAACCTCGCGGCGGCCCTGGCCGAATACACCGAAACCGACCGCGCTGAAAAGCCGCTTGGCAAGGACATCGAAGCCGCGCTTGTCGAGACCCGCAAACTCATTGGGCCGACCCGCGTTTTTCGGACTGCGGTTTTCGCGTCTATTAGGCCGCGAGGTGTGAATTCAGGTACTCGGTGCGTACTTCGTGTGGTGTTCGGTAGCCAAGTGCGGAATGAATTCGTCGATGATTATAGAACAGCTCGATCCACTGAGCAATATCAACCTCTGCCTTCTTTCGTGTCGGGTACACCATCTGGTACACCCGTTCGTTCTTCAGGGTCGCGAAAAAGGATTCCGCGAGCGCATTGTCCCAACATTGACCGGTTCGCCCGACCGAATGCCGCAATCCGAGCTCGGTCAATTTCTCCCGATACTCAGTCGAGGTGTATTGCGCGCCGCGGTCCGAATGCATAATGCAACCCGGCTGTAGGCGCCCGTTGCGCACCGCCATGTCGACGGCAGCGCCCACAAGCTCGGTACGCATGTGATCGGCCATCGCATACCCGATCACCTCGCGGTTGGCGCAGTCAATCAGCGATGCCAAATATAACCAGCCCTGCCATGTCCTGATGTAGGTAATGTCGCCGACGACCTTGGTTCCCGGCGCATCGGCGGAAAAGTCGCGCTTGACCAGGTCGACGGTGGAGGCATCCGGATCCGGGTCCGTGGTCGTGCGAAATGGTCTGGGCTGCAAAGGAATCAGACCCATTTCACGCATGAGCTTGGCAACCAGCTTCGGCCCGACCCGCTCGCCGCCGCGCAGCAGTTCAGCGTGGATGCGCCGGTAGCCGTAGGTGGCGTCGAAGGCCTCGAACAGGGCGCCGATCTTCTCGCCGAGCAGCTCACGGCGCTGCTGGGTGGCGCTAACCGGCCGGCTGCGCCACTCGTAGTAACCGGATTTGGACACCTCCATCAGTGCGCACATCCGCGCGACGGCCGGGAGCTCGGTTGCCCCTGCGGTGGTGGCGTACTCCGCCTCGATGAACTCGAATTTATCGGTCACCGTTGCTCCCTGGCGAAGTAC
>CAVVLC010000020.1:0-92279 GCA_963748885.1 uncultured Actinomycetota bacterium
ACCCTTGCATCGCCGTGCCGTGACCGCCGGCGACCAGGCTCCGCGAATCCCCGTAAGTCGGCAAGAACCAGTGGAAAGCCAAACTCATCCCCGCATCGTCTCCGGCCGCGGCGCGGGACGCGAGGGTTGAAACCTGCTAGATCGTATCCCCGTTACGGGTTGCCGGTTTTCGGGTTCAGCGGGAGCGTCGGTTGCCTATTCTCGCTGGGAGCAGTGAAATCGAACATCGCGTCCAGTGCGGCCGCCCGCTCGTCGAACGAATGATCGCCGATGCGGCCGGTACCCCAGTTATCTTCGATGAACCGCAGGATCGACGTTTGGTCGGTGAGCGTGTGGTCCACGAAATTTGTTCTGGTATAAGGCGAAATGACCAGCATCGGCAGCCGCGGACCATATCCGCACCGACCCTGGTAGGCGATGGTCACGGCGGCCGGATCGCCGCATCGGCCCGGACCGTCAATACGCGTCTTCGGCTGTGGTGGAAGGCATTACGATCACCGGCGGTCTGTGATCGTACCAGCCGTCGGAGTCGTCGTAGGCGATGATGATCGCCATGTCCTTCCAGTCCGGAAGCCGCTGCAGGTGATTGACCGTCTCGACCAGGAACTGCTGCTCGTCGAGCGGATCGGAGTAGCCGGCGTGCGCCGTCCTGGTATGCCGGCGGCTTTCAGGAAGCTGACCGAGGGCAGGTTGCCCGCCGTCGGCGGCGGCCCAGAAGTCCGATCAGGTCGTACTGGTGATTGGCCTGGTCGCCTGGCCGATCTTGTCCGTCGCCGTCGGCGGCAGGTGGTGCGGGTTGGCGGTGGACGGGTAGTACTGGAACGGCTCGTGGTGGGGGATGTAGTCGGTCCTGGGACCGAAGGCCAGCGGGCCGTCTTTGCCGCTGCCGCCCAGGATTTCACCGATGTTGTGTGTTGCGTTGCACTCGGCCTTGCCGTCCGGCTTCCGACTCGTCGGCTTGAACCCGCCCTGGAAGTAGCCCCAGGTGACACCCTTCGCGTTGAGCAGATCACCGATGTTCTTGTTGTTCGAGCTGAACTGCACCTGTTCCCGGTAGGAGCAGTCGTCATCGAGCGGTTGCGGATCTTCGATAACGGTGCCTTGTCCGTTGCCGGCGTCATCTATCACCATGTGCAGCGGGAACGACCCGCCGTTCGGGAGCGAATTTCTTTGTTATTCCATGTGTTTGGCCTGATATCAGATTGAGATGACCGGGCAGTGAAGGGCCGAAAACCGTACCGTGGAAGTTGTCGCTGAGGGAGTAGTGCTGGGCGTAGTTCCACAGCGCGGTCACCGAGTTGCCGTCGAAGTAGTCCATCACCAGGCCGTCAGCGTTATAGAACGGCGCTGCACACGGCCCGCCGTCATCGTTTTGGAACTGATCCATCGCACCGCCGTTGGACGGATAACTGCTCGCGCTGGTATTCGTGATGCTGATCGCAGGTCAACTGCTGACCCGGCCCGCCCAGGCGCTTGGGCTGATGCTGATTGGGATTGTGCGTCAACAGGTCTGGGGTGAGGCCGTCGATAGCTGGGGTGTCCGGTTTGGCCGTGAACGGCTGGCCATCGGTGTTTGCGGCGTGGGGATAGGTCCCGAAGTAGTGGTCAAAGGAGATGTTCTCCTGATAGATGACCACCAGATGTTTGATGGGCGTTGCGGTTGCGGGCTCGGCGGCCGGGGCGGTCTTCTGCGAGCACGCGGCGACCAGAACAAGCACCGCGACCACCGCAAGGAAGCGGCGTCGCGACCGCGGATAGTGGAAGCTCGTGCGCTGCAATCCCATGCCGAGAACCCGTACCGGTTCAAGCCACTCGGCCGGCATCTATTAGGTAAACGTCTGATGAACACAAGGAGTACGGCGGGCCGCAATCGCCAGCTCCGATCTCGGTTGAGTCAGCAGGTGAGCTGATCTGCCAGCTCGCCGAAATCGTCGACGACGATATCGTGCGACGGGTCCGGGGTGGCGCCGAGCGGGGATGACTCCTTTCCCCATTCTCCTGGCCGGCGCACGAATGCGGTCTTGAAGCCCACCGCGCGTGCCGCCATGAGGTCGACGTCATGGGCCGCAACAAGCAGGATCTCGTCCGGCGGATAGCCCAGCCATCGAGCGCAGGTGGTGTAGGCCTCGGGGTGGGTCTTGTAGCTGCCGATCATCTCGCACGAGACGATGCAGTCCCAGATCAGCCCGTTGTAGCGCGCAGTGTCGACGATCATCGACGTGGACAGAATCGTGAACGAGGCCATCACGTAGCGCTTCCGGAGCCTCTCGCTGGCTGCCGGAAAGTCGGGCCAGCAATCCAGCTTGTGCCAGGCTTGCTGGATCTCGATCCGGTCCGCGACGGTGAAAGCCGACCATCCCCGCTCACCGGCCAGCTCGTCGACGACTCGTCGATGGACGTCGTCGATATTGAAGTCGGGTCGAACTTGCCGAACCATGCCCATCAGCGCGCGGCGGCGGTATTCGTTGGCCGCGGCTGGCCAGTCATCGTCGACGCCGCGGCGCTCGCCGACTGTCGCCAAGGCGGCAGCGATCCCGTGATGCCAGTCGAGAATCGTTCCCCCGGTGTCGAAGGCGAGGGCCTTTACGTGCAGGGTCATGCGTTCTCCTTTGCGCCTCAATGCACCGATCTTATTTTCCGAAACTGGTTCGCTGGCGAAAACGACGCAAGCAATCTTCAAGGACCACCAATCGGAAAAGGGGCTAACCGCGACCGATACTGCGCCGCAATCTGTTCGGCGACAGCCAGTTCGGAGTTCGCCAGGCTAGTTCGAGCCGGGAAGAGCACGCCGCTTCGGTCACCGCCAGATGAACCTGACATCACAATCGCACCCATACCGCGTTTCCGTGCCGGTACAGTGCGGTCGGCGCGGCACTATGACGCTCGTGCGTGACCTGACTCGCCGTTCGGTGCTGCGGATGGGCGCCGGTGCCGGCGTAGGAGCTGCTGGCGTGTGGGCATTGAGCGGCTTACTGGATCCGCTCCAGCCGCAAGCGGCGCCGCCTTCAATAGAAGCGACACAAGCGCCGCAAGCGCCTGCGCCGTTCGAGCCGCCGACCGCGGGTAGCGCGCTGCCGACCAAGCTGACCGGGTCATTCGTCTCGGCGGCCCGCGGCGGCATCAAGACCAATTGGGTGATTGCCCTGCCACCGGGCCAGACCGGGCTGCTGCGTCCGGTGATCGCGCTGCACGGCATGGACGGCAACGCCGACCAGATGCTGAAGATGGGCGTCCAGGAGGCGCTGGCCCAGCTGGTCAAGGAAGGCAAGCCACCGTTCGCGGTGGTCGGCGTCGACGGCGGCAATACCTATTGGCACCGCAGGGCTTCGGGCGGGGACTCGGGTGCGATGGTGCTCGACGAGCTGTTGCCGATGCTGTCCTCGATGGGCATGGACATCTCCCGGGTGGGCTTTATGGGATGGTCGATGGGCGGATACGGGGCGCTGCTGCTGGGTGCCCGGCTTGGCCCGGCGCGGACCGCCGGGATCTGCGCGATCAGCCCGGCTCTGTACACCTCGTTCACCGGCAGCGCCCCCGGTGCGTTCGACAGCTACGACGACTGGGTGCAAAACGGCGTGAGTGGCCTGCCGGCGCTGACACAGATCCCGCTGCGCGTCGATTGCGGCACCAGCGACCGCTTCTGTTTCGCCACCCGCCAGTTCGTCAGCCAACTCAAAAAGCCACCGGCGGGCAGCTTCTCCGCCGGTGGCCACGACGTGGACTATTGGCGCCAGCAGCTGCCCGGCGAGTTGGGCTGGATGGCCTCCTAGCCTGTGCCAGACTCCATCGAATGGTTGCCAGGCATGACGTAGGTGACAGTGCCGCAGGCCAAGCCCCTTAGCCCGCCCCGTGCGGGGGGCAGAAGCCGGCCGGATACCCGGTTTCGCCACGATATCGAGGGCTTGCGCGCCGTCGCGGTGCTCGCGGTCATCCTCTATCACGCGAGCGTGCCCGGTATCGCCGGCGGCTATATAGGCGTGGATATTTTCTTCGTCATCTCCGGCTTCCTGATCACCGGGCTGCTGTGGCGGGAGGTGACCACCACCGATACCGTCCGGCTCGGCCGCTTCTACGGTGCGCGAGCCCGGCGACTGCTCCCGGCCGCGGCCACCGTCGGCACCGTCACCGCGATCGTCGCGGCCGTGGTTCTGCCGCCGGTGCAGGTCCGCCACGTGCTGGGGGACGGCATCGCCAGTGCGCTGTACGTCGGCAATTACCGGTTCGCCATGCACAGCACCGACTACCTGGCCGCCGACGCCCCGCCGTCACCGTTCCAGCACTACTGGTCGCTCGGTGTGGAAGAGCAGTTCTATCTCTTGTGGCCGGCGCTGATCATCGGTACGGCGTGGCTCGTTCGGCGTTTCCCACGAATCCCGAGCCGAGTGTCGCGCTTGAACCCATACGTGCTGGTCCTGGCGGTAGTCGCCCTGGTGTCGTTCGGCTTGTCCCTGGCGTGGACTCACACGAACCCGCCGTGGGCGTTCTTCTCGCTACCCACCCGTGCCTGGGAGCTGGCCGCGGGCGGGCTGGTGGCCCTGTCCGCCGACCACTGGCGCCGAGTGCCGACACGGGCCGCCGCCGTCGCCGGATGGGGCGGTCTGGCGCTGATCCTGCTGACCTGCACCCAGTTGGGGCCGCATACTCCGTACCCTGGCACGGCGGCTCTGCTGCCCGTGCTGGGCACCGCGCTGGTGGTCGTCGGCGGCTGCGTCGACAGCGACCTGGGGGCCGGTCGGGTGCTGTCGCTGTCGACGATGAGGGCCGTCGGGCGGGTGTCGTATTCGTGGTATCTCTGGCACTGGCCCGTGCTGCTGCTGATGCCGCAGTTGCTGGGTGAGCCCCCGGGCCTGCCGAGCAGATTGGCAGCCATCATCGTCTCCGCCGGGCTGGCGGTGATCACGCTGCACCTCGTCGAGAACCCCCGCCGGTTCGCCGCCCGCCTGCGACGATCGGCGGCGCGCAGCCTCGCCGTGGGCGGCGCTGTCACCGCGGTGGCGGTGTGTGGTTGCCTCATACTTCTGATGCTGGCGCCGGCGCCGGTCGGGCGCGGGGTGGCCGCCTCGGCGCCGAAGATCAGCGCGCCGCCACCACCGACGAACGCCACCGTCGACCCGCATGACGCGGGGGTCCAACAGGCCGTCCAGCAGGCATTCGCGCAGGCCCAGGCCGCGGTCGCGGCGTCGACTGACCTGAAAGCTGTCCCGTCGAACCTGACCCCGCCGCTCGCCGACGCGGCTACCGACAAGCCGGCCGTTTTCCTCAACGGCTGCGTGCGCTCCTGGCGCGAGGTCGGACAAGGTGTGTGCGCTACGGGCGCGACCGCCTCACTGACGACGGTGGCCCTGGTCGGTGACTCGCACGCGGCGATGTGGGATCCGGCGTTCCAGCGGGTCGCCGAGGAGCGGCAATGGCGGCTGGAGACCCTGGGCAAGGTGACCTGTCCGCTGATGGACTTGCCGATCACCAGCCCGTACCTGGGCCGCGACTTCACCGAGTGCGTGCAGTGGCGCGGCGAGATCATGACCCGGTTGCAGGCTGAACGTCCACGGCTGATCGTGCTGAGCATGTCGCGGCGCTACGGCGCCGACTTCGGTTTCACCTCATATGACCCAGCGTGGATCGACACCCTGAGCCGCCTGGTGCGGCAACTGCGCAGCACCGGTGCGGCTGTCCTGGTTCTTGGGCCGGTCCCGGACCCGCATTCGGCCGTGCCAACCTGCCTGTCCGACCACCTCGACGACGCCGCCGCATGCGCGACCGCGCGGCCGGGGGCGGTGGACCAGGCCGGCGTCGCGGCGGAGCAGGCGGCGACCAAGGCGGGTGGCGGTGGCTACGCGGATCTCGGCCCGCTGTTCTGCACCGCCGATCGCTGTCCCCTCATCGTCGGCAACACCCTGGTGTTCCGGGAC
This sequence comes from uncultured Actinomycetota bacterium, assembly GCA_963748885.1. GTDB lineage: Bacteria > Actinomycetota > Actinomycetes > Mycobacteriales > Mycobacteriaceae > Mycobacterium. Next base: position 5,910 of record CAVVLC010000020.1, read on the forward strand.
GACAATCACGTGACGACCGAGTACGCGCAGGCGCTGGCACCGGTCATGGGCGCTCTCGCCGACCGCGCCCTGGCCAACGGGTGAACCCATTCCCGAAGCCGCACGTGTAATCAGCAAGAGGTTTCGGGAGGTTCGAGATGACGCCACTGCTGCTGGTCTGCCTGTCGGCGACCATGCCACTGGTCGGCATGGGCCTGCTGAATGTGCAAGCGCGCCTAGAGCGTTGGGACTATGAGCGGCACGCGGAAGATTGAAGCAGACTGAAGAAGACCGAACATCACCTGGACAGCTGCGCACGAATCAGCGGTGCGATCTTGCCGGCCAGATACTCATGCCCGGCGTCGTTCGGGTGCACGCCGTCCGGGCCGATCAGGTCGGGCCTGTCGACGAACCAGCGCTCATTGATCGGATCGACGAACACCGCTCCCGCGGCCCGTGCCGCCGCGCTGAGCATGTCGCGAACCTGCAGCATCGAGCCGGGTACATCGGCGGTCGGCCACGGCGGCCCGACCACCAGCAACCTCGCGGACCCGGCAATCCGGCGGGCCAGATAGAAGTCACTGCGGGCCCTCGCGATCATCACCTCGGGACCGACCCCGTCGTCGTTGCGCGAGCCGAAGAAAACCACCAGTGCGTCGCCGGGCTTTACCGCCCTGGCGGTCAGATCCTCGAAGAGGCTGCCGTGATCGCCGGCCACGGCGTAGCCGGCCCTGCCCTCGGCCGACACATCGGCGTGCGATCTGCAGGCCTCGCTGCGCGAGCGTCTGCCACGCGATCGCGGCCCATGATTTCGCACCCAGGCCGCCCTCGTCGGTGCCGGTGGTATAGGAGTCGCCGACGACGGCGACGTGCTTCAGCCGGAAATCCAGGGTCAATAGGTCGTAGGGACGCACGCGCTCCGGGGGTCGGTTGGACGACGATTTGGACGACCATGCCGAACGAAACCGCCAGACCAACGACGAGACGCGATCGCGCGCCTCACCAATATCTGCACCGGCCGGTTCCTCCCCCTAGCCAGTGTCACACCGCTCGCTGCGAAACCGCTTCCAGTGCACCGTCGGTCTGCTGACCCTTGGTGCTCACCGGCTCGTTGGCCTCGGCTTTCGCGGGGTGCGGGTCGGATGTCAACCATTCTGCGCATCCAGCGGCGGGCGGGCTCTTCGACAAAGTGGTACATCAGGCTCGACAACGCGATCGCGAACGCGATCAGGCCCGAGGATGTTCCACTTCCACGGGGAGTCGGACTGCCAGGGGGTGAGCTGGAACTGCACCACGGCCCACGTCCAGGCGATGTGCACCAGCTCGTGCACCATGTACAGGCAGAACGAGATCTGGCCGCCGTAGACCAGCACCCGGGTCGACAGCAGCCGCGGCAGGCTGCCGATGCCGACCGCCAGCGTGACCACCAGCGGAACGAACAGCACGTCGACCACGCCGCCGCCGTCCAGGACCCCGTGGATCGGGTGCGCGTCAGAGCAGGTAGAGGACGCCCACCATTGCGACGATCAGGAGCAGGGAAACGTACCCGACCACGCGGCGGGCGCGGTCGCTCAGCTCCAACCGCCGCACGGCGGCGCAGGCCAGCGCACCCGCGGTGAACTGCGTGACGATGCGCGGCAACCAGCTCCACGGCGTGTAGAAGAAGCCGCTGGTCAGCAGCAGCACCATGGGCGGCAACTGCGCCACGAAGGCCAGCAATCATCAGTGTCCGCGCCCGCGTGGCGAGCTTCATCCGGAAGATCACCAGAATGAGCACGCCGAACAGCAGGTAGGCCAGCCATTCCGCGCTGATCGACCAGGCCGGCCCATCCCAGCTGGTCCCGTCGAAGAACGGCTCGAAACCACAGCTGGACCAGCAGGACCTGGCGCACGTAGCTGATCGCGGTGAGCCTGCCCACGTCGGGCGACGGCACGTGACCGACGTGCAGGGTGAGGATTATCCACAGCACGGCCAGGTGCAGCGTGAACAGGTAAACCGGCCACACCCTGGCCAGCCGCAGCCACAGGAAGTGAGCCGTCTGCGCGCGTCGACCACGACTTGCCCATCCGGTCGAGGTAGTTCTAGGCCAGCACGAACCCGCTGAGGATGAAGAACAGGTCGACGCCCTGGGCGCCGCAGTTGAGTACGGGCGCGAGGTTCTCGCGGAAATCGGGCGAGATGTCGCTCACCATCGGCCGAAAGTGGAAGAGCACCACCCACACCGAGGCGACGATGCGGAGTCCCGTCAGGGCCTTGATTTCGCCCGTGATCTGTCCGGCTCGCACGCTAGTTCTTTCCGTCTGGACTCTGCTGTTTGGTTCGCGTTCTGGTCGGCCGATCACGCGATCTCGCCCAATCACAAGCCCCCCGACTAGCGACCTATGGCAGCTAGCTATGGCAGCTATGGCAGCCTAACAGCGCGAGGGCCGCGGCGGGGTACAGGACGTGGTGCGCCCCCGCAAATAGGCGTTCAGGACGCGTTGGGCGAGGGCCCGGGCCCTCTCCAGGCGGCCCGGAAGTCACTTCTTTAGCAAAGAGTTAGACGCGGCTGTCGGTCTCCTTAAGTTTCGGGTGCAGCGTTGAAGGCAGGTTTGGTCGGCGGCGAGCCGGCCTGGCCCACCACCACGGGAATGGGGCCGCATATGACCATCGCGATCACCGCGATTACCGCGATTAGCAAGCCTGTCGGCCTTTCGGCTTCGAACGCCGCGACTCGGCAGGCCAATTACACCTTCGACTGCGGTGGCGCTCAGATTCGGGCGCAGTGTCGTCACCTGGCGACGGTGGTGACCGTCCGGGGCGAAATCGACGCCGTCAACGCCGATCAGGTCGGCGAGCAGGTGCGGCGCTTCATCCTCGGGACGGACCCGGTGGTGCTCGACATGAGCGGCGTGAGCCACTTCGCTCCGGCCGGTATCTCGCTGCTTGCACACGGTCGATGAGGATTGCGGCGCCGCTTCGGTGGAATGGACATTGGTCCCGAGCCCGGCGATACCGAACTGCTGGGCGAGGGCCGTGAAGAGTACGACGACGGGGCCATTTTCCCGATTGCACGCTCGGCACACGAGGCGCTGCGCAGCCTGGCCGACGCGATCGCCAGCCGCCGCCAGCTGATGCTGTCGCTCATCAGAGCGACGAACTAGAGCCCGGCCCGCCGCAGCCTGGCGACCCCGACCACCGCCAGCACTCCGGCGAGCATCGCCAGCAGCATGGTCAGCAGCAGCTGCTGGGGTTCATAAACCAGCGACATGGTGACGGGTTGACCGTCCGCGATGGGCGCGACCGCCACCAGGTGCGCGCGCGTGCAACCAGCTCACCGCGGCACCCACCAGCGCGAGGCAGGCCAGGCCGAGCTCGGCCAGCACCCGAAAGCGGACCCGATTGCGGGCGCATCATCTGCGACGACCCGGCGTCGTCGCGCGTCGATTCGGCGTCGACGTCGGATCTCCGGTTGAGCGGGCTCGACGCGCTCCTGGACCAGCGGGGTCAGCGCCGCCCGAAGGTCGCGATGACGACGCGCCCAGGCCTGTGCGGTGCGGCCCCCGGTGAGCTTCAGGCCGATGCCGACGCGACGCCGCGGTAACCCGTTGAGTTCGCCGAGCGTCCGCGCCTCCTGCCACTGCTCCAGCGGCAGCCCGGACTCAACGGTATTCTCGGCCTCCGGATAAATCTTGACGATTTCGCGTACCAGGATGGTCTCGGTGCCGTGACGCAGCGTCGTCTTCGGTCAGCTCGACCGAGGTGTGGATGCGCGCCGCCTTGATCTGTATCGCCAAAAACAGCGAGACCATCACCATGAAAACCGCCGGAACCACTAACCCGACGCCACGGTGGCTGGACATTTGGATCAGGATCAGGATCACCGCCGCGGCCGGGCCCAACAGCAGCATGTACCAGCTGGCGCCGGGCTCGTAGAACAACGGCTCGCGTTCGGCATCCCCTGCCTGCTGTCATGTCCAGCTCCCTGCGCCCGTCACGAAAGCCAACCCGCCGCGTCGGCGGCCCAGTAGGTGAGCACGATGTCGGCGCCGGCGCGCCGGATGCTGGTCAGCGATTCCAATGCCGCGGCACGCCCGTCGATCCAGTTGTTGGCGGCCGCGGCACAAATCATCGCGTACTCCCCCGAGACTTGGTAGGCGGCCACCGGCACCGGCGAGATTCCGGCGGCCGCCGCCACCACGTCGAGGTACCCCATCGCGGGTTTGACCATCACGATGTCGGCGCCCTCGTCGATATCCAGCTCGATCTCGCGCACCGCCTCCCGCAGGTTGCCCGGCTCCTGCTGGTAGGTGCGCCGGTCGCCGGACAGGCTCGAGCTCACCGCCTCGCGGAACGGGCCGTAGAACGCCGAGGCGAACTTGGCGGCGTAGGCCAGGATCACCACATCGGTGTGGCCGGCGGCGTCCAGGCCGTCGCGGATCGCACCCACCTGGCCGTCCATCATCCCGCTCGGCCCGACCACGTGGGCGCCCGATTCCGCTTGCGCCACAGCCAGTTCCACGTAGCGGGCCAGAGTGGCGTCGTTATCGACCCGGCCGCGGTCGTCGAGAACGCCGCAGTGGCCGTGGTCGGTGAACTCGTCCAGGCAGGTGTCCGCCATCAACACGGTCGCGTCACCGAGATCCTTGGCCAGGTCGCGCAGCGCGACGTTGAGGATGCCGTCCGGGTCGGTGCCCGCCGACCCGACCGCGTCCTTGTCCTCCTCGCGCGGCACGCCGAACAGCATCAGCCCGCCCACCCCGGCGGTGACGGCGTGGACGGCGGCGCTGCGCAGCGAATCGCGGGTGTGCTGCACCACGCCCGGCATCGAGGCTATCGGCCGTGGTTCGTCGATCCCGTCGGCGACGAACATCGGCAGCACCAAATGCCTTGGCTCCAAAGAGGTTTGCGCCACCAAGCGACGAATAGCAGGGGTCGAGCGGAGCCGGCGCGGGCGCTGCCGCGGGTAGCCACCCATACTCATCTCTAGTCGCCGCGAGCGTGCGCAGAATGTCCGCCCCGGCGGCGTGTCGGTGTACAGACACGCTCCCCCGCAAGCGGGAGGTGCCGCAGCTCGCCGCGCGCGGGTAGACCACTAGCGCCTGCGGCTCTTCTTGCGCGGCGGCGGCAGCGCGCCCTCGGCGCGCAGCCGCGCCGCATGTTCGGCCAGTGCGTCGACCAGCGGTCCGACCGCGGCGGTATCGGGCTGGACATCCACCCGCAGGCCGAATTCGGCTGCGGTCTCGGCGGTCTTGGGGCCGATGCAGGCGATGATCGTCCGCGCGTGCGGCTTGCCCGCGATGCCGACCAGGTTTCGCACCGTCGAGCTGGAGGTGAAGCACACCGCGTCGAAGCCACCCGTCTTGATCATTTCGCGGGTGGCCGCCGGTGGCGGTGCGGCCCGCACCGTCCGGTAGGCGGTGACGTCCTCGATTTCCCAGCCACGCTCGCGCAATCCTTCGGCCAGCGTTTCGGTGGCGATGTCGGCACGCGGCAGCAAGACCCGGTTCACCGGATCGAAAATGCTGTCGTAGGGCGGGAATTCGTCTAGCAGGCCGATCGAGGACTGTTCCCCGGACGGCACCAGCTCGGGGCTGATCCCGAAGGCGCGGACCCGGTCGGCTGTCGATTCGCCGACGCAGGCGATCTTCACCCCGGAGAACGCGCGGGCGTCCAGACCGAACTCACCGAACTTCTCCCACACCGCGCGCACCGCGTTGGTGGAGGTGAACACCACCCACTGGAAACGGCCGTCGACCAGACCCTTGACCGCACGTTCCATCTGAGCGGGGCTGCGCGGCGGCTCGACGGCGATGGTAGGCACCTCGACCGGCAGCGCGCCGTAGGACGTCAGCCGCTCGCTCATCTCGCCGGCCTGGTCCTTGGTGCGCGGCACCAATACGGTCCAGCCGTAAAGTGCGCGACTCTCCCACCAGTTCAGCTTCGCCCGGCTGGTCACCGTCTTGCCGATGGTCACCACCAGCGGGCCGGCCTGGGGGCCCCTACCGCTTGCCGGGGAAGGATCCGCGCCGCTTGTGTGGGACAGCCTTGCGTCGACGGAGGCCAGGACGGCCGGGTCGGTCAATCCGTGCAGCGTGGTCTCGACGGAACGCTGCTGGCAGGTGGTGCCGTGCGCGGTCACCACGCAGGGCGTGGTCTCGGCCAGCTCGTGATCGATCAGGGTGCGGGCCGCGTCGGCCAGATGCGACGCGGTGGCTTGCAGGATCAGCGGCCCGGGTGCCGCCGCCAGCGCCTCCCAGTCGATCTCAGTGAGGTCGGAGCGCACGTCGGCGACCGTGTACGACGAGCCCAGCGGCAGCCCCGCATAGGTCGGTACCGCGCTGGTTGCGGCCAGGCCGGGCACGATCTCGACGTGCAGGTGGGTGCGTGCCACGGCGTTCACCTCGGTGATCACCGCGTCCACCGTGAGCGGATCGCCCGCCACCAGCCGCACCACGTCGGCGCCCAACCGGGCCTCCGCGGTCAGCGTCTTGGCGACTTCGGTGGGATCACCCACCGCCGGGCGGATGTCGGGGCCACCGGGCACCAACGCCGGAGCGCGGCCTGCTCGCCGTCGGGGGAATCGCCCCCGGCGGCGTCCCGCGACCGGTTCGGCGGGCGCCGGGCCGGAGACGGGTGGCAGGTCCTTGCCGATCAGCGCCAGCACCGCGCTCGGGTACGTCGGGGTCGGTGAAGACCAGGGCGGCGTTCGCCAGCACCGTTGCGGCCCGCGTGGTCAGCAATCCTGGGTCACCGGGACCCGAGCCCACGAATGTGATGTGGCCCGGCCTCGGCTTACGCCCTCGCGTCGTCATTGTCGCTCCCACGATTCAGTACTTCTCAACTTCCTCGCGCGGGGTCTTGCCGCGCTGCCCACATCAGCTCCGCGGGCGCCCAGCTCGAACAGCTCCGCGGCGACCGAGAGCCCGAGCTCCCGTGGCCGACCGGAAGTGCCGATACCGGACGCGCGGATCACGTCGGATCCGTCCAGCGCCGCCACGCAGGCACGTAGCGACAGCTCTTCGAAGACGCGGCCTTCCTCATCGATGGACTCGACCACTTCGGCGATCGCGCCCACCGGTGCGGAGCAGCCGGCCTCCAGTTCGGCCAACAGGGCTCGCTCCGCGGTGACCGCCGCGCGCGTGTCGGCGTCGTCCAACTCCGACAGCACTGCCGCCAACCGGCTGTCGCCGGCGCGGCATTCGACCGCGAGCGCGCCTTGAGCCGGCGCCGGCAACATCTGCACCGGCTCAAGCGTCTCGGTGACATCATCGAGGCGGCCCAGCCGGGCCAGACCGGCCCGGGCCACCACGATGGCGTCAAGATCACCACTGCTTACCCTGTTCAACCTGGTATCTAGGTTGCCTCGTAGGGGGCGGATTTCCAAACCGAGACCCAATGCTCTAAGCTGTGCCGCCCGCCGCGGGGAGGACGTGCCCACCAGCGAACCGGCCGGCAATTCCCCGAGCACCAGCCCGTCGCGGGCCACCAGCGCGTCGCGCGGGTCGTTCCGCGGCGGTATCGCGGCAATCGTGAACCTCGGGTCGTCGGCGGTCGGCAAATCCTTGTGCGAGTGCACAGCCGCATCGACGCGGCCGTCTTCGATGGCCTCGCGCAGCGCGGTGGTGAAGACGCCCACCCCGAGACTTTCGATCGGCGCCGACGACTCGTCACCCGCGGTGCTGATGATCACCAACTCGGCGGGGTGGCCGTTGGCGATCGAGGGCGTCTCTGATGATGGCGGCCTGGGTGGTGGCCAGCAGACTGCCCCGGGTGCCTATCCGGATCACATCGAACCAAGCGATTACTCGGTCGATTCGTTCGGGGCTGGATTGGCGTTGGGTCTGCCCGGCAATCCGGGCAATTCACCGGCGGTGGCGACGGCGTCCACGGCGGTCTGGTCGAGTTCGAAAAGCTCCCGCAACGCCTCGGCGTAGCTGTCTCCGCCGGGCGCACTGGCGAGCTGCTTGATCCGCACGGTGGGTGCGTGCAGCAGCTTGTCCACCACCCGTCGCACGGTGCGGGCCACCTCCTCGCGCTCGGCGCTGTCCAGCCCGGGCAGGCGGTTGTCCAGGCGCAGCAACTCGGCCTCGACCACGTCGGCGGCTCGCTGACGCAACGCGGTCACCGTCGGGGTGACCTCGGCCATCCGCTGTCCCGCCAGATAGCCGGCGACCTCGGTCGCGACGATGTGGCGGGCGGCTTCGACGTCGGCCGGCGGCGGCATGCGCCGACTGGTTCGTGCTGCACGCGGTCCACGTCGACGACCCAGACGCCGGGCAGTCCGGCCACCGCAGGATCGACGTCACGCGGCATGCCCAGGTCGCAGATCACCAGCGGCTGGGCGGCCTCATCGCGCTGCGGGCAGGCGGCCAGCGCGTGGTGCACGTCGGCCAGCGAAACCACCGGGCTCACCGCCCCCGTACAGGTGACCACCACGTCGGCGACGGCCAGCGCGTCGGGCCAGCCGATCCAGTGTCAGCGCCTCGGCCGGCACACCCGATTCGCGGATCCTGCCGGCCAGCCGCTGCGCCCGAGCCAACGACCGGTTGAGCTACCAGGATGTGCCCGATGCCGGCGCGGCGTCAGGTGCGCCGCCGACAGTGCGCCCATCGCCCCGGCGCCGATCACCACCGCGGTCTTGCCGGCCAGCCCGCCCAGCCTGCGATCGGCCATGCCCAGCGCGACCGACACCACCGAGGCGCCGGCGGCGTCGATCGCCGTTTCGGAATGCACCCGCTTGCCCACCGACAGCGCCCGCTGGGCCAGCTCGTGCAGCATCCGGCCGACGGTGCGGTTGGTCTCGGCGGCGGCATAGGCACGCCGCACCTGACCAAGCACCTGCTGCTCGCCGATCACCGCTGAATCCAGACCGCTGGCCACCGCGAACAGGTGCTCGACGGCGGCCTCGCTGTAGCGGACGTAGGCGTGCTTGGTCAGCTCACCCATCGACATGCCGGAGTGTTCCGACAGCACCTGCCCGATCACCGACAGCCCGCCGTGGAAGGCGTCCACCACGGCGTAGACCTCGACGCGGTTGCACGTCGACAGCACCATCGCCTCGGTCACCAGCGGCGACTGCAGCATCTGGTCGACGATCTTGATCTGATCGGATTCATCGATGCTGAGCTGTTCGAGGACGGAGACCGGCGCACTGCGGTGCGAAACCCCGAAGAGCAGGATGCTCACGGCAGCATCACCTGGCCAGCTCCTTTGCTTTCGCCAGTAAGTGAACTGGTGTCCACGGTAGACGTTGACAGGTGGGCTACCAAATATCGCGAGCCAGCCAGATCCGCGCGCAGCGCGGGCCTCGTCGACCTCCCAGTAGCTGTGTTCGCGGCCGTCCAGCAGAATCACCGGCAGACCGGTCGCCGAATTCGGCCCGCAGACCGGGGTTGCCCGCAGCCGCCGCGGCGTCGACGTCGGTCGTGGCCAGGTCGAAGCCCAGCTCATCGGCCAGCTCCGCGAGCTGGGCGTGCACCCGCAGGCAAATCGCGCACCCGTCGCGGGTCAGCAACTCCACCTGCGGCCGGCTTGGGGCCTGGGTCATGGCGACCAGTGTGACATCTGTCTCAGGGGTGGCTCGCCGGGTGACTCGCCGGGTGAATTGTGGCGGTGTTGGGTAGTGGTTACGTTGCCGCTGTGACCGGAAATGCCAACCTGCGGGTCGACCCTGCGCTGATGCACGGTTTCGCCCAGGGCCTGCGGGGCGGTGCCGAGGATCTGCGGAACCGGTTGGCCGATCTCGACGACCAGGTCGGCGAGATGCTGGGCGGCTGGCGGGGCGCGTCGGGCGCCGCCTACGCCTCCGCATGGGAGTTGTGGCATCGGGGGGCGGCTGAGGTGCAGGTGGGGTTGTCGATCCTGGCGACCCTGGTAGCCCAGGCCGGTGGGGGTTACCAACAGAACGAGGCGGATTCGGAGCGCGCGCTGCGAGAGGTCGACGATGGCTGACGATGACTGAGGGCGTTTCGGGTGGATCCCGAGGCGTTGGGTGACGCGGTTGCGCGGATGGCGGAATTTCAACGTTACGCCGAAAGCATGCTCAGCGAAATCGACTCTCTGGTAGGCAATCTGCACAGGTCGTGGTCGGGCGAAGGCGCATCGGGACATGCCGAAGCGCACCGGCATTGGGCCCTGGGCGAGGCCATGATGCGCGAGGCGTTGGCGGGGTTGCGGACCGCGGGGGCGACCGCGCAGCACAACTACACCAGCGTGATATCAACAAATTTGGCGATGTGGCCCATGTGAACACGGCCGCGCCGCCGCGCTGAAGCGGCCTCTGACACGTCGAAACTAGTTATGCTGCTGTACTTTTCGAGCGCCGGCTGGAGCCGAAAGAGCGGGCGCAGCGGCTGACGGACGTCACGCTGGCGTGCCCGGCAGCGGCCGGGGCACCGCCGCTTGCGGGGCACGCCAGCGTGACACTCGCCCCAATAAATGCGCCGGATAGTGTTGATACGGCCACAAGACCGGCCACCGGACGGGCGCAGCGATTTAGGTGGTTTCGCGATGGCTTCCTCTGACCCGGGCAGCGCGGAAAGTAACGGTCGCTTTGACCTGCAATCGCTGGCCGACAACGCCAGCGCCAGCTCGCGCGCTTGACGACCTGCACGCCTCCGAAGCCAGCGAAGTCACCCATGACGCCGAGACGGGCCACGCAGCCGCCGATCGACCTGACCGCGGCCGCGTTTTTCGATGTGGACAACACCCTGGTGCAGGGTTCGTCGCTGGTGCATTTCGGCCGCGGACTGGCCGCCCGCAACTACTTCACCTATCGCGACGTGCTCGGATTCGTCTACGCGCAGGCCAAGTTCCAGTTGACTCGGCAAGGAGAACAGCGACGACGTCGCCGCCGGCCGGCGCAAGGCGCTGGCGTTCATCGAGGGCCGGCCCGTCGAGCGAGCTGGTGGCTCTGGGCGAGGAGATCTACGACGAGATCATCGCCGACAAGATCTGGCCCGGCACCCGCGAGCTGGCCCAGATGCACCTCGACGCCGGCCAGCAGGTCTGGCTGATCACCGCGACGCCGTACGAGCTGGCCGCGACCATCGCCCGCCGGCTCGGGCTGACCGGCGCGCTGGGCACCGTCGCCGAATCGGTGGACGGCGTGTTCACCGGCCGGCTGGTCGGCGAGATCCTGCACGGCCCCGGCAAGGCGCACGCGGTGCGGTCGCTGGCCATCCGCGAGGGCCTCAACCTCAAGCGCTGCACCGCGTATTCCGACAGCTTCAACGACGTACCGATGTTGTCGCTGGTGGGCACCGCCGTCGCCATCAATCCCGACGCCCGGCTTGCGCAGCCATGGCCCGCGAAAGAGGCTGGGAGATCCGCGACTTCCGGACCGCCCGCAAGGCGGCCCGGATCGGGGTGCCGTCGGCGCTGGCGCTGGGCGCGGCCGGCGGCGCGCTGGCGGCGTCTGCGCATCCGCGACGCCAATCACGCTGATAAGCTGCGCCGCTGAGCAACCATTTGAGCGGAGAGCGCGCAGCCCGGCATGACAGTTCCCGAAGACGCCCAACCATCATCGGCAAGCACTACCGGTCAGCCGGACTACTTCCAGGTCGGCCGCGAGAAGATCCGGGAGTTCGCCAGCCGCGGTCCAAGACGATCACCCGGCGCACTACGACGAGGCTGACGCCGCCGAGGCCGGCTACCCGGCGCTGCGTCGCCCCACTGACGTTCCTGGCGGTCGCCGGGCGGCGGGTGCAGCTGGAGATCTTCAACAAGTTCGACGATCCCGATCAACATCGCCCGCGTCTTTCACCGCGACCAGAAGTTCAAGCTTCCACCGGCCGATCCTGGCCGGCGACAAGCTGTATTTCGACACCTACCTGGACTCGGTGATCGAGTCACCACGGCACGGTGATCGCCGAAATTCGCAGCGAAGTCACAGACGCCGAGGGCAAGCCGGTGGTCACCAGCATCGTCACCATGCTCGGCGAGGCCGCCGACCAAGAAGCTGGCGCCGCGCGCAGACACCGTCGCCGCGATCGCATCGATCTGAGAGGCGAAAGCCGCAGAAAGCTCAGCCGAAGAAGACGTTGCGGCGGCCGGCCAAGCAGCCGGTACAGCGTCTGCTGGATCGTCTCGCGCACCTGGTCGGTCAGCTCGAAGGTGACCATCGGGTCGTCAGCGTCGCCGGTCGTCGTAATCGTCGGTGTAGATCGGCTCACCGAACTGCGATGCGCCATTTCGACGGCAGCGGCACCAGGCCCGCGCGGGCCGGCCAACGGGAACAGCGGCGTGATCGGGAAGTACGGCAGGCCGAACAGCCGCGCCAGCAGCTTGACGTCGGCCAGCATCGGGTAGATCTCTTCGGAGCCGACGATCGAGCACGGCACGATCGGCGCCTTGGTGCGCAGCGCCGCCGACACGAAGCCCGCCGCGGCCGAACCGCTGCAGCCGTAGCGGTCCTCGAAACGCTTGCCCAGGCCCTTGTAGCCCTCCGGGAACACCGCGGTCAGCTCGCCGGCGGCGAGCAGCCGGTGCGCGTCGGTCGTGCAGGCCATGGTGTGGCCGGCCTTGCGCGCGGCCTGGCCGATCACGGGCATGTCGAACACCATGTCGGCGGCCAGCAGCCGCAGGTCCCGCTGCAGCCGGGATGCTCGTCGTGAACCGCCACCGACAGCATCAATCCGTCGAACGGCAACACGCCGGCATGGTTGGCCACCAGCAGCGCGGCGCCACTGCTCGGCAGGTTCTCGATACCGCTGACCTCGACCCGGAACCACGACCTGAAAAAGAACCTCAGCAAAGGCCGAAGGATCGCGTTGTTGAAGTGCGGATCGAACCCGAACTCGTCGACGGCGTAGTCACCAGTCATCCGTTTGCGGACGAATCCGGCGACCGCGGCGACGTGCTGGGCGAGCTCGTTGAGTGGCGCATCGGCGGCCCGCGTGCCAGCCGCACCCGCCGCACGCCGATGCTCGTCGATCTCGCGGACGACGGCAGCGATCTGTTCGGCCGACGCGCGTACCGTTCGGATCAGAAAGCGACGAGGGATGTCTGACGGGACGCTTCGGCCCGCTGCCCGCCCGTCCGCTGCGCCGCTACCCGACCCGAATTCGTGTGCAGTGGAATGACATTCGCTCTGGTATCACCCGCCACGATATCTACCTGACCCCACCCCATAGGAATTGGATTTCGGCTACCCCAACCGCTGCGCCAACGCCACGGCGCGACCTTCCAAGGAGCGTACCCATGCGGGTCGATAATGGGAGTCAAGCCTCGGCCGCGAACGTAGTCGTCGAAAGCCTCCGCCGTGGTCCACTTGGGCTGAAAGCCGAGATCCGCGCGCATCCGGGTGGTGTCCATCACGCGGCCATAACTCAAGTAATTGAATTGCTCGCGATTGATTTCGGTGTAGCTGATTTGCCCGCCTCAGCGAATCAAGAGCCCACACGCCAAAGCCGCGGTACCGGCAACGGGATTCGGCCCGCCCGCCGGATCGCCTGCGACAGCATGATGATGCCGCTGGCGCCGATGTTGAAGGTGCCCGCCTTGCCCGCCATCGCCGCGCGCTCCAGCGCGCCCAGCGCATCCTGCTCGTGCAGCAACTGCAGTCGCGCGTCGCGGCCGAACATCGTCGGCACCAAAGGCCCGGCCAGATATCGCGACAGCGTGGTGTCCATCGCCGGGCCAATCATGTTGGCCAGCCGCAGAATGGTCACCGCGATGTCGGGCCGGCGCCGGCCCAGCCCGCGCGCGTAACCCTCGATATCGAGGCTGTCCTTGGCGAAACCCTCCCGGAACGGCCGACGGCTACTGCTGTCCTCGGTGAACATCACCGGATCGTGTGCGCTGCGACCCGTAAACCTCAGAGGTGGACTTCAGCACCACGCGGCGTACCGACGGCGCCTTCTGACAGGCCGCGAACAGCTGCATCGCGCCCATCACGTTGAGTTCCTTCAACGCCGCGCTGCCACCGGACCGCGGCGCGTAGGACGCCGCGGCGGCGTGCACCACCGTGTCGACTTCGCCGTTTCGAATCACCTTGGCGATAAACGGATTACGAATATCGGCACGGACGAACTCGGCTCGGCCCATCCGGCGCAGCATGTCCTTGCTCGGCGCGATCGCGTCCACCGCGATGACGCCGTTGATCAGCGGATTCTGCGCCAGCCGTGCGGTCAGGTAACCGCCCAGGAACCGGCACGCGCCCGTGACCAGCACCACCTTTGGGTAGTGCGTGCTACCGCTGTCCCGGCGCCGTCCTGACCGTGGGAGGAATCCACTCGACAGCCTAGCGGGCAGCCGAAACGGCGGCGTTACAGCCGGGTGACGGTCGCGCGACGGGGCCTACCCGGCTTACCGGCGGCTTACTTGCCAAGTTTTCTGCGCTGCACCCGGGTGCGACGCAGCAGCTTGCGGTGCTTCTTCTTCGACATACGCTTGCGCCGCTTCTTGATGACTGAACCCATAACTCCGCTATCTGACCTGTGACCGGTTTCTAAAGGACCCGGCAACTTTACCCGGCCGGCGCCACGGAACACCAAACCGAGGCCGCGTGACCGCCGCTTGACGGCGTCCCGCAGGCAGATCCAGCGGTGCAGGTGGGCTCTAAGCCGTCAGCCCGCGTCGAAGTACGAGGTCTCCAGCATGTCGTGGACGGCCTTGGCAGTGCACCCGGAAGGACCGCCCGACCCGAACCGCCGGCAGCTCGCCGTTGTGCACCAACCGGTACACGGTCATCTTGGAGACCCGCATCAGCGCCGCCACCTCGGCCACGGTGAGAAATTGAGTCCTGGCCGGCTGAGCCTCGGCCGAACCGGCGTCCCGCGCCGATTTACCGCCAGCCGAATCCCGCGCCGATGGCCCGTTCGTAGACGTCATCGCAACCCAATCGTGTCAGGCACGCGCAATGCCAGCGGCTTCCCCTCCGCTGGCACCAACACGTGCATACACAGAGGAGAATAGCGGGACTAGTGGGGTTACTGGTACTGGTGGGGGATAATCAGTTTAAAATACTTGAATTATTCCGATGTAATTCTTAGCTGCTCAGAGCGGATTTTGGCGGCCTGAACGGCCGCGTCAACGGCCGCCCGCAAGCCCCCGCGTTCGAGTTCGCGCAGCGCAGCGGCGGTGGTGCCGCCCGGCGAGGTGACCGTCGCCCGCAGTTGCGCCGCCGTGGTGTCGACCATCGACCCCATCGACTCCCCGTTGGCCGACCGCCCGTCCTGATTCATCCGTTCCAGCAGCATCGCCGCCGACCCGGCCATCGTCTGCGCGGTCAGGTCGGCAGCCACCTGACGACTCAGACCCACCGCGACGCCGGCGTCCACCAGCGCCTCGACCATCAGGAAGAAATACGCCGGACCCGAACCGGACAGCGCGGTCACCGCGTCCATCTGCTGCTCCGGGACGGTCAGCACGCCGCCTACCGCGTCGAACAGGGCCGATACCTCCTCGAGCTGCTGGCCAGTGACGAAACGGCCCTTGGCCAGCGCCGACACCCCCGCTCCCACCAATGCCGCCGCGTTCGGCATCGCCCGGATCACCGGCGTCCCGGCCGGCAGCTTGGACTCGAAGTAGGCGATCGTGATGCCCGCGGCGACGGTGACGAACACCTGCTCGGCGCTGTCGTTCTCGGCAGCGGTCGCCGCGCGGGCCAGCTCGGCCATCACCGACTCGACGTCGGCAGGCTTGACCGCGACGACGACGAACGTCGCGTTGTCCACCGCGTCGGTCACCGACGACGTCACCAGCACCGAATAGGTGTCCGCCAGGTACTTGGCGCGATCGGGCATCCGTTCGGCCACCACCAGGTCTTTAACCTGCCGTCCCGCCCGCAACAGCCCCGACAGCAGCGCCTCGCCGATGTTGCCGCCACCGATGATCGCGATTCTTGCCATGCCGGAAAGCATCGCAGACACCGACCCTTACCGAGCGGCGGGCACCATCGCCAACTGGCGCGACTGCGCCACGATGCGGCCCAGACTGTCGACGACGAGGTGGTCCTCGTCGAACCAGTCCTGCCCGATCTCCAGGCAGGTGCAGATCACCCGCAGCCAGCCGTCGGCCGGCAAGGCCCGCAGGAACGCGGTGAGCTGGACGGTCGGCGCCCAGCCGGTGCGCTCCACCGCGAAGGTCACCGGCGCCGACAAATCCCCGCACATCAGCGCGAACAGCGGATCCGGGGCGACGCCGCGCGGGCGCGCCCACATCTGGATCACCGGCGGCCGCCCGGCCGGCGCCTCCCTGACGGGCCGCAGCGTCGAAAGCATCGGCCGGACGTCGCAGCCCTCGCCCAGGTGCACCAGGCCGGCCAGCGGGTGGCCGGGCCCGATCGGCGCTATGTTGCCGGGCGGTTCCGGCGGCATCAGATCCACGACCGGGTTCGCGGACAGCAGTGGGCCGGCCGGGTCACCCGGCAGGTAGTGCTCGGGTTCGCCGAGGTTGACCACGGCGTGCACCGCGGTGCGGTCGCCCTGGGTGAGTTCGACATCGACCACGCTGACCCGGCGGCCCCGCTTGCGGATCAACGTCTGCAACCGCATCGGCCCCGGATCGGGCGCCCACAGGAAGCTGGCCGACACGCACACCGGCTGCAAGGCGGGCGCGTCCCCGCAGGCGGCGCGGGCGGCGTTGGCGCACAGCGCCAGCATCGCGCCGCCGTGCACCTTGGGCCCGATGGTCCAGTGATGGTTCAGCTCTCCCTCATACAGGCCAGGGCCGGCCTCCCGCAGCGTCATTGCGGCGGTGAATAGCGCGTTCATGGTCTCCCGGGGATCTTGGTGGAATATCGGTGAACATCACCGCAGCAGGTGCGTGCGGGCGAACTGCAACGATTCGGCGAGCATGACTTCCCGCTCATTGGCCGAACGCGCGCTTGATGTGGACACTTCCAAGATGACGTGGCCGGCGAAATCGCCGCCGGCCAGCATCTGGCAGGTCTCGGCGGTGGGTTGCGTACCCCGGCCGGGTACCAGGTGCTCGTCGGCGGGCAACCCGCTGCCGTCGCACAGGTGCAGATGCACCAACCCGGAGCCCATCCGGCGCGCCATCTCCAGCGCGTCGGTGCCCGCGGTCGCGGTATGCGACAGGTCCAGCGTGTAGTGCGCGTGGTCGCCGTCCAGCGGGTCATAGGACGGCGCGAACGCCGAGATATTCGGTCCCGGGCCGCCGCCGCGCCTGCGCATCCGTTCCCGCGACTGATCGACCCCGAAGAACCGGTCCGCCCGGAACGGGAACATGTTCTCCACCGCGACCATCACGTCGCTGGAGGCCTCGAGAGCGGAAACCTGGTCGCTGAATCCCTCGGCATAGCGGCGTTGCCAGCGAAACGGCGGATGCACGACGACCGTCTGCGCGCCCAGTTCCTCGGCCGCGCGCACGCTGCGTTCCAGCTTGTGAATCGGGTTGGCGCCCCACACCCGTTGCGAGAT
This sequence comes from uncultured Actinomycetota bacterium, assembly GCA_963748885.1. GTDB lineage: Bacteria > Actinomycetota > Actinomycetes > Mycobacteriales > Mycobacteriaceae > Mycobacterium. The sequence goes on from CAVVLC010000020.1 coordinate 23,256, forward strand.
CAGCAGGCACGGCGCATGCACGGACAACACCGGCACGCGGTAGCGCCGTCGACAGCTTCTTGACGGCATCGATGTCCTGGCTGGCCGACTCGCTCCACACCATCAGCTCGACCCCGTCATAGCCGAGTCTGGCCGCATACTCGAACGCGGCCTCGGCCCGCAATGGGTACACCGAGGCCGTCGACAGGCCGACTTTGATTGCTGGGCGCACTGCTAGTGGTGGCGCCTAGCCCGCTTGTAAGGAAAGCACCAACGGTCCCCAGGTGATCAGTGCCCCGACCGCAACCGCGATCAACGTGCTGGCGATGTCCTCGGTTTTTCGAACAACCCGCACTCCGACCACCAGGCCAAGGATGACCAGCACCGATAGCAGCCAGTGCCACGACGGCGTTCCATTGCCAGAGCTGGTCGAAGGCGACGAACAGCCCGGCGCCGAACGCCACGGCCAGGATCGACTGCAGCACAATCAAGCCGCCGCGCCACACCGCCTCGAATCGGCCTTCCGACCGATGGGTACCGGCGGCCGCCTCGTCGAGTCGCTGTTCGACTCCGGATTCGGCCGCTAGATCCCCCACACTGAGGCGACCCTCGCCGCGCCGCCGAGCCAGCTCGTCGGCGAGGGTCTGCCCGCCGAACAGCGTCCCGTCCGAAGCCTGCAGATAGGACCGCACGTATGCGGAATCCTCGATATCTGTTTCCGCCTCGCGCACCTCGGAGTCCATCACGTCCACCGGGATGTCGGCGTAGTTCTCGGCCGGATCGGGATTCATGTGCTCGGCCCCGGATTGCGATTCCGGCGCTCGCGGATCTACCCGGCCACCATCGTCGCTTCCCGCACGGGCGCAGCGGCCGTGGGTATTCACTGCGCTCGGGCCCCGACCCGCGTGCTAGCGGCGGGGACTTGGGCCAGCGCGGTTGAGGTTCGGACCAGTAGGCCTTTTTGGCGCGGTCTTCGGCGACCCGTGCTGACTGCGGGGCCGACTGGCCAACCGCCGACTGACCAACCTGGGCCCCCCCGTTAGCCGAGTGGTCTTTCTTTTCGGGGAGGTCCGATCGTGCAGATCCTCGTCCCCGTGCAGGTCCTGGTGCTCGTGATGATCGTCACTGATGATCGGAATCTCACCGGTCAGCTCGGCGACGGTGACCGAGTCGTTGTCGCCGCGCCGGCGGCCGTGCCGTCGGGTGACCGCCGGGGCGCCAATGGTCCCATTTCTGGCCAGCAACTCGGCCACCGAGATCGGACGGGTCGCTTTGCTCTCCGCCTCGGGGTGTGGTCCGGTCATGGTTTTTCGCCTCTCGATCGGTTAGCCGCGTTCCGATCAACTGTCTGGACTCCAGCATCCCGCACCGAAGTCTCTACGAGGGCGGTTCCGTCAGCTTCGCTATCGAGTTTGCGCAGAATCAGACCTTCCCGTAGTGCCCACGGGCAGATATCCACTGTTTCAATCGACAGCGCTCGCATGCTCGCCTCCGCCACCAGGGCACCCGCCACGATCTGCGGTGCCCGCTCGGCGCTAACCCCTTCCAGTTCCGCGCGGTCAGCGGTCGTCATCCTAGAGATGAAAGATATGAGTTGTCTGAGGCCGTTTGCCGTGAGCGTCCTCTTCACCCGCGGTCCGGCGGCCGATGGGGCCGCGCCGGTCAGCCGCGCCAGCGAGCGAAACGTCTTCGACGTCGCTACCGCGAGGTCGGGGCCGCCGGCGTCCAGGACGGTCCCGCTGGCTTCCGCCAGCTCGGCGTCCAGCCAATCACGCAACATCGCCATCCGGCGCCGGCCGGGCGGGTCGTCGGACAGCCACTCACGGGTCAACCGTCCGGCACCCAGCGGCAACGACATCGCGACGTCGGGTTCCTCGTCGACGCCGCTGGACAGTTCCAGCGAGCCGCCGCCGATATCGAGGTTGATGATTCGCCCCGCGCTCCAGCCGAACCACCGGCGCACCGCCAGGAAGGTCAGCCGCGACTCGTCAACGCCGCGTAGCACCTGCAACTCGACGCCGGTCTCTTTGCGGACCCGGGCGAGCACCTCGTCGGAATTCTCGGCGTCGCGGACCGCGGACGTCGCGAAGGCCATCAACTCGGCGCAGCCGGAGCTGACGCTGATCTTGGCGAATTCGTCGATGGTGGAGATCAGCTTGTCTGCGCCGCGCTTGGTGATCTTGCCGGAGTTGTCGGTCGCCTCGGCCAGTCGGAGCGTGGCTTTCGTTGAGCTCATCGGCGTGGGATGACCACCGCGGTGGGCATCTACCACCAGCAAATGAACCGTGTTACTGCCCACGTCGAGCACGCCCAATCGCACAACAGTCAAACCTAGTCGGGTGACGACCCCGGCCGCGTGGCGGCCCGCTGAGAAGCCCGGCAATCCAACCGAGCCGGGCAACGATGCGGACCGCGTGGCGGCCCGCTTAGAAGCCCGGCAATCCAACCGAGCCGGGTGACGATACGGGCGCGTGGCAGCCCGCTGAGAAGCCCGGCAATCCAGCCGAGCCGGGTGACGATACGGGCCGCCCGGCGGCCCACGTCGTGCCGCTTAGCGGCCCGCGGGATCGGCGAGACCGGCGCGGGCAGCGGTTCCGCTTGAAGAAGTCAACCGCGAAATTCGAGCCGCAAACAAAGAAGTGAAAAAAATGTTCAATTGACTCCCCGGCAAAAAACGCGCGCGTACGGTTCACCGCCTGTCCCCAGGATTGTCTTGGGGTTTTCGCATCGATCCGTAGGAGTCGCGATGACGTCGTATGTGATTGCCGCACCGGAGACTCTGGCCTTAGCGTCGACGAACCTGACCGAGGTGGGGCAGGCGATCCGGGCCGCCAACGCGACGGCAGCGACCTCGACGACGGGCATTGTGGCGGCCGCCGGCGATGAGGTGTCAGGGGCGATCGCGAGATTGTTTGGTGGCTACGGCGCCGATTTTCAGGCGCTGAGCGGACAGACGGCGCTGTTTCATGACCATTTTGTGCAGGCGCTGAGCTCGGGCGCGGGGGCGTATGGGCTCACCGAGGCGGCCAACGTCTCGCCGTTGCAGGGCCTGGAACAACTGGCATTCTTTTCGCCCATTGAGTCGCTGACCGGGCGCCCGTTGGTCGGCAACGGCGCCAATGGGTCGGCGGGGACCGGGGTCGCCGGCGGCGCCGGCGGGTGGATCTATGGCAACGGCGGCAACGGTGGGTCCGGCGGTGCGGGTCAGGCCGGTGGGGCTGGTGGCTCGGCCGGCCTGTTCGGCGCCGGTGGTCAGGGCGGCGCGGGCGGTGCGGCGGTGACCGCGGGCGGGTCCGGCGGCAACGGTGGGGCCGGCGGTGCCAGTGGGCTGCTGGGCGGCGGGCACGGCGGTGGCGGCGGGGCGGGAGGGGCTGGCGCGGCTGGGGCGGCCGGCGGGGCCGGCGGGGCCGGCGGGGCCGGCGGCTCTAACGGGCAGCTGATGTTTGGCCACGGCGGGGCCGGCGGTGACGGCGGGGCTGGTGGTACCGGTGCCGCGGGCAGCACCGGCGGCGGGGCCGCGGGAATCGGCGGGGCCGGCGGTGACGCCGGGTCGGGCGGTGTTGGCGGCAGCGCGGGCCACACTCTGTTCGGCGCGGGCGGTGCGGGCGGCGCCGGCGGGCTTGGCGGCGCCGGCGGCGCCGGCGGGGCGGGTGCCGCTTCTGTTGGCAACGATGGTGGGGCCGGCGGCACCGGCGGGACCGGCGGCGCTGGCGGTAGCGCTGGCACTGCCGGGGCCGGTGGCGCCGCAGGAGTGTTAGGAAGCGCCGGGCATGCGGGCGGCGCCGGCACCGGCGGCACCGGCGGCGAAGGTGGCACCGGAGGGGAAGGCGCCCAAGGCACTAATAGCACCACAGCCGGCGCGGCTGGCGGGATTGGTGGGGCGGGCGGGAGCGGCGGCCAGGGCGGTACCGGCGGTGCAGGCAATGGCGGCACCGACGGCTCCGGCGGCCAGGGTGGGGTCGGCGGCGCGGGTGGGACCGGCGGCGCGGGAGCTACCGGGGCCACCGACACCGGCGCCGGTGCGGGTACCGGCGGCGCCGGCGGGGCTGGCGGGGCGGCCGGGGCCGGCGGGTTCGGCGGGGACGCCGGGACCGGCGGGACGATTGCGGGCAGCACCGGGACCAGCGGCGCCTACGGGACCGGCGGTACTGGTGGCACGGGTGGGCAGGGCGGGGCCGGCATGGCCGGCACGGTGGCCACCGGGACCACCGGGGCGGCCGGTGGCACGGGCAGCGCCGGCGGGCAGGGCGGCGCCGGCGGCACCGGCGGCGACAGCGGCACCGGTGGCACCAGTGGGTCCGGCGGTGCCGGCGGGGTCGGCGGTCACGGCGGTACCGGGGGCGTGGGTGGCACCGGGGCAACCGACACCGGGGCGGGTGCGGGTATCGGCGGGACCGGGGGTGCCGGCGGGGCGGCCGGGGCCGGCGGGTCCGGCGGGGACGCCGGGACCGGCGGGACGATTGCCGGCAGCACCGGGGCTGGCGGCGCCTACGGGACCGGCGGTACTGGTGGCACGGGTGGGCAGGGCGGGGCCGGGACGGCCGGCGCGGCGGCCACCGGGACCACCGGGGCGGCCGGTGGCACGGGCAGCGCCGGCGGCCACGGCGGCGCCGGCGGCACCGGCGGCGACAGTGGCACCGGCGGCACCAACGGCTCGGGCGGGGCCGGCGGGGTCGGCGGTCACGGCGGTACCGGCGGTACCGGTGGGACCGGGGCCACCGACACCGGCAGCGGGGCGGGTGCGGGTATCGGCGGGACCGGGGGTGCCGGCGGGGCGGCCGGGGCCGGCGGGTCCGGCGGGGACGCCGGGACCGGCGGGACGATTGCCGGCAGCACCGGGGCTGGCGGCGCCTACGGGACCGGCGGTACTGGTGGCACGGGTGGGCAGGGCGGGGCCGGGATGGCCGGCGCGGCGGCCACCGGGACCACCGGGGCGGCCGGTGGCACGGGCAGCGCCGGCGGGCAGGGCGGCGCCGGCGGCACCGGCGGCACCGGCGGCGACAGTGGCACCGGCGGCACCAGTGGGTCCGGCGGGGCCGGCGGGGTCGGCGGCCACGGCGGTACCGGCGGTACCGGCGGCACCGGAGCCACCGACACCGGCAGCGGGGCGGGTGCGGGTATCGGCGGGACCGGGGGGGCCGGCGGGGCGGCCGGGGCCGGCGGGTTCGGCGGGGACGCCGGGACCGGCGGGACGATTGCGGGCAGCACCGGGGCTGGCGGCGCCTACGGGACCGGCGGTACTGGTGGCACCGGTGGGCAGGGCGGGGCCGGGATGGCCGGCACCGACGCCACCGGGACCACCGGGGCGCCCGGTGGCACCGGCAGCGCCGGCGGGCAGGGCGGCGCCGGCGGCACCGGCGGCGACAGCGGCACCGGCGGCACCGACGGCTCCGGCGGCCAGGGTGGGGTCGGCGGCACTGGCGGCACCGGGGGCGCGGGTGGGACCGGGGCCACCGACACCGGGGCGGGTGCGGGTATCGGCGGGACCGGGGGGGCCGGCGGGGCGGCCGGGGCCGGCGGGTTCGGCGGGGACGCCGGGACCGGCGGGACGATTGCGGGCAGCACCGGGGCTGGCGGCGCCTACGGGACCGGCGGTACTGGTGGCACGGGTGGGCAGGGCGGGGCCGGGATGGCCGGCACCGACGCCACCGGGACCACCGGGGCGGCCGGTGGCACGGGCAGCGCCGGCGGCCACGGCGGCGCCGGCGGCACCGGCGGCGACAGCGGCACCGGCGGCACCGACGGCTCCGGCGGCCAGGGTGGGGTCGGCGGCACTGGCGGCACCGGGGGCGCGGGTGGCACCGGGGCCACCGACACCGGGGCGAGTGCGGGTATCGGCGGGACCGGGGGTGCCGGCGGGGCGGCCGGGGCCGGCGGGTCCGGCGGGGACGCCGGGACCGGCGGGACGACTGCGGGCAGCACCGGGGCTGGCGGCGCCTACGGGACCGGCGGTACTGGTGGCACGGGTGGGCAGGGCGGGGCCGGGATGGCCGGCACCGACGCCACCGGGACCACCGGCGGCGGCCGGCGGCACGGGCGGCACCGGCGGCCACGGCGGCGCCGGCGGCGACGGCGGCACCGGCGGCACCGGCGGCACCAGTGGCGCCGGCGGGACCGGCGGGGTCGGCGGTCACCGGCGGCACCGGCGGCACCGGCGGCCACCGGCACCGGGGCGACGTGCGGGCATCGGCGGGACCGGCGGTGCCGGCGGCGGCGGCCGGCGGCCGGCGGCGCCGGCGGCGACGCCGGCAGCGGCGGGACGACTGCGGGCAGCACCGGGGCTGGCGGCGCCGGCGGCACCGGCGGCCAAGGCGGCACCGGCGGCCAAGGCGGGGCCGGCACGGCCGGCGCCGGTGGCACCGGCGACCACCGGCGGCGGCCGGCGGCACCGGCGGCACCGGCGGCCAAGGCGGCGCCGGCGGCACCGGCGGCGCAGCGGCACCGACGGCACCGACGGCCCGGCGGCCAGGGCGGCGCCGGCGGCACCGGCGGCACCGGCGGCGCCGGTGGCACCGGCGGCCGCCGGCACCGGCAGCGGTGCGGCACCGGCGGCACCGGCGGTGCCGGCGGGGCGGCGGCGCCGGCGGCGCCGGCGGCAACGGCGGCACCGGCGGCGACGCGGCAGCACCGGCGCTGGCGGCGCCGGCGGCACCGGCGGCCAAGGCGGCACCGGCGGCCAAGGCGGCGGCCGGCACGGCCGGCGCGGTGGCCACCGGCGCCACCGGCGGCCGGCGGCACCGGCGGCGCCGGCGGCCAAGGCGGCGCCGGCGGCGCCGGCGGCGACTGGCACCGCCGGCACCGACGGCACCGGCGGCCGGGCGGGGCCGGCGGCACTGGCGGCACCGGCGGCGCCGGCGGCACCGGCGGCCGCCGACACCGGCGCCGGTGCGGCGGCACGGCGGCACCGGGCGGCAGCCGGCGGCCGGCGGCGCCGGCGGCGCCGGCGGGCAACGGCGGCACCGGCGGCGACGGCGGCACCGGCGGCCGGCGGCGCCGGCGGCACCGGCGGCCAAGGCGGCACGGCGGCAACGGCGGGGCCGGCGCCGGCACCGACGGCACGGCGACCACCGGGGCGGCCGGCGGCACGGCGGCGGCGCCGGCGGCCGGCGGCGCCGGCGGCACCGGCGGCGACGCGGCACCGACGGCACCGGCGGCACCGGCGGCCAGGGCGGACGGCGGCACGGCGGCACCGGGGGCGGCGGCGCGGCGCCACCGGCGGCGCCGGCGGGCACGGCGGCACCGGCGGCGCCGGCGGGGCGGCCGGCGCCGGCGGTCCAGGCGGCGCCGGCGGCGGCGACTGCGGGCGGCACCGGCGGCGGCACCGGCGGCACCGGCGGCGCGGGCGGCACCGGCGGCAACGGCGGCGCCGGCGGCGGCACCGGCACGGCGGCACCGGCGGCACCGGCGGCGCCGGCGGCGCCGGCGGCCACGGCGGCGCCGGCGGCACCGGCGGCGCAGCGGCGCGCACCGCGGCGCCGGCGGCCAGGGCGGGGTCGGCGGCACGGCGGCCAAGGCGGCACCGGCGGCACCGGCGGCCACCGACACCGGCGCCGGCGGCGGCACCGGCGGCGCCGGCGGCGTCGGCGGCGGCGGCGCGGCGCCGGCGGTCACGGCGGCACCGGCGGCAGCGGCGGCGGCACCGGCGGCACCGGCGCCAGCGGCGCCGGCGGCACCGGCGGCCACGGCGGCCAACGGCGGCACCGGCGGCACCGGCGGCCACGGCGGCAGCGGCCGGCACCGGCGCCGGCGGCCACCGGCGGCGCCGGCGGCACCGGCGGCAACGGCGGCCGGCGGCGCCGGCGGCGCCGGCGGCGCCAGCGGCACCGGCGGCACCGACGGCGCCGGCGGCAGCGGCGGCACCGGCGGCACGGCGGCCACGGCGGCAACGGCGGCGCCGGCGTCGGCTCGGCGCCGCCGGCGGCACCGGCGGCAACGGCGGCGCCGGCGGCACCGCGGGGCGGCGGCACGGCGGCACCGGCGGCACCGGCGGCACCGCCGGCACCGCCGGCAACGGCGGCAACGGCGGCGCCGGCGGCAACGGCGGCGCCGGCGACGGCAACGCCACGGCCGGCAGCGCCGGCTGCCGGCGGCAACGGCGGCGCCGGCGGCACCGGCGGCGACGCGGGCATCGGCGGCACCAACGGCACCGGCGGCACGGCGGCAACGGCGGCCAAGGCGGCACCGGCGGCGACGGTGCCGCGGGCACCGGCGGCGACGGCAGCACGGCGGCGCCGGCGGCACCGGCGGCACCGGCGGCGCCGGCGGCGCCGGCCGGCACCGGCGCGCGGCGCCGGCGGGCAACGGCGGGCACCGGCGGGCACCGGCGGCACCGGCGGCACCGGCGGCGACGGCGGCGCCGGCGGCAACGGCGGCCGGCGGCACCGGCGGCAACGGCGGCGCCGGCGACCGGCGGCACCGGCGGCGCCGGCGGCACGGCGGCCAGCGGCGGCACCGGCGGCACCACGGCACCGGCGGCCAGGCGGCAGCGGCGGCGCCGGCGGCAACGGCGGCGACCGGCGGCCGGCGGCGTCGGCGCAGCGCCGGCGGCAACGGCGGCAACGGCGGCAACGGCGGCGCCGGCGGCACCGGCGGCGCAGGCGGCGCCGGCGGCGCCGGCGGCACGGCGGCAACGCGGGCACCGGCGGCGACCGGCGGCACCGGCGGCGACGGCGGCAGACGGCGGCAGCCGGCGCATACGGCGGCACCGGCCTCGGCAGCGGCGGCGCCGGCGGCGCACGGCGGCAGCGGCGGCGCCGGCGGCACCGGCGGCAACGCGCGGCACCGGCGGCACCAACGGCAACGGCGGCCAGGGCGGCACCGGCGGCCAAGGCGGCACCGGCGGTGCCGGCGGCCAGCGGTATCGCCGGCGACGGCGGCACCGGCGGCACCGGCGGCACCGGCGGCACCGCGGGTGGCGGTGGCGCAGCCGGCACCGGCGCGGCGCCGGCGGGCGTAGCGGCACCCGGGCACCGGCGGCGCCGGCGGCACCGGCGGTGACGGCGGCGGCCGGCGATGTGGCCGACACCGGCGGCACCGGCGTAACGGCGGCGCCGGCGGCGCCGGCGGCACCGGCGGCAACGGCGGCAACGGCGGCAACGGCGGCACCAACGGCAACGGCGGCGTCGGCGGCACCGGCGGCGCCGGCGGCCAAGGCGGCACCGGCGGTCCGGCGTCGGCACCGCCGGCGGCGACCGGCGGCGACGGCGGCAACGGCGGCGACCGGCGGCGCCGGCGGGGCGGCCGGCACCGGCGGCAACGGCGGCGGCACGGCGGCAACGCGGCACCGGCGGCACCGGCGGCACCGGCGGCGACGGCGGCGCGGGCGGCCAACGGCGCCACCGGCACCGGCGGCACCGGCTTGCCGGCGGCGCCGGCGGCACCGGCGGCCAGGCGGCAACGGCGGCACCGGCGGCACCAACGGCACCGGCGGGCGTCGGCGGCACCGGCGGCGACGGCGGCGACGGCGGGGCCGCCGGCACCAACGGCGGCAACGGCGGGACCGGCGGCAACGGCGGCGCCGCCGGCGCCGGCGGCGCGGCCGGCACCGGCGGCAACGGCGGCAGCACCGGCAACGCGGCGACGGCGGCGCCGGCGGCGACGGCGGCACCGGCGGCAACGGCGACTAACGGCGCCACCGGCACCGACGGCGCCACCGGCGGCAACGGCGGCGCCGGCGGCACCGGCGGCAACGGCGGCAAGGCGGCAACAGCGGCACCGGCGGCACCAACGGCACCGGCGGCGTCGGCGGCAACGGCGGGACCGGCGGCAACGGCGGCAACGGCGGTCCGGCGTCGGCCTCGGCATCGCCGGCGGCACCGGCGGCAACGGCGGCACCGGCGGCAACGCCGGGCGCCGGCGGGGCTGCCGGCACCGGCGGCGCCGGCGGCAGCACCGGCAACTCCGGCGACGGCGGCAACGGCGGCGCGGCGGCAACGGCGGGGCCGGCGCACCGGCACCACCGGCACCGGCGGAGCCACCGGCGGCAACGGCTTCGCCGGCGGCGACGGCGGCAACGGCGGCACCGGCGGCACCACCGGTGCCGGCGGCACCAACGGCAACGGCGGGCGTCGGCGGCACCGGCGGCGCCGGCGGCACCGGCGGCAACGGCGGCCCGGTGTCGGCCTAGGCATCGCCGGCGGCACCGGCGGCAACGGCGGCACCGGCGGCAACGCCGGCACCGGCGGCGCGGCCGGCACCGGGCGGCGCGGCGGGCAGCGCCGGCAACTACGGCACCGGCGGCAACGGCGGCACGGCGGCAACGGCGGCAACAGCGACACGGCACCACCGGCACCGGCGGCGCCACCGGCGCTACTGGCTTTGCCGGCGGCGCCGGCGGCAACGGCGGCGCCGGCGGCAACAGCGGCACCGGCGGCACCAACGGCAGCGGCGGCGGCCGGCAACGGCGGGGCCGGCGGCACCGGCGGCACCGGCGGCTCCGGTGTCGGCTCAGGCCTCGCCGGCGGCACCGGCGGCACCGGCGGCCAAGGCGGCAACGCCGGCGCCGGCGGGGCGGCCGGCACCGGCGGCACCGGCGGCAGCACCGGCCACTACGGCAACGGCGGCGCCGGCGGCGCCGGCGGCACCGGCGGCAGCGGCGACATCGCCACCAACGGCAGCGGCGGCGCCACCGGCGGCACCGGCTTTGCCGGCGGCACCGGCGGCACCGGCGGCGCCGGCGGCAACAGCGGCACCGGCGGCACCAACGGCAGCGGCGGGGTCGGCGGCAACGGCGGCACCGGCGGCACCGGCGGCACCGGCGGCACCGGCGGCACCGGCTCGGCTTAGGCCTGCCGGCGGCACCGGCGGCAACGGCGGCACCGGCGGCAACGCCGGCGCCGGCGGAGCGGCCGGCACCGGCGGCAACGGCGGCAGCACCGGCCACTACGGCACCGGCGGCACCGGCGGCACCGGCGGCAACGGCGGCAGCAGCGACATCGCCACCAACGGCAGCGGCGGCGCCACCGGCGGCACCGGCCTTACCGGCGGCACCGGCCTACCGGCGGCGCCGGCGGCACCGGCGGCGCCGGCGGCAACAGCGGCACCGGCGGCACCAACGGCAGCGGCGGGGTCGGCGGCAACGGCGGCACCGGCGGCACCGGCGGCACCGGCGGCACCGGTCTCGGCCTAGGCCTCGCCGGCGGCGACCGGCGGCAACGGCGGCACCGGCGGCAACGCCGGTGCGGCGGGGCGGCCGGCACCGGCGGCAACGGCGGCAACGGCGGCCACGCGGCAACGGCGGCAACGGCGGCCAAGGCGGCACCGGCGGCACCGGGGACACCGGCACCACTGGCGCCGGCGGCACTACGGCGGCACCGGCTTTGCCGGCGGCAGCCGGCGGGGTCGGCGGCCAAGGCGGCAACACCGGCAACGGCGGTACCAACGGCAACGGCGGGCTCGGCGGCACCGGCGGCACCGGCGGCAACGGCGGCACCGGCGGTTCCGGCGTCGGCTTGGGCATCGCGGGCGGCACCGGCGGCGCCGGCGGCGACGGCGGCGCTTCTGGGGCGGGCGGGGCGGCCGGTACCGGCGGCACCGGCGGCAGCAGCGGCCACTACGCCACCGGCGGCCAAGGCGGCAACGGCGGCAATGGCGGCGCCGGGGACACCGGCACCACCGGCAACGGCGGCGCCACCGGCGGCACCGGCTTTGCCGGCGGAGCCGGCGGCAACGGTGGCAACGGCGGCAACACCGGCAACGGCGGCTTCAACGGCAGCGGCGGAAGCGGCGGCAGCGGCGGGGTCGGCGGCCAAGGCGGCACCGGCGGTTCCGGTGTCGGATTAGGCATCGCCGGCGGCAACGGCGGCACCGGCGGTGCCGGCGGGGCGGCCGGTGGGGCGGCTCCGCGGCAACGGCGGCGACGGCGGTTCCGGCACCCCCGGCAACTTCGGCAACGGCGGCAACGGCGGTGTCGGCGGTAACGGCGGAGCCGGGGACACCGGCACCACCGGCACAGGCGGCGCCACCGGCGGTACCGCCTTTGCCGGCGGCGCCGGCGGCAAGGGCGGCGTCGGCGGTGACGGCTACGTCAACTTTGTCGGCACCGGCGCCCCTGGCACCAACGGCAACGGCGGCACCGGCGGCCTCGGCGGGGACGGCGGCACCGGCGGCACCGGCGGTTCCGGTGTCGGCTTAGGCATCGCCGGCGGGACCGGCGGCAACGGCGGCAACGGCGGCACCGGCGGCACGGGCGGAGCCGCGGGCACCGGCGGCAACGGCGGCACCACCGGCAACGCAGGCACCAGCGGCAACGGCGGCGGCGGCGGCAACGGCGGCACCGGCGACAACAACACCGCCAGCGGCACCGGCTTCAACGGCGGCGCCGGTGGCACCGGCGGCAACGCAACCGGGGGTGGTACGGCCGGCACCGGCGGCACCGGCGGTGACGCCGGCTCCGGCAACAGCACCGGCGGTACCGGCGGCACCGGCGGCACCGGCGGCACCGCAACCGGGGGCGGCGACGGCGGCACCGGCGGCGGTGGCGGCAACGGCGGCGACGGCGGCAGCACCGGCGGCAACGGAGGTAACGGAGGTAACGGCGGCATCGCAATCGGGGGCGGCACCGGGGGCAACGGAGGCAACGGCGGCAACGGCGGCAAGGGCGACGGCACCGGCGGCACCGCCGGCACCGGCGGGGACGGCGGCGCGCCCGGCGGCACCCCCGGTAGCCCCGGCGCGGACGGCATGACCGGGTGAGCCAGTCGAATCTGCCGGCACGTCGAGCCGGACGGACCCAGGTGCCCTCCACGCTGGTGTGAAACGCGCAGATCAGGACCTGTTGCGTGGTCCGAGAAATAGCCAGAGTGAGTACAGGTAGTAGCCCCCGGCGCAAGCTTACGGAACCGGGGTGGTTTGCCGTACTGTGTGCGGCGACCGCGAAAAGTGACCTGACCAAACGGCTTCGGGAATCGGTGGCGTTCGATGCCGATGGGTTCATCATGTTCGCTGCTCGGCAACCCCCACCGCGTCGGCACGCAGCTTGAACACCGTTGAATGGCCGCCACAGTGCCCGCCGCGGCACCCACCGCGGCCGGCCAGCCCCGATCGCGGCCAGCCCATCAACATGTCCCCGCATCTGTGACCGCCGGCGAAGCAGGGTCAACGCGCCGCTGCCGTCGACCTATGGAATGCGTTGAGGTGCCAGTCGGATGTCGATGCCCAAGAAAGCAAGTCGCGGACCCGATCGGCCGCGCGATATCGCGCTGACCCGGCCGCTGGCCGATCTCGCACAGGGACGGCGGCGATCCCGACGGCACCACCGGTAGCCCCGGCACGCCCGACTGACCCCGGTGTCACCGGGTCAGCCGGGCGGAATCGTGGTCTAACGTTGGATCCGTGGCAAATTCGCGCCAGGAGCCGGTGCATCCGGGGCAAGAAGTTGAGATGGATTTCGCCCGTGAGTGGGTGGAGTTCTACGACCCGGAAAACCCCGAGCATTTGATCGCGGCGGACCTCACCTGGCTGCTGTCGCGCTGGACGTGCGTATTCGGCACGCCGGCTTGCCAGGGCACCGTCGCGGGCCGGCCACAGGACGGGTGTTGCTCGCACGGTGCGTTTCTGTCCGACGACGACGACCGCGCCCGGTTGGACGACTCGGTCAAGCAGCTGACCAAGGACGACTGGCAATTCCGGGAAAAAGGCTTGGGGAACAAAGGCTATCTGGAACTCGACGAGCACGATGGCCAACCCCAGTACCGAACCCGCAAACACAAGGATGCCTGCATCTTCCTGAACCGCCCCGGTTTTGCCGGCGGTGCCGGCTGCGCGTTGCACAGCAAAGCCCTCAAGCTGGGCGTGCCGCCGCTGCAAATGAAACCCGATGTCTGCTGGCAGTTGCCCATCCGGCGCAGCCAGGAATGGGTGACCCGGCCCGATGACACGGAGATCCTGAAAACCACCGTCACCGAATATGACCGCCGCGGATGGGGATCCGGCGGCGCCGATCTGCACTGGTATTGCACCGGCGATCCGGCGGCCCACATCGGCACCAAGCAGGTGTGGCAAAGTCTGGCCGACGAACTCACCGAACTGCTCGGCGCCAAGGCCTACGCCGAGCTGGCCGCAATTTGCAAGCGCCGCAGCCGATTGGGGCTCGTCGCCGTGCATCCCGCGACACGGGCGGCCCGGTAGCCACGCACCGATCAGGGAGGGACGGCCGTGGCCGACATCAACCAGCCACCGACCCAGTTTGTGATGCGCAAGCTTCCCCACGTCACCCTGCTGTTCTGGATGCTCAAGATGGTTGCGACAACGCTCGGGGAAACCGGCGGCGACCTGGTCTCCCAGACGCTGCAGGTCGGATACCTGGTCAGCACGCTGATCTTCGTCGCGCTCTTGGTGGTGGCGTTGGTGGTCCAGTTGAAAGCCGGCCGGTTTCATCCGGCGCTCTACTGGACGGTGATCGCGCTGACCAGCACCGCCGGCACCACACTGTCGGACCTGATGAACCGCACCGCCGGATTCGGCTACACCGGCGGCGCGGTGGTACTGAGCACCGGGCTGGCGATCGTGTTCGTGCTGTGGTGGCGCAGCGGGCAAACGCTGGACGTAGAAAACGTCGCCACGTTTCAGGGCGAGCTGCTGTACTGGATTGCCATCATGTTCTCTAACAGCCTGGGCACCTCCAGCGGCGACTTCCTCGCCGACGTCGTGGGGTTCGGCTTCCGGGACAGCGCGCTCCTGCTATCCGCGATCATGCTGGCGCTGCTCGCGGCACACTACTTCACCCGCATCAACAGCATGGTGCTGTTCTGGATCGCGTTTGTGCTGACCCGCCCCCTGGGCGCCACGGGCGGGGATTCGCTGAGCAAGCCTCGCGAACTGGGCGGCCTGGGGTGGGGCACCGAGTGGACGTCGGCGGCACTGCTGGCCGCCCTGATCGCGCTGATCGTCTACCAGACCGTCTACCTGCGCCGCCATCCGCTCGACCCGGTGCCGCTGCCCGTTAATCGCCGAACCGGCGAACCCCAGCAACCCAACGGCGAACTCGTCACCCGGCCGAGCTGAAGGACCCGCTCAGGCCTCTTTGCTGTATGACACGACCATGCGCAGCGCGCTCGCCTGAAGGTAGGCGTCGACCGACGCGGCGGCCGCCGCCGCGTCGCGCGCCAGCACGGCCTCGGTGATCGCCCGCAGGCCGGCCACCACCGGCTCGGCGTCGTCATAGGCCCCGGTGAGCTCGTGCTCGCGGCCGCCGAAGGCGTTCTCGACCCAGCTGTACAGCAGCCCCAATGCGCGGTTGCGCGTGCTGTGAATAAGTACCCGGAAGTAGACCAGGTCGGCGGCCTGTCGCGCCGCGGCCGTGTCCGCCTGCTGCACCACCGCCAGCGCCGCGCGTAACGCCTCGGCATCGTCGGGCTCACTCCGCTGCACCGCCAGCCGGCCGATCAACGGGCCCAGCGCAGCGCGGATCTCCAGCAACTCGACCAGGAACTCGGGACCGAGTTTGCGGACCAAAGCCTCGACCACCGCCGGATTGGTGAGTCCCTCGGGGTCGCGCACCACATTGCCGCTGCCGTGCCGGCTCTCGATCAGGCCCATCTGCTGCAACCGCGCCAGGCCCTGCCGCAGCGAGGTGCGGTTGACTCCGAGCTGCTCGGCCAGCTCACGCTCCGGCGGCAAGGTCGAGCCCGGCGGGAACGCGCCGTCGAGGATGGCGTCGACGATCGACGCAGCAATCTGTTCGTCGACCCGCTGGCGATCGGGCGGCTGGATCCGACTTGACTGGTTCATTGGCTCAACCAATATAGTGGATGAATCGGCGCAGCACCCAGACCTAGCAGCGTGTCAGGCTTGATGGGGCTCGATCGAGGTAGGCGGTGCTGACTTCGGAGGTAGACGCAGTGGACGACGAAATGCGATCGGCCGTCACCCCCCGGTGGCGGGGTAAGGCCGGGCGTCTGGAGGTTTGGTACGCCACCCTGTCGGACCCGGCGACCAACGCCGGCCTGTGGATTCACTGCGAGACGGTCGCCCCGACACGGGGCCCGGCCTACGCGCACGGGTGGGTGACCTGGTTTCCCGCAGGCGGGCCGCCGCGCACCGAGCGGTTCGGCCCCCAGCCCACGCGGCCGGCAGCAGGCGCCGCCTGGTTCGACGCCGCGGGCGTACAAGCGCGCCACGAGCAGCTGACCGGACGCGCGCGATCCATAGCGTGGGACATGTCGTGGAAGGATACCGGCGCCCCGCTGTGGACGTTTCCCCGCTTGACGTGGGAGCGCGAGTTGCTGCCCGGCGCCCAAGTTGTCCTCGCCCCCACTGCCGACTTCACCGGCTCACTGACGGTCGGCGAAACCATCCACCGGGTCGACGGCTGGCGCGGCGGCATCGCCCACATCTACGGGCATGGCAACGCCAAGCGCTGGGGGTGGATCCATGCCGACCTCGGCGACGGCGACGTCCTGGAGGCGGTCACCGCGGTGTCGCACAAGCCGGGACTGCGCAAGCTGGCGCCGCTGGCGTTCATTCGCTTCCGCATCGACGGAAAGGATTGGCCCGCAAGCACGTTCCCGTCGCTGCGGATGCGGACCACGCTTGGCCCGCAGCACTGGCAGCTGGAAGGCCGCATCCGCGGCCGCAATGTGCTCATCCGAGTCGACCAGCCCCCGGACAGGTGCGTGAGCCTGGAATACACCGATCCCGACGGGGGCCGCGCGGTATGCACCAACACCGAACAGGCCGACATCCACATCGAGATCGACGACCGGCATTGGTCGGCGCTGGGCAGGGGGCATGCCGAAGTCGGCCTGCGCGGAGCCCCAGATGGAAGTGGAGCGCCGGCCATTAATGAAAGGATCCCAGAATGAGCTTCCTGCTCGACCCACCGCTGCTGTTCGCCTCCGGAGTGCTCATCGAGCGCGGCCTGCCCGAAGAACAACGCGACGTGGCAGAGGCCGCCACGCTCGGCGTCTTCTTCGGCGGGTCATTCGGGCTGTACAACAACGTGCCCGGACTGGGGGTGCTGTGGCGCCCATTCCGTGCGCGCAACGGCCGCGACTTCATGTGGAACAGTGGCGTTTTCCGTGTCCAAACGGAAGAGGCACGCTGGCCGCTGCACGCGGCGGCCGGGGGCATCTTCGCGACGTACCCGTTCTTCATCAAGCTCGGCCGAAAGGTCGGGCGCCGGAAGTGAGCCGGCTGGCGGATCGGGCCTTGGCGTCCGTCGGCGCCGCGCTGCTGCCCGAGGAGCACGGCGGCCCGTCGCCGGCTCAGCTGGTCGATCGCGTCGACCGCTACCTGGCGCAGATGCCGGCGACATCACGGCTGGGGCTGCGCGCCGGGCTGCTGTCACTGGCCGCGGCGAGCCACCTCACCACTGGCCGTTCGCTGCCCCGGCTTGACCCCGGCCAACGCGAGCGGGTATTGCGGCGCGTGGCCGCACTGAGCCCCGAAGCCAGTACGGCCCTCGAGGCCGTGAAGGTGATGCTGCTGCTCGCCAACGGCGCCGACACCTATGCGCCGGAGTTGCTCAGCAAGGCCCAGGAGCACGACGTAGCCCGTCCCGACGCGGCCCTGACCATCACGCCGTCGACCGAGAGCCGCTCGGTCGTCACCGCCGACGCGGTGATCGTCGGGTCCGGCGCCGGTGGCGCGATGGCGGCCCGCACCCTGGCACGGGCCGGGTTGGACGTCGTCGTCCTCGAGGAGGGGCGGCGCTGGACGGTCGAGGAGTTCCGCACCGCCCATCCGATCGACCGCTACGCCGGGTTGTACCGCGGCGCCGGGACCACCGTCGCGCTGGGCCGCCCCTCGGTGGTGCTGCCGATCGGCCGGGCGGTGGGTGGCACCACCGTGGTGAACTCAGGCACCTGCTTCCGCCCGCCGGTTGCCGTGCAGCGGCGCTGGCGCAACGAGTTCGGCCTCGGCCTGGCCGACCCGGATCGACTCGCCGCGCGGCTCGACGACGTCGAGCACACCCTGCGCGTCGCGCCGGTGCCGCTGGACACTATGGGCCGCAACGGACGCCTGCTACTGGCGGCCGCCGAAACGCTGGGCTGGCGCGCTGCGCCCATCCCCCGCAACGCGCCCGGCTGTGAAGGCTGTTGCCAGTGCGCTATCGGCTGCCCACGCAACGCCAAGTTCGGCGTGCACCTCAACGCGCTGCCGCAGGCGTGTGCGGCCGGCGCGCGGATCGTCTCGCGGGCACGCGTCGAACGGGTGCTGCATCGGCAAGGCCGCGCCCGCGGCGTGCGAGCCCGCCGGCCCGACGGCACCGCGCTCGACGTACTCGCGGACACGGTCATCGTCGCCGCCGGCGCCACCGAGACGCCAGGGCTGTTGCGGCGCAGCGGAATTGGTTCCCACCCACGTCTGGGCCGAAACCTCGCACTGCATCCGGCAATAATGCTGGCCGGGCGTTTCGACCACGACGTCTTCGCGTGGCGCGGGGTGCTGCAGAGCGCGGCCGTCCATGAGTTCCACGAGTCCCACGGCGTGCTGATCGAAGCGACCTCTACGCCGCCGGGCATGGGGTCATTGGTTTTTCCCGGCTACGGCGCCGAGCTGCTGGGCTGGCTGGACCGGGCGCCTCAGGTCGCGACGTTCGGCGCGATGGTGTCCGATCGCGGCGTCGGCTCGGTGCACTCGGTGCGCGGCGAGACACTGGTGCGCTACCACATCGCCAACGACGACATCGCCAAGTTGGTGGTCGCGATCGAGGCCATGGGCCGGCTGCTGTTCGCCGCGGGCGCGGTCGAGGTGCTCACCGGTCTGCCCGGCGCGCCGACCGTGACGTCGCTGCCCGCGCTGCAGCGAGGCGCTGCGCGGCAGCAACCCGAGAAGCCTGCACCTGGCCGCCTTCCATCCGACGGGCACCGCGGCCGCGGGCTCTAACGATCAGCTCTGTCCGGTCGACGAGACCGGCCGGCTGCGCGGCGTCGAAGGTGTGTGGGTTGCCGACGCGTCGATCCTGCCCAGCAGCCCGGAGGTGAACCCGCAGCTGTCGATCATGGCGCTGGCACTCGCGGTCGCCGATGAAGTGGTTGCATATGCGAGGTGAATGCCGAACACCAATGGATTCTCGACGCCATACATCCATTTGAGTACGACGTCGCTTCGGTCGTGCCACCGGTTTTCGAGGCGTACGCACGGGTGTTTCACCCGGCCTACGAGATAGCAATGCCCGAGCCGCGTTATCCCGTCTCGTGGAAAGCGGTGGCGGAGGCCAACAATCGAATCGCTCACCCGGCGATGGAATGGGGCTCACTCGTCGGGTCATGGGATTTGCGGAGCCAGCCCGGCCTGTGGGATCGCCCGCCGGATGTCGGGCGACTTCCCGTTCCCACCGCCGAGGAGCTGGTTCGTGTCCTGCGGCAATGCTCGGGCGTCGACACCGTGATGTACGCCCTGTGGAACGGGTACGGCGGGATCGACCCGATAGAGAATGCCGGGATCATTGAGCTGCCGAACCGCCCGATGTATGTGATAACCGGCTCAATCGCCGACGCGGCCGAGCCGTTCGGAATACCCGGTCGCACCGCGAATCTATGGTGGGCGGGCGATCGGCATTGGTGTGCAGCCACCGACATCGATTTGATGACAACGTATGTCGGCGCCAGCGCGCACTGCATACAGGCAATCGTCAATAGCGATGCGCTGGAAGCGATGCCAGTGCCCAGCGATCAACGGGTCACGTGGGGCGCGGACACGATCAACCCGCTTCCCGATCCTCCCTGAGCCGGTCCGGAGCAGGGTTCGCCTCAATGCGGACGGAACTATAAATCGCCGTGGCCAGCACGATCGAGCGCGTCAAAAACACCCTCGTGCTAGTTGAGTGCTGCGGGAGCGGGTGCACGTCAGCGACGATGGCTGTGGCGAATCCTCGCTTGCAACGGCTTGCACGGAAACGGCACCGGCGTTCCGGCTGCTACCCACCGGGAGTGATTGCCAGGGCCAGCCGCTCGGGCGCGAAGACCAGCAGGCCGGTGGCGAGCCCGCTGATTGGCGTGCCTCCGACGTCAACGTCTAGAGGGACTTGGCTGTTAATGAGAGCCGCGGCAGCGATACTCGCGACACCAGTACCTGACGCGGTTCCCGTTATCGACGCGGTTATCGGGGTTTCCGGTACGAGAATCCCATTCAGCGGAATGTCGACGTCAGCGACGCCATTCGTGAACGAGAGAGTGCCCAGCAAAGCCCCGCTGCCGAGGTTTGTGCTGAAGTTCGGCAGGGAGACTGACAGCGGTAAGGTCGTCTGACCGTTGAGGAAGGCGTTGGTGACGACGGCCGGAGCGTCGATGAGTGTACCGAGCGCCCCGGTCAGGTTCCCGGTACCCAGATCGCCGACGAACGCTGTGGCGCTGGATCCGAGGGCGCCCACGGCGTTGACCGGTGCGCCCAGCGCCTCAATGGTGAGCGCCACCGGAAGCCCGAACGTACCCGTAGCAGTGGCACTGAGACCGGACGTCCCGAGCCCAAGTAGCGCGGTTAGGTTGATGGACGTGTCCGTGAGCGTATCGATCACGTTGGTGAAGTTCTGCGAGATCTCTGCCGGGATGGAGCCGGCTGGCAGCAGGTTGGTGAAGTTCTGAGCCATCAGCCCCGGAATGGTGAGGATGGGTAACAGATCTCCCAAAGTGCCCGTCGGGGTAACACTGATGATAATCCCGGGGGCGACCAGGGGATCGCCGGTTGCAGTGACATCCACACCGGGGGCCAACAGACCCAGGAAGCCCTGCGCAATGTCGCTCGCCGCGCCACCGACGTCCCCCGCCAAAAGGGCGTGAACGGCGGATTGGAACGCCGCCGGCAATTCCTGCAGGCCAGCAAAAAAGTCCTGGGCCGAGTTCTGCAGGGACGCCGCGATGATCTGGGCGTAGGTCAACTGGTTGTTGATGAACCGCTGGATAAAAGGCGCCGGATCGAAGGTCAGCAGCGCGTGGATGGCCGCATGGATGTTCGCCGGCAAACTCGCCAACACGGCAGGGAGATTCTGGATCACGTATTCGACGCCCGCGGCGATCGTCTGCGCATAGCCGATTTGGTTGATCAGGAACTGGTGCAAGAACGGCGCCGGGTTAGCGGCTATGGCACTCCCGAGTGTTTGCAGGTTGGCGCCCGTGTTGGCGAACAGCGTTTCGTAGGGGCCGGCGATAGAGGCGAGCCCGGTGCTCGCGGCCGGCGCCAGGAGCCCGTGTCCCAGAGGACGCTCAAGTCCCGTCAGCGCAGTGGGTAGACCGGCGATGCCGCCAGAAAGGGATTGCGAGACAGCACCGATCCGGCCGGACAACATCGACACAGCGCTGCCGTTTTGGAGAGCCGTCAGGGGCCCGTTCACGGCGCCCAGCAGATTCTGCTGGGCGTTGGCCAATTCGGTGCCGAGATAGCCGCCCGCGCCCGCCCGCATCAAATTGACGAACTGCTCATGAAACGCTGCCGCCTGCGCGCTCATGGCCTGAAATGCCTTGCCGTGCGCGCCGAACATCGCCGCGATAGCCGCCGAGACCTCATCCTCGGCCGCAGGCAACAATGCCGTCGTCGAGCCCGCCGCCGCTCCGCTGGCCGCGCTGATCGTTGACCTAATGTTTTCCAGATCCGTCGCCGCCGCCGACACCAAATCCGGTGCCAGGATTACAAACGACATTTCCTGCTCCGATCGCCCGAGTCGCCGAGATATTCACCTGACCGTAGTCAGGTGATACCGCTCGATGGGCCAGCACCGCTGGGGCAAAGTCCCGGACGCCGCGCGGCTCACCGGGCTTAACTAAACAAGCGTACAACTCAGCGAAGTGGTGGCCTAGCCGTCGGTTAGCCCTCCAGCTTGTAGCCCAACCCCCGCACAGTAACCAAGTGCACCGGGTTGGCGGGGTCGGACTCGACCTTGGACCGCAACCGCTTGACGTGGACGTCGAGCGTCTTGGTTTCACCCACGTAGTCCACGCCCCAGACCCGATCGATCAGCTGTCCCCGGGTCAGCACCCGGCCGCTGTTGCGCATCAGGTATTCCAGCAGGTCAAATTCCCTGAGCGGCAATGTAATTACGTCGCCGTTCACCGAGACGACGTGCCGCTCGACGTCCATCCTTACCGGCCCGGACTCCAGCACCCCGTCGCTGATCTCGGAGTCGTCGTTGCCCGGCCATTACCCTCGCAGAAGCAAACAACCAACGTTTTGAATAAATTCTTCGCCGCCGATTTCGACGGATTAAAATTGGCCGACGCGCACGCCCCCCTTGCCGAGATTGGCGTGAAAAACAACGGTAATAATCTAGATTGCCTCACCGCGCGCCCAAGCCACCTCCGACGGGCACCGACATAATCGGTATCAGAACGAGTTATCCAGCTAGCGGACGAATTTGGTGACAACGGGACGACCGTCAAGGACGTCGTTGACCGAGTTCGCTAAGCCACCGCAGGCCGCCAGCCGGGGGACGATGGCATCCCGGTACCACTGCAGAAGCACATAATCAACCGTTTTGAACAAATTCGTTCGAATGGCATTTTGCTAGCTCCGCATTGTCGAAATTTGGGGGAAAGGGCCGGTAAAACCAGACATCCTCGGCACGCCTACCTGAGCTACCTCCCACCGGCGACTACCCCGTCGGCATCTGAATGGAAGATCTTGCTAACGAAGGGATTCGACGGATGCCCGGCTTGAGCACGCAGACAGAATTCGTATCGGCAGCCGCAGCCGACGTGGCAAAAATCAACTCGGCAATCAGCGCGGCCAAGTCGGCCGCTGCGTTCCCGACCACCAATGTGTTGGCGGCGGCCTCCGATGATGTCTCGGCCGGCGTCGCGCAGGTGTTCGGCTCGTACGCGCACGACTATCAGGCGATCCTCAAGCAGGCGTCCTCGTTCCATGACAAGTTCGCCGCGGCGCTGGCGTCGGCCGGCAAGGCCTACTCGGCGGCCGAATCGGCCAATGCCACCGTGATCTCCGGTGCGCTCGACCGGGCGATCTCACCCATCCGGTCGTTGCTGGGCGGAGCCTCCGCGTCATCGACAGCACTCGCGTCACTGGACGGAACGACCTATGGCTTGGTCATCGGGGGCCTCGACGAGGACCTCAACTACCTCAATGAAAGCTTCACGGTGGCCGAGGCCAACGCGTCAAACCTGTTCGCGCCCTACGGCCTGTACCCGCTCACCGGTCTCAAGGACCTGACCCTGACCGTCTCGGTGGCGCAAGGCGTCGAAGTCCTCGACGCCGCGATAACGTCCACGCTCGCCGCTCATCCAGGAGACAGCGTCGGGATCTTCGGCTATTCGCAAAGTGCCATCATCTCCTCGATTGAGATGGAGAACCTGGCCAAAACTGACTTCGGGGGCACCCAGCGCAACTCAACTTGGGTTTACCCTGCTAGGCGATCCGATGAATCCTAACGGCGGCCTCTTGCAGCGCTTCACCCCGCTGACGCTGCCCAGCCTGGGACTGGATTTCTACGGCGCGACGCCGTCGAACACGATCTACCCGACCAGCATCTACACGTTGCAGTACGACGGATACGCCGATTTCCCGAGGTACCCGATCAACTTCCTGGCCGACCTCAACGCGTTTATTGGCATCGAGACGGTCCATAGCACCTATCCGGACCTGAACCCGTCGAGCCTTCCCACCGGTTACAACCTGGTCCACTTGGCACCGTCTTCGGGGTATACCGGTGTGACCAACTACTACATGATCACCGGCGCGAACCTGCCACTCCTAGAGCCGCTGCGTGCACTCCCAGTGATCGGTACCCCGCTGGCGGATCTGCTCCGACCAGACCTGACAATGCTGGTCAGCCTGGGCTACGGAGACCCGAACTACGGCTATTCGACGTCGTCGCCGGATGTGGCGACCTCGTTCGGGCTGTTCCCTCACTACAACCAGCTCACTCTGGCCCAGGACCTGTGGAGCGGCACGCAGCAGGGAGTCACCGCGTTCACCGCCGACATCCGGGCCGCACTTCCGGCGGCGGCCACCAACCTATCGCTGGCCAACATTCCGCACACGTTGGCCAGCGCAGCAAGCGGGTTCAGCGTGCCCACCGGCCTGGCATCCGCGCTGTCGTCGCCAACCAGCTTCATCGACACCCTGCTGCAGAACGTGAACACTGATGTCACCACGATTACGCAAGTCGCCACGGACAGCTCCACGGTTCTAGTGCCGACCGCGGACATCGCCGAAACGGTGGTCGCCACCTTCCCGTCTTATGACGTGAACCTTTTCGTCACCGGGGTCCAGGACATGTTCAACGGCGACGTCCTCGGTGGACTGCAATATGCGCTGGTCGCCCCGGTGGCCGCCGACACTGCGTTGTTGACACTGGCGGCCGGGTTCGAGGGGATAGTGCTCTTGGAGGGCGCCGAAACCGTCATCGGCGACCTCATCTAACTCGTCTAACCGATAGGCGGGCCAGCTGAGGGGCCAAACCGTCCACCAGCGGGCGCTTCGCAATCCTCCGAGTTAGCCCTCCAGCTTGTAGCCCAAGCCCCGAACCGTCACCAGGTGCACCGGATTGGCGGGGTCGGCCTCGATCTTGGACCGCAACCGCTTGACGTGGACGTCGAGGGTCTTGGTGTCGCCCACGTAGTCGGCGCCCCAGACCCGATCGATCAGCTGCCCGCGCGTCAGCACCCGCCCGCTGTTGCGCATCAGGTATTCGAGCAAGTCAAATTCCTTGAGCGGCAACGTGATCGTGTCGCCATTCACCGAGACGACGTGCCGTTCGACGTCCATCCTTACCGGCCCGGATTCGAGCACTCCATCGCTGATTTCGGAGTCGTCATCGCCGCCACGGCGCAGCACCGCCCGGATCCGGGCGATCAACTCGCGCGCCGAGTAGGGCTTGGTTACATAGTCGTCGGCGCCCAGTTCCAGGCCGACCACCTTGTCGATCTCGCTGTCCCGAGCGGTCACCATGATCACCGGGACGCTGGAACGGGCACGCAGCTGCTTGCACACATCGGTGCCCGACATTCCCGGCAGCATCAAATCCAGCAGCACGATGTCAGCGCCGGAGCGATCGAACTCGGCGAGCGCCGCCGGCCCATCGGTTACCACCGTGGCCTCGAAGCCCTCCTTGCGCAGCAGAAATGCCAGCGGATCGGCCAGCGACTCCTCGTCCTCCACGATCAGCACATTGGTCATCGGCGCCACTCCTCCTCATCGCTTCGCTCTGCATCGTCGTAAGCGCGGGTCATCTACTCAGTTCTTCCTCTCTCTGGGACCTGCCGGACCGCACGTCGCGACCCCGCGGCTGTGCGAGCTCGTCATCACCGTCCTGATAGACGGGGATCGACAAGGTGAACGTGGACCCGGTTCCGGGCTTGCTCCACACGCCGATGCTGCCGTTGTGGTTGGCCGCAACGTGCTTGACGATGGCCAGCCCCAGCCCGCTGCCGCCGGTGGCCCGAGAGCGTGCCTTGTCCCCGCGGAAGAACCGCTCGAAGACGCGCTCCTGGTCTTCCAGAGCGATCCCGATGCCCCGGTCGGTGACGGCGATCTCGATGTTGTCTCCGCGGCGCCGACGGCTGATCGTCACCAGCGATCCACGCGACGAGTAGGCGATCGCATTGGACACCAGATTGGCCAGCGCGGTAACCAGCAGGGTTTGGTCCCCCAGCACCCGCAAGCCGCTTGGCGCGTCGGTGCGAACCTCGATCGCGGCGTTGTCGGCGGCCACCTTGTGGCGCGAAATCGCTTCGGACACAATGGAATCAACTTCGACGTCGGTTACGTTGGGCAACCGCTCGGCGCCCTGCAGCCGGGACAGCTCGATCAGCTCGGCTACCATGTCCCCCAGCCGGTTGGCCTCGATGAGCACCTTTTCGGCGAACCTGCGAACGGTGTCGGAGTCGTCCGCCGAAGCAAGCAGGGCCTCGGCGAGCAACGCCATGGCACCGACCGGAGTCTTGAGCTCGTGACTGACGTTGGCCACGAAGTCACGCCTGGCCGCCTCCATGCGCGCATAGTCCGACTGGTCGTGAACGAAGACCACCGCGAACCGGCGGTCTTCTTCACTGAGCAGCCGGGCGTGCCCGTGCACCGACAGCCCGGACGCGGCCCGTGGCCGAACGCTTTTGCGGGGGGCAGGTCGAACTCGACGTCGTCGCCGCCCAGCGCTTCCTGCGCGGCCCGCCAAGCTTGGTCGTCGAGCTGCCGGTCGCGCACCAGGCCCAGCTCCCTGGCCCGTTCATTGAGGTAAACCACGTCCCGATGGGTGTCGACCACCGCAGCGCCCAGGGGCATCAGCTCGACGATGCGTTGCAGCATCTGCGAGACGGTGATCCCCGCCCGCTCGGTCGCCACCCGTTGGCGGCGCTCGACCACCCGGTGCGACAGCCGGGTCCCGACCGCAACACCTACGGCCAGACCCAGTGCCGACAAGACCCCGGCCAGCAACAGCGCCGAGAACACACTCACAACGAAAATCCTACAAATCTGGTGAACGCCGCCCTAGCGGAGCGAGGCCAAAATCGGACAAGTCACATCATGGGCCACAGGTATTCCGCTGCTGTTCACGGGATGTTTGGCTAAGGAGGCTTTTAGACACTTATCCGGCTCGCGAGCGGGATCACCCGCGACCCTGACTGGCAACCGCGGCGGCACCGGCGGCGGCCGCCTCCGGGTCGAGATAGGTGCCGCCCGGCACCATCGGCCGCAGCTCGGCATCCAGGTCGTAGCGCAGCGGAATGCCGGTTGGGATGTTGAGTCCGACGATCGCCTCGTCGGACATCTGATCGAGGTGCTTGACCAGCGCCCGCAGCGAGTTGCCGTGCGCGACGATCAGCACCGTCTTTCCGGTCCGCAGGTCCGGGACGATGACGTCGGTGAAGTACGGCAGGAACCGGGCCACCACGTCGGCCAGGCATTCGGTCAGCGGGCCGCCGTCGATGTTGGCGTAGCGCGGGTCGGCGTCCTGGCTGAACTCGCTGCCCTTCTCGATCGGCGGTGGCGGCGTGTCGTAGCTGCGCCGCCAGGTCATGAACTGCTCTTCGCCGTAGCGGGCCCTGGTCTCGGCCTTGTCCAGGCCCTGCAGCGCGCCGTAGTGGCGTTCGTTGAGCCGCCAGCTGCGTTGCACCGGAAGCCAGAGCCGGTCGGCGGCGTCCAGCGCCAGGTGCGCGGTGGTGATCGCGCGGCGCAGCAGCGAGGTGTAGAGCACGTCGGGCAGCAGGTCGTATTCGGTCAGCAGCTCGCCGCTTCGAACCGCTTCGGCCCGGCCCTTCTCGGTCAGCCCGACGTCCACCCAGCCGGTGAACAGGTTGAGGGCATTCCATTCGCTCTCGCCGTGGCGGAGCAGCACCAGCGTCGCTAGTGTCTCCCATGGCGGTTAGTCTGCCATGGGAGTCCCTCAGTCTTCGTCGTCTTCGTCGTCTTCGTCGTCGATCAGATGCGCGAACGCCTCCAGGTTCTTCAGCGACTCGCCGCGGGACACCCGCCACTCCCACTCTCTTTTGGATCGACGACCGAAAACCCAACTCCAGCAACGTATTAAAGTCCGAATCCACGGCTTCGAGCACCTGCCCGAGCACCCGGTCGATCTCGTCGGCGTCGACCGAGGCCAGCGACATCCGGCCGACCAGGTAGATGTCGCCCACGTTGTCCAGCGTGTAGGCCACCCCATAGAGCCGGCGGTTGCGCTTGAGCAGGAACCGGTAGACGCCCTCGTGGTTCTCGTCGGGCTTGCGGCAGACGAACGCCTCCACGCGCACCGAATGCTCGCCGATGCTCAGGATGGTGTTGGTCTTGAGCTTGCGTTCGCCGGGCAGTTCCACGACCAGCCCCGGCGGCCCGCCGTGCGCGCCCGGATGCTGCGAGTAGCTCAGCTCGCTGGCCTGCAGCGCCCGCTCGATCAGCGCCTGCACGTCCTGCGGTCGGGTCATGCGCCCACGCCGCGACGCGGCGTCCAGCGCCGCGGCTTGCGCATCGACGCCCGATCCAATTTCAGCCCACCCCGCCGCTGGCGCTCGGCGGTGAAGTTGCCGATCGCGCGCCGGTAGCTGGCCACCAGCGCATCGGTGGTGTTCTCCCAGGAGAACGTCGCCGCGTGCGCGGCGGCCGCGCGGCTCATCGCGTCGGCTTGCGGCGCGCTCAACCGCAGCAGCTGATCGAGGGCGTCCGCCCATTGACCGACGTCATGCCCGGACACCAGGGTGCCGGTGATCCCGTCGCGCACCGCCACCGGCAGACCACCGACCGCAGCCGCCACCACCGGTGTGCCGCACGCCTGCGCCTCGACGGCAACCAGGCCGAACGACTCCGAATAACTCGGCACCGCAACCAGATCGGCGGCCCGCAGCAAGGTAGCCAGATCCGCGCGAGACTGCGGCGGCAAAAAGGTCACCCGCTCGGTGATGCCGAGTTCGACGGCGAGCCGAACCAGTCCGTCCGGCGCGTGCAAACCACTGCCCGACGGTCCGCCGGCCACGACGACGTGCACCCCGGGCAGTTTCGCGGCGGCACGCAACACGATGTCGGGTGCCTTCAGCGGCTGGATCCGTCCGACGAAGGCCACCAGGTCGCCGTCCGGCGCAAGCCCCAGCGCCGCGCGAGCGGACCGCCGATCACCCGGTCGGAACACGTCCAGGTCGACGCCGGGATGGACCACGTCGATTCGCGACGGCTGGGCGCCGTGAATCGAAACCAGTTGTCGCGCCTCGTCGTCGGTGTTGACGATGAGCCGATCCGCCTCGTCGACGACCTGCTGCTCGCCGACCGTGCGCAACGGCGGCTCGGGCGAGTCACCGTCCGCCAGCGCCGCGTTCTTCACCGCCGCCAGCGTGTGCGCGGTATGGACCAGCGGCACCGCCCAGCGATCGCGGGCCAGCCAGCCGACCTGACCGGACAGCCAGTAGTGCGAGTGCACGATGTCGTAGTAGCCCGGCTCGTGTGCCGCTTCAGCGCGCAGCACGCCCGCCGCGAACGCGCAGAGCTGAGTGGGCAGGTCGTATTTGTCCAGGCCTTCGAATGGCCCCGCCACCACGTTGCGCACCAGCACACCGTCCGCCACCCGCACGGTCGGTGGATCGGCGGACGCGGTGGCCCGCGTGAAGATCTCGACCTCGATGCCGCGCCGGGCCAGGTGCAGGGCGCTCTGCAAAACGTAGACGTTCATGCCGCCGGCGTCCCCGGTGCCCGGCTGGGCCAGCGGTGAGGTGTGCACCGCCAGCACCGCGACCCGGCGCGGGTCATTCAGTGCCGAGACGCCCAGATCGCCCGTACTAGTTGCCCGCACACTTTCATCTTTACAGGAGCCGCCGTTGGCGCTGTTAGGCAGAAGTCTCGGGGGCGGCGTCCGGCATCGGGGAGAGCACTGCCCCGGACCGGCGCATCGCCCCCAGCGGGTCGGCGTAAAGCCCGCCCAGCGACACAATCCCCGCCCCGGCCTCCTGCACCCGGTTGCCAAAGGCGGTGACGCGGATATCGCGCGACGGCAGCACCGAACGTGCGGCGAACGCCGCCTCCACGTCCTCCATCCCCTCCGGGTACTCGGTGAACGCCTGGCCGCCGACCACCAGCTCGTCGGGATTGAGCAGATCACGCAGCAACGCGACCGCCTCACCGAGCACCCGGGCCCGCTCTGCCAGCAGGTCCTTGGCCTGCTGGTTGCCGGCGCGCGCCACCCGCAGCAGGTCGGTGATGGCGGTGGTGGACCCTCCGATGCGGGTCGCGGGCGCCCCGCCGGCCAAGCCCGGCAGGATTCGCAACCGGCGGGCGGCGGCCAGCACGGCCTCGTCGCTGACGGTGGATTCCAGCTGCCCGGTGCCGCCGAGCAGCTCGGAGTGGGCGGGCAACGCGGCGATGGTGCCCGGGCCGCTGGCCGGGCAGTGCACCCGCCCGCCGATCACCAGCGCGTAGCCCACCGTCTCGCGGGCGTAGACATACAGGCTGGTCGGCGAGCTCGGCGCGAACCGGCGCATGCCGAGCAGCAGCTCGGCTCCGGCCATCGCGTCGACGTGCGACGCCACCGACACCGGCAGCCCCAGCGCGTCGGCCAGCACCGGCCCGACCGGCGCCTGCCGCCAGCCCAGCCGGGTGTGATCGACGTGGCCGGAGGCGCCGTCGACCGTGCCGCCGATGGCCACTCCAACCCACAGTGGCCGGCGCCGATGCCAACGCCTCAGGTACCGGCTGGCGCTCTCGGCCAGCGACGACAGCGCCGCCCCGGCAGCGCTGAGCGGCGTCGGCGTCTCGACCGTGTCGAGCGTGCGACCGAACAGGTCGGTGGCCACGATGCTGGTGGTTCGCGCGCCGACGTGCATGCCCAGCGTCACGAACGGCTCGTGGTTGACCTCCACGGGCACCCGCGGGCGGCCGATCGCCCCGGAGACCGCCAGATCGGCCCGCTCCCGCAGCAAACCCGCGTCAAGCAGCGCGATGACCTGGCGGTTCACCGTGGCGATGGACAGCGAGGTGACGCCGGCGATGACGTCACGGCCGACCGGACCGCGCAATCGCACGGCACGGAAGACGGACGAAGCTGCCGAGTCAGACAGGTGCAGCGAGGGCGGCACGATCTGGCGGTGCAACCGCAGCGAGCTCTTGCGGCTGGGCGAACGGTGGCTGTGAGAGAGAGCAGTGGTGCGCACGGTGCGTCCTTAATCCGAGGTCCTATGGCCGGTCTTGGCCGCATTTGCTGACTGTGTCTGGGTCAGGCGCGGCAAAGTGCGCGGCAACAACACGCACATGCCGCGAATAGACACGCGGTGGTCGTGTTGAACAGGACGCTGCGGAGCACTCCGAGAAATTTAGCACGTTTATTAGAGTTGTCCCGATGACAACGGCAGACGCGCACCAACAAGTCGCGGTGGTCACCGGTGCGAGCTCCGGAATTGGCGAGGCAACCGCGAAAACCCTTGCTGCGCAAGGATTTCACGTGGTCGCCGTAGCGCGGCGCGCCGACCGGATCACGGCACTGGCCGACGAGATCGGCGGCACCCCCGTTGTGACTGACGTCACAGACGACGAGGCGGTCGAGGCACTGGCGCGCGGATTGAGCCGCGTCGACGTGCTGGTCAACAACGCCGGCGGGGCCTGGGGGCTGGAATTCGTCGCCGACGCCGACTTGGAGCACTGGCGGTGGATGTGGGAGACCAACGTGCTGGGCACCCTGCGGGTCACCCGCGCGCTGCTGCCCAAGCTGATCGACTCCGGCGACGGCCTGATCGTCACCGTCACTTCTGTTGCGGCGCTTGAAGTTTACGACGGCGGCGCCGGCTACACCGCGGCCAAGCACGCCCAGGGCGCGCTGCACCGCACGCTGCGCGGCGAGTTGCTGGGAAAGCCGGTGCGCCTCACCGAGATCGCTCCCGGCGCCGTAGATACCGAATTCTCGCTGGTTCGCTTCGACGGCGACCAGCGACGCGCGGACTCCGTCTACACCGGCCTGACGCCGCTGCTGGCCGCCGACGTCGCCGAAGTGATCGGTTTCGTGGCCTCGCGGCCTTCCCACGTCAACTTGGACCAGATCATCATCAGGCCCCGCGACCAAGCGTCAGCGAGCACGGTTCAACCGCCGGGGCTAGGCGACGGTGTGGTGGTCGTGGTGGGGGTACCCGAAAGGGTCGGCGCGTTCGACGGCGTGACCGGGGCGGTGACGGGGATCTGGGTGGAAGGCGGATGCGCAGTGGGGGGCGGCAGCGCCGACATCGACACCCAGGTGTCCCAGTCCACGGCCCAGTCCCAGATGTCGCCGTCGGAGTAGGAGAGCTGGATCGAACTGCCGGTCACCTCGACCGGGTCGCCGTAGATCGCGCTGGCGAAGTACTCCGCGGCGTCCGACGTCGACAGGTTGATGCAGCCGTTGGTGACGTTGCTGTTCCCCTGCGCGCCCGCGCTCGACGGGTTGGCGTGGATGAACTCGCCGTTGTTGGAGATCCGCACCGCCCAGCGTTCGTGCGCGTTGCTGTAGCCGGCGGCCGGGTTGGACATGTAGAAGTCGGCATATTTCTCGGTGACCACGTGGACGCCGTTGCGGGTGACGTTGCGGGCCTTGTCCGCCTCGCCGTAGCTGCACGGGAAGTCCATGATCACGCCCGCGTCGGTGACGACCTGGATGCGGTGCGACGGGACCTCGGCCTTGACCACCTGTCGCCGGCCGGTCTGGATCCTCAGCGACATGTCCTGCAAGCCATAGGCGTTGTCGCCGAACGGCAAGCCGTAGAACTTGGCGTCGACGAAGATGCTGGTGCCCGCCGGGTAGTACTCGCGGGGGCGGTAGTGGATGCGGGCGCCCTGCTGCTCGTCGGGCAGCCACGCCCAGCTGCCCTCGACGGGCGGGGTGGTGGTGACGGAGATCGCCTTCTCGACGGCGGCCTTATCGCTGATCGGTGCGTCGAACTGGATGATGATCGGCACCGCGACCCCGACGGTCTGGCCGTCAGAGAGCTGAAATCCCCCATCGATCTTCTTGGTGGGATTTACCGTCGCGAACTTGCCCGCGACCGGCAGCGCCTTGCCGTCGTGCCCGACGGCCGAACCGCTCCAGGTGTAGGTCGCGTCGTAGCCCAGTGGCTCGGTGGTCGTGTAGACGGTGCGGTCCTGGTTGAAGGCACCCGCGATGACCTTGCCCGACGAGTTCGTCAATGCGACGTGCTGAAACCAGCCGTCGCTGACCTCGACGCTGATCGGCGCGATCGGCGCCACGTCTTTGGCCGCATCAGCCGGCTGGAACTTCAGCCGTGCCGCCGCGGGCGGCTTCTTCTCTGACGACGACTTGGTGACATTGCCGCCACAGGCGGCCAGTACGCTCGGCGCGAACACCCCGACCCCCAGCGCGGCCAAAGCCACGCGCCGGTTGATCGGCCCCCGACTTTGGGAGGCGCTGGATGTGGTCACGACAAACCAAGATACCGGGCCGAACCAACCCGAAGTGCCCGCAGAGCCGGCCACCGCGGCTCGAAACGGAGTATTCCAGCTGGAAACTAGCAGCTACAGCGCGCACCCGACGAGAACTGGCTCGGGTTGCAGTGTGATACCAAACACATCGCGAACCCCGTCCCGGACGGTGCGGGCCAACGTCAGGACGTCCGCGGTGGTCGCGCTGCCCCGGTTCGTCAGCGCCAGCGCATGTTTGGTGGACAACCGGCAGGGGGCTTTCCGCCGCACTGAGCCGGGGTCCGGATAGCCCTTGCTGAATCCGGCGCGCTCGACCAACCAGCCGGCGGCCAGCTTGACGCCGTCCGGTGCCGGATAGTGCGGCACCGGCCCGTCCATCCTCCCGGCCAGCCTGTCGTAGACGTCCGGTGCGACCACCGGGTTGGTGAAGAACGACCCCACGCTCCAGGTGTCGTGGTCGGCCGCGTCGAGCACCATGCCCTTGCGGGCGCGCAGGGTAAGCACCGCCTCGCGGACCGCTTGCGGGTCGGCGCGGTCGCCGCTGGTCGCGTCCAACGCCGTTGTCAGCTCGCCATAGCGCAACGGCGCGCTGCGCCCCGAAGCATCCAGCGCAAACTCCACTTCCAGCACCACCGCGGGCGTCTGAAGACCACCCCCCGCCCGCTTCAGAACGCTTGTGCGGTAACCGAAACGCAACTGGCTGGCAGGAATCCAGTCGACGGTGCCGCTGCCGCGATCCAGCAGCCGGACCCGGGTGATGGTGTCGGACACTTCCACGCCGTAGGCTCCGACGTTCTGTACCGGGGTCGCCCCGGCCGATCCGGGGATCCCGGACAGGCATTCCAGCCCACCCAGACCGTGCTCGATGGCCGTGATCACCACGTCATCCCAGACCGCACCCGCCTCCGCGCGCAGCAAGTTTCCGTCGATGGTGATGCCGTCGTTGGCCAGCCGCACCACCGTCAGATCGGTCACGTGTCGGCGATCACCAGGTTCGAGCCGCCAGCAAACACCAGCAGCGGGCCCGCGCCGCCACCCTGGGCTTCGCGCGTCCAGCTGCCGCAACACGGCGACCACCTGTTCGGTCCTGGTGCATGTGATGACACGTCGCGCGACAGGTCCGACCCGCAGCGTGGTCAACGGCGCCAGCGGCACCGCCTCCGCGACATGCGCACCGGCAAAGGGCGAACCGACGCCCCTCCCTTTCATGGCCCGTAACGGTAGCGTGACCATGCGATGCCTCGTTCATTCGACATGTCCGCCGATTATCACGGCAGCGTCGAGGTTGTCCATCGGGCTTTCGGCGACGCGGACTACTGGCTGGGGAAGGCTGGACGATTCCGGTGTCGACGTGACGCGGCTGGAGTCGATGCGGGTCGGCGGCGAGTCCGGGACACCACGGCACCATCGAGGTTGTCACGTTGCAGGTCGATGCTCAGCAGGAACCTGCCGGCCCTGGTCACGCAACTGCACCGGGGCGATCTCTGCATCCGGCGCAGGAGAAATGGGGCCCGATCTTCGACGGCACCGCAACGGCGTCCATCGGCGGGATCGATCATGGACGCTCCGGTGAGTCTGTCGGGCACCGCCGTGCTGTCACCCACCGGCGACGGCGGCTCCCGGCTGACGGTTCATGGTCAGCGTCCAGGTGCGCGTCCCGATCATCGGCGGCAAGGTGGAGAGGTTCATCGTCGCCCACTTGACGGACGTGGTGGAACTCGAGCAGCGCTTCACCACGGCGTGGATCACAGGACCATGCCTGAGCGCCACCGCGTTTAAGCTGGCGGGCATGCGAATCGCGTTGGCGCAAATCCTCAGCGGCACCGATCCGGCGGCGAATCTGCGCCTCGTGCGCGACTACGCCGGGCGGGCCGCCGACGCCGGCGCGAAGCTGGTTGTGTTCCCCGAGGCGACGATGTGCCGGTTCGGCGTACCGCTGGCACCGATCGCCGAGCCGGTCGACGGGCCTTGGGCGGACGGTGTCCGGCGAATCGCGACCGAGACCGGCGTTACGGTGGTCGCCGGAATGTTCACCCCGGCCGGCGACGGGCGCGTGCGCAACACGCTGATCGCGGTCGGGCCGGGCATTCCCAACCAGCCGGACGAGCACTACCACAAGATCCACCTCTACGACGCGTTCGGGTTCACCGAGTCGCGTACGGTCGCACCCGGGCACGAGCCGGTGGTGATCACCGTCGACGACGTCCGGGTCGGGTTATCGCTTTGCTACGACATCCGCTTTCCGGCGCTCTACACCGAGCTGGCCCGCCGCGGCGCGCAGCTGATCGCCGTCTGCGCGTCGTGGGGTTCGGGCCCCGGCAAACTCGAGCAATGGACGTTGCTGGCCCGCGCCCGGGCGCTCGACTCGATGAGCTACATCGCCGCGGCCGGTCAGGCTGACCCAGGCGCGCACCGTGGAGTCGGGTTCGGGCGCGCCAACCGGGGTGGGCGGCAGCCTGGTGGCCTCACCGCTAGGCGAAGTGGTGGCGTCCGGCCGGCGCCGGCTCGCAACTGGTGGTCGCCGACATCGATGTCGACAGGGTGACCGCGGCTCGGGAAAGCATCGCGGTGCTGCGCAACCACTCACCTTTCGCTCAGGTGGATAGGGCAGAATCGCGTGGGTGACGAATCCGCAAGGACCACCACCCAGCGACCCGTCGAGGTGGGGCCGTCCCGACATCCCCGGTCCCGTCGGCAATCCGCAGTCGCCAACTGAGCGGATCCCGCAGGCCGCGCCCGGAGCTCCCTCAGATCCACGGACCATGCCGGGCCCGATCACCGAGCAGACCGAGCAGATCGGAGCGGCCAACACGGGCGCGAGGCGACCCGGCAGCCCACGTCAGCCGTTCCCGACCGCGACCCCGGCGCCGGAGCCAACCGAGGGCGACGAGGCGGCCCCGGCGAAAAAGAAGCGCCGCTTGCTGCGCGACCCGCTGTCCATCGTCCTGGTCCTGATCATCGTGGTTGCGCTGGTCATCACCGGACTGGTCGTTGGCGAGCTGTTCGCCCGTCGCACCGCCAACACCAAGATCGCCCAGGTGGTGGCGTGCGAGGTCAAGGACCAGGCAACCGCGAAGTTCGGCGTGACGCCGTTGGTGCTGTGGCAGCTCGCGACCCAGCACTTCACCAACATCTCGGTGGAGACGGCAGGTAACCAGATCCGCGACGCCAAGGGCATGAAGATGCAATTCACGATCCAGAACGTCGAGCTCAAAGACACCGCAACTCCAAGGGCACGATCGGCGCGATGGACGCCGCCATCACCTGGACGTCTGAGGGCATCAGGGAGTCGGTGCAGGCCGGTATTCCGGTGCTGGGTCCCTTCGTGACCAGCACCGTGACCACTCACCCCACCGACGGCACCATCGAGTTGAAGGGCATGCTGAACGACATCACGGCCAAGCCGGTGGTGACCGGTGGCGGCTTGGAGCTGCAGATCGTCAATTTCAACACCCTCGGCTTCACGCTGCCGAAGGAGACCGTTCAGACGACACTGAACGACTACACCACGAACCTGACCAAGAACTACCCGTTGGGCATCCACGCGGACAGCGTCGAGGTCACTTCGACCGGTGTCACCAGCCACTTCTCGTCCCGAAACGCCAGCATCCCGACCGTAACGGCGGTCAGGACCCCTGCTTCGACGTCATCTGACGCGTCCCTGGTGTCTTGGGCGTGGTCGCTGAGACCGTCGAGCACCGCCCGGGTGCCCGAAAGGCCCAGCCTGGTGGCGCCCGCGCTCAGCATCGCCACTGCGTCGGCGGCGGTGCGGATGCCCCCGCTGGCCTTGACCCCTAGCCGCCCGCCGACGGTCTCGGCCATCAACGCGACGGCATGCACCGACGCCCCGCCCGCGGGATGAAATCCGGTTGAGGTCTTGACGAAGTCCGCGCCGGCTTCCTCGGCGACGCGGCACACGTCTGCCAGCGTGCGCGGGGTTCGCCCGGCTCCAACAGCACCGCTGACTCGACGATCACCTTGAGCACGACCCCGGGAACCGCGGCACGCACCGCTGGATATCGGAGCGCACCGCGTCGAGGTCTCCGGCCAGCGCGGCTCCGACGTCGATGACCATGTCGATCTCGTCTGCACTGGAGTCACCGCGGCGGCAGCCGCTTCGTGGGCCTTGACCGCGGGCAGGTGTTTGCCCGACGGAAAACCGGCCACCGTCGCGACCCGGACCCGGCCGGTCACCGAGCCGGCTACCGGCCGGCCGACACCGCGGCCGGCACCATCGACGGCGACACACATACGGCGTAGACGCCGAGCTCGGCAGCTTCGGCGACCAGAGCCGCGACATCAGCAGCGGTGGCCTCGGGTTTGAGCAGCGTGTGGTCGACCAGCGCGGCCAGCTGCGCCCGGCGGAGTTGACTCCGCCACTAGAACTGCTTCTCCGGAGCCGCCGGGATTGCAGCCGGAAGCAAACATCTCGGCGTCGTCGACGACGGGCCGCCACGGCTCGAGGTTCCAGCTGGTCTTACCGGGCTGCGCGATTTCGGCGAAGTGCCAGTGGCAGATGAACTGGGCGCGCATGCCCGGGGTGTCGGCGTCCGGCGACTGCGCGAGCACCTCGGCCCAGGCCTCGTCGGCGGCGGCTGCTCGACCCGGGCCGCCGGGAAGCCACCCGCGCGGACGGTGTCGGGTAGACCCGCAGGCTGGTCAGGTCTGTCCCAACTGCGCCCATTCGGTGTGGTCGACGAACGGGGGCGAATACGCGGATCGACGCACCGGCGCACCGCGGACTCGGTCCCGACGGCGCAATTGGCGAGGGCACGGGGTCGGCCGTAGCAGGCGCCGCGCCCACAGCGGCCGCAGGAGACCACCGCCGCAAGCGCGGCCAGGGCTTTCATCCCGCTAGCGCGACTTGCCCTGAATTTCGAGAAGCTTGGGCCGCACATCGACCAGGTACACACCCGCCGCACAGGCGGCGATCACCATTCCGAGGACGCTGAAAACCGGATACAGGATGGAGGTCGTCGGCGACGGCCACGCCCAGGATGACCAGCCACACCGGCTTGGTCAGCTTGTCGGCGGCGGTGTAGGCGTCGGGTCGTTGCAGCGCGGCGTGCACAAACGCGTACACCGCCGTCACCAAGACGGCGAGCCCCAGGACGAACATGACGATATTCACGACGTGGTTCACGCCATCAAGAGTATGCGGGACCCTCCAAAACGTCGACTCCGGAGCCGCCCACAAGGGAGCGACTCGGAGTCGGATGTGACATTGCGGGCCCGAGCCGCCCGCCAGGGAGCGACTCGGAGCCGGGTGTGACGTTTCCGGCCACCCACCAGGGCGACTCGGAGTCCGGATGTAACTACTTCTGGGTGACCTTCTTGGCCGGCGCCTTCTTGGCCGGCGCAGCCTTCTTGGCGGGCGCAGCCTTCTTGGCCGGAGCGCCTTCTTGGCCGGACGGCCTTCTTCGCCGGAGCTTGGTCGAGCCTTCTTCGGCAGCTCGATGCCGACCAGCTTGGCGGCACGCTCGCCGACCGCGCGGGTCTGCGACGACACGGTGCCCAGGGCCTCCTGGGTCAGCTCGACGGCCTGGTCCACGGAGGCCTGGGCGCGGGCCGACGCGTCCTCGAAGGCCGACTGGCTGCGCAGCCGGTCCAGGGCGGCCTCGCCGCGCTCGACCAGCTCGTTGTAACGGCTGGTCGCGGCCTCCAGGTAGCCCTCGGCGGCCTTGCGCAGCTCGTCACCGGTGAACCGCTCACGCAGCTCACGGAACTGCTCGGGCAGGTCCTCCTGCAGCTTGGTCAGGCGGGCACGGCGCTCCTCGACCCGGCTGCGGGTGTCGCTGCGGGTCTCCTCGGCACGGTCTCGCAGGTTGATGATCAGGTCGTTGACGGTGGCCAGGGCCAAGTCGGCCGCACCCAGCGCGGCCAGCAGCGGAGCGCGCAGGTCTTCGATGTTCGGGTTTTCAGCCATGTTGTTTCCTTTCATGCGTTGGTTTCGTTATCGGCGTAGACTAGTTGTCTGGTCTGGGGGTTAGGGCAAGCGTCGGCTCCTCAGCGAGGAGAGTCAAGACCCGCGGATTGACTGACACGCGACTTGCTACGGAACCTCCTGATTCGTCGGGTCGGATGAAGATCGTGTCTGTTTCGGACGACCCGCCAGACCCCTCTGCTGCTGTCGGGTAACCGATGTGCCGGTCTAGAAATCACCGGCTGCTGCGGCTTGCGTGGCCCGGTCGTCAGGGTTCGGACTCGGTTCTGACTGGGCCTCCGAGTTAGTCGGACACTCCTCACGGATGGCTTCGTTCTGAAACGTGAACGACGCATAGATGTCGAGCAGAACCTGCTTCTGACGCTCGGTAATAGCGGTGTCGGTGATGATCGCGTCCCGCACCTGGTTTGGTCTCGCCGGGTTCGAGAATCCCGGCCCGTACGTAGAGCACCTCGGCGGAAAGCCGCAGCGCCTTCGCGATCTGGGCCAGGACGTCGGCGGAAGGTTTGCGCAATCCGCGCTCGACCTGGCTCAGGTACGGATTGCTGACGCCGGACGCGTTCGGCGAGCTGACGCACGGAGACGTGCGCCGTCTCGCGCTGGCTCCTGATGAAGCTGCCAATGTCGGAGGCTACTTCGGAGGCCGCGGTGGACACCTTGGCGGAGAGCTTCTCCTCGGGTGGCATCGCGTACTCCTTGGGTTTGGCCTACATCTTGCGTGGGCCCCAGACTACGGACGAGTGCTTGCATTTGCAAGCGGTTGTTAGCACGCCTCAGAACAACAGCTGCGCGACGGCGTAGATCACCAGGCCCGGCCAACGCACCCACCACGGTACCGTTGATCCGAATAAACTGCAGGTCACGGCCCACATGCAGTTCGATGCGCCGGCTGGCTTCCTCGGCGTCCCAGCGCTCGATCGTCTCGGTGATGATCGCTGTGATCTCTACCGCATACTGCGAAACCAGGTGCTGGGCCGCTCGCACCATCCAGTTGTCGACCTTGTCGCGCAGCTCGGCGTCGTCGCGCAGTGATTCCCCGATGCGAACCACGGTGTCGGCGATCCGGGTGCGCAGCGTGCTGGACGGGTCGTCGACACCCTCGAGCACCAGCCGTTTCAGCGTCCTCCACGCCGTCGCGGCGGCGTTGGCGATCTCGTCGCGCGCCATCAGCTGCTCCTTGACCGCATCGGCGCGCGCAATGGTGTCCGGGTCGTGCTGGAGATCGTCGGCGAACTCGAACAGGAAGCGGGTCGCCGAACGACGCAGCTCGTGGTCGGGGTTGCGGCGCACCTTGTCGGTGAAGTCCATCAACTCACGGTGGATGCGGTCGCCGACGAGATGGTCGACGAATCGGGGCGACCAGGTCGGCGAGTCGCGCTCGACCACCCGCTGGATGACCTCGCCGGCATTCAGCGACCACTGGAACGCCCGGTCGGCCAGCAACTGGATCAGGGCCTCCTGCCGGTTCTCGGCCAGCAGCGTCGCCAGCACCCGGCCCACCGGCGGACCCCACTGCGGTTCGGCGATGCGGCGCACGATCATCCGGTCGATCACCTGCTGGACCTCGTCATCGCGCAGCAGCTCCACCAGCACCCGCAGCACGGTCGCCGCCTCGTTCGCGACCCGCTGCGCATGCGCGGCATCCGACAGCCACTTGCCCAGCCGGCTGGGCACCTGCGCGTCGCGCAGCTTGGTCTCGACGACCGCGGCGACAGGAAGTTCTCCCGCACGAAGGTCCCCAGGCCCTCGCCGAGCTGGTCTTTCTTGCGCTTGATGATCGCGGTGTGCGGGATCGGGATGCCCAATGGATGTTTGAACAGCGCGGTGACGGCGAACCAGTCCGCCAGGGCGCCCACCATGCCGGCCTCCGCGGCGGCACCGACGTAACCGACCCAGACGGCGCGGCGCCATGGGCCTGCGCCCACCGACAGGCCAGGAACACCACGGTGGCACCGACCAGGAAACTCAGCGCCACCACTTTCATCCGGCGCAGCCCCACCCGGCGCTCGCATCCGCCGTCCGGATCAGCTCCGGCGAACGATTCCGCGAAGGACGCGCGGACCCGCGCGCGCCTCCGTCGACGGCGTGATCAGGTCGGGCGCCGGCGGGTCCGGCGGTCCTGACAGGTGGCGAGGCTCTGTGTGCCACCACACCATCATGCCGCTTTCGCGCGCTGCGCCGGTTAGTGTGACCGACACTGTTCGCGCAACCCTCGCGCGCGGCGCCGATCCGCCGGACGGGGCCCAACAAGCCGCCCAACAACGCCGTAGTATCGAGTCGTCTAATGAGTGGAACTCGGCGAAAGTGGCAGAGCGGATCCCGGGCTCGTGGCCGCAAGAACCGATGGTCGCAAGCGGCGCTGGCACCAGCACAAGGTGGAGCGCCGCAACGAGCTGGTGGACGGCACCATCGAAGCGATTCGCCGGCACGGCCGCTACCTGAGCATGGACGAGATAGCAGCCGAGATCGGCGTCTCCAAGACCGTGCTGTACCGCTACTTCGTCGACAAGAACGACCTGACGACCGCCGTGATGATGCGCTTCACCCAGACCACGTTGATTCCCAACATGGCGGCCGCGCTGACATCGAATCTGGACGGCATCGACCTGACCCGCGAGGTCATCCGGGTGTACGTCGAAACCGTGGCGGCCGAGCCCGAGCCGTATGGGTTCGTGATGGCGAACAGCTCGGCCAGCAAGAGCAAAGTGATCGCCGACTCCGAGCGAATCATTGCCCGCATGCTCGCGGTGGTGATGCGCCGCCGCATGCACCAAGCGGGCGTGGATACCGGCGGCGCGGAGCCGTGGTCCTACCTGATCGTCGGCGGCGTCCAACTGGCCACCCACTCGTGGATGTCGAACCCGCGGATGAGCAGCGACGAGCTGATCGACTACCTGACGATGCTGAGCTGGAACGCACTGTGCGGGATCGTCGAGGCCGGCGGATCGCTGGACAAGTTCCGCGAGCAGCCGCACCCTTCGCCGATCGTCCCGCCCCGAGGGCCCGTCAGCGGGTAGCACACCGGTTTAGTGCCTGAGGTGAGCGTCGGCTCACGGCTGAAGTCGTGGGTATACGCACTTCGCACCACCAATCCGCCACCCGACGGGCCGATCGACACCGTCACGCGCTGGCTTGTCGTCACCCGCGCGGCGCTGCTACCGATGACGCTTCCGTCGCCCGCCACCCGAGGAGCCACCACCGATTTCCGGTGTGGCCGCTGTGGTACGCCGCGCTGGCCTGGTTGCACGTGCGTCAAGCGGAGGACTGCTGGTAGTGGGCCTGGGGATCGGCGCGGTGCTGCCCGCATTGTGAGACTTACCGGTTGCGCCGCGAACCGCTAGCATGCAGGGAATGCATCGGAGGTCTGACCAGCGTGCTCTGTCTGCCGCACCGCCGGGCCACCGAGATACAGAAAGGCTCCACTCTTAATGTCCGTGCAGCTCACGCCGCAATTTGGCAACGTGCAAGCCCATTACGATCTCTCCGATGACTTCTTCCGGCTGTTCCTCGACCCGACGCAGACCTACAGCTGCGCGTACTTCGAGCGTGACGACATGACGCTGCAGGAGGCGCAGATCGCCAAGATCGACCTGGCGCTCGGAAAGCTCGAATCTCGAGCCCGGAATGACGCTGCTGGACATCGGCTGCGGCTGGGGCGCGACCGTGCGGCGCGCCATCGAGAAGTACGACGTCAACGTTGTGGGCCTGACGCTGTCCAAGAACCAGGCGAACACGTCCAGAAGATGTTCGACGAGATGGACACCCCGCGCTCCAGGCGGGTGTTGCTGGAGGGCTGGGAAAAGTTCCAGGAGCCGGTCGACCGCATCGTCTCGATCGGCGCCTTCGAGCACTTCGGCCGCCAGCGCTATGAGCGCTTCTTCAAGATGACCTACCAGGCGCTGCCGGCCGACGGCATCATGCTGCTACACACCATCTGCCGCGAGGACTTCAAAGAGTCCAAGGCCAGGGGCGCGGGGTTGACCCGCGAAATCGTTCATTTCACCCAGTTCATCCTGGCCGAGATCTTCCCCGGGGGCTGGCTGCCGACGATAAAGTCGGTCGGGCAGCACGCGGCCGCTGTCGGTTTCAAGGTGACGCGGACGCAGTCGCTACAGTTGCACTACGCGAAAACCCTGGATATCTGGGCCGCCGCACTCGAAGCCAACCGGAAACAGGCGATCGCGATCCAATCGGAGAAGGTCTACGACAGCTACATGAAGTACCTGACCGGTTGCGCGGACCTATTCCACACCGGGTACACCGACGTCGCCCAGTACACTCTGGAAAAGTAGCTAGACTGCGCGCTCGGGCGCGCACGCCAACCCAAATCTAAGGGCCCCGGCGAACCCGCGCGCCCTACTTCACCAGCGTGAACTGGCCGACGTTGCTGATGCCCTTTATGAAGAAGTTCTCGCACCCGGTCAGGTAGTGCATGTAGCGTTCGTAGATCTCTTCGGACTGGATGGCGATGGCCTTGTCCTTGTTGGCTAACAGATTGGCCGCCCAGATGTTCAGCGTGCGGGCGTAATGCTCCTGCAGCAACTGCACCTTTTCGACCGAGAACCCGGCGGCCTGCGAGAAGTTCAAAATGTCTTCCTCCGCCGGCAACTGTCCGCCCGGGAAAATAACGGTCCCCAATGAATTTCATGAATCGGATGTCGTTCATCGTGATCGAGACGCCGCGCTCGTGCTGTTGCGCCTGCGGTGTAGGCCAAAATCGTGTGCAGCAACATACGGCCGTCGTCGGGCAGGATGTCGTAGGCGCGCTCGAAGAACGCGGGTAGCGCTCGCTCTTGAACGCCTCGAAAGCGCCGATGGTGACGATCCGGTCGACCTTGTCCGTCGAACTCTTCCCAGCCCTGCAGCCGCATCTCGACGTTGCGCTCGGTCGGGAATCTTGGCCAGCTTGGCTCTGCGTGTACGCGGACTGGTTGCGACTGAGCGTAATGCCGATGACGTTGACGTCGTACTTCTCGATCGCCCGAGCTCAGCGCTCCGCCCCAGCCGCAGCCGATGTCGAGCAGCGTCATTCCGGGCTCGAGGTTCAGCTTGCCCAGCGCCAGGTCGAACTTCGCGTTCTGCGCTTCCTCGAGGGTCATGTCGTCGCGCTCGAAGTATGCGCAGGTGTACGCCATCGTGGGGTCTAGGAATAGCGCGAAAAATTCATCCGAAACGTCATAGATCGACTGCGACTCTTCGTAATACGGCCTCAACTCGGCTCATGCTTGGCGTCGGATACCTCTCGTTCTGTTGATCGACGAGCATCGCTACCCTGCATCGCTCAGCGACTGTCACACTCGCGCACACCGGCGCACGCTGGTCGACCGCACTGTTGGTGGCCGGTCAA
The DNA here is from genome assembly GCA_963748885.1 of uncultured Actinomycetota bacterium. Lineage (GTDB taxonomy): Bacteria > Actinomycetota > Actinomycetes > Mycobacteriales > Mycobacteriaceae > Mycobacterium. The sequence goes on from CAVVLC010000020.1 coordinate 67,283, forward strand.
CCGGATTCAGTAGGTATAGAAGCCCTGACCCGATTTCTTGCCCAGCTGACCCGCCTCGACCATCCGCAGCAACAGCGGCGGCGGACCGTACAGCGGCTCCTTGAATTCCTCGTACATCTTGTCGGCGATCAGCTTGAGGGTGTCCAGGCCAACCAGGTCGGACAGCCGCAGCGGACCCATCGGGTGCGAGAGCCCGGCGACGACCGCCTTGTCGACGTCTTCGACGCTGGCGAATCCGGCCTCGACCATCCGGATCGCGGAGAGCAGATAGGGACCAGCAGCGCGTTCACCACGAAGCCGGACCGGTCGGAGCAGCGCACGACCTGTTTGCCTAGCACCGCACTGGCGAACTGCCTCGGTGCGGGCGGCGGCGGCCTTATCGGTGACCAGCGTGCTGACCAGCTCGACCAGCGGCAGCACCGGGACCGGGTTGAAGAAGTGCAGGCCCAGCACCCGCTGCGGGTTCTTGGTGGCCGCGGCGATCTTCATGATCGGGATGCTGGAGGTGTTCGACGCCAGCACCGCGTCGGGGTCGGTGACGACTCGGTCGAGTTCGGCGAAGATCTGGGCCTTGACGGTCTCGTCCTCGATGATGGCCTCGATGACCAATTGCCGGTCGGCGAAGTCATCCAGGTCGGTGGTGAAGGTCAGCCGCTCCAGCGCGCCGTCGCGCTCACGCTCGGTCACCTTGCCCGCGCTGACGCCGCGCTCCAGCGACTTCACGATGCGGTTGCGGCCGGCGGTGACCAACGCTTCGGTGGTCTCGAACACCGTCACCTCGACGCCGGCTCGGACCGAGACCTCGGCGATGCCGGCCCCCATCTGTCCGGCCCCGACAACGCCTACTCGCTCAATCGCTGCCACTTACCCTCCTTCATACGCGCGAGCAGACGCAGAATCGCATCAACTGGGCTGTACGAATGCGATTCTGCGTCTGGTCGGCAGACTAACTCGGCTGACTAACTCAGTGGAACTGGCCCTCTTCGGTCGAGCCCGTCAGCGCGGTGGTCGACGAGTTCGGGTCGACCGTGGTGGCGATCCGGTCGAAGTAACCGGCGCCGACCTCGCGCTGGTGCTTGGTCGCGGTGTAGCCACGCTCCTCGGCGGCGAACTCCCGCTCCTGCAGCTCGACGTAGGCGGTCATCTGGTTGCGGGCGTAGCCGTAGGCCAGGTCGAACATCGAGTAGTTCAGCGCGTGGAAGCCGGCCAGCGTGATGAACTGGAACTTGAAGCCCATTGCAGCCGAGCTCCTTCTGGAACTTCGCGATGGTGGCGTCGTCGAGGTGCTTGCGCCAGTTGAACGACGGCGAGCAGTTGTAGGCCAGCATCTGGTCCGGGTACTCGGCCTTGACGCGCCTCGGCGAACTGGCGGGCGACCTCGAGGTCCGGGGTACCGGTCTCCATCCAGATCAGGTCGGCAGTACGGCGCGTAGGCCTTGGCCCGCGCGATGCAGGGCTCGATGCCGTTCTTGACCCGGTAGAAGCCCTCCGCGGTGCGCTCGCCGGTGATGAACGGCTGGTCGCGCTCGTCGACGTCGGAGGTGATCAGCGTGGCGGCCTCGGCGTCGGTGCGGGCGATGACGACGGTCGGGACGTCGCAACGTCGGCGGCCAGGCGGGCCGAGGTCAGGGTGCGGATGTGCTGCTGGGTCGGGATCAGCACCTTGCCACCCAGGTGGCCGCACTTCTTCTCCGAGGCCAGCTGGTCCTCCCAGTGCGAGCCGGCGACACCGGCGGCGATCATGGCCTTCTGCAGCTCGTAGACGTTCAGCGCGCCACCGAAGCCGGCCTCACCGTCGGCGACGATCGGCGCCAGCCAGTTCGTCGACGGACTTGTCGCCCTCGACCTTGGCGATCTGGTCGGCGCGCTGCAGCGCGTTGTTGATCCGGCGGACCACCTGCGGCACCGAGTTGGCCGGGTACAGGCTCTGGTCCGGGTAGGTGTGGCCGGAGAGGTTGGCGTCACCGGCGACCTGCCAACCCGACAGGTAGATGGCCTTCAGGCCGGCGCGCACCTGCTGGACGGCCTGGTTGCCGGTCAGGGCGCCGAGCGCGTTGACGCACTCCAGGTCGTGCAGTTCCTCCCACAGCACCTCCGCGCCGCGGCGGGCCAGGGTGAACTCCTCGACCACGCTGCCCTGCAGGGCGACAACGTCGGCTGCGGATGTAGGTGCGGTTGACGTCCTTCCAGCGGGGATTGGTGTCCCAGTCGTGCTGAATCTGCTCGGCGCTCTTCGGGTTGCCCACGACAGACATTGGGTTGCTCCTTAAGGGTCCTTCATTGCTGAGTCGCGTTAAGCCACACCGCCGTCCGGCGGTCATTTGCGGCTTAACTTCACTGATGTGCTAACTCGACGATGGCACAGCGTGTTCCCGGCTCCACCCATTTCATTTGCCAATTTCGGCAAGGGCTTTGCGCGATTTTGCGAAGATTGCGAAGACGCGAAATTTCTTAACCGTTCCAGAAGCTACCGGCGAGTAACCATAAATTCGCAGGTCAAGCGGACATTTACCGGGGATCCCCAACGGGGTGGTTTAGCTACAAAGCGAAGAGCGAGGCGACGGCTTTTGTCTCGTCTCCAACGGCATATGTGAGCGTTGTAACAGTGCGATCCGCCAGGCCGGCACCGAATTGATCGGTGGAGCCGGCCGGGTGAACGTGCGAAATGATCTCCAGCTTGTCGCCCAGCGCGACCGGCGCCTCGTGCTCGATGGTCACCCGCAGCGGCCCCTGCAGCAGTTCGGGGTGGGACGCCAGGTAGTCCTCGATCACGCTCCAGTACACCGAGTTGTTCACGTGGTCGAACAGGTCGATGTCGGTGACCCGGACCGGGAACTCGTGGATTTCCGTCGCGTCGTCACGACTGCCCGGCTTCAGATAGCGCTTCCACCGCAGCCGGCCCTCCGACGTGGTCCTCTGCAAGGCGTCCTGGAAGTCATCGGACATGCGTGCCGGCATCTCGGTTTCCCGGTTGACGTGGATCCAGAACGCCTCGGATTCGATCAGGCCGCCCTTGCGTCCGTCTATGCGGACCCGCATCTCACACCACCGGTTCGAGGTTCCCGAACACCAGCGCCGCAGCCGCAGCATGTCGCGGAACTCGATCGGGCGGATCAGGTCGACCATGGTGCGCCGCACGATCCACAGCGGATGGGTCTCCTCGAAGCCCATCTCGCGCAGCTGGTCCTGGCCGATGTCCTGGATGTGCCGGCAGCCGCGTCCAACCGCAGCCGGCCGGTGCGGTCGATATCGCCCATCCGCAGCGGCCATTCGCGATCGAACACATCGGGGTGGCCGTCGGGCACCGGCATCAAATTTTTGTCCAGGCTCACGGCTTCGCTCCCCGTTTCCTCCTTGGTGGCGCCCCGCGGATACCCCCGGGCTCCCCGATGCGAATCATGCCAACGACGTCCCCGAAATACTAAACCCACCTTCGATCGCCAACTCTGCGAAGCATGTGCCAACTCTGCGAAGCACGTCTTCGCACCGCCGGGTAAGCTGAGTCGAGTGTCCAAAACGTTCGTGGGCTCACGCGTTCGTCAGCTGCGCAGTGAGCGTGGGTTCAGTCAGGCCGCGCTGGCCCAGATGCTGGAGATCTCGCCGAGCTACCTCAACCAGATCGAGCACGACGTTCGGCCGCTGACGGTTGCCGTGCTGCTGCGGATCACCGAGGTATTCGGGGTGGACGCCACCTTCTTCGCCCCCCAGGACGACACCCGGCTGGTCGCCGAGCTGCGCGAGGTGACGATGGACCGCGACCTGGACATCGACGTCGACCCGCCCGAAATCGCGGAAATGGTCAGCGCCCATCCCAGCCTGGCCCGCGCGGTGGTCAACCTGCACCGGCGCTACCGGATCACCACCGCGCAGCTGGCCGCCGCCACCGAGGAGCGGTTCTCCGACGGCAGCGGGAGCGGGTCGATCACCATGCCGCACGAAGAGGTGCGCGACTACTTCTATCAGCGGCAGAACTACCTGCACGAGCTGGACACCGCCGCCGAGGACCTGACCGTCCAGATGCGGATGCACCACGGCGACCTGGCCCGCGAGCTGACCCGCCGACTCACCGAGGTGCACGGGGTGCGCATCAACAGGCGCATCGACCTCGGCGACACCGTGCTGCATCGCTACGACCCCAAGACCAACACGCTGGAAATCAGCAGCCACCTCTCGTCTGGGCCAGCAGGTGTTCAAGATGGCCGCCGAGTTGGCCTACCTCGAGTTCGGCGACCTGATCGACAGCATGGTCGAAGAGGGCAAGTTCACCAGCGACGAGTCACGCACGCTGGCGCGGCTCGGGCTGGCCAACTACTTCGCCGCGGCCGCGGTGCTGCCCTATCGCCAGTTCCACGACGTCGCCGAGAATTTCCGCTACGACGTCGAGCGGCTCTCGGCGTTCTACTCGGTGAGCTACGAGACCGATCGCGCACCGGCTCTCGACACTGCAACGGCCGTCGATGCGCGGCGTGCCGTTCTCGTTCATCCGCGTCGACCGCGCCGGAAACATGTCAAAACGCCAGTCGGCCACCGGTTTTCACTTCTCCTCCAGCGGCGGCACCTGCCCGTTGTGGAACGTCTACGAGACGTTCGCCAACCCCGGCAAGATCCTGGTGCAGATCGCCCAGATGCCCGACGGCCGCAACTACATGTGGGTGGCCCGCACCGTGGAGCGCCGCGCCGCCCGGTATGGTCAGGCCGGGCAAGACCTTCGCGATCGGGCTGGGTTGCGAACTGCGCCACGCCCACCGGCTGGTCTACTCGGAGGGACTCGACTTGTCCGGCTGGAGACATCGCCACACCGATCGGCGCGGGTTGCCGGGTCTGCGAACGCGACAACTGCCCGCAGCGGGCGTTCCCCGCCTCGGGCCGCGCGCTCGATCTCGACGAACACCGCAGCACGGTGTCGCCCTACCTGGTGAGGCAAGCATGAGCGCCGCTCCGGAGGGCCAAACCCGCCCCGACGGCCGCATCCCGTCCGGCAGGTTCCGCGAGCTGGGGCCGGTCAACTGGGTGCTCGCAAAGCTGGGCGCGCGCGCGGTGCGGGCGCCCGAGATGCACCTGTTCACGACCCTCGGCCAGCGCCAGGTGCTGTTCTGGCGCATGGTCGCTGTACGGCGGCCGGCTGCTGCACGGGCCGGCTGCCGCGGATGGACACCGAACTGGTGATCCTGCGGGTGGCGCATCTGCGCTCCTGCGAATACGAGCTGCAGCATCATCGCCGGATGGCGCGCAACGAGGGCCTGGACGCCGAGACGCAGGCCACGATCTTCGCCTGGCCCGAAGTCCCAGACGGCGACGGGCCGCGAAAGATCCTGAGCTCCCGTCAACAGGTGCTGCTCAACGCGACGGACGAGTTGATCAACGACCGGTCGATCAGCGAGGGAACCTGTCGAGCAACTGGCGAAGCACCTCGATCGGCACCGGCTGATCGAATTCTGCATGCTCGCAACCCAATACGACGCGTTGGCGGCGACGATCACCGCGCTGAACATCCCGCTGGACAATCCCCGACTAGCGGCAAATCGGCTAAAGGTAGATGTCGGCCAGCACGGCCAGCGACAGCACCACGGGAAGAATCGGCAGGCCGAACGCGAACGCCGCCCATAGCCGCTTGCCGCGACGGCGCTGCACCAGCCCCCACAGCACGGCGCACGGCCGCCAGCACGACAGACGCCGATCAACACCGTCAGACTCCACACGCTCACCGTCGCGACGTCGTCGCCGACCGAGATGGCCACCAGCCACAACACGTAGCCGGCGACCAAACCGCCGATGGCACCCGCCACGGCTTCACGGGCTGAGGCGTGCGCACCATCAGAAGTTGATCATGTGGCCGATGAGGCCGTGGAAGCACTCCTGCAGCGCCTCGGACATGGTCGGGTGGGTGTGCACGTTGCGCGCCAGCTCGTTGGCGGTCAGGTCCCATTTCTGCGCCAGGGTGAGCTCGGGCAGCAGCTCGGAGACGTCGTGGCCCGATCAGGTGGCCGCCCAGCAGCTCGCCGTACTTGGCGTCGGCGATGAGCTTGACGAAGCCGCTCGGGTCGCCCACGCCGTGCGCCTTGGCGTTGGCGGTGAACGGGAACTTGGCCACCTTGACGTCGTAACCCTCCTCGCGGGCCTGCTCCTCGGTGAGCCCGAAGCTGGCGACCTGGGGCTGGCAGAACGTCGCGCGCGGCAGCATGCGGTAGTCGCCGAGCGGCCAAAGTCTCTGCGCCGGCGATGGTTTCGGCCGCCACCACGCCCTGGGCCTCGGCGACGTGGGCCAGCTGCAGCTTCCCGGTGACGTCACCGATGGCGTAGATGTGTCCGACGTTGGTGCTGCATGTAGTCGTCGATGCCGATCGCCTTGCGGTCGGTCAGCGCGACGCCGGCCTTGTCCAGTCCGTAGCCCTCGACGTTGGGCGCAAAACCGATGGCCTGCAACACCTTCTCGGTCTTGAGTTCCTCGGACTTGCCGTCCTTGCTGACGGCCACGGTGACCTCGGAACCGTCGTCCGGAGATGGACTCGACCTTGGTTCCGGTGAGGATCTTGACGCCCAGCTTCTTGAACTGCTTCTCGATCTCCTTGGACACCTCGGCGTCCTCGTTGGGCAGCGCGCGCGGCAGGAACTCCACGATGGTCACGTCGACGCCGTAGTTCTTCAGCACGTAGCCGAACTCCATGCCGATCGCGCCGGCTCCGGCGATGACGATCGACGCCGGCAGCTCGCGGGACAGGATCTGCTCCTCGTAGGTGACCACGTTGTGCCGACAGCGAGGTGCCGGGAACCAGCCGGGTGCTGCTGCCGGTGGCGATGATGGCGTTGTCGAACGTGACGGTCTCGGTGCCGCCGTCGTTGAGTTCGACGGCCAGCGTGTTGGCGTCGGTGAATCTGCCGTAGCCGTGGATCTCGGTGATCTTGTTCTTCTTCATCAGGAAGTGCACGCCGGCGACACGGCCGTCGGCCACCTTGCGGCTGCGGTCGAAAGCGACGCCGTAGTCGAAGGTCGCCTCGCCACTGATGCCAAAAGTCTTGGCTTCCTTGGTGAAGATGTGCGCGAGTTCGGCGTTGCGCAGCAACGCTTTGGACGGGATGCAGCCGACGTTGAGGCAGACTCCGCCCCAGTACTTCGGCTCGACGACTGCGGTGTTCAGACCAAGCTGCGCGGCGCGAATCGCAGCAACATATCCGCCGGGACCGGCTCCGAGAACAACGACGTCATAGTGAGTCACGGCCACTACCCTAACGGCCAGGTCGGTGAGTTCAAAAGGCTAGTCACGGAATGACGCCGAACAGACAATGGCCGATCCGCTCGCACGAGTAATAGCCGTAGAGCGGTGCGGCCGCGGCGAGCGGAGGCAAACGGACCCGACATCACCGCGAGCGACAACGCCGTGATGGTCGGGCGGCCTTCGACCATCGACAGCATCGAGCCGGCCACAGTGCACGCCACGATGTAGACCAGGACGACGAACACGGACGCCGTCTTGTCGATCGTGTGGAACCACCAATAGAACAGGCTCAGCCCGATTTGCGCTGCGGCGAACCACACGCCGAAGATCACCAGCAGCACAGCTCCACCACTTCACATACTGGTAGCGCCCGGGCACGGTGACCGATACGGCGGCCTCGGTCGCCGAATCATGCTCGGCGGCGGACGATCTCGCCTCGGGCTTTTCGGTGGGCCCGTCCTTGGGCCCGTCCTTGATTCGCCCTGGATTCAGCCCTGGATTCAGCTTGGCCGGGTGGATCGAGAGCGGCACGGCTGCGAGTCGGTGTCGTCGAAATTCGGCACGAACGGCACCGAGTCTTCGCCGGTGTCGAAGTCCGGTACGAATGGCTCGGTGCCCGGGTTCCCAGAATTCGGCGACCCGCCGTCGTCAGCCACCGGACACGACCTGCAGCGCGACCAGCACACCGAACCATCCCGGCGCCAACGCGAGGATGAAGGCACCCAGCGCCGTCACCCAGCGACGCCCGGAAAGCAAGATCACCGGCAGCCCGAGCACGCTGGGAATTCCGACCACCATGGCGATGACGGCGTCCGGCCGGATCCGCTCATGGACTCCCACGCCTGCCCCCACCCCGGCCAGCAGCCCGATCGCGTTACCGATCAGCATGGCGCTGGCCAGCAGCCAGGGCCGGGGAAGGGGGATCACGTTCTACGACCTTACTGCCGTTATCGGCTAGGGGCGGGGCACGTTCCCGGCGCGGCTCCTTTGTCTTGGGCGACCACCTGACCGCGTATCGACGGGCGTTCGCCACGCTCGTAGGTGGCGCCGGTGATCACCGGCCATGGCCTGTAACAGCGCCTTCTCGGCGTCGGTGAAGACCCGGCCGCGGCTGAGGAATCGCACTCCCTCCGGCGCCTCCAGACTGAATCCGCCGCCGCGCCCCGGCACCACGTCGATGACCAGCTGGGTGCGCTTCTTCCCGATAGGGCCTGATACTGCGGGCCGGAGATCCACACCGGCACCCCGTCGTCGCCGACGTCGAGCACCCCCAGCAGGACGTCGCGGTCACCGATGAGGAAGTCCCCGCGCGGGTAGCACATCGGCGACGACCCGTCGCAGCAGCCACCGGACTGGTGGAACATCACCGGACCGTGGCGGTCCTGCAGTCGGGCCAGCAGTTCGGCGGCCGCGGTGGTGATCACCACGCCGGCCGGAGCGCTCATCGGAAGAAGCCCCCTATCAGAAAAATCCCTGCGCCTTGTCGGAGTAGGACACCAGCAGGTTCTTGGTCTGCTGGTAGTGGTCGAGCGCCATCTGGTGGGTCTCCCGGCCGAAGCCGGACTGCTTGTAGCCGCCGAATGCCGCGTGCGGCGGGTACACGTGATAGCAGTTGACCCACACCCGGCCGGCCTTGATGTCGCGGCCGGCCCGGTAGGCGGCGTTGCCGTCGCGGCTCCACACGCCCGCGCCCAGCCCGTAGAGGGTGTCGTTGGCGATGCCCATCGCGTCGTCGTAATCACGGAACGACGTCACCGTGACCACCGGCCCGAAGATCTCCTCCTGGAAGATCCGCATCTTGTTGTTGCCGGCGAAGATCGTCGGCTGCACGTAGTAGCCGCCGGACAGGTCGCCACCGAGCTCGGCGCGCTCGCCGCCGGTGATCAGCTTGGCGCCCTCTTCCTTGCCGATCTCGATGTAGGACAGGATCTTTTCCATCTGGTCATTGGAGGCCTGCGAGCCCAGCATGGTCTGGATATCCAGCGGGTCGCCCTGCCGGACCGCCTTGGTCCGGATCGCCGCAAGTTCGAGGAACTCGTCGTAGATGTCGGCCTGGATCAGGCTGCGCGACGGGCAGGTGCACACCTCGCCCTGGTTGAGGGCGAACATGGTGAACCCTTCCAGCGCCTTGTCCTGGAAGTCGTCGTTGGCCGCCATCACGTCGGAGAAGAAGATGTTGGGGCTCTTGCCGCCGAGTTCCAGGGTGACCGGGATCAGGTTCTGCGAGGCGTACTGCATGATCAGTCGCCCGGTGGTGGTTTCGCCGGTGAACGAGACCTTGGCGATGCGGTCGCTGGAGGCCAGCGGCTTGCCGGCCTCGACGCCGAAACCGCTGACGACGTTGACCACGCCGGGCGGAATCAGGTCGCCGATCAGCGACATCAGGTACAGGATCGAGGCCGGTGTCTGCTCCGCCGGTTTGAGCACCACCGCGTTGCCGGCCGCTATGGCGGGCGCCAATTTCCAGGCGCCCATCAGGATCGGGAAGTTCCACGGAATGATCTGGGCCACCACGCCGAGCGGCTCGTGGAAGTGGTAGGCGACGGTGTCGTCGTCGATCTGCGACAGCGAACCCTCCTGGGCGCGGATCGCCGAGGCGAAATACCGGAAATGATCGGCCGCCAGCGGGATGTCGGCGGCCAGCGTCTCCCGGATCGGCTTGCCGTTGTCCCAGACTTCGGCCACCGCCAGCGCGTCTTGGTTTTGCTCGATGCGGTCGGCGATCTTGTTCAGGATCGCCGCCCGTTCGGCCGGGGCGGTCTTGCCCCACGCCGGCGCCGCCGCGTGCGCGGCGTCGAGCGCCTTTTCGACGTCGGCTTCGTCGGACCGCGCCATCTCGCAGAACACCTGGCCGGTCACCGGCGTCTTGTTCTCGAAATAGCGGCCCTTCGCGGGCGCGACCCACTCCCCCCCGATGAAGTTGTCGTATCGGGATTCGTACGACATCAGTGCGCCCTCGGAACCCGGACGTTGCGAAAACAGTCATCGGCTCGGCTCCTCGTTGACCCGCAAATTCATGGATGTAATACAGCTCACACTACCGCCGCGCGCCACAATGGCGTCCATGACATCTGAGGCTCCCGAGGCCCCGTTGGCGAAACACACCCGACGACCCGTACCTGTGGCTCGAAGAACGTCACCGGTGACGAAGGCGCTGGACTGGGTACGCGCACAGGACGAACCGACGCTGACGGAGTTCTGCGACGAGCGATTCGAGCAGATGCGCGCCGAGGCGCTCGAGGTGCTCGACACCGATGCCCGGATCCCCTACGTAGGGCGCCGCGGCGAATACCTCTACAACTTCTGGCGCGACGCCGCCAACCCGCGCGGGCTGTGGCGGCGCACCACGTTCGAGAGCTACCGCACCGACTCCCCCGAGTGGGACGTTCTGATCGACGTGGATGAACTGGGCCGGAGCGGACGACCAGAAATGGGTCTGGGGCGGCGCCGACGGTCATCGAACCCGAGCTCACCCGCGCGCTGGTCAGCCTATCCCCCGGCGGCTCGGACGCGGTGATTGTGCGTGAATTCGACATGCTGACACGCGAATTCGTCGCCGACGGGTTCGAGCTGCCGGAGGCCAAGTCCTTCGTCAGCTGGGCGGACCCGGACACCGTGCTGGTGGGCACCGACTTCGGTCCCGACTCGCTCACCGAGTCCGGCTACCCGCGGATCGTCAAGCGCTGGCGCCGGGGCACACCGCTGACCGAAGCGGAGACGATCTTCGAGGGGACGCGCACCGACGTCAGCGTGGTGGCGCGATGTCGATCGCACGCCGGGTTTCGAGCGCACCTTGTCTAGCGCGGTCGGTCGACTTCTGGAACAGGAGAGATTCGAACTACGAGGGTCTGACGGCGGCCCGGAACTGATCCGCATCGACGTGCCCACCGACGCAGCAGCCTGTCGATTCACCGCGAATGGCTGCTGATCGACTTGCGCACCGACTGGACCGTCGGCGGCACCACCTACCGCGCCGGCTCGCTGCTGGCCGCGAACTACGACGAATTCCTCTCCGGCACAGCGAATTGACCGTCGTATTCGAGCCCGACGAGCACACCGCCTGCACCAGTACGCGTGGACCCGCGACCGGCTGCTGCTCGTCACACTGGCCGACGTGGCCAGCCGGGTCGAAATCGTCACACCCGGCACGCTGGCAGCGCGAACCGATCGCCCGGCATCCCGGCCGCAACCAACACCGTGGTCGTCGCCGCCGACGACACCGGCGACGAGTACTTCCTGGACTCCAGCGGGTTCGACGCGCCGTCGCGGCTGATGCGCGGCACCGGGCACCGGGCAACTGGACCAGGTCAAGTCCGCTCCCGCCTTCTTCGACGCCGAAAACATCACCGTGGCACAGCATTTCGTCACATCGAAGGACGGCACCTCGATCCCGTACTTTTGTGGTGCGGCCCAACGGCGTCGGCGACCCACGGGCCCGGCCCGACGCTGCTGGACGGCTACGGCGGATTCGAGTCGTCCAACACACCGGGCTACAGCGGCGTGCTGGGGCGGCTGTGGCTGGCCCGCGGGGGCACCTACGTGCTGGCCAACATCCGCGGCGGCGGCGAGTACGGGCCGGGCTGGCACACCCAGGCGATGCGCGAGGGCCGGCACAAGGTCGACGAGGATTTCGCCGCGGTGGCCGACCGATCTGGTGAACCGCGGCATCACCACCGTCGAGCAGCTCGGCGCGCGGGGCGGCAGCAACGGCGGGCTGCTGATGGGCATCATGCTGACCAAGTACCCGGAGAAATTCGGCGCGCTGGTCTGCGACGTCCCGCTGCTGGACATGAAGCGCTACCACCTGTTGCTGGCCGGCGCGTCCTGGGTGGCCGAGTACGGCGACCCCGACAACCCCGACGACTGGGCGTTCATCTCCGAATACTCGCCATACCAGAACATTTCGGCCGACCTCGGCGCAATACCCGCCGGTGCTGTTCACCACGTCCACCCGCGACGACCGGGTGCACCCGGGCCATGCCCGCAAGATGACGGCGGCCCTGCAAGCCGCGGGGCATCGGTCGTGGTACTACGAGAACATCGAGGGCGGCCACGGCGGCGCGGCCGACAACGAGCAGGCCGCGTTCGTGTCGGCGCTGAGTTACTCGTTCCTGCATCACGTGCTGGGGACGACATGAGTGGGCACTAGGTTCGCGCTAGGCTCCACATTCCACCTGGACCGCTGCTACGACCTGCGTGTGCACCATTCGCCGTCGACGGCGACCGTCGTGCTCGAATACTCCTCCGAGGGCACGGTCGTGCCCACCGGCTACCCGTACGGCAACAGGTACATCTCCGTGGTCACGGTCAAGGACCGCAAGGTCGGCCAGTGGCGCGACTACCTCGATCCGCTGCGCGTCTTCGCCGCCCTCGACCGACGGCCCTTCGAACCTCGGTGAGTCTCGCTGGACACGGGGCGGCCAACCGACTTCGCTTGGGCCATGAAGAGTCCCGAGTTCCAGACGCTGCTGTACACGACGGCCGGGCCGGTCGCCACCATTACGCTCAACCGCCCGGAGCAGCTCAACACCATCGTCCCGCCCATGCCCGACGAGATCGAGGCGGCCATCGGGCTGGCCGAACGCGACCAGAGCGTCAAGGTCATCGTGTTGCGCGGCGCGGGCCGCGCTTTTTGCGCCGGTTACGACTTCGGCGACGGCTTCCAGCACTGGGGCGACGGGATGATGACCGACGGGCGGTGGGACCCGGGCAAGGACTTCGCGATGGTCACCGCCCGCGAGACCGGGCCGACGCAGAAGTTCTCCGTTGACCGGACTAAGACGCGACACTCCGACGTGGCGCTACCTGACTGTCGGACCCCTGCGGTAGGTGTCATGTCATGCAGCAGGATAACGAGAGGGATCTATCTGCGACGCGGTGCCGAGGTGGGGTCGGGTAGTTCCGGCGGATGGTCCGACGCCGTGGGCCGTCCTAACCGATGAGGGTATTGAGCTCGAGGTCGTTCAGCGGTACCTCCGTGAGTTCGTTGCTCGTGGCGCTTATAGCGTCCCGGGGAGTGGTGGACTTCGGGATCTGGCGTGGTTCACGCGATGCGATCAACGAGTCATGTTGAACGCGAGGCGATTTGGTGTTGTTTGGCAAGCGCTGCCGCGGCGTGTTTCTCGGCGATAACGGCCCGGAGTTCGTCCAGGGAGACATCGGAGAGATAGCGGCGGGTGACCTGCCACTCGTCATGGGCTTCGATGACCACCGCGGTGGCCAACCGCAGGAACGCCGCCGGGTTGGGGAAGATTTCCACGACATCGGCCCGGCGCTTGATCTCCTTGTTCAACCGCTCGATCGGATTGTTCGACCAGATCTTCTGCCAATGGGCCTTCGGGAACGCAGTGAACGCCAGCACGTCGACCTTGGCGTCAGCCATCATCGCGGCCAGCTTCGGAAACGAGCCGGCCAGGGTGTCAGCGACCCGGTCCCACTGCGCGGCCACCTCTGCTGGGTCGGTGTGGGCGAAGATGGTCTTGACCGCCGCGGTGACCGCCGGGGCATGTTTGGCCGCCACCGCGGTGTGCAAGTTGCGCATGAAATGCACCCGGCACCGCTGCCACGACGAGCCAGTGAACTGTTGTGCCACAGCAGCTTTCAAACCGGCATGGGCATCGGAGATGACGAGATGCACCCCGCTCAGCCCGCGCTTTCAGCGAGGCGAGGAATTCGCGCCAGAACTCATAGGACTCGCTGTCCCCGACGGCGGTGCCCAGCACTTCGCGGGTGCCGTCGATGGACACCCCGGTGGCCACCACCAGGGCCTGAGAGACCACGTGCGCCCCGACGCGGACCTTGCAGAACGTCGCATCGCAGAACACGTACGGAAACTGCGTATGCGCCAGGCTGCGGGTGCGGAACGCCTCGATCTCCTTGTCCAAGCCGGTGCAGATCCGCGACACCTCCGACTTGGAGACACCGGATTCGACGCCCATCGCCGCGACCAGGTCATCGACGCTGCGCGTCGACACGCCGTGCACATAGGCCTCCATGATCACCGCGTGCAACGCCCTGTCGATGCGGCGGCGGCGCTCCAACAGCGACGGGAAGAACGAACCGGCCCGCAGCTTGGGGATCTGCACCTCGATATCCCCGGCGGTCGTCGACACCGTCTTGGGTCGATGCCCGTTGCGGTGCACCGTCCGCTCACCGCTCCGCTGGTAGCGGCCGGCACCGATCGCCTCAGTGGCCTCGGCCTCGATCAGCGCCTGCAGCCCGGCCCGGATTAACTCGGCGAACACCGCGCCAACATCAGCAGACTTCAAAGCGTCAAGCTGGGCAAGCAGGGCAGAATGGTCCTGGGTCATCGCGTCGTATGTCTTTCTGTGAGTCACTTTGGTCGGTAACTCACTGACCACTACGCGATGGCCCGCCTCTACCCCGGCAGCGACACACCCGGCCACCAGGCCCGGCGCCGTCACCCCCGGCTCCCGAAACCCCACCAAGCCAGGGGACTTACCCCGACTGCTGCGGCACACGGCGGCGCTACGCATGAGCCGTGATGATGCATTGACGATGCGTGATGTCCAAGCGATCCTCGGTCACGCCCACCTGTCCACCACCGCCGACATCTACATGGTGGAAGAGCAACAGCAGGTGATACGTCGGGTTGCGGAGTTCCTGAGCCAACGCGTGAACACCGATCGTTGCCCGGCTCCGCCGGTCGCGGCCGGTTATGACGACGCCGCCCTGTCGATCCTGTTTGGCCAAGTGAGATGACTGTCACCCTGGCGGTTACCCGAGCGACGCGGCGCCCGTCCCAATCTTCAGAAGCGAGCGATGTTCAGCAGCGTGCGCCGTCGCTCGTTGACCACCTCGATGCGGCTGAGGTGCTGAAACTGCTTCCTACGCTGCCGAATTGGCCCTCACGACAGGGGGCAGCCACCATGTGGACCGGTGGCGCGGCGCGTATTCTTAACTGGCTGGCCACCTTTGACGGTCACGGATGGCAGGAACGGTGGGTGGCCGCGGCCGGTGACGACTTTGCTTGGGCAGATCCGCTAGTCGCAACGGACATCATTGATCGGCGCGGCCCAGAGAGAAGTCGCGATGAACTTCTGCGCGGGTTGCGGGCATTGCTGTACCTGCGCGCGATCAGACCGGGCTATATGTTCTTCAACAGTTACAAGCCGACGATGTTGTATGACCGGGTCCGGGAAGTCATCGACCCGGAGGGGTTTCACCGCTGCCATGAGGCCGCCCAAAAAGCGGGGGTATCCGCGGGGCGGCTCAATGACGCCATGATCACGATCGTGCGGATGGTGCTACATACCGGTGCGACGGTCGACGGCCTGCGTGAGACCGATTTTCTTGAGATGCGCGATGCGTATCGCGGTGCAGGCCAACTCCTCCCGGTGGGCTCCGTGCAGGCATGGGACATCCTCAGGTCGTTGGGTGTTCTCAGCGAGTCGAGATCATTCTCGGCGGTATTGCGACGCCGCGGCCAACTGAGCACCGCCGAGCTCGTGGATTCCTACCACGTTGCCTGTCGTCCGGTGCGTGATGTCCTGGTGCGCTACCTCGATCAGAGGCGACCGCCGATGGACTTCTCATCGTTCCGGTCGCTTGTCACCGTCTTGGTGGGGTTGTTCTGGGTCGACATCGAAAAGCATCATCCCGGCATCGACACGCTGCACCTGCCGTCAGAGGTGGCCGAAGCCTGGAAGCAGCGACTCCGGGTGGTGATGTCAAAGGGTGTCGTCAAGCCTCGGCGGTTCTACATCACCCACCTGGTGACTGTTCGCAGTTTCTATCTCGACATCGCCGAGTGGGCACTGGACGATCCGACTTGGGCGCAATGGGCAGTGCCCTGTCCGATCCGGCGCGGCGAAACAATCGGTCTGGGCAAGGAAAAGCAGAAGGTGACCGCTGACATGCATCAGCGGATCCGCGAGCGCCTGCCACATCTGGACGCGATCGTGGAGGCGGTCGAAGATCAGCGCCGCAGCATGTCCGAGCTACTGGAGCACGCGTCGGGCACCCCGGTGGGGCAGACGTTCGAGTACGCGGGAGCGAAGTACGAACGGGTGGCGCAGTACACAAAAGAACGTGCGGCTCGCCACATGGGATGGCCCAAAGTGATGGTGCAGCGGCTCGACACCGGCGAAAGGCGTGACGCCACTACGGCGGAGGACGACGCGTTTTGGTGCTGGGCGATTGTCGAGACGCTGCGCCATACCGGCATTCGACTCGAGGAACTCCTCGAACTCACCCAGTTGGCGGTCGTTCGGTACGAACTCACGGATACACACGAAATTGTTCCTCTGCTCCAAGTTATTCCGTCCAAGAGCGACGAGGAACGCGTATTGCTCGTGGGGCCCGAGCTCGCCAACGTGCTGGCGGCCATCATCACTCGGCTCCGCCAACGCCACGGCGGCAAAGTTCCGGCCGTGAGCCGCTATGACCCGTCCGAACGACTCGACGGACCGCCGCTACCGCACCTTTTCCAACCGTTCAGCAACCAACAAGCCCGCAATAGCGTACTAAACCTTGAGCAGGTCACCGACTCCTGAATCTGGCAGTGGCCCACGCCGGAATCACCAATGCCGCCGGTGAACCACTGCGGTTCGTCCCGCACGATTTCCGCCGGATGTTCGCCACCGAAGTTTGACTGGCGGTCTGCCCGTACATATCGCCGCCAAAGTACTCGGCCACGCCAGTCTCGAAACAACACAGCACTATCTTGCTGTCTTCCCCGACGAGATGATCCGCGCCTACCGGGCGTACATCTACAAGCGACGAAGCATCCGACCGGAAGCGGAATACCGTGAACCAACCGAAAAAGAATGGGCCGAGTTCCGCCAACACTTCCACGAACGCAAACTCGAAGATAGCGTCCCGGGAAGTGGTGGACTTCGGATCTGGCGTGGTTCACGCGTTGCGATCAACGAGTCATATTGAACGCTAGGCGATTTGGTGTTGTTTCGCAAGTGCTGCCGCGGCGTGTTTGGCGGCGATGACTGCGCGTAGTTCGTCCATGGAGACATCGGAGAGATAGCGGCGGGTGACCTGCCACTCGTCGTGAGCTTCGATGACTACCGCGGTGGCCAGCCGCAGAAACGCCGCCGGATTGGGGAAGATCTCCACGACATCGGCGCGGCGCTTGATCTCCTTATTGAGCCTTTCGATGGGGTTGTTCGACCAGATTTTCTGCCAATGCGCTCGGGGGAACGCCGTGAACGCCAGGACGTCGGTTTTCGCTTCGCTCATCATGGAGGCCACCTTCGGGAAGCTGGCTGCCAGGGTGTCGGCGACGCGGTCCCATTGCGCGCCGACCTCGACCGGGTCGTTGTGGGCGAAGATAGTCTTGACCGCCGCGGTCACCGCCGGAGCATGCTTGGCAGCCACCGCGGTGTGCAGGTTGCGCATGAAGTGCACTCGGCACCGCTGCCACGAAGATCCCGTGAACTGTTGAGCCACAGCAGCTTTCAAACCGGCATGAGCATCGGAGATGACCAGATGCACACCCGTCAGGCCACGGCCGCGTAGCGAGGCCAGGAACTCGCGCCAGAATTCGTAGGACTCGCTGTCACCCACCGCGGTGCCCAGCACTTCGCGGGTGCCGTCGATGGACACTCCGGTGGCCACTACGAGCGCCTGAGAGACCACGTGCGCCCCGATGCGCACCTTGCAGAACGTGGCATCACAGAACACGTACGGGAACTCGGTATGGGACAGGCTGCGGGTGCGGAACGCCTCGATCTCCTTATCCAGGCCCGCGCAAATCCGCGAGACCTCCGACTTCGACACCCCCGCCTCGACGCCCATCGCGGCGACCAGGTCATCGACAATGCGTGTCGACACCCCGTGGACGTAAGCCTCCATGATCACCGCATGCAACGCCTTGTCGATACGGCGACGCCGCTCCAACAGTGACGGGAAGAACGACCCGGCCCGCAGCTTGGGGATCTGTACCTCGATATCGCCGGCGGTCGTAGACACCGTCTTGGGTCGGTGCCCGTTGCGGTGCACCGTGCGCCCGCCGCTGCGTTGGTAGCGGGCCGCGCCGATCGTCTCGGTAGCTTCGGCCTCGATCAGCGCCTGCAGCCCCGCACGGATCAGCTCGGCGAACACCGCCCCGGCATCAGCGGACTTGAGCGCATCGAGCTGAGCAAGCAGGGCAGAATGATCCTGGGTCATCGCGTGGTGTCCTTTGGTTGAGTCACTTTGGTCGGTAACTCACTGACCACTACGCGATGGCCCACCCCAACACCGTCAACGACACACCTAGGTCCACCTAGTCAGCCTCGGGCGACCAAAATCCCACCACGCCAGGGGACTTACCCAACTCGAACTGGGCACGTGCGGCAGGCCCTACGGCACACCCTGCAAACACGAACACGCATGTGTCAGATGCCCAATGCTTCGGATTGACCCCAAACAACGTGGACGCATCATCGAAATCATCGCTAACCTCACCGAACGCATCAAAGAAGCCGAACTCAACGGCTGGCTGGGTGAAGTTGCCGGCCTGAAAACCAGCCGCGAAGCGGCAGTTAAGAAACTCACCAACCTCGATCGTGCCGCTGCTACGGCCGCTAAGAGTCCGGCAGGAAAGGCAGAGCTGGGAATCCCAATGCCTCGAAATCCGCTGCGATGATGACGAATTCACGTCGTTAATGAATCAACTTCAAGAACAACCGTTCGCCAAATCGGCTGATGTGGGCCTTCGCGGTCCTCCAGCCCAACTGCGAGCCCGGCCGCCGCAGCATTCCGGCGGCGGCGAGAACACGGCGATCGCCACGGCGCCCCTGGCTAGTCCCCGATACCGGGTCAACCCGTGATTAGAGGCCGGGTGTGTCGTTCCGGCGTCTATTGACCTCGGGGTCACCTTGGCAACGGAGAGGATCTGGTCCCTGGCGCGGTGGTTGCTCAACCTCGACGAGCCCGCGCCGGCTTCGGCGCGCCAGCCCTCTGCACGGCCCGGTAGACAGTGGAGCGAGCGACGGAGAACAGCTCAGCGAGCTCGGCGCTGGTGTGCTTTCCGGCGCGCCACAGCTCAACAAGGTGCGCCTCCTGAGCGGGTTTGAGCTTGGGTTGCTTGCCGCGCAGCCGACCCTTGGCCTTGGCGACCTTCATGCCCTCCCTCGTCCGCATCCTTATCAAGTCCGATTCAAACTCAGCGATCATTGCAAGGACGTTGCACAGTAGCCGCCCGACCGCGTCGGTCGGGTCGCGCAGCGAGCCGCCGATGTTCAGCTTGACTCCGGCGGTGGTGAGTTTCCTCGACGATGTTGCGGGCATCGGTCAGGGAGCGTGCCAACCGATCCAGTTTGGTAACCACCAGGGTGTCGCCTTAACGGCAGGCGGCCAGCGCCTCGCGCAGTCCGGGACGAGCCCGGTTAGTACCAGTCAGACCGTGGTCGACGTAGATCCGACTCGGCTTCACGCTGGGCTCCGCGAGGCCTAGGGCAGTAGGGCCCGGCCGGGCCGCTTGCCGTAGCACCTCCAGAGCACGGGATAGTTCATGGAATCACTGGCTCTGGCCGTTACGCTGCCGCCCATGCCCGATGCTGCCATTACCTGCTGGCCTGGCCCCGGACTCTCTTCGCGGAGAAGCCACAGCCGTACTCGAACGGTTCATCGGTCCAGCCCTGATTGACGCCTGCACGGTGCTACTGCAAGAAGCGTTATGTGGTCGGGGACCTGTGCTCGACTTCGACGCCGAGGCACGCACAACTTTTGGCTCGGCCGATTCCCGTGGGGCGCGGGCGTTCGTGCAGAGCCTTATCGACCGAGCTGAGGAGACGCCCCAACAAGAGGACCGGCCGATTTGACCCGACCGGCACCGCGTAGTCGGGCCAGCCGAGATGTCGGATCGCCCGCGCCTGCTTCCTCGCGCCTTCACCGACCTGGTGACCAAACTTCACGACCGCGGCTACTGACCGCTCCTTCGGTGACTCCCTAGACCTAGATAACCTCGACCCAGACCTCGTGCCCGCCGAACGGCTCGGGGTGCGACCGGGTCTGTGGCCGCTGCAGCCCGCCCAGTGGGACGAGGACACGTTCTACGGGCTCATAGAGGTCCTCACGATCTGGTCGCCCGCCCGCGGATGAGTGACCGGCTTCCCGGCTTATGGCAGGCCCCTTTCTACGTCGTTGAAGCGGGGCGGCGGCTGTACCGGTTTCGGGTCAACCGCCTACTCGACACCGCCGATATCGGCCTACGGCTCGCGGACACCGGGGAGGGCGCCGGCCGGCTGGTCGAGACCGTGGACCCCGCCCGCGCCAAGCTGCTCGACCGGGTTCTCGTCACCCCCAAGCGGTCGCGGCCGAACATGTGCGGCACGGGATCGCGCTGTTCCGCGGCCGTGGCGCCGACGAGCACGCCAAGCGCCGGCGATCGTCACCCTCGCCGGCGTGCTCGAGGACCGCCGCGAGCTGCTCAAGGCCGAGCTGCTCCGTAAGGACAGGGGCACTGTTCCAGATCGCCAACGAGTTCGGCCTCCGCCACAACCGCGCGGGCCAGACAAGCGACTTCGACCCGGTTTTCCTGGACTGGGTGTCTGGTGGTACCCGGCCACTATCGAGCTCACCGACCGGCTACTCGCCCTCCCCGACCAGGAGGGCGGCTAATCCCTCGGCCCGGCGCCACTAACCCGCGGCTACGCGGGTCAGTACCCGGTGCTGACGCACAGGACCCAAATCGAAAATTTTAGGGACAAAACGGCAAGGCCACGTTGGACACCTACGCACAAGACTTGTCGACCCCCCACGGCCGTCCTGCGCCGGTCCTCGGCGCCATCAAGCAAACCGCGCTTGACCGCGCCTGCGGGCAGGAGCACGCTCAACCAAGAACGGCCGGAGCCGACAAGTATGCGGAGAAGACGAGATGACGAGCGCACATGAAGTGCAGACCCAAGCTCAACGGGTCATCGAAGCCACCAGGCATCTACTCATCTCGGGGGTGCTATCGCACTCCGGGCTCGCCAACCTGAGCGCCAGACTCGACGCCGACCGGTTCCTGTTGACCACCACCGGGTACGTGCGAAAGTTGCGGCCTGACCAGCTGGCAACCGTCGGTCTCGATGGGAAGGTCCTAGACGGCGAGCTGGCGCCTGAGAACGCCGAAATCGTCGCCATGCACAGCGTCGTTTACAACGCTCGCAGTGATGTGGGCGCAGTCATTCACACCCACTCTCCCGCCGCGACGGCGTTCGCGCTGGCCCACCGGCCGTTGCCATGCCGGTTCGAGCCGCGCTGCGCTTCGGGCAGGCCGAAGACGTGCCGGTGGCGGCATGGGGACCTCGCGGGTCGGGTATGTCGGCCCGGAACATCGCCGAGGTTCTGGGACAACACCCGACGACGACCGCGGTTTTGCTGGCCAACCACGGTCTCTTGGCGTTCGGCCCTGACCCTGTGGCTACTGCCCGGCTGGTGGTGGAGATCGAGGAAAGCGCCGAGGCAGAGCTCGCCGCGGCCCAGATCGGGGGGGCGGTCGACTTCCCCGACGGGGCCCTCACCGCCGTCTTAGAGTCGATGGCACGGGTGTCGTCGCGGTCGGTGCTGTGAGGCCGGCGTCGAGCACCAGGAGTCGAGTTCGGTGTGATCGAACTGCCACATCGCATTGGGGTATTCGGATCGGCGCCGGTAGACCGGCTCGTAGGTGTCACGCAGTGCGGCGGCACCGTCGTGGGCGAGGGCGAGCATCGCAGGATCCGGGGCGGCGACGATCCCCGGACCGTGCTGTCGGACACCGGTGTCCAGCCCTGCCGTTGGGCGACCGCGACGGATCGCCGGGTGATCGAGGCCAGCGACGGCCACGGCTTGCGCAATGCCAGACCTTCGATCAACCCGACCAGCTCGGGATCGGCGCGTCGGCCCGGTAACCGGCGCGCAGTGCGGGCCAGCCCGGCAGACCCGACGCCCGGTAGCGGTGCAGCCAGCGTGGGCGGTGCGTGACGGGACACCGGCGTCGATGTGCGGCGCAGGATATCCAAGCGGCGCATCGCCTGCTTTGAACGCGTCGCTGAATCCGGCCTCGGCACCTGTCTCGTTTGTCAGAACCGAGGCGGGTTATTACACGAACAAACGCCGATTTCGGTTACGGCGCGGTGCCCCTATTCGGAGTAGCCATGATCTGGTGCACCGAGCGCACGGCGCTGGCTCCTTCACCGACGGCGGCGGCGACGCGTTTCATAGATCCTGCGCGCACATCGCCGACGGCAAAGACGCCAGGCACGGAAGTTTCGAAGGGCAAGGGGCGGCGGCCAAGGTGCGGCCAGGTCGCTGACAGCGCGTCCTCGGGTAGTGCGGCATCGGTGGGGATGAAACCATGGCGGTCGAGATAGATGCCATGCAGCCAGTCAGTGGCCGGCGCGGCGCCGATGAAGCCAAACAGTGCATGGCAGGGCAATGTGTTAGTGGTCTGGCTGGCGTTGTCGGTGACGGTGATCTCGGTGAGATGATGCTCACCGAGCAGGGCGCTGACTTCGGTGCTGAGGCGCACATTGATGAGCGGGTTGGCGCTGATCCGGTCGGCGAGGTAGGCCGACATGTCTTTGCGTAGATCTGCGCCGCGCACGATCAGATCGACCGGGCTGCCGGCGCCAGCCAAATACAGCGCGGCCTGACCGGCCGAGTTCGCGCCGCCGACGACAGCGACCGGATGCGGCGCGACCAACCGTACTTCCAATTCGGTTGCCGCATAGTAGATTCCGGCGCCTTCGAACTCGTTCCAGCGGGGTAGCGGCAGGGTGCGATAGCGCGCCCCGGTGGCGATCATTACCGCGCGGGTGGCTACGTCGGTGCCGTCGGCCAGTCTTACGCTCAGCGCTGCGGCGTCGGTGTTGACCGCGGTGACCGCACTAGGGCTGTTGAGCTGAGCGCCGAACTTTTGCGCCTGAATGGTGGCGCGCCCGGTCAGCTCGGCACCGCTAATGCCCGAGGTGAACCCCAGGTAGTTCTCGATACGCGAGCTGGCCGCGGCCTGACCACCGATCGCGACTGCCTCCAATAGCAGCGTGTCCAAACCCTCCGACGCACCATAGACAGCCGCGGCCAAGCCGGCGGGGCCACCACCGACGACGATCAAGTCACGAATCTGGCCCCCGCCGGGCGCCGGGCGGTAAGCCAGCCCCAATTCAGCGGAAGCGGACGCCGCTGTGGCGCGCCGCAAAGTTTTCATCGGCGTTATCAAAACCGGCAAATCCTCGACCCTTAAACCCAGCGCCTCCGCAAGCGCTGCGCCTTCGGCGGTGTCGGTGTCGGTGAAGGTATGCGGTACCTGAAGGCGTGCCAGCCAGGTGCGCAGCGTCATTGCTTGCGCGGAAAACGCGCTGCCGATGAGCTCGATGCTGCGCGCGGCCTCACCGGCGCGCAGCCGCTGACGGCGGGCCAGCAGGGCACGAAGGATGAAATCCGACAGCTCGGTGTCGCGGTCCATCAGCTCGCGGAACCGCGCGGGGGCAATCCGGATAATCGCGCCGGCTTTGACCACCCGGGTGCTCAGGTAGGTCGCCTGGCCAGTCAACAGGTTTAACTCACCTAAAAACCGGCCCGGGCCGTGGCGGGCAAGTACAGCTTCGCCGTTCTCGACGCTGCCCTCGCGGAACGTTTCCACCGCGGCGCTCTCCAGAACGATGAAGTCATAGCTGGACTGGCCGGCTTGGAACAACAACTCACCAACTTCGACCTGCACCGGTGTGCCGTAGCTGCGCAACCGCACCAGCTGGCCATCATCAAATACCGGAAAGGGGTCAGCTTCGGACGGCGCGCTCACATCCATCCACCCAAGGCGACAAGGGTCACGCCGGTGCTAGCCAACACCTCCAAGGAAAACAGAGCGCGGTCACCGATGCGATCGCGACGGGCTCTGCAAGCGACTGCAGCACGATCACCGCCGGGCTTATCGCGACCAATTGGCGTGTGAGACAAAGTGATCAGCACCTCAGACTGTTTTGACCGAGAGCGGGTCGAGTTAGTGCAAGCCCTGGAAAATGCGCACGCCGAAGTGAGTGTCGCCATCCTGACCAGTATCGCGCGTCTACCCCACAATGCCAACAGGCTTTAGTTTGCTACCCGCTGCGGTGCAGGTGCTGGTCGATCCAGCGCTGTTGTTCGACGGAGGGTGGACCCCGAAACCCAGAGCAACACCGGTAGCGGCCAACAAACCTATGGTGCGCCCATTCCGGCGCAGCCTATCAATGCCATTGCCTCGTGGTTGCCCGTTGCATGAAGGTTAGAGATCGAGGCCGTAGTCGCGGCTCTGGTCTTGGCTGCGGTCGAGGTGCTGCTCGATCCACCGCTGCCGCACGGCGATGCGTTCGGTAACTTCCTGGTGCCAGTGCCGGTAGGCGGTCCGCCGGGCCTGGACAGCTTCGGTGCGGCGCTCGAGCGGGCTGGCAACCCGGTCGGGCAGCTGCTCGGCGTCGGTGTCTGCAGCGACCTGGTGGACGGTGTAGGCCCGCTCGTCGTGGGTGGCGATGATGCCGCGCACCAGGGCCGCGGCGTCCTGGTGGGTGCCGCGTCGCAGGACGTGCAGCCCGGGTTCTTCGGCGTGTTCGTGGTCGCCTTCCCCAGCGATCCGCATAAACATAGGCGGTAGTGGTGTGGCGGCCGCGGGTCATCGCGACATCCGAGGGGTCGCGTAGCAACCGAGCGAATCTGGCCCTCTTCATCACCATGGCGCCCGGTAGACGATTCGCTATGCGCGATCCTGTTGCGGGGTCGGGAAGCGGGCGCTGACGAACCACTGCGGCGTGGTCTCGTCGACGGTGACCCGTCACTGCCCAAAGGGGGCGGTTCGCCCTTGCTATGGGACTCCATCTACCGGGGAGGCC
>CAVVLC010000021.1:0-38638 GCA_963748885.1 uncultured Actinomycetota bacterium
AGCCGGCATACGTGCCGTTCGATCGGGTAATGGAATTGGCGCCGTGGCTAAGGAGGCCGGAACGGCCCTTTCCCTTGCTTTTCCACTTGGAGGTCGGCGTTCCTCCGCTTTCCGCTCTCGGTAGCTCGTATTTCGACAAATTGAACGCCCAGGGCTACCACGACAGCGGAGTTTCGGCTCATTTCAGTATTCGGGTGTATCGGTTTGAGAAGGAGACTCAGGTTGTTGTGATGTGCCCGAGAAATCCGGTCGCCCGCGAATCAGTGACCCGCTATATCGCGGCGCTGAAATCCGTGTATGCCCGCGTTGCCTAGGAGGCAAAGTGCTGACAGTAGCCAAAGTGGTAGGTGGACTAATCCACGAATGGGTGCCAGACCCGGGCTCGGTGGTGTCGTGGCAGCCGTCCCCGGCATCGCTGGCGAAGGCCAGGCAGGCACCCACAAGTGCGGTACCCGCCAGCTACGTGCAGGCCGAACACCTGCGTAGCTTTCGTGACCACGCCGCCCAGGGCCGGCACATGTCACGGCTCCAAATCGGCGCGTGGGACACACCCGGTCAATGCGATATCCCCACCATGACCTACGTCCTCAACGCGCACCTGCGTCGCCACGACACCTACCACAGCTGGTTCGAGTACATCGATGACGACCACCTGGTCCGGCACACGATCGATGATCCCGCCGATATCGAGCTGGTGCCGACCACGCTCGGCGAGATGACGCCAGCCGAATGGCGCAACCACATACTGGCCACCCCGAGTCCGCTGCAGTGGGATTGCTTCCGCTTCATGGTTATTCAGCGCCCGGAACACTTCACCATCTGCGTGTGCATCGATCACCTCTACGTCGACGCCTCGTTCATTGGCGCGCTCTTCGCCGAGATGCATCTGATGTATGCCGCACTGGTGGACGGTGGCCGGCCCATCCCGCTGCCGGAGGCGGGCAGCTATCGGGACTACTGCGCCCGGGAGCACGCGTACGCCTCCGCCTTGACGTTGGAGTCCCCGGAGGTACGTCGGTGGGTCGAGTTCGCCGAAAGCAATGGCGGAACCCTTCCGCAGTGCCCCCTGCCGCTCGGCGACGGACCGTGGTCCTGCGACTTCATCACCGAACAGCTGCTGGACGAGCAACAGACAGCCGGATTCGAAGCCGCCTGCACCAGCGCGGGCGCCCGATTCAGTGGTGGCGTGTTTGCCTGCGCCGCTCTGGCGCAATGCGAATTGACCGGTGCCGAAACATATTACGGAATTGCCAACTTCGACACCCGAAAGAATCAAGAAGACTTTATGACGACGGGTTGGTTCACCGGCTATGTTCCCATCACCGTCCCTGTCGCCGGATCGTCTTTTGCTGATGCCGTGCGCGCCGCCCAGGCGTCCTTTGATTCGGGTAAGGACCTGGCGTATGTGCCATTCGATCGGGTGGTGGAATTGGCGCCATGGCTGCGCAGGCCGCCGCGGCGCATTCCGTTGCTGCTTTACTACGACGCCGGCGTTCCTCCCCTTTCGCTGACTTACCCGCAATTCGAAAAGGTGAACGCGATGGGCTTCTACGACGGCGGGGAGGGGACACAGTTCAACGTGCGTGTCTATCGGCTTGAGACGGAGACTCAGGCGGTTGTGATGTGCCCGAATAATTTGGTCGCCCGCGAATCAGCCACCCGCTTTATCGCGGCGCTGAAGTCCGTGTGCGCCCGCGTCGCCTAAGGCCTGCGGCGCAATGATCGCCCGGCGCGTGGTTCAACTCACTGCCGCGTGAGGACCCGAATGACCACGGACATGATCATCAACAGGATCGGGATGAGGACGACGATGATCACTGAAATCGCGCAGCCGCGTTGTGACGACGATTGCGCCAGAGTCCGGCCGACATTCACCGCCGCCAATCGCGACTCCTGCAGTGTCCGCTTGGCCTCGATGGTGTCGCGCTCGACGATGAGCGCCTGAGGGATGAGCGCTTCGCTGGCCGGACGCATCCCTTCGACGCGCCGCACCGCGGTTCCAATCGCCATGATCTCGATCAAGCCGGGCGCGAGCTCAACGATCCGTAACTTGTTGCCGATCACGCGTTCCGCGCCGATGCGGGTCGCCTCTTGCCTGAGCAGCTCGAGGGCGTTCTCGCGCGCGTGGTAGATGAGCTTGGTGACTTCGGGCAGTTCGCCCCTGCTGATGCTCCTGAGCCGGGTGCCGATACCCGCGGCGAGTCCCAGTGAATAGACCGAGGTAGCCATCACGAGCTGCAGGGGGGCGTAGCCGAGTGAGGCGAGATTCCAGATTTCCTCGCCGGTCAGCTCCGAGGTCACCACCTGCTGGGGTGACACCGGGCCCCTCGAGATGCTCGGGTGGTACGAGGCGGTGCCGGTCAGCAGGAGCTCGACAGTGCCGGGGCCGTAAGGGAGCATCTGGATGACGACGTCGACCACGGAGTTCGCCCCCGCGGCCGCGGCCTCGGCGCGCAGGCGCTCCAGCGCGTGGTGGCGGATCGCGTTGTACATCTGCGAGTACTCGTGGACCTCGCCCTGGGCGAAGGTCCGCAGCGACCCGGTGATGCCTCGGCCGAGCCCGAGCGAGTAGGCGATGTTGCCCATCACGAAGCGGACCGGACGGTAGCCGACATCGAGGTGGCAGTACAGCTCCATCCCCGAGGCGGCGCTCGAGAAGAGGCGGGGGCCGCCATCCCCGCCGCCCTGGGTGTGCACGGAAGTGCCCTGCGCAAGGAACTCGGTATAGCCGGCGAGGGTGCGGAGCTCGGTGATCACGCTGGTGATGCCCACGGCGCCGTGGCCGCGCCCCTCCTCCTCCATGCGGTGGATCGCAGCATGCCGGCCGACCGAGATGAGCTCGGTCACGGTGGTGATCTCGCCGCCGGCGAGGGTCTGTCCGAACCTGGCGATCCCGCCGCCGAACCCCATCGAACACACACTGTTGCCCACGACGATCTCGCCCGGAAAAAGCCCCTTCTGCGCGAGGCAGAAAATCTCGTTGCCTGACATCCCGGAAATCAGCATCGTTACCCCCTCGGACATCAACGCAGCAAGGACTTCTGGGACGTCTAGGACATCGCGCCCCCCGGCCCGCTGAATATAGAGGCTGAGCAGCATTTGGGGAATGGCCTCGGGGACCGCCAGGCACTGGACCGACACGAGTGACTCACCGCTGCAGAACGCCCCACCCAGGACCACTAGCACCGCCCGCCAACGCATCACGGACACACGTCACTCCCGCAACACGCCGGCCCTTGCGCAGTCCACTCACGACTGCGAAAGAAGCCACACGTCACCGGCCGTAACGACCCAGCAACCGGAACCGAAACGTCACACATGAGCCGGAATTGCGCACGCAGCGCAGATTCCGCCGGGCGCCGGTCCGGCAGTGCGGAGCAACCCGCGTCCGCCGGCCAGCGGGCAATGCCCTTTGACCTCTACAAATACCGTGCCCCCAGTCGGACTCGAACCGACACTGTGCGGATTTTAAGTCCGCTGCCTCTGCCAATTGGGCTATGGGGGCCCGGCGGCGAATCTAGCGCGGGCGGCCCGACCTGGCGCATCCGGGCCACACCGATTTTCGCGATTGTCAGGACGTGCGGCATCGCCGCGTTTACCCTAAAATCCGCGCGCCGCGCGTCCAACACCTTTGCTGCAGGGCGGGACCAGATGACACGGCTATGTCGACCCGTAAGAGCCTGTTAAAAGTGCGCGCGCCTCCGTTAAGAAGCCGTAAACGCCCGCCACCCTGCCCCTCCCCGTCGGGACTGTGGACGCGGGGATCACTAGCCTTACGCGAATACACAGGGGCCCATACGCCAACGCACAGGGGTCGGCCCACCACCTTGGGTCGGCGTTTCATCCAGACTAGGAGTGATAGATGTCTTTTCTGACAACAGTGCCGGAAGAGTTGCTCGCCGCGGCGGCGAAGCTGGGAGCGATCGGTACCAACCTGACCGCGCAGAACGCGGGCGCTGCAGCACCGACCACAACCATCGCTCCCGCGGCCTCCGACTCGGTATCCCAGATACAAGCGGGACTCTTCGGAGCCTACGGCAGCCTCTACCAGCAGATCGCCGCCGAAGCTCAGGCCATCCACGAGCAGTTCGTCAACACGCTCGGGCTCAGCTCCGGCACCTACTCGGAAACCGAGGCCGCCAACGCGGCCGCGTCCAGTTTGGCGAACGGCCCGGGCCAGTCCATCGACAACGCCATCACCAACCTGGCCACCTTCCTTGGTGGCCCCTCAAGCAGCTTCGGCGGTAGCCCGTTCAGCCTCTCCAGCAATGGAGCCAACTTCCTTAGCTTCGAGGGTGGGAACTGGGCCTCGGCCATGTCCGACTGCCTCGGCATGGCCGGTGGCGGTCTGATTGCGCCCCAGGACCTCTCCAACCTCGCCGGAACGATTCCCGCCGCGGACGCGGGTGCTGTCGCCGATGCCACCGCGGCGTCCAACGTCACCCCGGTTGCGGGGATGGGTGGCATGGGCGCGATGCCGATGGGTGGGGGCATGGGGGGCTTGGGCCAGGCGACACTGGTCGGCAAGCTGTCGGTGCCGCCGACCTGGGCCAGTGTGGCCCCGACGGGGGCCCTCGCTTCACCGATCCAGACCGTGGGCTGGACCGCCGCCGCGCCGCAGGCCGGGACCGGGGCCATCATTCCCGGAATGCCCGGGATGGGCGCAGCCGGGCGCAACAGCGCCGGCTTCGGCGCCCCGCGCTACGGCGTCAAGCCGATCGTCATGCCCAAGCCGGCGGCCGTCTAGGGTCCGGGCCCCTACGCCGTCGCAGCCAGCCAACCAAAACCACATTCGGTCGCAAAGAACGGGATGAAGAAAAATGGTCTTAGATTTCGCACTTCTGCCCCCTGAGATCAACTCCGGGCTCATGTACGCCGGCGCCGGCTCAGCGCCGCTGATGGCCGCCTCGACGGCCTGGAGCAACCTGGCCGCGGAGTTGAGCACCACCGCAACGCAATACGAGTCGATCATTACGTCGCTGACCACCGAGCAGTGGACAGGCGCGGGTTCGATGGCTGCGGCCGCGGCGGCCCAGCCTTTCGTGGCGTGGCTGACCCAAACAGCGGGGGCCGCCGAGGAGGCGGGCGCCCAGGCGATGGCGTCAGCTGCCGCTTACGAGGCCGCGTTTACGGCGACGGTGCCACCGCCGGTCGTCGCCGCCAATCAGGCTCAGCTGGCAGCGTTGGTGGCTTCGAACATCTTGGGTCAAAACACGCCCGCGATTCTGGCGACCGAGGCCCAGTACGCGGAAATGTGGGTCCAGGACGCCACCGCGATGTACACCTACGCGGCCGCCGCGACGACCAGCAGCGCCCTTCAGCCGCTGACGCCCGCGACGCCGAACACCAACCCGGCCGCACCAGGCGTCCAGGCCGCGGCGGCGAGCGCCTCTAACGCGAACTCCACCGCGACCGCCGCCGCCTCGCCCCTGGCGGGGTTGGGGTCGATTTTTACTGCCGGTAGCGTGGTGCCCTTTGGTGAGCAACTATTTCAGTCGTTGCCTCAAGGTGTGCAGGACTTCCTGAACGCGGTGGACGGCCTGGGCGGCACCCTGTTCAACTTCAACTTTGTCCAGCAGATCGGTGTCACGGCGGCATGGTTCGTCGGTAACACCATCCCGACCGTGGCGTCGTATGCGCACACCGTCTGGGCGGCAGGCACGGCGGCGCCGGCCGCCGCCGCAGCCGCCGACGCCGTCACGCCCGCCGCTGGGGCGGCGCTGGGGCGGAAGCCTCGCTGGTGGGCTCGGCGACGCCGGTCGGCGGCTTGGGCGCAGCGATGGGCGAGGCAGGGGCTGTCGGCGGCCTGTCGGTGCCGGCGGGCTGGTCCTCGGCCACCCCGGCAACGTTGGCTTCGGCCAACTCGCCGCTCGGGGGCAGCGGCTGGACCGCTGCCGCGGACGAGGCCGGGCCGGTCTCGGCGATGCCCGGGATGCCGGGTGCGGCCGCGGCCGCCAAGGGCGCCGGTGCGTACGGTGCCGGCCCGCGGTACGGGGTCAAGCCGATCGTCATGCCCAAGCCGGTTGGTGTGTGATACAGAACGACCTCGTCATGCGATGGCTAACGGGTCATCGTGCCATCTACAAACTGGTCGACGTGTGATGCCGAAAAAAAGGAGGGACATATCCCGCGATTGAGGCCAACAGCTAAGCGGTAGGCCGTAATCTATCCGCACGCGGCCACCACCGCACCGATCAACAGCGACAACTTCGAAGAAGCTGAAACTACAACAAGGAGAAATGCACATGGCACGCTTTATGACCGACCCGCACGCAATGCGGGCAATGGCAGGTCGTTTCGAGACCCACGCCCAGACGGTCGAGGACGAGGCTCGCCGGATGTGGGCCTCCTCGCAGAACATCTCCGGCGCGGGCTGGAGTGGTATGGCCGAGGCGACCTCCTTCGACACCATGGGTCAGATGAACACGGCCTTCCGCAACATCGTCAACATGCTCCACGGCGTGCGCGACGGGCTGGTCCAGAACGCCAACAACTACGAGCAGCAAGAGCAGGCTTCGCAGCAGATCCTCAGCAGCTAGCCTTCCGATAAATAGTCCAAAACTACTGCTGCCCAATCACTGTCAAACTTCAGGAGAACGTACACATGACCATTAATTACCAGTTCGGCGACGTCGACGCGCATGGCGCCACGATTCGCATGCAGGCCGCATCATTGGAGGCCGAGCACCAGTCCATCGTTCGCGATGTGCTTGCTGCCGGTGACTTCTGGGGCGGCGCCGGTTCGGTGGCTTGCCAGGAGTTCATCACCCAGCTGGGTCGCAACTTCCAGGTGATCTACGAGCAGGCCAACTCGCACGGCCAGAAGGTGCAAAGCGCTGGCAGCAACATGGCCAGCACGGACAGCGCCGTCGGCTCCAGCTGGGCCTGATCGCATACAACAAGTAAAGGGCCGCACACCATTTGGTGTGCGGCCCTTTATTATCCCGGCACCGATGAGCAGACAAGCGGTGTGCCGGGTACCCGAATCCGCTCAACCCGCCGTCGACCTCACAGCCGACCTCGCCCCCATCGCCGGCTGGCGACACGCTCACGTTGCTGTGCAGTTCGACGGCCAGCCGTTCCGATCAGGCGGACGCGTCCCGCACGCTCGCGGGCCCGCGGCGCCAGATACATCCGGCCGGAGTCGACCTCCGGCGGCAACGCGCCGAACTCCATGGCCTGCCCCACTGCCTATCTAGGCCCGAGTTTGCTGGTCAGGGTCATGTCGCGTGGGCTCGGCCAGCCTGCCAGCAACGGCCCATCCGAGCGGTAAGGGCCAAGCCAGCAATCGCAATCGCGGGCGCACCGACCTTGCTGATTGCTTGCGCCGGGTGCGGGCGAAGGGGGTGCGGGGGTCATCGCCGAGATCTCATCGGCAGCTGCCGTCATCACCGAGCGAAGGGACTGTTGTTGCTAAAATCTCCGGCGCAATCATGAGTTTATTGACACCGAATCCCGGCAATTCGCCAGTAGTCACGCATGCAATTTTCTAACCGCGCGTCCACAATTTTCGTCACGAAAGACATTCAAATCTCCCGACAGTCGCGACTCAGCGCCACCTCGCGTCTACGCAAGGCTAAGACCTCGACGTCCTCGGACCCGCCACCCAACCGTTTTAATCCTCCGACGGCGAGCGCCGGACTGCCAAATCGCGCTCTTCAACGCAATCCGCTTGCGGGCCGATGATTTGAAGAACTACCCAGTCGCATTAACATGTTCCAGCACGCCAGCGGCCAGACATTACAGTATTTTCGGCGGAGTTATTCAACTCAAGTCGGCGTGTGCTACGCATATGAAATACATATTTCGCGGCCATCGGCCCGCTGCCGCCCAGCCCACCTACATTTGAGTACCCTATGAAGCCCGTGACAAAGGCATGTGTGCTGGGAGAAGCTAGGAGCATGACCGCAACGACGAGCTACGTGGGTAGCCAGCGACCGCGCCAAGCAATCCTGGGCCAACTACCCCGGCTCTATCGCACGGATGGATCTCCGATCCGGGTTTTGCTGGTCGACGATGAGCCAGCGCTCACCAATCTGGTGAAGATGGCGCTGCATTACGAAGGCTGGGTTGTCGACATCGCCCACAACGGACGCGAGGCCCTGGCCAAGTTCGAAAAGGTCGGCCCTGACGTGCTGGTCCTCGACATAATGCTGCCCGATATGGACGGGCTGCGGATCCTGCAGCGGGTCCGTCAATCCGACGCCTACACCCCCACCCTGTTCCTCACCGCCCGCGATTCGGTCATGGACCGGGTTACCGGCCTGACCGCCGGCGCCGACGACTACATGACCAAGCCGTTCAGCCTGGAGGAACTGGTGGCCCGACTGCGCGGGTTGCTGCGCCGCGCCAGCCAGCAAAGCCCGCCCGCGGCCGAGGCTCTCAAGGTCGGCGATCTGCGGGTGGACACCGCCAGCCGCGAGGTGACCCGCGCCGGTGAGCAGATCTCGCTTTCCTCGACCGAGTTCGAACTGCTTCGCTTCCTCATGCGCAATCCCCGCCGGGCGCTGAGCCGCACCGAGATCCTCGACCGGGTCTGGAACTACGACTTCGCCGGGCGCACCAGCATCGTCGATCTCTATATCTCGTACCTGAGGAAGAAGATCGATTCCGGTCGCGAGCCGATAATTCACACCGTCCGTGGGGTTGGATATATGCTGCGGCCACCGGAATGACCCGGTGAATGACCCTGTGAATGCCTACTGAATGACCGAAGATCCATCCGCTCCGACCGGAAATCTTCCCTGGTGGTTCCCGCGCTCGTTGCGCCGCCAGCTGCTGATGGGCGTGTTGGTTGTCGTCACCGTGGTGCTGGTCACCGTCGGCATCGTCTCGGTGCTGAGCCTGCGCGGCTACGTCACCACGATGAACGACGCGGAGGTCGCCGAATCCCTGCACGCGTTCACCCACTCCTACGACCGATGGCGCAACGGCGAACACACGTCGGCGGACGCCGGCACCCCGCCGGTGGCGCAGGCGCTGTTGGAGTTCACCGGGCAAACGCCGGGAAACCTGATCGCCGTGATGCGCAACGGCGTGGTGGTCGGCTCGGCGGTCTTCTCCGAAGACGAACCGCGACCGGCGCCACCCGACGTCGTCCGCGCCATCCAGGCGCAGACCTGGGCCGACGGCCCGGCCCATACCGAAAAACTGGGCAGCCTGGGCTCCTTCCGGGTTGACTGCCGCATCGAGGGATCCGAAGTGCTCGTCGTCGGGGTATCGCTGACGCTGGCCAACCAGATCGTCGCGCGCAAGAACATCACCACCACGGCGCTGGTGGCCACCGCGCTGGTGGTGACGGCGATACTCACGGTGTGGGTCGTCGGGTACACCCTGCGCCCGTTGCGGCGGGTTGCCGTGACCGCCGCGGAGGTCGCCGCGATGCCGCTCTCCAGCGACGACCACCGGATCAGCGTGAGAGTGCGGCCGCAGGATACCGACCCGGGCAACGAAGTCGGGATTGTCGGGCACACACTAAATCGGTTGCTGGACAACGTGGATAGCGCGCTGGCCCATCGCGCCGACTCCGACCTGCGGATGCGGCAATTCATCACCGACGCCAGCCACGAGCTGCGCACCCCGCTGGCCGCGATTCAGGGTTACGCCGAGCTCACCCGCCAAGACAGTTCGGCACTGCCGCCGACCACCGAGTACGCGCTGGCCCGCATCGAGTCAGAAGCGCGACGGATGACGTCGCTGGTCGACGAGCTGTTGCTGCTATCCCGCCTGGGCGAGGGCGAAGATCTGCAAACCGAAGACGTGGACTTGGCCGACCTGGTCATCAACGCGGTTAACGATGCGGCAGTCGCGGCACCGACGCATCATTGGGTCAAAGACCTGCCCGACGAACCGGTATGGGTGCGCGGGGATCACGCCCGGCTGCACCAGGCCGTCAGCAATCTGCTCAACAATGCCCGGATGCACACGCCGCCCGGCGTTACGGTTACCGCGGGAATCAGCCGTCATCGCCGCGGCCCGGACGCGCCATGCGCCGAACTGACGGTCGATGACGACGGCCCCGACATCGACGCTGCGATGCTGCCCCGACTGTTCGAGCGGTTCGTCCGTGCGGACAAATCCCGGACCAACGGGTCGGGCAGCGGACTGGGCCTGGCCATCGTCGCCTCGATCGTCAAGGCGCATCGCGGTTCGGTCACCGCCGAGTCCGCCAACGGCCGGACGGTTTTTCGCGTGCGGCTTCCGATGATCGAGAAATCCGATCTCGGATAGCGCGGAGCCCGGGGTTTCGCCAGCCCGTTTCGGGCGTGCGGGTTCTCGACGAGCGCCGCGGCCGTTGCCAGCCTCAGGCCGTCGTAGTAGCCACCGTCCACTACGGGATATGTCGGCGACGCTAGCGGGCTCAGGATAGGTGCGGCCTCCTCGGCCCGGTGTACATCGTCAGGGCGAGCTTGGACTGTGCGTAAGCCGCCAGCGGCCAGTACCGGTCACCGGCCAGGTTGTTCCAGTTGATGTTTCCGGGGCGTGCAGACATACGGTCGCGCCCTCATCGACAAACCGACGGGCCGTTTCATAGCCGATGCCGTCGGTGGCGCCGGTGACGAGAACTGTCTGAGAGGTGGAAACGAGTTCGGACATAATAACTTTCAAAACTGGAGGTACGACTGCGGCATCGATACGACGCGGCAGCGAATGCAATTGAAATCGGATAGGAATAACGCGAATCGCGAAGGGTCTGAACCGTCGAGCGGCTTAACAGCTCGGCTCAGAGGCTGATTCGCCTCCCTCCACGACCACGTGGGCGGAACGTCGTCAATATTGCGTCAATGTCGGCGAATGTGATGTAGGGATTGCGTATCGGCCCGCATGTCTGGACCACCTGCGACGTAGGTTCTCCTCGGAGAGGTTGGGTCTGGATTAAGGAGCATTCCCATCGACAATCCATCTCTGTGGGCAACGGCGGCCTGGCTGCAGGTCGCCGCCGTCGCCGCTTTGGTCGTGATCCTGCACGTGCCGCTGGGCGATTACATGGCCAGCGTCTATGCCGATACGCGGAATTGGCGTCTCGAAAGGGTGTTCTACCGGCTGATCGGGGCTCAACCCGACGACCGGCAGCGGTGGATGAAATACGGCACATCGGTGTTGGCGTTCTCCGCGGTCAGCGTGCTGTTCCTCTACGGGCTGCTACTGGTGCAGACGCGACTGCCAGAGCCATGGGGGCACAAGGGTATTACGCCTGCGCTGGCATTCAACACCGCAATCTCGTTCGTCACCAACACCAGTTGGCAGAACTACCCCGGCGAAACCACACTCGGACACGTCGGGTTGCTGGCCGGACTGGGAGTTCAGGCGTTCGCCAGCTGCGCGGTCGGAATGTGTGTCGCTGTGGCACTGATCCGAGGACTTGCGCAGTACGAGAGCGAGCAAATCGGCAACTTCTGGGTCGACCTAGTGCGAACGGTGGTGCGCATCCTTGTTCCGCTGTCGATCATCGTCACGCTGATCTTGCTAGCGGCCGGGGTGGTCAACAATTTGCATGGCGCACAGCACATCACGACCCTTGCCGGCGGAGGTCAGACGATTCTTGGCGGCCCCGTGGCCACCTGGGAATCAATCAAGTTGATGTCCGGTGACGGCGGTGGCGCCTTCAACGTCAACAGCGCCCATCCTTTCGAGAACCCGACACCGGTCACCAATGTCGTAGAAATCGTTGCGATGCTCTTGATTCCGGTCGCATTCATCAGGACCTTTGGGGTGATGGTCCGCGACAGGAAACAGGGTTGGGCGCTATTTGCCGCAGCCGCAATCCTGTTCGTGATTGGCACCGCGGCGATCACCGCGGCGGATCTCGTGCCAAACGGCACCGTGATCCACGCCGTCGGAGCCGCGACCGAAGGCACCGAGACCCGCTTTGGCGTTCCCGGCAGCGCAATGTTCGGTCAGGCCGCGACCGCTAGCGCCGACGGCGCCGCAAACTCCTCGTATGACAGCTACGCCAGCGCCGCCGGAGCGGTGCTGATGCTGAACATCATGCTTGGCGAAGTGGCGCCCGGCGGTCCGGGCAGCGGGCTCTACGGTCTGGTGATGATGACCCTGCTCGCGGCCTTCCTCGGCGGCCTGATGATCGGACGGACACCCGAATACCTCAAGCAGCGGCTGCATTCCCGCCACATGAAGCTGATCAGCCTCTACATATTGACCCTCCCCGCGGCGGTTCTCATTGGAACCGCCGTTGCCATGTCGCTGCCTGGTGAACGCGCCGCCATGCTCAACGCCGGGCCCCACGGGCTCTCCGAGGTGCTGTACGCGGTCACCAGTGCCGCGGCCAACAACGGCAGCGCCTTCGCCGGATTTTCCGGCAACACCACGTGGTACAACATCGCACTCGCACTCGCGATGATGGCAGGCCGGTTCCTGCCGATCATCGCCGTGCTCGCGATCGCCGGGACATTCGCGGCCCAACGGGCCGGTGTCATCACCGCCGGAACCTTGCGCACGCACAGTCCTACGTTCGTTTTCCTCATCGCCGCTGCGACCCTGATCATGGTCGGGCTGGAGTATCTGCCCGCGCTGGCGATTGGCCCGGCTGCCGACGCACTGCCGAGGTAAGCGGTTGGATCGGCGCCGAAGCTATCGCACTGGGATCAACTGGATTCCACCCAGTCTTCACCGATGAAAGGCTTATGAAGGGCCGTGCGTTACCGCGGGTGCGGCAGGCGGTGGCGTGGAGTCTGCTGTATTACCTTCGCTTCAATCCCGTGCCATGCGGTGGTCGGCGACCAGGCCAAGATTCTGAGCGGGATCGCCCTTGTCCCTTCCGGCCCCAGTACCAGACGGTCACCAAGATTGATGCCGCGGCGACGGCTTGGGGAATCTGTGACACCGCGTTAGACATGGGTGGTCCCTTCGAGACGGTCGTAAGCTTGCCGCCAGGTGGCCTCGTGCTCGACTGGCGAAATCGCACCTGTTGTCAAATGGTGGTCGGCGCGGATCAGCATATGGACGAGGGTTTGCCATTCGGTGTACCTGCACAGCTCGTGCGCGTCGGCGGTTTCAGCCATGAGAACGACCGACATGGACCTCACGCGCACGCGGGCGGGCCCGCCCAGCACGAATAAGAGTGCGCCGACACTCACGTAGGCAACCAGGGCGACTGCCAACACCGCATCGGGTGAGGACACCACGTCGCCGAGCAGCATGACCGCGATGAGCCCGAGCACGGCGCCACCCACCGGCCACCCCCGCCACAGACGCGCCAGCCGCCGCTCGGCAGTGGTGTTTCCAGCCGGGTAGATGATCAATCGACAGCGCCGAACACCGTAGCGGCGGACTGTGGCATCAAACGATCCCCACGGATGGGCCCCGTCGAGCAGCCGAGACCACAAACCCGGTGCCGACGGTCCCTCCGGGGTCAGTTCGGCTACACCCGGTTGAACAGTCCGACGTTGGGTGCTTGGCATGGCTCAGGTGTACGCCGAGTTCCGTGACGCCGGATGCAACCCAAACGGCATCCATACGCTTAAGGCACCAACATTTACGCAAACTTATCGCCCCGGCGGCGAACATGAGCCAGTGGGGGCGGCGTGTCGATCCCACCCGGGCGGGGCCGGCAACTCCTGGGTGTGTCACGGCGCCCGTTAAGAAACCGTAAAGGTGCACTGCGACGCCGTTAGGAAAGTGTCAACCAAAGGCCCTACCCACCCGGCCCCAACTAACTTCAAGCTGACCTGGCCTCCGAGGACTGCGCTGCGGCAGACTCGATGAGGTTTTTTCGTGTGCACGTGACTGGGGCCGAACGGAGACAAGATGGGCGTTTTGGTATACATCGTGCTGACGGTGGCGGTATTCGCCGTGCTCGGCCTGACGCAGAAGTTGGTCGAGCGGCTGTGAGCTACGAAAACATAGTCGGCTTGGCGCTTTCCATCGTCCTTGCGCTGTACCTTGCGGGCGCCCTGCTGTTCCCGGAGAGGTTCTAGTGAGCACAACAACAGCGGGGATCATCTTCCTCGTCGTTCTCGTCGCGGCACTGGTGCTGGTGCATGTGCCCCTCGGCGACTACATGTACCGGGTGTACACGTCGGAGAAGGACCTGCGGGTCGAGCGGGTGATCTACCGGCTCATCGGCGTCGATGCGCGCTCGGAGCAGACGTGGGGCGCCTACGCCCGAAGCGTCTTGGCGTTCTCGTCGATCAGCATCCTGTTCCTGTTCGTGTTCCAGCTCGTGCAGGGCAAGTTGCCATTGCATCTGCATGATCCGGCAACACCAGATGACCCCGGCGCTGGCGTGGAACACCGCGATCAGCTTCGTCACCAATACCAACTGGCAGGCCTACTCCGGTGAGTCCACCGACGGTCATCTAGTGCAGATGGCCGGGCTGGCGGTGCAGAACTTCGTCTCGGCCGCCGTCGGTATGGCGGTAGCAATCGCGCTGGTGCGCGGGTTCGCACGTAGGCGCACCGGCGATCTGGGGAACTTCTGGGTCGACCTGGTGCGCACGGTGCTTCGCATCCTGCTGCCGATCTCGGTCGTCGGCGCGATCCTGCTCATCGCAGGCGGGGCGATCCAGAACTTCCATCTGCACGACCAGGTTGTCACCACCCTCGGCGGCACTCAGCAGACCATCACCGGCGGCCCGGTGGCCAGCCAGGAGGCCATCAAGGAGCTCGGCACCAACGGCGGCGGGTTCTACAACGCGAATTCATCGCACCCGTTCGAGAACCCGACGACGTGGACTAACTGGCTGGAGATCTTCCTGCTGCTGATGATCAGCTTCTCGTTGCCGCGCACGTTCGGGCGCATGGTGGGCAGCAAGAAGCAGGGCTATGCGATCGCATCGGTCATGGCGTCGCTGTATGCCATCAGCGTGACGCTCATGATGTGGTTCCAGTTGCAGCATCACGGCACCGCGCCGACCTCGATCGGCGCGGCGATGGAGGGAGTCGAGCAGCGGTTCGGCATCGCCAACTCGGCGGTGTTCGCCGACTCGACAACGCTCACCTCTACCGGTGCGGTCGACTCGTTCCACGACTCGTACACCAGCCTCGGCGGGATGATCACGATGTTCAACATGCAGCTCGGCGAGGTGGCGCCCGGCGGCACGGGCTCCGGCCTGTACGGCATGCTGATCCTGGCGGTGATCACCGTGTTCGTCGCCGGACTGATGGTCGGGCGCACCCCGGAATACCTCGGCAAGAAGATCAACCCCCGCGAAATCAAGCTGGCCGCAAGCTATTTCCTGGTCACGCCGTTGATCGTGTTGACCGGCACCGCGATCGCGATGGCGCTGCCCGGCGAACGCGCGGGGATGCTCAACACCGGCCCGCACGGGCTCTCGGAGGTCTTGTACGCGTTCACCTCCGCGGCCAACAACAACGGGTCCGCATTCGCCGGAATCAGCGTCAACACCAACTGGTACAACACCGCCCTCGGACTCGCCATGGTCTTCGGCAGATTCCTGCCGATCGTGCTCGCGCTCGCGCTTGCCGGCTCGCTGGCCAAGCAGGGCCACACGCCGGATTCGGTGGGCACACTGCCCACCCATCGGCCACAGTTCGTGGGAATGGTCGCCGGCGTGACACTGATTCTCGTTGCCCTCACTTTCCTGCCCATGCTCGCGCTGGGGCCCCTCGCTGAAGGAATCCACTGATGACCGCAACCACCATCGACGCTGCGGAGCAGACGCAGCCTGCAACCCCGGCTAGCACCAAACGGGTACAGGGCGGCTTGCTCGATCCGAAGATGCTGTGGAAGTCGACCCCGGATGCGCTGCGCAAACTCGACCCGCGCACCCTGTGGCGCAACCCGGTGATGTTCATCGTCGAAATCGGCGCCGCCTGGAGCACCTATTTGGCGATCGCCGACGAAACATGGTTCGCGTGGTTGACCGTGGTATGGCTTTGGCTGACCGT
Source organism: uncultured Actinomycetota bacterium (assembly GCA_963748885.1). Taxonomy (GTDB): domain Bacteria; phylum Actinomycetota; class Actinomycetes; order Mycobacteriales; family Mycobacteriaceae; genus Mycobacterium. The sequence continues at coordinate 15,868 of CAVVLC010000021.1, forward strand.
GCTGTTCGCGAATCTCGCGGAGGCGGTGGCCGAAGGCCGCGGCAAGGCCCAGGCCGAAACGCTGCGCAAAGCGAAAACCTCCACCGTGGCCCGGCGGCTCAAGAACTGGGCGCCCGGTGCCCCTGCTGTCGAGGAGGAAGTGGCCGCGCCGCTGCTGCAACAGGGCGACGTCGTGGTCGTCGAGGCGGGCCAGGTGATACCGGGTGACGGCGATGTGGTGGACGGCATTGCCTCGGTGGACGAATCGGCGATCACCGGTGAGTCGGCGCCGGTGATCCGCGAGTCCGGCGGTGACCGCTCGGCGGTCACCGGCGGCACCACGGTGCTGAGTGACCGGATCGTCGTGAAGATCACCCAGAAGCCCGGAGAAAGCTTCATCGACCGGATGATCGCGCTCGTCGAGGGCGCCAACCGGCAGAAAACCCCCAACGAGATCGCGCTGAACATCCTGCTGGCCGCGCTGACGATCATCTTCGTCTTCGCCGTCGCGACCCTGCAGCCCCTGGCGATCTACTCCAAAATGAACAACCCTGGCGTCCCGGATAGTCAGGCGCTCAACGCAAATGGTGTCACCGGGATCGTGATGGTGTCGCTGCTCGTGTGCCTCATTCCCACGACGATCGGCGCGCTTCTTTCGGCCATCGGCATCGCCGGTATGGACCGGCTGGTGCAGCGCAACGTGCTTGCGATGTCGGGTCGTGCGGTGGAAGCCGCCGGCGACGTGAACACACTGCTGCTCGACAAGACGGGCACCATCACCCTGGGCAACCGGCAGGCCGGTGCCTTCGTCCCGCTAGACGGCGTCACCCATGAGCAGCTGGCCGACGCCGCGCAGTTGTCCAGCCTCGCCGACGAAACCCCGGAGGGTCGCTCGATCGTCGTGTTCGCCAAACAACACTTCGGGCTGCGGGCGCGCACGCCGGGCGAACTCGCGCACGCGCAATGGGTGGCCTTTTCCGCCGCGACCCGGATGTCGGGCGTCGATCTCGATGGGGTCGACGGGCACCAGCTGCGCAAGGGCGCGGCCAGCTCGGTCGCGGAATGGGTGCGCGGCCAAGGAGGTAACGTGCCCCACCAGCTCGGCGAGCTCGTCGACGGCATCTCCGCCGGCGGCGGCACCCCGCTGGTCGTCGGGGAGCGCCGCGATGGCCAGGCGGCGGTGCTCGGTGTCATCCACCTCAAGGACGTCGTCAAGCAGGGCATGCGGGATCGCTTCGACGAGATGCGCAAGATGGGCATCCGGACGGTGATGATCACCGGCGATAACCCATTGACCGCCAAGGCGATTGCCGACGAAGCGGGTGTCGATGACTTCCTCGCGGAGGCCACGCCGGAGGACAAGCTCGCGCTGATCAAGCGGGAGCAAGAGGGCGGCAAGCTGGTCGCGATGACCGGAGACGGCACCAATGACGCGCCGGCGCTGGCTCAGGCCGATGTGGGCGTGGCGATGAACACCGGCACGTCGGCCGCCAAAGAGGCCGGCAACATGGTCGACCTGGACTCCGACCCCACCAAGCTCATCGAGATCGTGGAGATCGGCAAGCAGCTGCTGATCACCCGCGGAGCCCTGACCACCTTCTCGATTGCCAACGACATCGCGAAGTACTTCGCGATCATCCCGGCAATGTTCGTCGCAATGTTCCCCGGGCTGGATCTGATCAACATCATGCGGCTGCACAGCCCGCAGTCGGCGATCCTGTCGGCGGTGATCTTCAATGCGATCATCATCGTGATGCTGATCCCGCTGTCACTGCGCGGCGTGCGCTACACGCCGAGCAGCGCTTCAAAACTGTTGAGCCGCAACCTCTACGTCTACGGGCTCGGCGGCATCGTGGCCCCGTTCATCGGGATAAAGCTGATCGACCTCATCGTCCAATTCGTCCCCGGGATGTCCTGACATGAAGTTCTCCAATTTCGTCCGCATGCATTGGGCGGCCTTCCGCGCGCTGCTGGTGCTGACCGTAATCACCGGTCTCGCCTACCCGCTGTTGATCTGGCTGGTCGCGCAGATTCCGGGACTGCACGACAAGGCCGAAGGTTCGATCCTGACCGCCAACGGAAAACCGGTCGGCAGCAGGCTGATCGGGCAGCTGTTCACCGACAAGGACGGCAACCCGCTGCGACAGTACTTCCAGAGCCGCCCCTCGGCGGCCGGCAACGGCTACGACCCGCTGTCGACCAGCGCTAGCAACCTCGGGCCGGAAAGTATCATCGACACACCCGCCGATCCTTCACAACTGGCGGCTGGCAAGTCCGCGTCGGACGCCGGCTTCAAGCCGAGCCTGCTGACACAGGTGTGCACGCGCAGCGCCGCCGTGGGCCAACTGGAGGGTGTGGACGGGTCACGTCCGTTCTGCACAGGCGGCGGCGTGGGCGCCGTGCTGTCGGTGATCGGCCCCCGCGACGCCCGCGGAAACGTCGTCCACCCCACCCGGGTGGTAAGCGTCAACGAGCCGTGCCCGACGACGCAGACGCCGTTCCTGACCATCTACGAGGGTGCGCGGGTCGAGTGCGCCAAGTACGGCGAGGACTACTCGACCGGGCAGATCGTGCCTATCCGCGGCGCCGCACCCGCCAACCCCGCCGTGCCTGCCGACGCGGTGACCGCCAGCGGTAGCGGCCTCGACCCGCACATCTCCGTGGCCTATGCCGAGCTTCAAATCACGCGGGTCGCCAAGGCGCGCGGCGTCAGCGCCGACCAGGTGCGCGCCTTGGTCCGCGCCAATCAAGACGGACGGGACCTCGGGTTCATGGGCGAGGCCCGGGTGAACGTGCTGCAGCTCAACCTCGCGTTGGACCGCAGCTATCCGGTCAACCGTTAGCCGAGGCGGCAGCTGCGCACATATCCCTCATTCCCCGGCAATGACCCGGCAAGGAGCTGCCGGGTTGCGCACCGCCGCCGCGCAGCACCCCACCGTGGTGGTCCTCGATATCGGCCTACCCGATGTGTCCGGACTAGAAGTGCTTGCGGCCCTGGGTATTGGATGACCACACCCGTGCTGGTGATGTCGGGCCGCACCAAAACCCTTGCGCCGCCGCACCGGCCGAAGTCGCCGAACCGACCCCACCCACCTACTCACCCAGGCGGGCATGGGTTATCGCTGCCAACCGTGAGGCGTGACTACAGCTATCCGGTCACGCACTAGGACACATGAGAGGGATGATGGTTGACGTGAGTACCCTCGACCACCCGCCAAAGCGCGGGGAGCTGCGCATCTACCTCGGTGCGGCTCCCGGTGTCGGCAAAACGTACGCGATGCTCGGCGAGGCACACCGGCGCTTGGAACGCGGCACCGACTTGGTGGCCGCGGTGGTCGAGACCCACGGCCGCCGGAAAACCGGTGAGCTCATTGAGGGCATCGAGGTCATCCCGCCCCGCTACATCGACTACCGGGGCGGCAGCTTCGCTGAACTCGACGTGCCGGCCGTCCTGGCGCGCCACCCGCAGGTGGTCCTCGTCGACGAACTCGCCCATACCAACACGCCGGGCAGCAAAAACCAAAAGCGTTGGCAGGACGTCGAGGAGCTACTCGACGCCGGCATCACGGTGATCTCCACCGTCAACATCCAGCACCTGGAAAGCCTCAACGACGTCGTCGCCCAGATCACCGGTATCGTACAGAAGGAGACGATCCCGGACTCGATCGTGCGGGCGGCCGCACAGATCGAGCTGGTCGACATCACGCCGGAGGCGCTGCGCCGCAGGCTGTCCCACGGCAACGTCTACGCTGCAGAAAAGATCGATGCAGCGCTGTCCAACTACTTTCGCCGCGGAAATCTCACCGCACTAAGGGAATTGGCGCTGCTGTGGCTGGCCGACCAGGTGGATACCGCACTGGCCAAGTACCGCGCCGAGAACAAAATCACCGACATGTGGGAGGCGCGCGAGCGCGTCGTGGTGGCGGTCACCGGCGGTCCGGAGTCGGAGACGTTGGTCCGGCGGGCATCCCGGATCGCGTCGAAGTCCAGCGCCGAGCTGATGGTGGTAGCACGTCATCCGCGGTGACGGGCTGGCCGGCCTGTCCGAGACCCGGATGAGCAAGGTTCGCGAGCTGGCGAGCAGCCTGGACGCTTCGGTGCATACCGTGGTCGGTGACGATGTACCCGACGGCCCTACTCGATTTCGCCCGCGAGATGAACGCCACCCAACTGGTGATCGGCACCTCCCGCCGGTCCCGGTGGGCGCGCATCTTCGACGAGGGTATCGGCGCGGCGATCGTTCAGCAGTCCGGCAAGATCGACGTGCACATGGTCACCCACGAGGAAGCCAGACGCGGCTTTCGATTGGCGTCGCTCGCGCCCCGCGAGCGACGCGTCGCGTCCTGGCTGGCGGCCGTCATCATCCCGTCGGTCATCTGCGCCGTCGCGGTGACCTTGCTGGACCCATATCTGGACACCGGCGGTGAGAGCGCACTGTTCTTCGTCGGGGTGCTGCTGGTCGGCCTCTTGGGAGGCGTTGCCCCGGCAGCACTTTCGGCAGTGCTGTCCGGGTTGCTGCTGAACTATTATCTGATCGCTCCGCGACACAGCTTCACCATCGCCGAACCCAACAGCGCCATCACCGAATTGGTGCTGCTGCTCATCGCCGTCGCGGTCGCGGTCCTCGTCGACGGTGCCACCAAACGTACCCGGGAAGCCCGGCGCGCCTCCCAGGAGGCGGAGTTGTTGACGCTGTTCGCCGGCTCGGTGCTGCGCGGAGCAGATCTCGAGACGCTACTGGAACGCGTACGAGAGACCTATTCACAGCGCGCGGTCAGCATGCTGCGCGAGCCCAAGGACGACGACCGCGCCAGCGTAAAGCACAGAGGCTACATCGTGGCGTGCGTGGGCAATGATCCTTGCGTGACGGTCGATTCCGCGGACACCGCGATCGAGGTGGGGGATGACGAGTTCTGGATGTTGCTGGCCGGCAGGAAGCTCTCCGCGCGTGATCGACGGGTGCTCACCGCGGTGGCCAAGCAGGCCGCGGGTCTGATCAGGCAGCGCGAGCTGGCCGAAGAAGCCAGCCGGACCGAGGCGATCGTGAAGGCCGACGAGCTGAGGCGCTCCCTGCTCTCAGCGGTCAGCCACGATCTGCGGACGCCGCTGGCAGCCGCCAAAGTCGCGGTGTCCAGCCTGCGCGCCGAAGACGTCGCCTTCTCCCCCGAGGACACCGCCGAATTGCTGGCCACCATCGAGGAGTCCATCGACCAGCTCACCGCGCTGGTCGGAAACTTACTCGATTCGTCGCGTCTGGCCGCCGGCGTGGTTCGCCCGGAGCTACGCCGGGTGTATCTGGAGGAAACGGTGCAACGCGCGTTGGTCAGTATCGGCAAGGGTGCCACCGGGTTCAACCGATCCGTCATCGATCGCGTCAAGGTCGACGTCGGGGACGCGGTGGCGATGGCCGACGCCGGGCTACTCGAACGGGTCTTCGCCAACCTGATCGACAACGCGCTGCGATACGCGCCCAACTGCGTGGTCCGGGTCAACGCGGGCCGGGTGGGCGATCGCGTCCTGATCAACGTCATCGACGAGGGCCCCGGAATCCCGCACGGGACAGAGGATCAGCTCTTCGAACCCTTCCAGCGGCTCGGTGATATCGACAACACCAGCGGCGTGGGTCTGGGCATGTCGGTGGCGCACGGCTTCGTCGAGGCTATGGGTGGCACCATCGCGGCCGGCGACACGCCGGGCGGCGGGCTCACCGTCATGGTGGATCTGGCCGCGCCGCAGCGAGACGGTGAAGTATGACTCGCGTGCTGGTCATCGACGACGAGCCACAAATCCTGCGCGCGCTGCGAATCAACCTGTCCGTGCGGGGCTACGAGGTCATCACCGCGTCGACCGGTGCCGGTGCGCTGCGCGCCGCCGCCGAGCACCGGCCCGACGTGGTGATCCTGGATCTCGGTCTGCCCGACATCTCGGGCATCGAAGTGCTGGAAGGTCTGCGCGGCTGGCTGACGGCGCCGGTGATCGTGCTGTCGGCGCGCACCGATTCGTCGGACAAGGTCGAGGCCCTCGACGCCGGCGCCGACGACTACGTCACGAAACCGTTTGGGATGGACGAGTTCCTGGCCCGATTGCGTGCCGCGGTCCGTCGCAACGCCGCGGCGTCCGAAACTAGACCAGCCGGTCATCGAAACCGACTCGTTCACAGTCGATCTGGCGGCCAAGAAGGTCACCAAGGACGGTGCCGAGGTGCATCTCACCCCAACCGAATGGGGCATGCTCGAGGTGCTGGTCCGCAACCGCGGCAAGTTGGTCGGCCGCGAGGAACTCCTCAAAGAGGTGTGGGGACCGGCGTACGCCACCGAGACCCATTACCTGCGTGTGTATCTGGCGCAGCTGCGCCGCAAACTCGAGGACGACCCGTCGCACCCCAAGCACCTATTGACCGAATCGGGCATGGGCTACCGCTTCGAGGCATAGGCGGTGCCCTTTTTGTCCACCTCATAGCGACAACTTGGCGGCATCGCGCAAATCCAGTACCCGGTTGAGGATCCGGTATTCAGTTGCGTAAGGGGTACACGCCGGTCCATACTGACCGCGGCCCAACCGCCGCACTCGGCCTCTTCTGATCTCCCAACGCAAAGCATCCGATACCGCCTTCGACGGCCCGCCGCGGAGGCTAAAGCCATGCCAGCCAAGCACGTCGATCAGTGTGTCGCCCCCTACCCCCAAAGTTGTGGCCAGAGACGCGTGTGGCGGATGTGACTCAAGCAGCGATCGACAACGCGATGCCGTCCAGGATGTCGTGTTCGCTGACGGTCAGCTCATCGATGCCGGCCCGGGTGCGCAACTCGCGGGCCAGCTCCTGCACCACGATCGCGCCGCCGCCGATCACGTCGGCCCGGCCCTCGTGCATCGGCGGGAGCGCGGCCCGCTGGGCACGCGTCATGCCGATCAGCCGGTCACAGACCGCCATCAGATCACTGCCGGCGACCCGCGAAAGATGAATGGCCGCAGCGTCATACGTCCTCATATTGTGGGCCAGCGCCGACAGCGTAGTCATGGTCCCGGCCAGCCCGACCCAGGTCCGGGCCCCCTCGACGCGCACCGCGCGCAGTGCGGCCTCGAGTCGTTCGCGAACCACCTCGCGGGCTGCGGCCACCTCCCCCGGAGTCGGCGGGTCGGAGTGCAGACAGCGTTCGGTCAGCCGGACGCAGCCGATGTCGGCCGAGTAGCTCGCCAGCACCGTGTCCCGGCCGAAGACGATCTCGGTGGAGCCGCCACCCAAGTCGACCACGACGAAAGGCGCTCCGGCACCGTCTAATTCGCCGACGGCGCCGCGGAAGGACAGTTCGGCCTCCTCGGACCCGGAGATCACCTCGGCTACCGCGCCGGGAATCACGGCGCCGAGCACCTCGGCCGTCATCGCGAAGAAGACATCACGGTTGGCGACATCGCGAGCGGCCGACGTGGCGACCATCCGCACCCGCTCCACGCTGTGGGCCCGCAGCAGCGCGGCGTAGTCGGCCAGCGCGGCCCGGGTGCGGGCAATCGCGTCCGGCGCGAACTCACCCGTCGCGTCGACCCCCTGACCCAGCCGCACGATCCGCGTCTCGCGATGCACGTCGCGCAGCTGCCCACAGGACACATCGGCGATCAGCAAGCGAATCGAGTTGGTGCCACAGTCAATCGCGGCGACCCGGCTCACAGCCACACCCGCGCGTCCAGCACCGCGGCGGTCGCCGGCTCGGCCGCCAGCAGCGCCAGCGCCTCATCGCCCAGCGGATTGCACCCAGGACCCTTGGCCAGCGAATGCGCGATCAGCACATGCAGACACTTGACCCGGTCGGGCATGCCACCGGCGGAGAACGACGTTCCCAGCGACTCGATCGCGTCGCGCTCGGCCAGATACGACTCGTGCGCCCGCCGATACGCGGCGGCAAGTTCGCCGTCAACCCGCAGCCGCTCGGTCATCTCGCGCATCAGTCCCGTCGTCTCCAGCCTGCTTGCGGCCGCGGTGAGCGCCGGATGCGTCAGGTAGTACAACGTCGGAAACGGGGTTCCGTCAGGAAGTTTCGGCGCTGTCTTCACCACGCCGGGTTCACCGCTCGGGCAACGGTAGGCGATCTCGAGCACCCCGCGCGGCTCTCGACCGAGCTGGCGCGCGACGGCTTCCAGGTCGGCACGATCAACCACCGGACGGTCCGGGCGGCCCTGGTGGGGTCGCCGGCCCGGACGATACTGCCGGACCGGGTGCTCCGGGTGGCGGGACGGCGGCTGGTGGCAGGTGCGGCGCGTCGGCGATGGTGTGCCACAGCGAGGTGTACCAAGGGTCGCTCTTGACCGGTTTCGCCGCGTCGGCGCCCGGCTGCGGGGACACCGCCGCCGTCGGCGGAAGCTGTACTTGAAACGGGGTATCTCCGGGCATCACAAAGCCAAGGCGCTCGCGGGCCTGAGCGGCAATGTAGGCCGGGTCGTTGAGCTTGCCCTTCCGCTGCTCCAGGTCGGCGATCTGGGTGCGCAGCGCGGCCTCGGTGGCGGCCAACTGCTCCATCTCGGTGCGCTGCGCGAAGTAGGTGCGCACCGGGCCGGCGATGGTCAGCGTCAGCACGCACATCACCGCGGCCAGCACCGCCACCCGCCGTGCGGTGAAGCCCAGGCGCTGCTCCATGCGCTGCTCGACGGATTCGGTCACCGACCGCTTGATGGGTTCGACGACGTCCTCCAGCTGCGTGCGCTGAGAGTCGCGGTGTTGCGGCCCACGTTGGGCGCGGCTTTGGCGGGTTTAGAGCTGTTGGTGGCGCGACGCCCCCGGGCCGAGTCGCCGGCCTTCCCCGGGCGCGACGCCGGCGAGCGGGATCGTCTCGCGTCGGGCATTAATCGCTTTTCCCGTTGACCGGCAAGCTATTTGGCTTCCGGGGCGTAGCGCGGAAATGCCAGATCGCCGGCGTATCGCGCCGCGTCGCCGAGCGCCTCCTCGATCCGCAGTAGCTGGTTGTATTTGGCGACGCGCTCGCTGCGGGCGGGCGCACCGGTCTTGATCTGCCCGCTACCGACGGCGACCGCCAGGTCGGCGATCGTGGTGTCCTCGGTCTCGCCGCTGCGGTGGCTCATCATCGTGCGGTAGCCGCTGTGGTGGGCCAGCGCGACGGCGTCGAGCGTCTCGGTCAGCGTGCCGATCTGATTCACCTTGACCAGCAGCGCATTTGCGACGCCCTTGTCGATGCCTTCCTCGAGGCGCTCGGGGTTGGTGACGAAGATGTCGTCGCCGACGATTTGCACCCGGTCGCCGATCGCCGTCGTCAGGGCCGCCCAGCCGTCCCAATCGTCTTCGGACAGCGGGTCTTCCATCGACACCAGCGGATAGGAGCCGAGCAGTCCCGCGTAGAACTCGGTCATCTCGTCGGCGGTGCGGGTCTTGCCCTCGAACTTGTAGCCCGTGCCAGCGGTGTAGAACTCGGTGGCCGCGGCGTCCAGGGCCAGCGCTACGTCGGCACCCGGCTTTAGGCCCGTCGCCTCGATGGCCTTGATGATCAGATCCAGCGCCGCGGCGGTGCCGGCCACGTCCGGGGCGAACCCACCCTCGTCGCCCAGGCCCGTCGACAGGCCCTGCTTCTTCAGCACCGCCTTCAGCGCGTGGTACACCTCGGCGCCCCACCGCAACGCCTCGGCGAAGTTGGGCGCGCCGATCGGCGCGACCATGAACTCCTGGATGTCGACGCCGGTGTCGGCGTGGGCGCCGCCGTTGATGATGTTCATCATCGGGACCGGCAGGATGTGCGCGTTCGGGCCGCCGATATAGCGGAACAGCGGCAGCTCGGCCGAATCCGCGGCCGCCTTGGCCACGGCCAGCGACACGCCCAGGATCGAGTTGGCGCCGAGTCGGGACTTGTCGGGGGTGCCATCGAGGTCCACCAGCGCCTGGTCGACCAGCCGCTGGTCGTCGGCGTTGAGCCCGATCACCGCCGGGCCGATCTCATCAAGAACAGCCTGGACGGCATTTTTCACGCCCTTGCCGCCGTAGCGTTCGCCGCCGTCGCGCAGTTCGACGGCCTCGTGCTCCCCGGTGGACGCGCCGGACGGCACCGCCGCGCGGGCAAAGGTTCCGTCGATCAGAGCCACCTCGACCTCGATCGTCGGGTTGCCGCGGGAATCGAGGATCTCGCGGGCCCCGACCTGCTCGATAATCGGCACTGGGTTTCTCCTTGTGTCGTAGCTGCTGACCTGAATATTCCTGACACCTGGGCCTGTCCCGGGCCGCCCTTTAGCGTAAGGCCTGGGTCAACGATTCATCCTGCTACAGCGGGTGACCCGCCGCGTAGGCGGTCGCCCAGTCCCGGACCGCCCGCGCGTACACGCCGGAGTTGTTGTAGGCCCGCAGCGCGGTTATCCATCCGCGCGGTGTCGCCAGATCCTTTCCGCGCCAACACAAATAACCCGCAGCCGTAAGCGCCGCGTCGTCGATGTTGTCCGGGCTGACGATGCCGTCATTGTTGGCGTCGACGCCATACAGCCGCCAGGTCTCCGGAATGAACTGCATCGGTCCCATGGCCCGCGCCACCCCGCCGTCGGCGTCCGTGCCGTCGTCGTCGACGATGCGCATGGTGTCGCCGGAGCCGTCGAGGCGAACACCGCGAATGGGCGGACTCACATCTCCGTTCGGCGCCAGCGTGGCACCCCGGTAGGTGCCGTGGTGACTCTCCACCTGTCCGATGCCCGCCAGCGTCGTCCAGGCGATATGGCACTTCGGGTTTTCCACCTCGGCGACCCGGGCGGCGTAGGCGTAAGCCTCCAGGGCGATGACCGGAATTTCCAATTGCGGGGAGCGCTTCTCCGCCCACGCACGCAACTGATCGGCGGGCCGTCCGCTGACGTGGGTGTCCACCGGCGGCACCGGATCCCCAGCCGGAGGCGGCACGCCTTCGGGGATAAAAAGGCTGAGCTGCCAGGTGCAGCTGGACGCCAACAGCATCGCGGTCGCGCCGATAACTGCGACCGCTCGCAACCAACGTCTCGGCGACACAGTGCTAGCCTGCAACTCCCCTCCTCCTGCGTTCGGCCACGTTCATGTTCGCATGGGTTTGCCGACTAACCCGCCGCTTCGGGGCCAGGCACACGGGCACATCGCCGATTTCAGCTGACGATTGTTAGCTTAGCTAAGGTTGGTCACCCACCCGCATGAGGTGCCGTCGCCGCTGGACTCGGGGCATTGAACAATGCCGAGTCGGCGAAACATGCAGGATCGGCGATGGTAACCGCGGGTGGGACGTCGCCGACCCGCGTCGCTAGAAACGGGATCTCGTACCTTTCTCCCTGGTGGCCACATTAGTGGTCAAGGCGGTGTTCGTGCGTCAACGCCTCGAAGTGTGCCGTGGGGCTGTGGCTCCCATGACCAGACCAACCTCGCGGTGTTTGTGGCATCTTTGCCCGGACACGGCGTCGGCGCCGTAGCCAGCTCTTTTTGCCAGTGACCGCCGGTGAAGTGTAACGCGGTTGCATGGCCGTGGCCTGTTGCTGGTTGGCGTGGACCAAACGATGTAGGTCAGCGGTATTCGGCCACTCGGGGCCGAATACCCACGGCCACTAGGACAGTGACGAGGATCGTGCCGGCGAGCGGGATGAGCAGCGTCCAACCGGAGCCTGCGTGTTCGGCGTCGGCGATCGAGCGGTCGAACGCGTGCTGGTTGACGTCGATCAGCTCGGTCAGCGCTTTGTCGAACTGATAGAAATCGAAGTTGGATTGGCCGGGGTCGTTGCTTGTGTCAAAAGCGATGGCATCGCGGAGGTCGGTGCGCGCCTTCGCGCGGATCGTGCGGTCGGCCCGCTCGTAGGTCTGGTAGGCGGCCAGCGTCTGCTCGGCTGCGGCTCGCTCGCCGGGAAAGGTGATGTTCTTCAGCTCGGTGCCGAAAAAGCCGCCGATCTGGACGTCGTCATGGTTGCGCTGGTATGCCTGCAGCGCCTTGCCGAGTGCGTTGTCGTAGTCGTCGATTCGGCCCACGTGGACGTCGGCGAGGGAGTTCGATTTGTCAAGAAACGCCTGCTGGAATTTCGCCGCGTTCTGCGGATCGACCAGATATCGGCTCTCGTCGGCGTTCGCGTCGTATCCAACCGCGCGGGCCTGCCGGAGGGCAAGCAGCGAATCGAAGGCGTCCTGCTTCGCGGCGCGCAGATGACCGGAAGCCGTGCCGAGCGCGCCGAACCCGGCGACGAGCAGCACGGCAACCACTACCGTAGCCGCCAGCAATCCAGGATTGATGCGCCGGCGGGCGGTGATCCGCAACAGCACCTGCAAGCCGACCAGCGCAGCGAGGATCGCGAGGCCAAGCACCACGAGCCAGACCTGTCCGGTCGCCGTGGAGCCGCGAGTGTGGTCGTAGGCACGATTCAAGGTCGCACTGTTAGCCACGGTGAGCCGCTGCGCGCTGTCTAGGATGCCCCGCATCAGGCTGGTCGCCTGCCGGTAGGGGTCGAGAACGTCGGGCGAAGGCCGGCCGGCGGGATTGCCGTCACGGTCTTCGAGCAGGATCGTGTCGGCGGCCAGCGCTTCGTACCGGCCGAACTGATCGAGCAGGTCGCGGATCGGCTTCTGCGCCGAATCGTCGGCACCTGCGATCGTCGCGGCCTCTTGCAAGTCCGCATCTGCCTGGACGCGGTCGCTCTCGTAGGCGGACAGTGCGTCCGACTTGGTCTTGGCGAGCATCGGATCGTTACCCGCGAGAAGGACGTTCGCCAGCTGGGCGTCCATGTCGGCGAGCGCGAAGTACAGGTCCTCGGTCGCGGTGACGCGCGGGGCGGTGCGTTTGCCTATCACGTCGATGCCGCTCTGCACGCTGCGCGCCGACATGACGAGGACCAGACACGCGACGATGGTGAGCACGACCGCGATCGCCGCCAGCAGGCGGATCCAGGAGGGCACGTCGGAGCGCCCCGGTAGCCACAGTCCCAGGCGCCGCGGCTCGGGCGCCCGCGCCGGTTCGAGCACGGTCGTTGTCATCACTGCTCCGAATCTGCTTGCGGTGCGAGGATTGTGATCGTCGTCCAGGCACCGATGTGAATACGGTCGCCGTCCTTCAACACGACCGGCGTGTCAACGGCGATCGGGCCGGAGGCTTCGTTGAGCGTGGTGCCGTTGGTCGACCCGGGATCGACCAGCGCCCAGCCGTCGCCGGGCTGCGCGACGAGGATGGCGTGCAGGTGCGAGACGCCCGGGTCCTGTGGCGGCCCGGTGAGGTCGATTTCGGGCGTCAGACCCTGCGAACGGCTGCGCCTGCCTATGCGGAACTGCTTGCCGCTCAACGGGAAGACCCGCTCCGGGCAGAAGTTTGGGAACTGCACCTGGTCGGCGTCCGGGCCGCCTTCGTCGCGGACCGCTTCGTAGTAGCCGCGATCGGCCGCAACCGTCGCCGTCCAGGCAACGCGTCCAGCGGGCGAGGTCGGACTCGAGGCCGATCGTAAGCCGCTCACGAAATCGTAGCTGCAACCCTCGCAGAAGCGTCCGCTGCGTGGCTCACCACATTCGGGGCACGGTTCGCCGGTCGGCCCCGGTGCCGGTGTGGTTGTCGCCGAGGCGATCTGGCGCCCGCAGACGTCGCAGAAGTCGGTGGTCGACGACTCGTGGCCGTCCGGACAGATCGCCATGTCACTGCTGTTTTCTGACGCGGGACGTCTTCGTCGACCGGGTGTCGAGCGTCATCGCATCTTCAGCACTGATTTTCGACTTCAACCGTACGGTCCCGGTTCGCGCGTCGACGACGTCGACGACGCCGGCGAGCAGCGCGGCGGTCTCGGTGTTGCCGGACTCGTTGGCGAGCTTCACCGCGCGGCCGAGGCGGGCGGTGGCGGTTTCCAGGTCGCCTTCGCGCCTGGCGGCCAAGCCTTCCTGAATGGCGGTGGCGAGCTCGGCCTGCCCGGTGTAGTGCGCGACCTCCGGGCTGATGCGCGTCGACCTGGCGACATCGTCGGTCCAGATCGCCCTGATCAGACCCTGCCCCAGCACCTCGGCGGTGTCCCCGGTGGTCCGGACCAGGCTGGCGCGGCTTGCGAGCATGACGTCGCCGAGCTTGCCGGGCTCGACCACGACACACACGTGATAGTCGCGACTCTCCGATCCCCACGCCCCGGTTGGGTAGTCGCCGGTCTGCGGGCCCGTGTCGACCCGTTTGCCGGTCAGGTCGAGCATGTCCGGAGCGACCTGCTTGACGAACTTGATCGTCGCGCCCTGCGGGGTCCACAGCCGCAGCGCGACGTCGGCAACGGACTTGCCCATGCGCGGTGGCCATCGCGCGGAAGTCGGCGGCCAAGTCCGCCGGGTTCGGCGACGATGTCGACCGTGCCGAGCAGCGCCTCGGCGATCTTGCGCAGCTCGGCGACCACCCAGTCGGTGCCGACGCCGCGGCAGTCGCAGATGAACGCGCCCTCGCAGCTGCAGGGCCGCGTCGAGTTCGGCCGGCGTCTCGTGCTCGTTGCTTGCCGTCGGTGAGCAGGATCGCGTGCCTGAGTCGCCGTTCTGCCACGCGAACAGCCGGTGCGCCAGGGTCAGCCACTGGCCGATCGCCGTGCCGCCGCCGGGGCGAGCCGCTGCACCACCGCGGTCGCTTGGCCTTGGTCGCGGGGCCGGCGGGAACGAGCTGCGGCGTGGGAGGATATACCATCCTCGCCCTGTCGGTACCGGCGACGACCGCGAACGCCACGCCGTCGCGCATGGCGCCGATGGCGGCCGCGGTCGCTTGCCTGGCGGCGTGCATCTTGAGGCGCGGGTAATCCATCGAACCGGAACAGTCGATGATGATGACCTCGGCGGCAGGTCCTGAGCCGTCGCCTGCGACTGCCGGTGCGGTACCAGACGACGTGACCGTGGCGATCGCGTTGACCTCGCGGCCGCCCGCCGGCAGGTACTCGTTCTGATAGATGTCGACTTGGAAGTCCGTGGAGGCAGTCATGTTTCGTTGCTCCTCTGATCTCTTGCGATGTTCGGAGGGAACGGCACCAGCGCGACGGTGATGTTGTCCCGGCCGCCCGCGGCCAGCGCGAAATCGGCGAGTTCCGCCGCGGCGCCGGCCGGATCCCGTAGTGCCGCGGGCAATATGCGGGCAGCCAGTGCGTCCGCTTCGTCGAGGTAGTTCCACAGGCCGTCGGTACAGACGAGCACGACCCCGGGACCCTCGGGAACGAGTGTGCCGACGTGCGGTTCGATGTCGCCCCCATCTACACCCAGCCACGCCGTGAGCGCGTGCGCCTGCGGATCGGCCATCGCGGCGGCCCGGTCGAGCACCCCGGCACCGATCGTCTGTGCGGCCCACGAGTCGTCGACGGTCAGGCATTGCGAGGGTGTCCGGGCCGACGCTGCCGCCAGCCAGTACACCCGGCTGTCGCCGACCGAGCCGACGGTGATCGCGTCCGCCCGAACCACTGCGGAGACGAACGTGCATGCGGGCGAGCGATCCTCGCGGTAGCCGACGCCGACCTTCGCGACCGCAGCGGCGGCGGCAGCGACTGCGTCGTATGTGGCGGCAGCAGCTTCGGCACCGCCGCGTAGCCGAGTGCAGAGCGTCGCGGCGCCCTGATCGGCGGCGACGCGCGCGGCGGCAGCGGCGTCGTCGGAGTTAGACACCCCGTCGCAGATCACGACTATCGCGCCTTCGGGCTCGGCGAGCCAATGCAACGCCATCGCGTCCTCGTTGCGCTGGTGCCGGCTGCCGCGGTCGGTCACGCCGGCAAGTACGCCGAGATCTATCGTCGCACGCGATTTCTCGGCGAGATGCAGGCCGCACGCGGTGCAGAATCCGTCACCGTCGAATTCGTCGCCGCCACATGCGGCGCATCTGATATCCGTGACTCCTGATGCTGCAGTGGATGTCTCGTCCCGCAGCGATACGCCGCAGTTCTCGCAGAACCGATCACCGTCGGTGCAGCCGGCGCCGCAGGCCCGGCACACTGCGCGGATGTCCTCGGGAACGGTCGTCACGGCGTCAGACCCAGGTCACCGGTCGCACCGAGTTGGCGCGCTTGACGAGATCACGCCGGATCGATCCGTCGGAAGCGAGTCGCGCGAGCTCTCGGTAACGCTGTTCGATGCCCTTGCGCAGCGATCGCTCGTCGAACCGGCAGCCGAGCACTGTCGCGCCGTCGCGCGAACCCGGCGGGCGGCCTGCCACCAGCACCCGGGCCGCGTCCAGAACATCGATGCTCGTGCGCGCCTTGCGTTCCGGATCCAAACCCAGCCCGTCGAGACGCTCGCCCGCCTCAACCAGGTGGCTATCGGTGGCGCCGTCGAGTCGGGCGCGAATCGCGGCCAGCCGCGCGGTGACGTAGTGGCGGGAGCTCTCCGGCACCGACTCGGCGGCAGAGACGGCGCCGTCGACGTCGCCCATGCTCAGGCGCGTCCTGGCGAGACCGAAACCCGCACTCGTGTATCCGGTATCGGTCCGCCAGACCCGCTCGTAGACTGTCGCCGCTCGTGAGGCATTGCCGAGGCATTCCTCACAGGCCGCCAACGCGAGCTTGGTTGCCGGCTCGCCGGGCAGCAGACCGTAGCTCGTGTCGAACAGATCACGCGCCGTCGCGACGTCGCCGGCCGCCAGCGAAGCCAGACCGCGGTACCAGGTGATCCGCCAGTCGGCGTCGTCGGTCCCCTCGATCGCGCCCAGTTCCGTTGCTGCCGCGTCGATATCACCGGCGTCGATGCGTGCCCGTACCAGCGCGAGCCTGATTTCGAGACTCGCCAGCGGTGCGGCCTCGAGCACGCCGACTAAACGGCCGGGGTCGCCGATGTTCGTCGTGGCGAGAAAGCTTGCGGCCGGATCGGTCACGTTCACCAGGGGCACCGGCAGGGACGAGGCAACGGCGCGCGGCCGCAGCGGCGATGGCCAGCCCTCCGCCTCCGCCCCGAACACCACGCGCTCGCCTCCGAAGACCGTCGACAATGCCGGTCGCGGCATAGCGTCCTGTAGGGCCACGACTTCCCGCAGCACACCGACCACTTGCTCGGCCATTTCCGCCGCCGAGCCGAACCGTTCGCCAGGGTCAGCGGCGGTCGCCCGGCTCAGCAGGCGGAAAAACGACGGGTATTGCGCCAGTACTTCGACGTCCGTCGCATCAGGCAGATCGTAGCGGTAGCGGTGGCGGTAGTCGAAGTTGAACGTCAGCAGTGCGAGCGAGCGACCAACAGTGAAAATGTCGGATTCCACCGAGGCGCCTTCGGTTTCGAGTTCCGGAGCGCAGTAGCCGTCGGTCTTGTAGCCCGCACTGTCGTCGTCGTCCATCGAGCGCACGGCGCCGAGGTCGATCAGCTTGAGCTGCTCCTCGGACTGGATCACGTTGTCGGGCTTGAAGTCGCAGTAGAGCAGGCCGAGTCCGTGCAGGTAGCCGAAGGCGGGCAGGATCTCGAGTCGTGTAGGCGAGGGCCTGCGCGAGCGGCAGCGGACGATGCCCGCCGTTCGCGTCCTTGGAGTCGAGCGCGATCTGCTTCAGCGACTTGCCGCCGACGTACTCCATCACGATGTAGCGCCGGTTCGCCGGTCGGTCCGGGTGCTGCACGAAGTTGTAGATCTTGACGATGTTCGGGTGCTCGACCTCGGCGAGGAACTGCCGCTCGGCCACCGCGGCGGCCATCGCGTCCGCGTCGCCGGTGTCGAGCAGGCCCTTGAGCACGACCCAGCGGTCGGAGACGTTGTGGTCGCGTGGCCAGGTAGATCCAGCCGAGGCCGCCGTGCGCGATGCAGCCGAGCACCTCGTACTGCCCGGCCACCAGGTCGCCCGGGGCGAGCTTGGGCTCGAAGTCGTAGCGCGGTGCGGCACTGCGCGCAGAAGCCCTCGGTGCGGCCGGGTGCTGCCGTCTTGCCGCGGCCGACGGGCTTGCCGCAGTGCAGCAGTACCGCTCGTGTTCGGGCACCTCGGGGTTGGCGAGCACGGCCTCGCTCGGGTCGCGGTAGGGTACCTCTGGCATGGTGACGAGCCCGGCGCCGAGGCGGCCGCGGCTCGTGCGGCCGGTTCGGCTCGATCGGGACGACGATCTGCTGGTGCCCCGTCGGCTGCCACGTGCGGACCCGGTCCGGTTCGAAAACCCTGCGGACGTGGATGGTCCCGTGGCCGTCGGCTGGGCCGCTTCGGCTGGGGCCAGGCCGCAGACGTCGCAGAATCCGTCCCGGATCTCCCCGTCGCAGCCGGGCTGCATGCACGTGCTCACCGGGCAGCCGTCCGGTCATTGAGCATGCGCTGGAAGTCTGCGAGCGCGGCCGTGGCGGCGGCAAGGTCGCACGGTGCGGTCGACAGCAACTGCTGCGCGTGATCGAACCGGTCGCTGATGGCGGGATCCTCGCTCAATTGCAGTCGTGCCATCTTCACGCGGTAGGCGTCGAGCCGCCCGCGGAGTTCGTTTCGCCTGTCCAGCAACGCCTCTGCTCCTTCTCGGGCGGCATCCACTGTGGTGCGCGCAGCTGCTGCTGCCGCTTCCACTTCGGTGAGTTGGTCGGCGACGGCGGTCCAGTGCCGTTGCGTCCCAACGGATCGCAGCAGCCCCAACCGCTCGCGGAGCCCCCCAGCCGCCGCCGTGATCGCAGGAACCGCGGCGTCGATCTTCTCGCCCGCCAACGCGGTCGCGCGCTGCGCGGCTTCCTCGTCTGCGGCGAGCTGATCGAGCGTCGCCGCCAGCCGCGTGGCCCGTTGCTCGGCGCCGTCGTGTTGGGCGTTAAGGGCAGTCAGGCGGGCCTCGATCGAGGCCAGCACTCCCGCCACATCCGTGAGCGGGCGGTGGTCGACGGTCTCAACTACGATGAGCGACAACGGATCCGACAGCGCCTTGGCCCGAAGCGCGTCGAGTGTGCTCGCGACCGTGGCGATCTCGGAGACAAGCGGGTGGCCCACCGTCCGCAGGTCCAGCGTCGCGGCTGTCCGTTCGGCCGCCTGGAGCCGATCGTCGCAGCGCGCGAGCTGCGGCGTGAACGTCGAAGGGACCGTGTCGGCTGCCGCGACCAGCCGGGCGACGTCACGGTAATCGGCCGTCATCGCATCGACCAGTTCGGCGAGGGTCATCGAGCGGGTGGTCGCGGCGGGTCCGAGCAGCGTGCGGTGCTCGATCGGGATTTCTTCGGGCGCGAGGGTGGCCGCCGGGCCGGTCAGCAGCAGGGTGAGTTCGTCGAGTTCGGGTTTGCTCGGCGAAGCGTGGCGCCTGCGGATCCGGTGGGCTTGCTCGGCGATCGCCTGCAGCATCGCGAACCGCGACCACAGCAGAGCGACCTTGGCCCTAGCCATGTTCCACTGTTCGGCGCTAGTCCCGGTCAGCGGCAGCGCACTCAAGAACTTCGAGCCCGGATGGTCTTCGAGTGCGACTAAATTTACCGAAATGTCCGCGTTAGCCGCATCGAGCCGGGCCAGGGCGCCATCGATCTCGGAGGCTGCGAGCACGACGGGCCCCCTTTGTGGCGACGGTCGAAAGCGGGCGTCGGCCCGGTTCCGTAGGCACATGGTGCCACCAACCGCCGTAAAAATTCCGTAAAGATGGGCGAAGCCAGCACACTGCCGGCCGCTCCATCGCGCAGAACGAAACCACCGCCACCGACGGCAGCACCAACGTCAGCAACAACACCCGAAAACCTCACCTGCTGGCGCTGGGCCCTGGGCTAACGCCACCGCCACCTGCCGTCAGCCAGATCCGCAGCGTCACGCTGATCGTTCGCTGACGATCGCTCGGCTTATCGACGGCCTTTGCGCTTCTTGGAGGCTTTGGGCGCGTCGGCACCACCCTCTTCATCGACATCTCGGGCGCCGCCCTCTTCCCGTTCCGACTCCCGTTCGTCCGACTCCCGATGGTAGGACTCCTGTTCAGCCGGCGCCTGCGCCGCGGGCTCCGCATCGGCCACAAATTCACCGGACGGCCAATAGGCGCGCCACTCCTGCGCACTGACCTTGCCGAGCGGCGCCACGTCGAACTGCTCGGCGACGTCGTCCCTGCGGCGCCCGGCGGCAATCGCTCTCTCGACATTGCGGAAGGTGTCCACGAATTCTAAAACCGCCGTGCGTAAAGAGTTTTCGACATCGACATCGGTTGCCACGGATATCGTGGTGATCTCAGCGGGAATCAGGTCAGCAGGCAACCCGGCTTTGTCCGCCCGTTGAATCACCTTCTGCGCCAACGCCAACGCCGGCTGACCGGTATGTACGTCGTCCATCGACGAGTTCCGCGACTTCTCCGCCGCTTTGCGTTCTTCCCACTGCGCCAACTGGTCTTCAAGCGAAATCGATTCGCCCGCAAGCACTCCCGGTACCCGGTTGCCCAGCTTTCGCATCAGGGCGACGGCGACGTCGTCGATGGTGAAGGGAAGCTGCGCCGCGTCCTCGGCGATGCGGGCGTGGAAAAGCACCTGCAGCAATACGTCGCCGAGCTCCTCGCGCAGCTGGTCGGGATTTCCGCTGCGGACCGCGTCCAACAGCTCGTAGGTCTCCTCCAGCACGTACCTGCGCAGCGAGTCGTGAGTTTGCTCACTTTCCCAGGGCCCGGCGGTCCGCAGTTTGTCCATCATCGCGACGGCATCCACCAGTCGTTCGCCGCGCGGCGATTCGGGCGCCGAAATCAGTCGGGCGCCCGCCGCCAGTCGAGCGGTGACGGCGGGGTGATCGGGGTCCGACGAGAGCAACACCGGCGCGGCGTCTCCGGTGTGCACCGGGCGCGCCGCGGGCAGCGACCAGGGCACCGCGACGGGCATCTCCTCGGTGTATTCCACTTCATCAGAGAGGTACTCGATGGCTTCGACGGGCACCAGCGACGGGCGGCGCGGGTCGCACAGGACGACTATCATGGGCGCCGCTCCTCACTCGACACCGCACTCGTTTTACCAACTTCTTGCTGCGGTTTCCCTTGCAGTGCCGTTACCAAGTTAGCCACCATCTGCACCAATTCGACGTCGCGGATGCGCGCGGCACCCACGCCGCCGCCGACGCGCGGAATGGGAACTTGCACCGTCGAGGTGGTGGCCCGGTAGTGCGCGCCCGGATGGATCCGCTTCAGCCGCAGCTGGGCGGAATCCGGCAACGTCATCGGCGACAGCCGCACGGTCGCGGCCGACGGGGCGCTCACCTCGATGATGCCGGCGTCGCGGCACAGCAGCCGCAATCGCGCCACCGCCACCAGCCGCTGGGCCGGCTCCGGCAGCGCCCCGTAGCGGTCGGTGAGTTCGTCGATCACGGCGGCCACGGCCGCGTCGTCACCAGCGGCGGCTAGCCGGCGATAGCCCTCCAGTCGGAGCCGGTCGCTGGCGATGTAGTCCGGCGGCAGGTGCGCATCCACCGGCAAGTCGATCCGCACGTCCTTGGGTTCCTCGGCAATGGTGACGGTTTTGCCGTCGGCGGCCGCTCGATATGCCTCAACGGCCTCACCCACCAGCCGCACGTACAGGTCGAAGCCGACTCCCGCGACATGCCCGGACTGCTCGACGCCCAGCACATTCCCGGCGCCACGGATCTCGAGGTCCTTCAGCGCGACCGCCATGCCCGCACCCAGTTCGTTGTTCTGCGCGATCGTCGCCAGCCGGTCGTAGGCCGTCTCGGTCAGCGGCACGTGGGGCGGATAGAGGAAGTAGGCGTAGCCGCGTTCCCGGCTCCGGCCCACCCGGCCGCGCAGCTGGTGCAGCTGGGACAGTCCGAACGTGTCGGCGCGCTCGACGATGAGCGTGTTGGCATTGGAGATGTCCAGGCCGGTCTCCACGATCGTGGTGCACACCAGGATGTCGTATTCGCGGTTCCAGAACCCGTTCACGGTGCGTTCCAGCCGTTCTTCGGGCATCTGCCCATGCGCGACGACGACGCGCGCCTCGGGAACCAGCTCGCGGATCCGCGCGGCGGCGGAGTCGATGGAGCTGACCCGGTTGTGTACGTAGAAAACCTGCCCTTCGCGCAGCAGCTCGCGGCGCAGCGCCGCGCCGATCTGCTTGTCGTCGTGTGGGCCGACGTAGGTCAGCACCGGGTAGCGGTCTTCGGGCGGCGTCAGGATCGTGGACATCTCGCGAATCCCGGCAAGGCTCATCTCCAGCGTGCGCGGGATCGGGGTCGCACTCATGGTCAGCACGTCGACGTGGGTGCGCAGCGACTTGATGTGCTCCTTGTGTTCGACGCCGAACCGCTGTTCTTCGTCGACCACCACCAGGCCCAAGTCCTTCCACCGCACGCCGGTCTGCAGCAGGCGATGAGTGCCGATCACGATGTCCACCGACCCGTCGGCCATGCCGTCGATCACGACGCGCGATTCGGCGGCGTCGGTGAACCGGGACAGACCCTTGACGACCACCGGGAATCCGGCCATCCGCTCGGTGAACGTCTGTTGGTGCTGATCGGCCAGCAGGGTGGTGGGCACCAGCACGGCGACCTGCTTGCCGTCTTGAACCGCTTTGAACGCGGCCCGCACCGCGATCTCCGTCTTGCCGTACCCGACGTCGCCGCAGATCACCCGGTCCATCGGCACCGGTTTTTCCATGTCGGCCTTGACCTCGGTGATCGCGGTCAGCTGGTCGACGGTCTCGGTGAAACCGAACGCGTCCTCCATCTCGGCCTGCCAAGGGGAGTCCGGCCCGAATGGGTGTCCGGCGCTGGCCTGACGTTTGGCGTACAGCGAGACCAGCTCGCCGGCGATCTCGCGCACCGCGCGGCGCGCCTTGGTCTTGGTGTTGGCCCAGTCACTGCCGCCGAGCCTGCTCAGCCCCGGCGCCTGGCCGCCGACATATCGCGACAGCTGGTCCAGGGAATCCATCGGGACATACAGTTTGTCGGCCTGCTGGCCCTTCTTGCTGGACGCGTACTCCAGCACCAGGTATTCGCGGCGCGCCCCTCCGACAGTGCGCTCGACCATCTCCAC